>SCKK01000032.1 GCA_004124475.1 Fidelibacterota bacterium
CAACATAATCGTGTTAACTTGCCTCATGGTCTGGTTCTCCTCTGTTATTCTATGATTTCATAAGGAGAAATTACTCTCCTTTATGAGGATTACCAGACCTTATACTTATTTTAACCGGACACTACTGAGTAGCTACATTTAAGCACAATTTGATTTTAAGGAGATTATAGCCAATGCAATATCGAATTTTGATTGAACAGGATGAAGATGGAGTTTTTATTGCAGAATGTCGTTCACTTCCCGGATGTGTTTCACAGGGGAATACACGACAGGAAGCTATTGAAAACATTCGGGATGCTATTAAGGGATATTTAGAAAGTCTGAAAAAACATAATGAACCAGCGCCTCCTCCTATCAAAGAAGAGATTGTAGAGGTAATAGCCTGACAAAGCTACCCGTTATTTCAGGGAAGAAACTTTGTAAGTCGTTAAATAAGGGTTGGGTATTACGAAGATCATCAAACGGGCAGTCATATAATTCTTAGGCATGAAAAGCCACCTTACCGACGAATAACCATACCGAATCATAAAGAAATAGCAAAAGGTACTTTAAAAGCCATCATTCGAGAGACCGGATTATCTGTAAATGAGTTAATAGATCTGCTGTAGGGAATTCAGTGAATAATTGGAAGTTTAAAATTACATTTCTGAAATGACTATTACCCCAATTAAGCTCTTCTATAACACAGGAATATTTGCCTGTGTTCCGTATCCAACTGCAAAAGATTTTTAGATGGAAAATCATTCTATTTAAGTGATAATATTCGCTCAACAAAAACATTATAAACGCTATCTAAACTCCTGTTTCATTTTCGGGTCTAGCGCATCCCTTAGACCATCTCCTAATAGGTTGAACCCCAGGACTGTTAGAGCTATAGCCAGCCCGGGGTAAACACTCATCCACGGTGCCACTCGAAGGAAATCTTTCCCGTAATTAATCATAGCGCCCCAAGATGGTGTGGGGGGTTGAGCTCCCAATCCAATGAAGGAGAGACTGGCTTCAGCCATGATGGCGCCGGCAATTCCCATGGTGTAGGCAACGATAATAGGAGCAAGGCAGTTGGGAAGGATATGCCTGACAATAATTCGCCAGTCCGGAAGTCCCAAAACTCTTGCTGCAAGTATATATTCCTGTTTCTTGACACTTAAAACCTGCCCTCGAACCACTCGAGCCATGGAAGGCCAGCTTACAAAACCGATGGCAAAAAACACAACCGTCAGGCTCGGTTCAAAAGCTGCAGTGATGCCGATGAGGAAAAGGAGAGCGGGGAAGCCAAACATGATGTCGGTAAAGCGCATGACCAGTGTATCTACCCATCTGCCATAATATCCGGAAAGGACGCCGAGCAGTACTCCAAGCATCAAGGAAATTGTACTTGCGATAAATCCAACCTTTAGAGATATTCTGGCGCCGAAGATAATTCGTGAGAGAATATCTCTGCCGAAGTTATCCGTGCCGAGCCAGAATCGTGGCGTCTTATGCCAATCCGTTTCATTCTCTCCGGACAATTCATGAATGTGAGCAGTGAACGTTCTATCCAGAAGATCCACGTAATGAATGGAATCCTCAAGGGTTTTAAAGGATTGTATCGCCACGAAATTATCACCTTGAATATTAGGGTTTCCCGAGAAAACCAGGATATTTCCTTTAAAGCCTGCGGGTTTTTTTTGATATTCCAGGATTTGTACATAGGGGTCCATGGGTGCAAGCCACGGCGCAAAAAAGCCAATGAATAGCAAAAGCAGTACCAGAGAAAGACCAACCATGGCGCCCTTATCTTGTTTTAATTGCTGCAAAGAAGCTGACCATTGGTTTTGTAGGAAGTGGTTCATTAGTTATTACTGTTTCCTCTCAAATCTAATCCTGGGATCAACTACGCCGTAGAACAGATCGACGATTAAATTAGCTGAAATGAACATCAGCGCCGTAAAGAGAACTGTCCCCTGGATGACTGGAAAATCCCGCTTCAGGATAGCATCCAGGGCAAATCGACCTATCCCTGGCCAGCCAAAAATGGATTCTGTGAGAACAGCTCCACTCAGATAACTCCCAAAGTCCACCCCGATAATAGTGATGACGGGAATGAGGGTGTTGGGGAAAGCATGTTTTAATATCACCTTCCATTCGGGAAGCCCCTTGGCGCGTGCAGTGCGAATATAATCCTGCTGTAACACGTCAAGCATGGTAGCACGGGTCATGCGTGCGAGGAAGGCAGCTGAACGGGTTCCCAGTGTTATGGCAGGGAGGATGAGATATTCTATGCCACCATAGCCGGTGGGAGGCAACCATTTCAGATAAACACTCACATAGAGAATAAGAAGCAGCCCGACCCAAAAGACGGGAGCGGAAATCCCTGCCAGTGCAAACATCATTGTTCCCCGGTCAAGAAGAGAGTTGGGTTTTAGAGAAGATAGGATGCCAACAGAAAGTCCAATGAGAATGGATACAATCATAGCCGACAGTGCCAGGGTAAGCGTAAAAGGAAACCGTGTCAGAAGGTCGTCCAATACCGGATTGAATGTCACAAAGGATCTTCCCAGATCACCGTGTAATAAATTCCCAAGAAATCTGAAATACTGCATCCAAATGGGATCATCCAGATGAAGCTCTTCTCGTAACTTTTGAATAGTTGCCTCATCATACCGTTCTCCCACCATAGACATGACAGGATCACCCGGAACAATGTACATGAGAATAAATGTGAGCGTGATAACACCTAAAATGACGGGTATTGTCTGAAATATGCGTTTTATGAAATAACTACCCATAATTATTGTCTGCTTAATTCCTTTGTCACACTTAAATATTTTTGTGCGTTAAACATCAGTGTTGTGGAATATCCCTGTATCCACGGTTGTGAGACAATATAGCTTGTAGAATGCCACAGAAAAACCCATGGAGCGTCCTGATAGATTATTTTATCGACTGTCGAAATAAGGTTGGTTCGCTCAGGTGAATCACTCATGGATTGGATTCTTTCAATGAGGCTATCTACAATGGGACTAGAGTACCGGTTCCGCCTGATCATGGATTCAGAAGAATGAAACAGAGGAAATAGGAAATTTTCTCCATCCGGGTAGTCTGCGTACCAGTCGAGGTAGTAGGCATCCGGTTTGCCTTCCTTCACGGCGGTCTTAAATATGTTCCAGTCATTTTTCACAATTTTTACGTCGATTCCGATAGACTTCCAGTAGGATTGAAATGCCTCCATCACCTGAGCTAATTCAGATGCCTGACTTTGCCAGAGTTCCATGGTAAATCCATTGGGATACCCCGCCTCTGACAGAAGTTGCCTTGCTTTTTGAGGATTGTATGGATAGGGATGGAGGGTATCATCAAATCCCGGAAGTCCTGGAGGAATGACTCCATGGGAGATGTTCCCCTGACCGGATAGAACAAACTTGAGTATTTTCTCCCGGTCTGCTGCATAGTTCATGGCTTGCCGCACACGGACATCGTTAAATGGGGGGCGGGAGCAGTTCAATCCAATATAGTAAATACTCAGCTCATTTTGGGAAAAGATTAAATCAGTCCATTTTGGATCAGTGATCCACATTTTAAACTCTGATTGAGGGATATCTATAATGTCCAACCTCCCTGTTTCAAACTCTGCGGAACGTGTCATTTCCTCTGAAATAATTCGCACTTTCAGGTGTGATAATTTGGGTGAGCCATAAAAGTAATCAGGATTGGCGGAAAAGAGCATGTGACCATCCCGAACCCACTCCACAAGTTGCCATGGACCCGAGCCCGCCGGCTTGTTTCGCAGGTCGTTATCTTTGGCTTTTGCAATAGATTTGTTCACGATAGCAGTAGCCGGCATGGCGAGGAATTGGATAAAAGGAGAGAAAGGCTCTTTAAGTGTTATCTGTACTGAAAAACCCCCTTCGTCTTCTAAGAGTGTGATTTTGTCAATCCGCGAAAAAAGCCAGGCATTGGGTGAATTTGATAGGCGTTCTAAGGAGAATTTTACATCCCCGGCAGTGATCTCCGTACCATCATGGAAACGAAATTTCCTATGTAGTTCAAATGTGTAGGTAAGCTGATCAGAAGAAAGTCTCCACGATTTTGCAATGCCTGGTACAATCTCAGTACTGTTGCCAAAATGGACCATGTTATCGTAAACAAGAGCGATGGTTTGACCCGTCCGAACATCCACCGATTGAGTGGGATCAAATCCTTTGATATCGGATGCCTGAGAAAGAAATAATGTGTCAGGGTCGAGATTATTGCTGCAACCCATGAACAGTGAGAAAAAACCCGCTAATATTAAACGTTTTGTTTTCATTTGAATGTGAATGCCATATTGTTTAGCAACGTTGAATATGAGAGTTTGTGCTGAAACTTACAAGACAGGACTTAGGGTGGTTGACATTCAATATAAAAAGTGAGTGGCACTTTCGTTCAATTAATTAACCTGCCTTAGATTCCATTAAGGATGATACAATACAAAGTAATAGAAATATTCGGATCACAATGGTGGATAGGAAACACGCCAACAGTGTTGGGAATTATTTTAATTATAATTATTGGGAAGCGTATATCACCCGAAAGTAAAGACCAACTCGCTATCATTCTTGGAATCATGTTGATAGCGCGAGAAGGTTTAATTCATCCTTACAAAGTGTACTTAGGGTTGTGGACAGTTCGGGATAGCTTACCCCTTCATTTGTGCGGCATGTCTGCTGTACTATCTGGGATTGTTTTGATTTGGAGACATCAATTAGTGTATGAGTTTGTCTATTTTCTGGGAATTCCAGGGGCTTTTCATTCCTTACTGACGCCTGAGTTTACTCATGGCACCACAGGTTTACTATTCCCAGATTACTTTTTAGCTCATGGGGGCATTATTCTATCTGCTCTCTACCTGACACTTGTGTTGCGAATGCGCCCCGAGAGGGGAGCGTGGTGGAAATTGGCTATTAGAATTCAACCCCTTGTCCTGCTTGTTGGTTTCATAAACTGGATTTTGGATGCCAATTATATGTATCTCTGTCATAAACCGATCGTTTCTAATCCGTTTCTTATTGGGGACTGGCCCTGGTATATCCTTGGTTTAGAACTCGCTGTGTTGTTGCATGTGCTTCTCCTTTATCTTCCATTTGGTGTATATTACCGTAAAAGGGAAAAGGTTGGACTTTCCACATTTTACCGGACACCAAAAGAAGTCAGGAATTTTGCCTGGATTATCTACCCACAGGATCCTGTGGAGATCAAGTCAGGTGGTTTTGGCACAATTTAAACAATTTGGATGTATTGTTGCCATATAGGAAATATTCCGATCCTTACTATCTCGTTACGACTTTTGGTGAGGAATTAGGATAAGAAGAATAAGTATGGAAGAAAATGATTACATTATGAGGTTTTGAGTTGGAATTTTATCATCATGAGAATAGAAATTAGCACTGAAATACATTTTAAAGAGCTTGTAGTAATTTATTGATCTAATAGGAGGGCATTGAACATGAATATTAAATACAAACAGATAGCGGTAATCCTTATGTGTTGTGTGTTAAGCTTAGGGATGATTCTTGCAGAGGAAATTCAATTAAAGGTTAAAACCACTCCGGATTTCCCTGAAGGTCCTCCACCTATGGCTATTTTGTGGGACGGGGTTCAGGTGGGAACAACCCGTCCCGGAGAATCTGTGAAAGTCACCGTTGATTTAACCAGAGAGAAAAAGTCTTTGGAAGTTGGAGACACCAAAGTATACCTATGGAAAACTGGCTTATCAATCAAAGGTGAAACCGTGAGTGGGGATATCAAACTGAAGAAGGGTCCAACGGTTGTGATAAAATCCGAATTATCAAAAACCGAAATATTGTCTAATGCCATGGAATATCAAAAATCATATACTGATTACCTCAATGCACCGGACATTTCAAACAGCGATAAAATAAAATATACAAGTCTCCTCGGGAAGATATATAGTTATGCATTTCGAACAAAAGGGGTCTCTATCTCTATCACTGGTCTTGATGTGGGACAGGAGCTGGTTTATTTCGATATTTTCTATTTTGGTCTTGTGGAAAAAACATGGAGTGACACGTTAAAATTAACGGATGCTAATTTTTCCGGAAAAAAACCAAAAAAAGAAAAAAAAGCTATGGTGTTATCTGAACATTGGGACAATATCCCAAAGTACGGTGTTTTAAAAATTGGCAGGGATGGAACCGTAAATCTTGTCTTTGTAAAAACTGATAAATATAAATGGGGGACCTATAAGAAAAAGAAGAAAAAGAAGAAAAAATACATTTTGCCTATTACGTTTTATGCCAAATAATAGGTATATCATGTTCTGGGACACAGATGCTGAACAAGTGTCCAGTATATTATTCATGTCGTGAATGATTATCATTCAAACCCTGAATTGATTTACAGACCTCAATGGATTATGTTTATTATTCGGGATGCTATCAAGAATTATCCTATAATTTTGCTTAAATACATAAGGAATTTCAAGATTGTTATGTGGATATTCACCTTTCCGGTTTTGTGTCTCTTTTCGTTCATGTTCCTTTTGAGTTGTGATCCCCTCGTCACAACTTTTGAGGACGTTGAAGATGCTGTGATGTACAAAGCTGCATCCATCACTGAACCGGATGCTATTCCGCCAGAAGATATTGATGAAATTGTCGTCATGACATGGAACATCCGTTTCGGAGCAGCTCGTATTCCCTGGTACATCGACTCCTGTGGGGATCGTGTACTACTTACAAAAAAGGAGGTTATGACAGGGTTGGAAGGATTAGCTGAAAAAATTAAGCAGGTCAATCCGGATATATTGTTGCTTCAGGAAGTGGACGCCGAATCAAAGCGGACTGTATATGTGGACGAAGTTCAATGGTTATTGGACCATACTGATATGAATTATGGCGCATTTGCTTCCACGCATCAGATTCAGTTTATTCCGAGTGACGGTATGGGTCGTATCGATCAGGGGAATGCCATTTTATCCCGCTGGAAGATTTCGAAAGCCGAACGAATTCAATTGCCGTTAAGGGGAGATCAGAGCGCTCTAACACAATATTTCTGGACTCGGCGAAATATCTTGAAAGTTAAAATAGATATTCCGACATCCCTACCTCTCGATTTTTATGGAGTCAATATCCATGCAGCCGCTTTTTCCACTGATGATACAAAACGGCAACAAATTGACATGTTTAAGGAAATATTACATGAATTAGATATTGACGGAGCGATTTACGTTGCAGGCGGTGATCTGAATGAAATTCCCCCAACCTCCGATTCCACAAACTTCTGTGATGAGGACCGGTGTCCGGAAGATGCGGATGATTTCTGTAGAGACGGCAGTGATTTTTATGATGAGACCGATTGGTTAAATGATTTTTATGATGACAGTTCCATTTATCCTGCCCTTCCATTAAGCGAATATCTGGAGAACAATTCTCCCCATTTCACTCACAGCGTGGTAACCACAGGTCACGATTGGAACCGTAAGCTTGATTATCTTTTTACAAATTTAGAGTGGATAACCGGGACGACTGTCACTCATCAGGATGCCTTTGATTTATCTGATCATGCTCCGGTAAGCGCAACCCTGAATCTTTTGATAGATCATATACCGTAATGAAAACAGGTATAGGTAAAATTATTGTTTGTTTACTTTTATTACCACTGAGTATGAGAGGAAATAATAATTGGTCATCCGGTACAGCAACGATATTGCCAAAGGGTCGGTGGGAAATGGGTCTATTCCAACCCCTCAGGATTGGACAAACCGAGCGGATTGAATGGTCCATCCATCCCATTCTCAGCTTTCAGATTCCCAACATTTCAGTCAAAGTTGCTCATCCCCGATTCAACGGATGGGAATTTGCAACCAGACACAGTATGATATATCCAACACCCCTGTTGAGAAGGCTTCGTCTAAAAGGATTCGGAATTTCTACCCTGACGGAAATGGATGTGGGGGGTATTATATCCAATGATCCTACCATATCTCAGATTCCTCACATGATTTCTATAAAAAATGAAGCGCTTATGACTAAAAAGATTGGGGTGAAAACACTATTAACAGGAAAAGGAGGGATTTCGTTCGCTATTAAAAATGGTATGTTGGACAGCCGCACAACCATCGATCTTCCAATTGTCTTCCCAAGACTGGGTGTTTACTACAATGGATATGCCGTAAACCTGGGTGCAGACCTTTTTCAACAACTGACGAAGAAGCTTCAATTCTTATCGGATGTGGATATGATTCTTTTACCTGGAGCAGATGAAGATTTTACTTTTGAGCACAAAGGATTATTCATCTGGAATAAACACTCCGACTTCAGAATATTGGTTGGATATAAACTTGTATATGGAGAATATCCGTTCGGGACCCAATGGCTCCTTCTACCATTGTTTGATCTGGAATGGGGTAGATCAAAATAGCCATCGAAGTCACTGAGGAAATTATTGTTGAATAATTTGTTATTAACTCGCTGTTCTCTATGGCGATAAATGAGGAATAAAGTATTGGCTAAAAAACGATTCGTTCTTGCAGTTAATCCTCATGGAGGAACAAAGAAAGGTCTTGACATATTGGAGAAGGTCAAACCTGTTTTTGAAGAGGCTGAAGTAGAAATAGACATCCGAGTGACAGAATATGCCGGTCATGCCGGCGAGATGATTCGAACGATGGATTTATCTGATTATTATGGGTTCTGCGTCATCGGCGGGGACGGCACCATGCACGAAATTGTGAATGGGTTGTTGAAGCGGGAGGACAGTTTGAGAATCCCCATAGGGCTCATTCCGGGGGGCACGGGGAATTCTTTTATGCGTGACATGGAATGTCTTGACCCTGTAGAAGCAACTCATCGCATTATTCGGGGAGAAACCCGTCCCATTGATGCTGCCCATATCACCACGGCTGACGGTGTTATCTGGTCCTTCAACATCGTTGGATGGGGAATTTGTACGGATATCAACAATCGAGCGGAGAAATACAGGTGGCTGGGTGAAAGCCGGTATACAATAATGACACTGATCGAAGTGATTCGGTTGGTTAGGAAAAGAGCCAAATTAATCATTGATGGAGTGGAGGATGAGGATGACTGGGTCTTTGTATTAGGGTGTAATACACAACATACTGGGAAGGGAATGAAAATGGCTCCTCATGCTAAATTGGATGATGGTCTGATCGATCTGGTCATCGTCCGGGATGCCTCCCGTTTTAAACTCCTCAAAATGTTCCCCAAAGTGTTTGATGGATCCCACGTGGAAGATGCCATCGTGGAATACCATCAGGTGAAGGAATTTTCTATTCTTCCCGTTGTCCACGAGACATTAACCATTGATGGAGAGATCATCGGTTGCACGCCAATTCATGTAAAGATGGTCAAGGGAGCGTTTGATGTGTTTGCTTAATTGGGCGGGTTTGAGAATTGGGGTTTTAAGGATAAAATAAAGATTAATTTATAAGGTGACATTTAACTTTTATTTCAGGTGATCTTTTTAATTCCCACATATTTATACGAAAATGATCCATAAGAGTAGACTACCCCGACTCCTTTGCCAAAGGCATCCCTGCGGGACAACATTATGACAACCGTCCGTTTTGATCTTCCTGCGTGGGCTGAGGTAACGATAACCATTTACGATATCCTTGGTTGGCATGTTGAGACATTAGTTAGCAGTTGGCGAGTGGCAGGAAACCATAGGGTAGAATGGGATGCCGGCTACCTGGCAAGTGGATTCTATTTCTACCGACTTGAGAACAGCACCTTGATAAAAATCCCCAGTCGTGACTTTTTTAAAACCACTTATTTTATGGATCTGGAATGGAATTGATCTATTCTCATTCTGACCTGATCTATTCATCAGCCACTCCCTCCAAAGGAGACCCTCTGGGTCACGGCCAACGCTACTATTCCCGCCTCCTATTTTCTCTAATTATCCACTTGCAAATCCCCGTCAATTTCACTATTGTTATCCTCGTCACAGTATTTGTGCTACAGACCCATTAAACTTGGGTTATGAAATCTTAACAGGGAGCTACCCATGAATATTTTAAAGAAATTTTGCTGCGTTTTCTTATCATGGACATTATTTGTATTTACTTTTCCCGTAAAAATGTACGCTCAAGAAAAGGTCAATATTGCCGTTCTTGACATGGAAGGTCGGGGTATATCCGCTTTAGAGGCGGCTACTTTAACGGATCGACTACGTTCAGAATTGGTAGATTTGGGTGTCTTTTCTTTGGTGGAACGGGGACAGATGGAGATGATCCTGGAGGAACAGGGTTTTCAGCAGACAGGATGTACTTCGGCTGAGTGCGCTGTAGAAGTGGGAAAACTTTTGGGTGTGCAGAAAATGGTTGCAGGGAGCATCGGGAAAATAGGGGCTCTGTATACAGTGGACGTCCGGATGTTCGATGTTACAACAGGTAAGATTGAGAGGGTCTCCAAGCGGGAGCATAGAGGTGATATTGAGGGATTGATTGATCTGTTGGTGGTGGTATCCAGGGATTTGGCAGGTATTAAAGTGGAAGATGAAAAGGAAGAAGTGGCAGTTAAAGAGGAAAAGCCAAAAAAGAAGGGTCGAAAGTGGCTTCTCTGGACAGTCCTTTTAGCAGGTGTCGGGGGTGGTGCAGCGTATTACTTTTCTACTCAAGCTGATGAAGGATTGAAACCACTTCTCGATCCCCCTGATCCACCGGAGAATCCGTAAGAAATTGGAAATTAAAAGTGCCACGCACTTCCTCCGAAGGAGTCCCTATGGGAAAAGTGCGTGGCACTTCGGTCACATATCAAGCACAAGCACCTTGTCCTAAGGATCCTTTGAAAAGGGTGTTTGCTTAAGAAAACAAAGGAAAATGATGAAAAAGATTTACAACAAATTCACACCCGTGTTCCTTCTCTTGGCTCTCATCCTCGCCCACCCCTTGGCAGCTCAGACTCCCTCCGATGGCACCGTCAAAAGCTTCCAGAAGATCAGCGACACGGAAGGCAGTTTCACCGCCAGCCTCGATAATTCTGACCACTTTGGCCTTTCGGTGTCGGCTCTGGGGGACCTGGACGGTGACGGGGTGGGCGATCTGGCCGTGGGAGCCTATCTTGATGACGACGGCGGGACTGACCGGGGAGCGGTGTACGTGCTGTTCATGCAGACCGACGGGACGGTGAAGTCGTTCCAGAAGATCAGCGATACGGCTGGTAGTTTCACCGGCACCCTGGATGATGGCGATCTCTTTGGCGTCTCGGTGGCTGCACTGGGGGACCTGGACGGCGACGGAGTCATAGACCTGGCCGTGGGAGCCGATTATGATGACGACGGCGGGGCTGACCGGGGAGCGGTGTACGTGCTGTTCATGCAGACCGATGGGACGGTGAAGTCCTTCCAGAAGATCAGTGACACGGAAGGCAGCTTTACCGCTACACTGGATAATATTGACTACTTTGGCCGCTCGCTGGCCGCCTTGGGGGACCTGGACGGTGACGGGGTGGCCGATCTGGCAGTGGGAGCCTGTGCCGATGACGACGGTGGGTATGACCATGGAGCGGTGTACGTGCTGTTCATGAAGACTGATGGGACAGTGAAGTCGTTCCAGAAGATCAGCGACACGGAAGGCAACTTCACGGCCACGCTGAGTTATAGCAACACCATTGGCACCTCGGTGTCCGCCCTGGGGGACTTGGACGGAGATGGGGTGGCCGACCTGGCCATGGGAGCTCCTGAGGATGACGATGGGGGGCAAGATCGCGGATCGGTGTACATATTGTTTATGAAAACCGATGGAACAGTGAAATCGTACCAAAAGATCAGCGACACAGCGGGCAACTTTACCGGTGACCTGAATAATGGTGACTTCTTTGGGATATCAGTGTCCGCCCTGGGGGACCTGGACGGTGATGGTGTTTCTGATCTGGCCGTGGGAGCCTATGGCGAAAACAACGGCGGGGCTGACCGAGGAGCGGTGTACGTGTTGTTCATGCAAAACGATGGGGTAGTGAAGTCGTACCAGAAGATCAGCGACACGGCGGGCAGCTTCACCGCTACGCTGGATGATTCCGATCGCTTTGGCCTATCTGTTGCAGCACTGGGTGACCTGGACGGTGACGGAGTCGCAGACCTGGCCGTGGGAGCCGATAATGATGATGACGGCGGAGAAAACCGGGGAGCGGTGTATGTATTGTTTCTTCAAGATGCGCCCCCTGCTGCCCTCACCATCTCCGGCAAGATCACCTACCCCGGGTACGAACAGAACTATCCCAATGGGGAGATCTTTATCGATGTGTGGGAGAATCCCACCCAGTGGCCTTTTCCGCCTGAGTCCCCTGTTATTGGGTTTCCAATAGGTACACCCGTGGATTTAATTACTCCTGTTTCTTATGTCATTGATGATCCCATCCTTCAAGCGGGATCTCAATATTATGTGATGGTTACTTTTGATGAAGATAACACCCAGCAACCATTCATGCCCGAAGCGGAGGGGTTTTGGGGGAGCGACCTTGCCACAGGGGCAATAGATTTGTCAGCAGGGTCTGTAAGTGGAATTAACTTTGCGTTGCAGCCCCTTGGTGTTGGCGGAGTAGACTACGAGTCACAAATTCGGCCTATCTTTAGTGCCAATTGTGCTTTGTCAGGGTGTCATGTGGCGGGTCACCAAACCGGTCTCGATTTGACGGCTGGGAATAGTTATGGTATGTTGGTGAGTGTTACTTCCACGAATTATGCCCCGGCTCTCCGGGTCGAGCCGTTCAATGCCAACAATTCTGTGCTCTACAACAAAGTAGAAAATACCGGTGTCTATGGCGGACAGATGCCTCCTCCACCTAACCCAGCTTTAGCTCCGGGAGATATACAGCTTATTATGGATTGGATTAATGAGGGGGCTCAACAGGGAGGTGAACAGGGTGGCACTATTGAAGGGACGGTATCCAGTAAAGAGACCGTCACGGGAGATTTATGGGTAGGCTTATTTGAACCCACCGCCGACCCCAATTATTGGGATCAGAGGTCAACCGAAAGCTTCTTAGGTAATTATGTCTTTCCTGTTAGCAATATTAATTTCAGTTTTCAAGAACCCTTTATTATAGATGGGGATGGTTACTTTGTGATGGCGTTTGTCGATGAAAATTTCAATGGAACGCCCGATCCTTTTGAATTATTAGGTATGTCACCCTCAGTCATGGTGACAGGTGGTTATGGCAATACTGGTGATATTTTTATGACTTTTGGGGCTGGTGGTGGCTTCTCCTTTGATTTCGGCGCCACTGGCGGCTATGCCGAGACCAATTTTACAGTTTTGGACGGAGGACCGCAAATCACGGTGGAACTGTTTTTCAAGCTGCACCGTTCATACGGTCCAGGTGAACAGTACGAACTGATTGGAAGGAATAACTGGACGTATTTGGAATACGATGGAGACACGGGGGAATTCTATTTTGGTTTGGAAGGAATAGGGGAAATAGAGTGGCAACATTCCCCGAATCCCGGCGAATGGCATCATCTTGCGGTTGACTATGATGGCGTTAACATGACTATCTATTGGGACGGTGAGATGAAGGCATCCATTGCCACGGGTGGCGGAAATCTTCCAACTGCTCCACCTGACATGCAGATAGGGGAGGGATTTGACGGTTTAGCAGATGTAATTCGAATTAGCGACGTAGCTCTTTACTATCCTAACAATTTTGATCCTTGGACGCAGGGTTATAGTCCTAATAGCAATACGCATCTCCTGTATCACTGCAATGAAGGGAGCGGAAATCAGTTAATCGATGATAGCGGACACGAACACCATGCCATAATTACCGGAAACCCAACCTGGGATCCTGATGAACCATTAGGTCCTGTTGCTGAAGGTCGCATCGCTGGGAATGTAAGCTTGAATGAAGAATGGGCGCCAGCACAGGTATTTATGGGGCTCTGGTTTCCCGGTAAGAATCCAGATTTTGATTCTCCCGACCTCAGTCTGCAGTGGGGAGTAGATCCACCGTTTTCCGTATCGTATGAGTTTGTGGACTCGGGAATTCAGCCGGGAGTACCTTACGTTGTGGGTACCTTTTTCGATGCCAACGGGAACGGTAGTCTGGACGGAGATGAGCCGCAAGGCGAGAAGGGTAACCTCAATGTTCCAGCCAGCAATGAGCTTATGGGAGTGGATTTTGTGTTGAGCAGTCAACCAGGCGGCCATGTGGAAGGAAACATTCATTCCGGTGAGAGCGCTTCCGGAAACTTGATCATTGGTCTCTTTGAGCCCGGCAACAGCAGTGAGTGGAGTCCAGATTTCGAGCTCGTGAATCAGGGGATCTCATTTCCTCCCGACTTCTTTTATGCTTTTGACGACCCCGGGATCTACGACGCTTCTGGCTGGGAGGTGAGGGCATTTCTCGATAAGGATGATGACTATTGGCCTGAATCCGATGAAATGCAAGGGGCGAGCGGCACGTTTCAGATATCGGGTGGGAGTGCCTATGGCATCGATTTTGATCTGTTTCCACCTGGTGCTGGTCCCCAAATCGGCATCAGCACTACGGAACTGAACTTTACTGAGTATGTGGACACACTTGAGTTCCAAGTGGGAAATGTTGGACAGGATATACTCTACTGGGAGATTTATGTGGAGTACGACTCCAGTGGAACCCTGGATTGGATTATATCTGTAGAGCCGAGCGAGGGTAGCTCGACCTCTCCCGATGAAGACAAAATTACTGTCATAATCACACCCACGGGATTTGAGGAGGCTGCAGAGATTTATGTGGATGGATATTCTGATCCGGATTATAATAACTGGATAGGTGATCGCGTTATTAATGTATATATGGATGCCTGGCTTCCCGGAACCGGTAAATTTGAAACAGAAAATGATAACTTGTTTATTGTTGCAGAAGAGAATGCTCAGGATTCTATCGGGATTTTATTTTCTAACAGTGGCAATGGTCCTTACGTTATCACAAATGTTGTGAGCTCCTTGCCTGACATATTTTTTTCTGTTCAAAATTTCCCCAAACGTGTATCTCCTGGCGAAACAGGGGGGATACTCATGGTGATTAAATCTCCGGATGCACCTGGTACTATTACTGGTGATCTCATTTTTCAATTATTCAATGCATCCACATCAAATTTTACTGTTGATTTTAGTATAGACGTTTATGCCACAGGAACCGTGACTATTAATACCGAAATTATAGACAGTGTTAATACGGGACTATACGATCTTCATGAGGAAGTATTTGCTACTGTAAACTTTTTGAGTGTGAACAACCCGGGCGAAGCGCTTGTGATTACTTTTATTGATGGAACTATTCCGACCAATGCTGCAGGGGATCAAAATATGGCAGTTGCCCCTCGATACTGGGAAATTAGTTCAACTTTGGCTGAAGGTGACTTTTCTGCTGACATATGCTTTGATTTAAGTGATCTGGATCTGTCTGGAAACCCCATCCCTGGAATTCGTGACTTTAACTCTCTAAAGATTATAAAAAGAGACCTTTATTCAGATGATAATTGGACAATTGTGAATCAGTCTGATATTAATTATGACGAAGGGAATAACATAATCTGTGCTGTGGGCCAGAATTCCTTCAGCCAATGGACGGTTGGGAGTGATTCAAGTGGCACAAACTTTGTACCTGCACTCCCTGAGGTTACGGTCGACTTGGTAGGAGTCACAGCAAAAGAGAATAATCCTTTGGCCGTGAATATACGGGCGACGGCGGATGCGGGATTGAAAGAACTTAGGCTGAGATACTGGATTGGAGGTGATAGTACGATCAGGGATGCAATTATTAATCCTTTAGGTGGGGACATGTATCGAGGGATAATACAAGCGAATCGTGTTACCAATAAGGGGCTAATTGGATTTGTGTCGGCAAACGACAGTCTGAATCGAAGAATTACGACAGATACGACAGAAATTAGAGTGGAGTTTGATTCCCTATTTATTTACAGTACAACACCAGAAACGTATTCAATGATATCCGTTCCGGGAGACCTAAACAATAAAAATGCACAGCCTATCCTTTTTGAGGAATATGATAATACGCAGGTTCGACTATTCCGATGGAAGAACAATGGCTATCAGGAGTATCCTTCCATGGACAAGCTTGATCCTGGCAAGGCGTTCTGGATTATTACTCTTGACGCAACAACTCTGATGAGTGGTTCAGGCACATCCACCCGGCTGATTCCATCCTACACGATAAATCTCGATCAGGGATGGAACCAGATCGGTACTCCCTACAACTTTGGTAATGACATCAATGATCTGCAATACACTGTTGGGTCTATTGAGCTACCCTTTTATGAATACGACGGTACTGGTTACAGCACCACGAACATGATGGATCCGGGCAAGGGCTACTGGCTATATGCCCATGAGGCGACATCTATCAAGGTGAATCCAAGGGGTCCGGGACTGGCGAAGCTGATGGTAGAAGGAGTGCCTCATCCATTGAATTGGGGCGGTAGGGTAAAAGCCTCTACCGGCAATGTTAACGATTCCGAGAATGTTTTTGGTGTCATCTTATCTGCATCAGAGACATGGGATGAGTTTGACCGCCACGAACCGCCTGTTATCGGAGACTACATCACACTTGCATTCGATAATCGTAATTGGGAATCTCGTGGTGGATTATATGCTCAGGATATTCAACCGGAAGGAATGGAAGGCTATCTCTGGCAGTTTGTGGTCAAGACTAATCAGGAAGGGTATGTAAACCTTGACGTTGAAAAGATTAAAGAACTTCCTCTGGATTGGGATTTGTTTGTCCTTGATATGGATTTGAAGATTGTTCACAAGGCACAGGAAATGAATCAATACCGATTTGTTTCTACGGGTTCGGAAATCGAAAGAAATTTCAGTCTGGTAGTAGGACCTGATTCATTTACTAAAGAGGTCATAAAAGATTATAATTTTGTACCAACAGACTACACTTTGTTACAGAACGTTCCAAACCCATTCAATGCTATTACGACCATCCGGTTTGGGTTGCCGGAAGACGGCAAGGTCAGTCTCACTATTTATAGTATTTTAGGTCAAAAGGTTGCAGCTGTTATTTCGGAGCAGGAGTTTACTGCAGGGTCGCACGCAATCTTGTGGGATGGGAAGAATGATGCTGGACGAGGTGTTGCGACGGGAGTTTATCTTTATTATTTAACTGTGCGGAAAGATGGAGCGACTAAATTTCACCAGGCGAGGAAGTTGGTTCTGCTAAAGTAGTTCGATCTACCCCGCCTGTTATTTACAAAGTGGGGCGGGCAGGCTGATTGAGCAGCACAAATTCCGAAACTTCGGAATGCTGTCTTGGTACTAAGTTCAATAGGAGGAGGAAATTGCTAATGCCTTTGAAAAATAACTTGTTTATCACTTTTTCAGTTTTATTGTTGAGTTTATTAGCATTTTCACCACCCGCTCAGGAATTCGGGAAAATTACGCTACCACTAGGTATTGTTGAAGTCCGGTCATCCGAATCATCGGAGTGGGTGCGAGCCGAGGTAAAGCAACCAGTATACGTTCAGGATAGAATCAGGACAAAAGCCCGCTCCAGGGCTGAAATAACTTTGACTGGTGGAGGGAAAATGCGGATTGGTGAAAACTCAGAACTGGAACTTACGGAAGCCAGTGTAAAACCGATGAAGAAGGATTTTAATGCAAACCTCAGCAAAGGGAAAATCTGGGTAAGCGCTAAAGCAGCGTTTGGTGAAAAGAAGAATGTGGCTATCCGTACCCCAACGGCTGTCGCTGCTATCCGTGGAACCAAATACCGGGTTGAAGCGGGCGAAGAGGAAAGTTCCGTGTTGGTTTACGATGGAAAGGTTGATGTGAATTGGGTGGAAAATGTACAGGAGATGCGGAAGGAACAGATTGAGAAAAAGGGAGGAGGACCTCCGAAATTCAAGCTTGGACCTGTTCAAGAAGTTGAAGCCCCCGAACAGGTTGCAGGTCCATATGAGGTCACCCTTGAAGAATGGATCATCCTTGTAGAGGGGATGCAAATCAATATTAGGAAAGATGGAAAATACCACATTTTTGAATTCGACAAAGACACTGATAGCGACCTTGATTGGGTGAAATGGAATAAAGAGCGGGATGGGGAAGAATAGGTGTGTTTCAGTGTTTGAGTATTCGAGTATTCAAGTTTTCTAATGATACTGACTGAAACACCCTTACACGATAACACCTAAACACATTCTCCAAAATAATCTTTACGAGAAACACTTAACTACTCGAATTAAAGATGTCTGACCTTCTAAAACGAATAGGAATCGGCGCCGGCATCGGTCTGGTTGTGGGGCTCTTAGTGAGCTGGAGTACTCAAACGATCCCTTTTTTAAAAACAATGTTAGACGGTTATGAGTATCGTTCCTATGATTCTCGTATGAAGGCAAAGGTAGTCGGCGTTGAGGAAGCATCTATTGAGGATGTGGTGATCATTGATATTGATCAAAACTCTATAGATGCCTTAGGGAGTTTCAGGGATTGGCCTCACGCATACCACGGTCAATTAATTGACGTCGTTACTTCCGGGAACCCCAAAGCGTTACTTTTCGATGTCATCTTCGATCCTGAAGATTCTTATAATTTCGAATTGGTAAGCGCCTTACTTGATAACATCCCACCTGAGAATGAAGATCTCTATGAGGCAACGGAACAGTATTTAATATCTCATGATCCTGAATGGTTTATCAGTTCCACTGCTCAGAGTGATAGGGTATATCACGGACTGGTGTTCGAGCAATCTGATTCATTAAACTTTGCATATGTGATGGCATCCGAGCCGGAAGGATACAATCCGGTAAGACATATTCTTCACCTGCCAAATGATCAGGCAATCCAATTGCCCAATGCTGAGAGATTAGGAAATACCCACCTGGCGCTATTAGACGTCGCCAAAGGAGCTGGAAGTGTTAATTTTCCTCAAGACGAGGATGGGATAAGTAGAAGAGCTCCCACTGCTATCTATTTTGAAGGACCTCAACATACATATCCCTCTCTATCTTTGGCGGCGGTGCGGGATATTCTTGACATTCCCCAGGATGGCTTCGAATATGACTTTGATGAGCATCTACTTCGGCTTCGAAATCGGGCGGGTGAGATTGTCAGGGAGATCCCAATCGATGATGAAGGTCGGATGTATGTGAATTATTATGGATATGCCAAGACGTTTTATTATTTACCGTATAGCTACTGTTTCGATCCGGAAATGCTTCCCCCGGAATATTGGGAAGGGAAGGTTGCTATCGTAGGATCCTCACTTCCGGCACTATTCGATTTGCGGAACACCCCGGTTCAAGAGACCTTTATTGGACCGGAAATACACGCAAGCATCATTCATAGTATATTGAAAAATGAATTCGTCAAGGTGACGGACAGTCAGACAAATCTTATGGCGATTCTATTAATCAGTGTACTGCTTGGAATTATAGTTGGTATACCTCCTAAGCCACTATGGTCAGTACCTTTTCCATTAATTGGTATAGTAGGCTGGGTTATTTTTTCATACAGTCAGTTTCTCGGACAGTTGATCATGTGGGAAATTGTAAGACCCGTAATCACTATAGGATTGACATATTTAGGAATTTCTCTGTACAATTTTTTTATTGCTGAGAAAGATAAGCGTTTTCTTAAAAATACGTTTGGTGCCTATATCTCTCCGGAGCTCATCGATCAGATGTATAAAAATAAGGAGGAGCCCAAGCTTGGCGGAGACGAAGGATATCTTACCGCGTATTTCACGGACATTCAAAGTTTTTCAGCATTTTCAGAGAAACTTACCGCTTCGGATTTAGTGGAACTTTTGAACGAATATTTAACAGAGATGACCAACATTCTTATTGATAACAAGGGGACGTTGGACAAATATATAGGAGATGCCATCGTAGCTTTTTATGGCGCACCTGCTCCTGTTGAGCAACATGAATATTATGCATGTCTTACTGCAGTAAAGATGCAACAGGGTCTTACAGAGCTTCGCGAGAAATGGGCTTCCGAGAGAGATCGTTGGCCGGTGATTGTCCACCATATGCAAAATCGCATAGGTATTAATTCAGGACCCCTGGTTACAGGTAACATGGGTTCAACAACGAGGATGAGTTACACGATGATGGGAGATACGGTCAACTTAGCGGCTCGACTGGAAGCATCGGCGAAGCAGTATGGAGTTTATATTCAAGTGGCGGAAGGAACTTATAAAGCGTGTAAGGAGAAATTTGTGTGGCGTAATCTGGATTATGTTCGTGTAATGGGAAAAACAGAGCCAGCCCGCGTATTTGAACTCATTTGTGAAGCAGGAACCCTGACATCCGAACAGGAGAAATACTTGAAGGCTTTTCATGAAGCCCAAGACCTATATAATGCCCAGAAATGGGATAAAGCCATCGAAGCTTTTAAAGCAGCCGATGAGTTGGAAGATATGTTTCCGGGTCGGAAAACCAATCCCAGCCGCGTCTACATTCCCCGCTGTGAGCACTGGAAAGCTAACCCACCCGGGGATAACTGGGATGGGGTTTGGACGTTGACAAAGAAGTAAGTCTCCAAACTCATTGAAAAAGTGTTGGCTGTTTGAATGATGTGAATAGCATTTATCATTTGATTCAATCCATTCCCAATAGGAGCGATATACCATTGAAAAACACAGGTAAAGCGTTTGTTGTATTACTCTTCTTTTTATTGTCAGTTATTTCTGCCCAGAAGCGTCAATTAACGAATCTTACATCCGATACGCTATTCATTGAACTGCCGGGTCATACGTCTCTCTCGGACTTGACAGGAATTGGTGTTGTTGATAATCGGTATACGAAGGGGCCGGTAATTGGCGTCTACCAAATCACCAGATGGCTGTATATTCCAGTTGACCGGTATCTTGTTCTTCCAGATTCGCTGGCTACTGTTTTCACGACATTCCTATCAGGCGATGCGCCATCAGGGTCATCGCAAATCGTCATCGATCATCTGACTATTTGGTATAATAAGAGATCGATGTTCGGTAAAGGGCGGATGCTAAACGCATATACAAGATTTGTGAATGATCAGGGAAAAACAATTGAGTTGCCTGTCTGCCCCGTCTGGCGACGGGCAGGCGACCAGGCAGGCACTTAATAGTTGAATTCAAGTAACCATTTTAAATAGGAAGGTATCTGATCAGATAAAATTTCCTTCTGTTTTAAAAAAGGAACATAATGATTATGAATTTTATCAGGTATTTTTTTCATATGGTATTTAACATACGCTGGATAAAATACATATTGTCTTATTAAGCAGATTTGGATAACATTCACATTATATGAAAATATTTACCAAAAATACAATATTTTTATTAATTTTTGATTTGATATTTCGTATAAATTTAATATCCAGAAAAACAACTTACTTATAGGTTAGAAGAATAACTGAATTGAGATAATCGTATGGAGTGTTCATGAAGAAGTTTATTAAATTTTTTATTCCTATTGTCGATGTTTTTTTATCTCCCTTTGTCTACCCTAGTGCTTTTTTGCTCAAAATTATTAGACGTGCAGGCGTTCACAGGCTTCCATTTTGCAAAAAAGTTCTTTTGAATGTCGGAGTATTTCCAATCAGGAATCATTACCATGAGCCACTCTTTGATGAACGGGAAATCAGATATCCATTATCTGAAAATCGAAGGCTTCCGGGCATAGATTGGAATGTAACTGAACAGTTAACAATACTGGCGAGTTTTAATTTCAATGAAGAACTAAATAACATTCCGACTTCGAAAGTGGATGATTTAACTTTTTATATGAGTAACCGAGCTTTTTCATCGGGTGATGCTGAATATTGGTATAGCCTTATTAGATTAAAGAAGCCGAAGAGAATCATCGAGATTGGAAGTGGCAATTCCACATTAATGGCAATGAAGGCCATTGCAAGAAATAAGAAAGAGACAACAAGTTACAAATGCAAACATATTTGTATTGAGCCATATCGAAGGCCGTGGCTCGAAAAATCTGGTGTTTCAGTCATACGTCAAAAGGTTGAGGATGTTAATAGCAATTTATTCTCAGAGCTAGGTGAGAACGATATCCTTTTTATCGATTCGTCTCATATCATAAGGCCTCAGGGTGATGTTCTTTTCGAATATCTTCAATTGCTTCCTACTTTACAAAGAGGAGTTATTGTACACATTCATGATATTTTTTCTCCCAAAGACTATCCAGATGAATGGGTTAAAGAAAAGGTCAGATTCTGGAATGAGCAGTATTTGCTAGAAGCTTTTTTAACATCCAATAGAGATTGGAAAATCATCGGTGCGCTGAATTACTTACACCACAATCATTACGAAAAACTCAAGGATAAATGTCCATTCCTGACAAGTGATAGAGAGCCAGGATCTTTTTATATCCAAAAAATTGCATGATTTAGCCTTCAACCTAATTCATATATGGTCACCTGCGGGTAAAGGACATTCTCTAAAACATATTCTCACTATTACTATCACTATGATTTGTTAAACCATTTTATTAAATTAAAATTCATTCATTTTAAAATATGGAGGTTTAAGATGAGTTTCGAAAATGTCAAGGACCATGGTGCAGTAGGGGATGGGGTAGCAGATGACGCTAGTGCGATTAATAATGCAATAGGTGCCGCCAGCACAAGCGACGCACGAGTAGTACTTTTTCCGGCAGGGACCTACCTAATAAAGTCGTCAATAAATGTCAACGTGTTTGGTCTGAAAATAATAGGCGCGGGCCACTCATCCAATTATAGTGGAATATTGTTAGGTAGAACTAGAATTTTAAAGGATGGAAATTTTGATGGTATAAGAGTTACTGTAGGATCGGTAGAGATTGAAGGGATTCATGTGGATGGAAAATCGGGCAACGGTGGGGATGGCATATCGATCGAAGAGACAAGATGCGTTCTAACAGATGTCACCATAAGTAACCAAGGAAACGACGGTTTACGAATAGGCAAGAATTCAAATAATAATAATCTTTGGAGACTATATAATGTGTTATGCCTCAATAACAGTAAACATGGAATTTTTATTCATGATGACGGCGCTGGTTTGCCGAATGCAAATACGGGTGTTGTAGTTGGCTTGGACTTGAGAGATAACACAGTAGATGGCTTAAGATTAGATAATTGCATCGATAACCAGTTCTTTGGACTACATGCTGCAGGCAATGGCGGTTATGGAATCAAGATAACCGGGAATTCAGAAGGTCACAATTTCTTTTTCCCATATCTCGAAAATAACACCTTAGGCAATGGCATCATGGAAAACGGAAGTAGAGACAATTTGGTTTTTGGCGTCAGAAGAGCAGCAGATGATGACTGGACGGATAATGGAGATGATAACTTTATATTAGGTAGAAATCGCTCTCATAATCTTATGTTTCATGGTAAAGGAAACATATCTTTCAAAGATCTGCACATTACTCATGAGGTTGTATCAGGATTATGGAAACTACATCAAGATAGCTCTACTAGAAGTTTACAATTAGATTTAGTTGGTACAAATGGAAATGGGGATGTAGAGATTGTTACTAGTGGCACAGGAACAACAAACCTAAATATAAAAGATGGCGGTCTGAAAATCGGTGACGGCTCATTGATTAAGAAATACTTGATAGCGACAAAAGCCTACAACATACCAAGCCTAAGCCATGAACAGGTCAATCATACTACTGTAACTGTAAATGGGGTAGCTGTCGGTGATTTGGCGTTGGCGACGATATCATCAATAACCACACAAAATATTCTCATTAATGCTCATGTAGAATCAGCAAATACGGTTCGTGTTATATTTAGAAATGTTTCGGGTAGCACCATTAATCCAGGATCAGGCACAATACGTGTAGGAGTGTTGAAACATTAAAATTAAGAAGGTTTCTGAGATTACGGGAGACAGCGGACCTCGAACTCGGTTTGATAAAATTTCCTTCTAACACTGTCTTGAGCTAACAGAGGGTTCCTGCTTTTGGGCTGGTTTTGAGGCCCTCTTTAAACTTCATTTTAAACAGCAGCTTAAGTGCTCTTAAATCCTCTGCAGCTCAGACTCACGTTAGGTAGCTAATTTACTTAAATTTAGGCTTCTTGTACTCTTTCCCTGACTTCGATTGAACGCCAGAGGTAATAAATAGTAGGAATGACCAACAAAGTCAGGATCGTTGATGTGACCATTCTCTCCCACCATGGCCACAGCCCCATACTTGTGCTCTAACGCCTCTACATGCTTAATCTTATCCTCAGGCTTGAGATCTGCCCTTAACTCATCTATTCCGAGTTCTCTGGCTGTTGCCCTGCTCCCGACCAGACAGAAGAGGTATATATTCCTCCGTACCCTGACGAACTGTACTTCGAGGAGTGTGCGGCCATCATGGAATATAACCCTGGCATTTCCCGGCCGTAGGGTAAAAGGAAAGCAAACAGTCCTTCACAGACCTAAAATTTACCTGCAAAATGTATAACAACGTTATACTATACAACCATGGAAACCAAAGATGAATTTATCGCTCTTCGTCTATCCCCATCTCTCAAGAAATCCTTAGAAGTGCTTGCTGAAGCCGATCGCCTCAGCTTATCGGACTACCTCCGCATTGTGTTAGAAGACCACATATCACACAAGGGCAAGAAAAAAAGACGGGGGAAGTAAGATTGTACACATATTCTCAAAGAGGGACAAGAAGCGCGTCCGGTGGTACGGTCGTGGGGATTAGGGAACACACCGCTTTTTTGCCGACAGTCTTCACATAAATCTACTGCTATATTATCATGAATTTCCTACTTAGTCTTGATTCGCATGAAAATTTTAATTATATTGTTTGTATGCGAAATATATGTATACGAACTAATCTTTCTACTTCATTTCTGGCAGTTGACCGTTCCATCTTTGGTATGGAAGCAAATAAAGTAAAAATTCAAAGATTCGAACATGACGCATCTTGAAGATAGTTTAGGATTTATTCTTGTTCGTGCAGCAAGAGGGATGAAACGGGCGCTGGACAGCGAGCTTTCAGGAATTGGTATCACAGCATCTCAACACGCTGTACTCAGCGCTCTTGGTCATGAGGATGGTCTGTCACTTACACAGATCGCCAATCGAATATTTTTAGATAACCCAGCCACCACGGGATTGGTGGACCGATTGGAAAAGGACAGTCTTGTGGAACGACAACGGATTTCTACTGATCGCCGAGTGATCAACATTTATCTTACCAAGAAAGGAAACAACCTCCTTAGCATAATAGACAACATAGCGACAAATATTGATCGGAATATTACAAGTGTACTATCACAAAGTGAGCTAACCACTCTCAGGGATTTTTTAATTCGTATCTGGGACAAATCAAATAATCGGTAGCTGATAATTTCATCTCCATGCATATATGACTGGCAACAAAAACACGTTTGAGGAATTGGAGGAAGCTTTGAAGTTTGGGTGGTCTCTTCTGGATGACCTTAACTTTCAGTACATATCTGATTGGAAAAATGATAATCCAAGTCGTCAAGCAATTGGGTATTTTCCTATTTA
Source organism: Fidelibacterota bacterium (assembly GCA_004124475.1). GTDB lineage: Bacteria > Fidelibacterota > Marinisomatia > Marinisomatales > SCKK01 > SCKK01. Next base: position 25,458 of record SCKK01000032.1, read on the forward strand.
TGTTCCCAGGGAGATTATTCATGCCGCCGGTATGCTGCCGGTAGGATTGTTCGGTGGAGGTAGCCATCTTCAGGTGATCAAAGGGGATGCATATTTTCAGTCGTATATTTGTCATCTCCCAAGAAGTGTGATTGAAATGGCGTTAGATGGAAATTACGCAGACATTGATGGTTTCATCTTTCCATCAATATGTGATGTCATCCGCAACCTATCCGGGGTTTTCAAAATTATTATTCCAGGAAAGTTCATCAAATATCTTGATTATCCACAAAACTTTGATTGGGGTGTTGGGGGGGAGTTTTATTCTCTTGAACTTTGGAAGTTGCAACAGGAATTATTTGAGCTGAATGGGATTCAGGTTTCATCAAGGGATTTGAATCACTCTATAATACTGTATAATAAGAATCGTCGATTAATTTCACAGTTGCAGAACATACGTAGTGCAACCCCATGGAAAATCTCAACAGCCGATTTCTATGCTGTCATGCGTGCGGGCTATGTCATATCTGTGGAGGATCATAACAATTATCTCGAAAATGTTATTACTCTTTTGGGACAGATAGAGTGTGAGCCGGAAGATAAAATTCGGGTGATCATTACCGGATCATTTTGCGAGCAACCTCCCATGGGAATGATTAAAACCATAGAAAATGCAGGTTGCTATATTGTGGATGACGACTTTCAACTCGGCGCCATGTGGATTGTAGGGGATATAATTGATGTGTCTAATGATCCTATGCAAGCGCTTGCCAGAGCCTATTTAGAGCAGAGAGTTCTCTCATCAAGTGTATACGATAGTGATGGATCAAAAGGGAATTTTCTCGCTCGGTTGGTGAAAAAACACAAAGCAGACGGTGTGATCTTCTGTGCTCCCAGTTTTTGTGATCCGGCGCTTCTGGACAGACCAGAACTTGAAAAGACTATGGATAAATATCACATCAAACATATTAGTTTTCGTTATCACGAAAATCTTGGGCAGTTCCAGGTTATTAAAGAGCAGGTAGGTACTTTTTCCGATTCCATCAAATTATGGGCATGAATATTAAAGTGTTAACGTGTTTGCGTGTTCAAGTGTTAGGGTGTTCACGTGTATTCATTAGAATGGGACAATAGATAGGAGAGATTTATGGCGAAGGTTGAAAGATTTGAAGATTTGATATGCTGGCCCCATTGAATATTGTGAAAAGAAGTCAAGAATGCAAAATGAACGTTATTCAACGGGGTAAACAGAAAGCGAGAGAATTGGTAAAGGAAGTTTATGATATTTCCAACAGGGGTCGTTTGTCAAAGAATTATAAATTGAGAGATCAAATTAGAAGTGCGGCAGTTTCTGCGATGTCCAACATAGCAGAGGGGTTTGCAAGGTTTCATCGAAAAGAATTCATAAGATTCTTGGATATTTCTCAAAGTTCGTGCTCCGAAGTAAAAAGCTTACTGTATGTGATTCTGGATCAAAGCTATATTCCATCAAACCAAGTAAAAAAGATTCAAGAAAAAGTAGATGAGACAAGGAACATTACTCTAGGCTTATTAAAATACGTAAATGAAACAGTCAAAGCAAGACAGGATGTTGTGCGTGAACCTTTTTCAACATATAAAATAGCAGGTGATATCCCCAAATGGATTGAGATTCCTGGCGAGTTCATAAACACATTAACACACGAATACTCTAACACTTGTTCAAAGGACGCTGCGCGAACAGCTGAAAACCAGAACACTAGAATGCTTATAAAAAGAATCCCGAACCTTCGGGATGAATACAACCTTTAAGTCAATGCCCAACCAAGCGTCACTACAAGTGCAAAAAGAGAATAGCATGGTTAAACAAAAACAGATGTTGTCCCAACATTTCATGGAATTGTCCCAGGTCAAAGAGACGGGAAAAAAGGTTGTTTACACATTTGTCCCGGGGAATCTGATAGAATTGATCCTAAGTTTTGATATGCTACCTGTTTACCCTGAGATTAATGCTCTCCAGTCCGGTATGCGAAAGAAATCGAGAGATTACATCCGGAGCGCTGAAGACGCTGGATATTCCGAGGACGTCTGCGCCTATGTAAAATGTGATATTGGTATGATGCTTTCCGGGAATATTGGGCCTACCGGGCAGCAACTTCCTTCCCCTGACTTACTTCTCTTGAGTTATACAGGCTGTTTTGTATTTATGAAATGGTTTGAGAATTTGCAGAGACTTTATAATGGGGTTCCCATCGCCATGCTACACATTCCTTATCAAGTCAATGGTGGGATTGAGAGTAACATGGTTGAGTATGTAAAAAACCAGTTGAAAACCGAAGTAATCCCCAAGTTGGAACAGGTATCAGGGAAAAAGTTTGATGCTACTAGGCTGAGGCAAATGATGAATCTTTCTTCTAATGCGGAAGATTTGATGGTGAAAGTTTTTGAATCGGCAAAACATACCCCATCACCTATTGATGCCTATTTTGGGGGCGTCTACTATGTGGGACCCATTTTCACTGCCTTTCGGGGGACTGATGGATGTGTGGATTATTACCAGGAGTTACTGTCCGAGGTGGAAGAACGTATTGATGCAGGGCAAGGTCCAATTTCACCGGAAGGTGCAATAGATGAAAAATATCGACTTGTGGTAGAAGGGCCCCCTAACTGGACTCACTTTCGGGAGTTCTGGAAAATATTTTATGACTTAGGTGCGGTGTTCGTGGCATCATCTTATACTCGGGTTGGCGGTGTTTATGATGAGGGGTTTCGCCATTCCGCTCAAGACCCGTTGGGGAGCTTGGCAAAATATTGTATGGGATGTTACACAAATTTGAGTCTGCCCATGCGTATTGACATGCTCGCCCGCTTACTAAAGGAATACAAGGCAGATGGTTTACTTATTAATTCTATTAAAAGTTGTAATTCGTTTTCTGCAGGACAACTGGTCATCATGCGGGAACTTGAGAACAGATTAGGAATCCCCGTGGGGTTTATTGAATCGGATTTGGTCGATCCACGGTACTATTCCTATTCAAACATTAAAAACCGGTTGGACTCTTTCTTCCAAATGCTTGATCAGAGGAAAATGTTTGCCGTAACATAATGGAAGAAGTGTTTATATGTTCGGGTGTTTCTCCATGGGAAATACTTTAATAGATAAATAAAATGAAATTATATCTTGGCATAGATCTCGGCTCCACTACCTCCAAAGCAATCATTGTGGATGAGAAGGGTACAATTATCGGTCGAGGCATTACCAATACACGGGCGAACTACGAAACAGCTGCTGAAATAGCCCGCATGGAGGCAGAGTATAATTCCCGGTTTTCTCTTTTACTTCATAGTATTAATAAAGTGGGTGGATCATCTGATGAACTTCATTCTATAATTAACCAAGTAGAAGTTGCTTTCCAATATCTTCAATTTCATAAGCGGTACCAAATTCTCCATGATAACATGAGAACTACAGTTGAAGAAAAGCAAAGGAGACAGATAAAACATATCCTTAATGATGAATTGGATAAAGTATTTAAAAAAATTGAGACAGATATCAGAAGTGAATTCTTAGCGGGTACTGTGAGTACTTCCACACAATTTTTTCGGGATATATTTAGCGCGCATTATATGCATGAAATTGAGTCTCTCGAGCAAAGCTTGTTTGACGACCTTGTTTCAATTTATGAAGTCTCTATTCTTTCCGTTGAGAATCAAGTTGTCTCTTTTGATTTTTCAGAACTTGTGATGAATGCCGTTGACCTTGTAGTAGACAATAAAAACGGAAAACTGGATAAGTTCAAAAGTGGAGTGGATGCCGTAGCATCATTGGATCTAGCACCTGCGGACTACATAGGAACCGGCTACGGAAGACAACTTCTTCCTTTTGAGGAAAAGCATATCAAATCCGAAATTTTATGCCATGCTTTTGGTGCCCATAATTTCTTCCCGAAAACAAGGACGGTTCTGGATATCGGAGGGCAGGACACTAAAGCGATTCAGGTGGATGGACATGGTCTGGTAACCAGCTTTCAAATGAACGATCGTTGTGCTGCTGGATGTGGTCGATATCTTGGATACATTGCGGATGAGCTAAGCTTGAGTGTAAGTGAACTGGGTCCTATGGCATTGGAGTGCGATTACGAAACCAATATCTGTAGCACTTGCACCGTTTTTGCGGGTGCGGAATTAAGGGAGAATTTGAATCTTGGAGAAAAACGGGAAAATATCTTAGCAGGATTACACAAAGCGATTGTCATGCGGGCATTTTCTCTCCTTGCCCGTTCCGGAGGTGTGAGAAATGAATTCACCTTCACAGGTGGTGTTGCACGGAACCCGGCAGTGGTAAAATATGTATCCCAAATGGTAAAAGAGAACTATGGAGATTTAACGATCAATATTCACCCGGATTCAATTTTTATGGGAGCTTTAGGGGCAGCATTACTGAGTAAAAATAGAAGGGATTAAAAGTGTTCAGGTGTTAGGGTGTTCAAGTGTTCGAGTACTAAGATGTTCACGTATATTCATTAGAATGGGACAATAGATAGGAGAGATTTATGGCGAAGGTTGAAAGATTTGATATGCTGGCAAAAAGCGAGAGAATTGGTAAAGAAAGTTTATGATATTTCCAACAGAGGTCGTTTGTCAAAGGATTATAAATTGAGAGATCAAATTAGAAGTGCGGCAGTTTCTGCGATGACCAACATAGCAGAGGGGTTTGCAAGGTTTCATCGAAAAGAATTCATAAGATTCTTGGATATTTCTCAAAGTTCGTGCTCCGAAGTAAAAAGCTTACTGTATGTGATTTTGGATCAAAACTTTATTCCATCGGACCAAGTAAAAAAGATTCAAGAAAAAGCAGATGAGACAAGGAACATTACTCTAGGTTTATTAAAACGCGTAAATGAAACAATCAAAGCAGGACAGGATGTTGTGCGTGAACTTTTTTCAACATTTAAAAAAGCAGGTGATATCCCCGAATGGATTGAGATTCCTGGCGAGTTCATAAACACATTAGCACACGAACACTCTAACACTTGCTCCAACGGAGTCCCTTCGGGAAACAAAAGAAAATGATCTACACAATTGGCATTGATGTAGGAAGCAGTTTTATCAAGACCATCCTGATGTCTTATGGAGAGACTCCTATCATTCTGGAGAAGATAAATGATAAGATTCACAAACGAAATCCTTCCACTGTTATCGAACACGCGATGGATACGGTGTTAGAAAAGCAGGGATTGAAATATGAAGATGTATCGTATGTTGCATCCACAGGAGAAGGGGAGTTGGTAAAGCGGAAAAAAGGGCACTTTTACGGAATGACAACTCATGCGAAAGGGGCACACTATTATTTCCCCGAAGTTAGCACAGTATTAGATCTGGGCTCTCTATTCTGCAGGGCGATTAAGGTAGGTCGGGATGCCAGAGTGTTGAAATATACAATGACAGGTCAATGTGCTTCAGGTTCAGGGCAGTTTCTGGAAAATATTACTCGTTACCTTGGGCTGAATCTGAGCGATGTGGGCACCCTCTCTTTAAAATCTAAACATCCGGAAAGACCCAGTGGTGTGTGTGCTGTCTTGGCGGAAACGGATGTCATCAACATGGTCTCCCGCGGGGTTAAAATTGAAGATATTATCAAGGGAATACATCTCACCATCGCCAATAGAGTTGTGAGACTTTTGTCTAGGCTCAAGGCAGAATCGCCTGTTGTATTAACAGGTGGTATGGCGTTGAACCTTGGTCTTGTAGCAGCTATTAAAGAGACAATTGATGTCAGAAATATGAATCTGGAGGTTATAACAAACGAGTATTCACCTCTGGCGGGTGCTGTTGGCGCTGCACTGTGGGGTGGATACAGATACCTCAAATTGGCAGAAGCGTGAGGAGTAAAAAGTAGAACATAATGCATAAGAGACAGGATATAAGAAATGACGAGAATTAAGTGCCTAAAATTTTCGCGTAGAGTTGATTTTTTTTTTGCTTGCTTGCTGGCAGAATTGCTCTGATAAGCATCACGCTTTAAGTTTCACGTATTACCCCGATACTCTTTTTCCCCGACCCCGACTTGTCGGGGGGGGGGTCGGGACTATATGACAGGCGTATCACAAAATATGCACCACAAACTGAATCTTGATTATGAGTGAAATACTAATATCTCCCCACACTCTCCCTGAGTTTCCTTCGAACATCGCTACCATGTTAAAAGATAATTGTGCTCAGTTTGGTGAAAAGTCTGTCTACCAGGAAGACAGGGGTAAGGGATATGAACCGATTACTTGGGAAGCATTCTATAAAGCAATAGAAAACATTTCTGCAAATTTGAAACGGTTTGAGTTTAAGCGGGGTGATAAGGTTGCCATTTTCTCCAGAAACCGCCTTGAGATGTTGGAGATGGAGCTTTCGGTGATGGCTTCGGGAGGTGTTTCTGTTCCTATTTTTGCCGGCTATCCCAAAGAGACCACCAGCCGGCTTATTGAATTCAGTGATGCCACCTTTCTCGTTATATCTGATCAAAGCCAACTTGATCGTGTTAATAAGAAATTACAATTGAAAGGAATCTTTCATTTTGAAAATGTGGAATCATCCGGATCAATTCCTCTGATACCCTTTACTGAACTGCTTCAATCAGTGAGTGGGGATGAAGATACCCTCGGTTTTGATTTAGCACCCAATACGGTGACACTTATGATGTTTACATCCGGTACCATGGGAATTCCCAAATGTGTGATGTTAACGCACCAAAATATTCTCTCTCAACAAGCAGCCATGAAAGTGTTATGGAATATTTCCTCAGACGACCGTTTTCTTTCTTATCTTCCCTGGTATCACAGTTTTGGTGGAATATTTGAATTATTTGCTGCCATCACGAATGGAGCATTGTTCTCCTTAGAACATGGATTTGGGAAGGATACGGACATACTGTTAAGTAATTGGGAACAAGTGAAACCGACAATTTTTTTCAGTGTTCCAAAGGTGTATCAAGAGATCACCTCTCGTGCCATGGAAAATCCTGATGTGGAACATCTAATTTTCCAGACAGGGTTAAGATTTGTGTTTACTGCAGCCGTTCCTTTACCCACAAGCATCTCTGAAATATTCGAATCTCGAGGGATACCTGTGATCGAGGGGTGGGGATTGACAGAAACGTCTCCATGTTGTACAGTCACCGACCCTGCGAAAAAGCGAATACCAGGGGTAGTAGGTTTGCCAATCCCTGGAATTCAGATCAAGTTATCGGAAGATAATGAAATAGTTATTTCGGGACCCAATGTGATGAGGGGATATTATAAAAATGAAGAGGCAACAAAGACGGTCCTCAACGATGATGGCTGGTTCTATACTGGAGATGTGGGAGAATTTGTTCCAAATGGATTACGATTGATCTCAAGGAAAGATCGAATTTTAAAGTTGAGTAATGCTGAAAAGGTTTATCCCGCTGAAATAGAAAACCTGATTTCGAATAGTTGTTTTTATCTGTCTCATGTCTATGTAGTAGGAAGTGGTAAGGAATTTCTTGCAGCGCTTTTGTTCCCTAATCGAGCGCTCTTTGAAAAAATACCAGATCAAAAACATTTGAAGGAAGGATGTAAACGACCCAAAAGTGTCAAACATCTGGCATGGTGCCTGGAGCATTGTTTAAAGGAATTAAATAGAACGATTGATGTTCCTTATTACAGACCTGGAGCCGTTATTCTTATGAACCAGGAATTATCCATTGACAGGGGGGAGTTAACTCCTTCTATGAAGCTGGCTCCTAAAGTGGTCGCTCAAACATTCAAAGCGGAAATTGAAAGTCTTTATGGTTCAAGTAAGACCATCAAAGAAGATGTCTATGTTATCCGACTTATAGAGTAATGAATCGATGTATGTTAATCGCAACAGCAATAAGGTGTTGATCCTATGAATCCTTTGAAATCTACAGAATCGCTAAAAGAATTAATGTGTAGTTATTATCAGTCTTTTAAAACACCTGTGGCGTGGTGTACCAGCGCAGGTCCCGCTGAATTACTTCGGGCGTTTGGATTTACTGTTTATTTTCCTGAAAATCATGGGGCATTGATTGGCGTTACCCGGACAGCCAATCACTTTATTCCCTTAGCAATTAATGCCGGATACTCCGGGGAGATCTGTTCGTATCTCACCTGTGATATTGGAGCTTATCTTGCAAAAAGCAGTCCATTGACGAAGGCTTATGGTTTATCTTCAGTACCCCAGCCGGATCTGATTGTTTACAATACGAATCAGTGCCGTGAAGTTGCAGACTGGTTTGGCTTCTATGCGAGGGAATTTGATTGCCCAATCCATGGAATCTATCCACCTCGACACTTAGAGAATATATCGAGTGCGGAAATTGATTTGGTCGTTCACCAGCTAAAGGATCTAATCTCTGTTTGTGAAGAAACGACGGGTGAAAAATTTGACCAGGACAGATTTATCGAAGTGTTGCGTCTGAGTAGTGAAGCAACTAATTTGTGGCAACAAGTACTTCAAACTGCAAAATCTCATCCATCTCCCATGACTTTTTTTGATGGGACTATTCACATGGGACCCATTGTGGTTCTTCGAGGAACGCAAGAGTGTGTAAACTATTATGGGACTTTACTGGATGAATTGAATGAGCGCATAAAGAACGGCGAGGGCGCTCTCGCCAACGAGAAGTATAGAATTTTTTGGGATGGGATGCCTGTGTGGGGTCGCCTCCGGGCTCTATCGGATTTGTTTGCTAAAAATAATGCTGCCGTAATAACCTCCACCTATTGCAATAGCTGGGTTTTTGACTCTTTTGATCTGAATGCACCTCTTCAATCATTGGCGCTAGCTTATACTCAGATTTTTATCAATCGTGGTGAGGAAACAAAGCTTATGATGTTAAAGAAATGGGTAGAAGATTACGAAATCGATGGCATTGTTTTCCATGATGCAAAAACATGTTTTAATAATTCCAACAACAGGTTTGGTTTGCCCGACAGATTGCGGAAAGAGACAGGTATACCAACACTCGTCATTGAAGGAGATTTGAACGATCTGCGGTTTTACTCCGATGGGCAGAATCAAACCAAGATTGAAACGTTTATTGAACAAATTGCTGCATGAAGAAATTGGATAAAAATGTGTTAAAGTATTCAAGTGTTAATGTGTTTACGTGTCAATGTTTCCATGTTTTCTTACGACTTGAACACTTTGGCACTCTAACACACGAATACTTCAAAGGTAGATGAACCAGCCTGAAAAACCTATAGTGCGAATCGGTTAATAACGCAAATTAAATGATGCATAGAGGGAAAAACACTAAGGAACATCCTATGAATAATACTGACCAATTTCGAGTTGCTGTTATAGGGATGGGTCCTGTAGGGTCTATCATTTCGGCTCACCTTGTTGAAGCGGGGGCAGATGTTGTTGTCTGTGACATTAATCGAAGGCGTATTGATGCTATCAGAGCCAATGGAATTATCCTGCGAAACACCATTGAAAAAACAATCCCGGTAGCTCTGACCTCATACACAATCTCTGAATTATCAGAGTATGATTTAGATCTGATTATAATTTCGGTTAAGTGTTCCTATTTGAAGTCTGTTCTTGGCGAAATCCGGCAGATAGATTCTGGGGAGGTCTTTTTTATGAGTGCACAGAATGGGATTGGGACAGAACAAGATATTGCTTCTCATTTCTCAAAGGAACGTACGCTTCGAATGGTTATTAATTTTGCGGGTAACATGATTGATACGGTTGAGGCTGTAGATGTTACCTTTTTCAATCCCCCCAATTACGTTTCTGCTCTCTCTACTGAGGGAAGAGAAATTGAGCAAAATTTTATACTACTTTTAAATTCAGTGGAACTGACAACGAAATCTTCCGATGATATTCAGAATCACATCTGGCAGAAGGCAATTTTGAATATTGCCCTTTGTGCTCTCAGTGCAATCCTTGGAAAAACAATGGGTGAAGTGATGTCTTTTCCTCCGACTCTGAAACTGGTTGAGTCTGTTCTTCAAGAGTCGATAGCAATAGCAGAAGCTAAGGGCATTAATCTTGGGCCCGAGTTTCCGGATGCTGCCATTGGCTATCTTAATAAGGGAGGACCACATAAACCGACCATGCTTGTTGATATAGAGAATAAACTCCTTACAGAGATTGATTACCTGAATGGGAAGATTGTGGAGTATGGCAAGAAGCATGGATTGGCTACTCCTTTGAATTATACTTTGACTGCTATGGTAAAATTATTGGAGTCAAGTTACCATGACTGATCATTTCCTTGGCATAGATCTGGGCTCCTCTTTTACAAAATTGTGTGTTATTGATAGTGATGATAAAGTCCGGTTCAAGACGGTATTCCCAACGTTAAGTCGAAACAGGCATAAACTACAGGAGAATCTCGATTTTGTGTATGAAAAGTTTGCAATTCAATCAAGATGTGTTACAGGGTATGGGAGAATTACCTATGCCGATTGTGATGTAAAAAAAACGGAACTGATTTGCTCGGCAGTGGGCGCCTCGAAAGATTTCCCCTATCGGAAAACGGTTATCGATATTGGGGGAGAGGATGTTAAAATTATCGCCTGTGATGGATCGGGTAAAGTTGAGCATTTTCACATGAATGATAAATGTGCGGCAGGAACGGGGGCTTTCATCATGGAAGTGGCTGAAAAAGCAGAATTGGGTGACGAAGATATGTCCCAGTTGGCTAAGTCTTCTGACTCTGCTAAAGAATTGAACAGTTTCTGTACCGTATTTGCAAAGACGGAGATTCTCCAGTGGAAGTTTGCGGGCGTTCCGCCAGAAGATATGGCAAAGGGAATCTACTTGTCTATAGTGAACCGAATAGTGAAGATGAGTTATGATCGGAATCTACCTGTGATTCTATGCGGAGGAGTGATTGATTTCCACCCGTACATTAGTGAATTACTGAAAGAAAGGTTACCTATGGAAATGCACGTTCCGGAAGATCCTCAATATATCAGTGCCTATGGGGCAGCTTTGATTGCCATGAGAGAAGCTGATCGGCTTAAATCTTCTGCCCATCTGGTAAGTTCTGTTGAAGGATGATTTTACGGTGTTCATAAATGGTATAAGGTATATGGGTATAGGGTATATGGGGGAAATGAATAGAAATTGAGTGATAGTGATAATTTTTCTCCATTTGATCAAAAGTTTGGTATGGAAGATAGTATTAGTGTTAATGAACCCTCTTTGAATTATGATTCTAAGAGAGATTTTACTTCATTAGATGCTTGGAAGAAAGCTCGTGATGTGAAACTGTTCTTTTACAATCAAGTACTTCCAAAGTTACCAGTTGAAGAGAAATACAACTTGGGAAGTCAAATACGAGATTCAGGAGTAAGCGCTACGGCGAATATTGCCGAGGGTTACGGACGATTTCATTATAAAGAAGGGGTTCAATTTTATAGAATCTCACGGGCATCTATATATGAACTAAAAGACCATCTTATTAGCTGTTTAGATTTCAGATACATAGACAAGGAGCTATTAAACAAAGGTATTGATTTAATTGAGACAGCAAAACAGGTATTGAACGGTTATATCCAATTTGTTAAAAAACAGATATAATGAAGTCTTTTAACATAATGACACCCCTCTTCAATCAAACCATATACCGTATACCCTATACCATTGATTTCTTCGTATATGTAAAAGTTAGGTTAGTATGAATGGTCGACTTCAAGGTTTTGAAGGATGTGCTTGGCAGATGAACTCTGTCAAAGCGCCATTCGAACTTGTAAAGTTACATCAACCAGTAATAAAAGAGGATGAAGCTCTAATAGAAATAGCAGGTTGCGGAGTGTGTCATACGGATTTGAGTTTTTGGTACCACGGAGTTCCAACTCGTCACAAATTGCCTCTTGTTTTGGGACACGAAATCAGCGGAACCGTGATTGACGGTCCTTCAGAATTAATGGGTAAACCCGTGATTATTCCGGCAGTTCTGCCTTGTGGTGAGTGTGACCTTTGCCAAAAGGGACGAAGTAATATCTGCCAGCACCAGAAAATGCCCGGAAATGATTTCAATGGAGGATTTGCCAGTCATGTTGTTGTACCCTCACAATACTTGGCTCTCGTTCCTGAACAGATTCTGGAGGAATACTCACTTGCCGAACTTTCGGTGGTTGCTGATGCGGTTTCCACCCCTTATCAGGTGGTTACCAAAAGCAATCTTCTGCCGGGTGAATTTGCTGTTATAATCGGAGTTGGTGGTGTGGGTGTCTACACTGCCCAATTGGCGCAAATATTGGGGGGAAAAGTGCTGGCAATCGACATTTCACAGGAGAGATTGGATGGTTTGGCTGAAGTGGGTATTACCTCGGTATTTAATAATGCCGGTCTTGAAATCAAGGAGGTCAAAAAAAGGGTCAAGGAAATTTGTCTGCAGTTGGATGCACCTCAGCACAGTTGGAAAATCTATGAGATGTCCGGTACCCGTGCTGGACAGGAACTGTCATATGCTCTTTTGAGTATTGCCGGCACTCTCTCTATTGTGGGATTCACGATGGAGAAGCTTAAAGTGCGTTTGAGTAATCTCATGGCTTTTGATGCTCAGGTTATAGGGACATGGGGTTGCAAACCGGAGTTGTATCCTGAGGTCATTAAATTGATTGAAGATGGGAAGTTGAAGCTCAAACCATTCACGGAGACTTTTCCCATGTCAAAAATAAACGATGTATTTCAAAAGACGTTGGAACATAAACTTTTAAAAAGATCGGTGCTTGTACCGGATTTTGAGAAGAATTAACCACGAAGGCACAAAGAGATCAGGAGTGAATTCCAGCATCGGTGACGGTGCAACCGTCGCTGACGTTTTTAACAGGGGGTTTTGCATAAATGAACAAAAAACTCGTTAGTCATAATCTTGTCGAGAAGGACTTTACTGAAATTATCTATGAATTGCGTACTTGCCTGGATAACGCTGGTGAGCAGGTCAAAGGACTCTACAACGCCTGGATTTTCCTGAACAATCCCAAGCAGTATAATTCCTATACAACTGAGGCGGTTAAGGAGATTATTCTTGCTTTCCGTCAGGCGTCGAACGATCGGTCTGTGGTGGCGGTAGTTTTCACGGCAGTTGGAGATAAAGCATTTTGTACAGGTGGGAACACAAAGGAATATGCCGAATATTACGCCGGAAGACCTCTGGAATACAAACAGTACATGCGACTTTTCAACGATATGATCACCTCGATTCTCCATTGTGACAAACCGGTTATCTGCAGGGTGAATGGAATGCGGATCGCAGGGGGACAGGAAATTGGGATGGCGTGCGATTTCTCCATTGCGAGTGATTTAGCTGTGTTTGGCCAGGCAGGACCCAGACATGGAAGTGCTCCGGACGGAGGAAGCACAGATTTTCTGCATCTGTATGTGGGAATTGAACGAGCTATGCAAAGTGGTACTCTGTGCGACATTTGGAGCGCTTACGAAGCCAAGAATTTTGGACTTATTTCAGAAGCTGTCCAAGTACTGAAGGTAGATGGTGAATTTGTTCGGAATCCACTTGTAGTAACCGATCGCTGGCTGGATGAAACCGGTGAGGTGGTTTATGGACAGCGAAAAGTAGGTAAAGATCTCGTTGCTGGAAAGGAGTTTCTCGCAAAAGGAACCATTGATCTTTCGCCTCTCGATGGAGCAGTAAATGCCATGGCAACCAAACTCCTGTACCTTATGCCAGATTGCTTAAATAAAACCCTAAATAGTTTACGGAAGAAAAAATTAGAGCACTGGGACCGGAATCAACAGAGTAATCGGGACTGGTTGGCGCTTAATATGATGACAGAGGCAAAAGCGGGGTTCAGAGCCTTCAATGAAGGACCCAAAGGGAACCGGGTGGTGGATTTCATCAAGTTGCGCCGGATGTTGGCAGAGGGACATCCTTGGGATGATGAACTTATAGACGCTATTATGCCAAAGTGAGGTTATCATCGATACGGTGGAAAATTGACATCAATAGCTTCCCCTTTTATGGATAGGAAATCACTACTGTCCGGTTAAAATAGCGCTAATTGAGGCACAGGTTCCCTTGCCTTCTTGACTGTTTTCACGTTTAAGGACAAAATATCGATTAAATTTGTCCGTTCCATCAGAATTTCTTTGATCATTC
>SCKK01000003.1 GCA_004124475.1 Fidelibacterota bacterium
GCCTGTTTTTGCAGGAATGGTAACTGTAGTGTAAATCATCACAGTGTTCACAGCGATACAGATGGCCACCCAGAGTTTCTGTTCGGCACTGAACAATATCCTCAAGCGCCCGTTTATGACTGGAAAGCAGACGGTCTTTATATTGGACAAGGTATTCCTGACCGTGCCGACGGAGGATATCCGCCATTGTGGTCACAGTTGTCTAAAAGTCAGACATTAGCTGATTTATAACAACGGCTGTTCTGGATTCTGATAAAGCTGTAAGATGGGTAAAAACAGTCCGCCAGCTGGCGGAGACTGCTATGGCCTAAATATTCCTGGATAGTTCTTAAGTCTACACCATTTTCTAATAGATGGGTAGCGTAGGAGTGTCTTAAGGTGTGAACAGAGGCATTCTTACTAATACCGGATTTCTTAAGCGCTTCTCTGAAGGCTATTTGTACACTGCTTTTGGGTAGCGGTTTATTGGATGTTGATTCATGAACCCTACCTCTACCGGGTGAAGGGAATAACCAAACCGGATTGCTGTGCGTTTTCCACTGTTCCCGTAGTAGAATCAACGTCCTTTCAGGCAGTGGTACATAACGGTCCTTGGCTCTCTTGCCATGGTGAACATGAATAAGCCTACGCTTTGAGTCAATATCAGGAACCTTTAATTGCCTTACAGAACGGGTGTACATGCAGATAGTGCGATCGGACATGCCCCTGAGTTGCAGGTCTTCAATCATACGGTTACGTAAATGAGTCATCTTGTACCTCCTTCTGTTATTTGTTATTGGAAAAGATACAGGATGACTATAAAATAGGAATGGAATTTTATTGATGAAATGTTGGGTGGAAAACTACCAGAAAAACTGCTCCCGCGGTGCGGGGCTTAGTTCAACACCCAGTCAACGGGACGTAGCAAGAGGGAAGCGTGATTTTGGTGTTTTTATGGAAACAAAGGTTAACTTCTACTATGAATTATAAGTTTAATAAAGTACCCCGTACGGCTAACTTGTACGTTGGACCTCTTTTTAGAATACCCCTAATGTTGGAGAATTACTATGGGTAAGAAAAAAACAGATAATTTTAGTAAGGAAAATAATGATAAAAACAAATCACAACCAGATAAGTTAGTTCACTACCAGTCAATAGTTAACTGGGCACACAAAGAAATAGAAAATGTGCGAACTGTTTATAAGTGGCTTGCTGGAAGTTTAGCCATAATTCTATCTACTGCAATTGCAGCTGCTACTTTTCTCACATACAGTACCATACACGATTTGAAATCAGACTTAGATAGCAAAGTTGACGACCTTGCAAAAAAAGTGGAGAATAGGGTAAATGATGAGTTTAAAAAAGAAAATATTCAATCATTGGTTAAAAAAAGTGCAAAAGAAAGGATAGACGAAGTTGCAGACAACATAATCAAAACACATGTGAATGAACGCATTAATAAGGTAATAACCAAATTTGAAAAGAGGTTGGCCAATTCTGATGTTCGGCTCACTTCATTAGAAAATAAGCTGGGGGAAAAATTTGCGGAAACAGAGAAAAGCTTAATAAGATTGGAGTCTGAAGCTTTGGTAGAACTTCGTGAAACAGCTAAATATCTAATGACAGTTTCAGCTGCACAAAATGACGACAGAAAGGCATTTGACCAACTAGAAAAGTGGTTATTGGATAAGAATTCACCATTTTCCGAAAATGCTAAACAGGCCTGGGAAAAAATTCTTGACATACACGCACAGCCTTGGTATACCTCTGGCTACAAGGTGCCTTGGAAAGAAGGTATTGATCCTTCTAAACTTAGCATTTCAGAATTGAGAAGTTTTTATAATGACGTACCAGCTACTGTACGACTTGCATTAGTTGAGTATATATGGGAAAGAAGCGATTTGCCTAAAAAAGAAAGAATGCAATTTCTTGTTGAGGTATTAAAAAATGATTCCAGCCTTAAGGTTGTTGAGTATGCTGGGCGTTTTTTTACACAAGAATCAGGTCAGCAGCTTAAACCACTCGCGGTAAAAGCTCTATTGGATTGGTGGGATGAGAATAGGGAAAAAATTCAGTAATAAGTCTTGCTTTGAAGTGCCCAACTACACACTGGAGAGGGAGTGTTAAAAACGCTATCGCGTTTTTTCCAGCCCCTCAGTTTTAACGTTAGACCATATAAATACCATACCCATTTATCTCTGTGTTGTTCCACCGCACGACCAAATGCAGCATCTTTCAAAAGTCAAAAGAACCGTGAAAGGTACATCTTACAATTATATTCGCCCCGCCAATTGTGCCCCCAAATCCCCTCCGTAAAAAAGAAACAAAACTGCAATACCCCCGATAGTTAAATATACAAAAAGAGAAGGCTTTTCCGGTAATTCGGATTTTAATCGAAAACGCCAGATAAAAAGTCCTGAAAAGAGTGCGACTGCTATCATCTGAACAACACCATGGGTCTCGATCAAGGGAAAGGGTTCAGACATATGCCCTACAACCGTATCTGCAAGGAACCCCGTAATAATGGTAAAAAACGAGGATATAACTCCAAAAACCAGGCACCACCAACCCGCGTTTAATAACGATTCCTGACGATACCGAATTCCAAGAACATCACAAAACCATCCGGTAGAAAATAATGCAATGGGAAAATGAACAAACAGAGAATGAATAGTATCGATTGTATGTCCAAACATCGGCTTTTCCTCTATCCTATTTCCCAATGTGTATGACTTATCTTCACAATTTAATTTGGGATTTCAACTTGTAAATTATATTCTGTTGGAACCTTTAAAAATAATGGATCAAGAGTAAAAAGTTTCAGTCTGTTTTTTATGACATGAACAGCTATAAGGGCATCTGGGGTACTCATTGTAAGTCCCTTAGACAGTAATCGATTACGCAATACTCCTGCCTCCTGACAATTTAACACCACATGATATTACTAAAGAGATAAAGTGTTTCTCAAAGAGACTCCGTTGGAGCATGTGTTAAGGTGAATTCAAGACGGGACAATATAAACATTTTCTCCAGAGGAGTCCCTACGGGAAATACTCAAACACGTGAACCCCATACAGTCGCTACGCTCCCTACGGGGCAGGCACTTGAACACCGTTTATTGCCATAATATTAAGGAAACCCAATATTATAACATAATCAATTGATCTTCACTACTTTTGAAAAAGGAGATGGGTTTCCCTCTCCTTAAAGAATTCACCTCCAGATGAGCCTGCCGGGTAGGTTCCGGGATACGATATCCTCTGGTACAAGCCAGCGATATTTCAATTGCACCGTTTAGGTCCACTTTATGTCCAATTGAAATAAAAATCGGATTTACCTTATCCTTTGACCGGACTGCAGCTCCCACTACCTCACCTTTGTCAATTAGCTCGGTATATTCCCCAGCCTTTTCTCCAGGCTCATTATATTTCCCCACAAGAACGCTTTTTGCACATCCTATAGAAGGAATATCGAGAATAACCCCAAGATGTGAAGCCAATCCAAACCTACGTGGATGGGCATATCCCTGGGCATCAAAGAGGATGACCTGGGGTTTAATCTGTAATTTATCCCACGTGTGCGAAACGGGTGGACCCTCACGGAAAGCAAGCAATCCCGGAATATAGGGGAAATCGACTCTTTCAGCTAATCCCCTTCTCTCTACAACGTTCAAATCAGGAAAAGTCATAATCACAATGGCGGCATAGACAAGGTTTGAGCCTTTATCAAATGAAACATCCGCTCCGGCAACATAGTTAATCTCAGACGTAAAATGAGAAACAACTACTTTAAGTCGAAGCCGGTCTTGAATAGCTTTCGCCTCTCCCGGTGAAACATCCCATGGATGATAATTTGAAGAAATCAATGGCCAGTATCCCTCAATTTTTTCATCATTTTTCCTGCTGTGGAAAGGACAAACTTCTTAGGAAAAAACTTTTGGGAAAAAGCTAAAAAACGATTCCGTTTTCCATGAATAACAGAGGGTACTTTGCCAAGATTTACCAGTGCTGTTTCAACAACCTCATGAGATTGTGCAGCCCCAGCCCCATAAGAACCTTTATTCCCCGCCACCCGGTGAAACTCTGTCTCAGTGTACCCAGGAGAAATAGAAAGAACATCGATGCCCTCTTTTCTATATTCTTCCCAAAGAGACTCACCCAAAAAGAGATTAAACACTTTTGTGGCCGCATACACGCTGAAGTAAGGTGTAGCTTGATAGGCGGCTGTAGAGGCGACAAAGATGATGGCTCCCTTTCCCCTCTCAATCATTTGCGGTAAAAATGCGTGGGCTAATTCCACTGGAGCTACACAATTCAATCTGACCATTTCTGAAACCCGGGAATTCTCGAAGGTATGAAACTGTCCCCCTAACCCAAATCCGGCATTATTTATCAATATACCAATTTCCCGCTCACCAACTGCATCTTTTACTTTCTCCACTGAATCCTGAAGGGATAAATCCTGGACAATGATTTGTGTTTCTCTCCCGTAGTTATTATCTATCGATTCAGCGACCTCTTCTAATCTCTCTTTCCGGCGGGCGACCAAAATAATATCCAAACCCTTTTTCGCTAACTGGTAAGCAAATTCGGTTCCCAATCCAGAGGAAGCACCTGTCACCAATGCCCATTTTCCATATTTTGTGTCCCAATTGTTTTTCATGATGAACTATCGAACAACCAGAATTGGACAGCTTGCCTTTTCTAATGTTTTAATGGGTTTGCTACCAAAGAAGAATTTTTTTAACGGAGACTGCTTCGAGTCTCCCATCACAATAATATGATCATCACCAGCAAAATCAAGAAATGTTTTCACGGGGTCCCCCGTTATAAAATGTTGCTCAAATGGAATTTTTTGGGACTTTAAGTAACGACTGCTTGCTTTTGCTGCGCCTCTGTACCCTTTACCAAATAGAGTCGTTTTTGATACTGTAATTGTATTAACAAACATCCCCTGGTTTTTTGCTATGGTGGCGCCAAACCGAACAGCTGACTTTGTCGCTTTTGAGTCATCCACACATAGGAGCAATTTATACTGCTTGGATGGATCTAAATTCTGTACAACAAAGATGGATGTGGGAAGGTATTGTACAAGGTCGTGTGCCATTCTTCTCTTCTTACTGCCGCCAATGATTGTTAATGTATATTCCTGTTCAAAACATTCTTTCCGGAGTTCATCAATAATCTTACCCTCTCGTAAGATCAGATCCACATCACGCCCAAAACTGCCTTGAAGAACCAACCGGTACTTGTTATGCTCCTCCACAATATTTTCCGGATTAAACCCATTTCCATCTGTTGTTTCTAAGTAACCTGAATTTT
This sequence comes from Fidelibacterota bacterium, assembly GCA_004124475.1. Taxonomy (GTDB): domain Bacteria; phylum Fidelibacterota; class Marinisomatia; order Marinisomatales; family SCKK01; genus SCKK01. Next base: position 5,301 of record SCKK01000003.1, read on the forward strand.
GGAGATATTTAAACGCCCACTTCAACACCTCGATACCTGGATGATAAATTTCCCACTTTGCCAGTGAATCTCTGGAAAGTTTAATGCGACCCTCAAATATCTGTTTAGGTTTTTCCCCTACATAAACAAGACATAAATCCGCTTTGAACGTTTTTGCTATCAGTGAACCAACAATGAGAGTCGGTTCTGAATATTCTTTACTTCCTATGGCTAAAAGAAACTTCACGTTTGAATTTACCATTCACGATTGACAATTGGCAATCGACTATTCGGATTCTGCCGTCCAACGAATCTGTCCCACAGATTTTGGACAATAGTAAATTGAAAATAGAACCTAAATTGAGCGATTTGCGTAGGATAAGTTGTCAACTTGTCCTCGTGTTGAGACGTAATAACTTTAGTAATGATAACAACCCAATAAGTATACAAATGTTCTTTAATAATTGGCATAAAATCGCTCAATTTAGGTAGAAAATAGTCATTGTAGAAATGGCCACCAAAAGAATGAAACAAGAAATAGCATAAAAACCGACATGATACCCATTTTCCATCCTGCTCTAAGAAAATCCTTCGTTTTAACCATTCCACTGGAATAAATGATCATACATGCTGGTGAAGCAACAACGGTAAAATAACCGAAAGCAGATGCAATGGCAGTCGCAAATCCTAATAAGACAGGATCCCCCCCAAGATTCAGCACAATTGGACCCACGACCGCAATCGTAGCAGAACTGCTTAATATATTAGACAACACTCCCGTCAAAATCACTGCTATTCCTGCTCGGCTATAATCAATATTATGAAAAAACGAATTTAACGTATTTAAAGCTCCCATAGCTAACCATTCTGCCGCCCCTGTTTTTTTCATCGCTAACCCAATCGAAATAGTCGCTCCGAAAAGAAGAATGACTCCCCAATTCGTACTCCGATTCAGATCCGACCATTCTACAAGTCCAAATATGAGATAGAGAAAGACACCGATGAGCGCAACAAAACCAAGCCCGATTTTCTCACCAAAAAAAATCCATCCGATAAATACCAGTACAAATAAAAAAATTGACAGAATTTGTTTTCCGTTCATTTTCCCGCTTTTAGCAACTTGGATAACTAATTTTCTCACTCCAGTATCAATTGTCTTTTTTTCGGGAGTAAACGTCCACCATAAAATTAACACTGTCAAAGGAATTTGAAGGATGACCATCGGATATGCATATTTCATCCATGTTAAATAAGAAATGTTACCAATCCCAAAATCAGACCAATATTCAAGCATAATAACGTTTCTACCTCCCCCGGAAGGTGTGCCAACTGATCCTATTGTAGCTCCATATGCAATGGAAAAAAGTAGAATGGACGATAACTTAATAATTTTTGAGGGATCCTTGCTTGTGTTTCGAATAAGTGTTAATCCCACAGGCATCATCATTGCCGCAACAGTATGTTCCCCTATAAATGACGAAAGGATAGCCGAAATGGCTGTAAATCCTGCCACAATTCGCCAAGTCTTATTTCCTGTCGTCCGGATAATTCCCAAAGCCAGTCTCTTATCAAGCCCTTGTTTTACAATTGCCACAGCAAGCATTAAAGAACCCATGATAAAAAAGACGGCATCACTCATAAATGAAGAGGCAACTTCATTGGGTGTAGCATCAGTGATAATAACCTGCATAAACAAGATAAAAAACGCAACTGCCGGCAAAGGTACAGGTTCAAAAATGATCAGGATCAAAGCAACTGCAACTATGATTAATGTATGATAACCATTAATTGAAAGTCCCTGGGGTGTGGGGATGATATAGAGAAAAAACCCAAAAGTTGTGGCTATAATCAACCATTTCTTTTGGGTAATCCAATATATGAGGTTAGCAATCACCTTGTAAGTATATAGATTAATTGTGTATAATTGTTATAAATAATATTCCTAACCTGGACGAGCCATGCCGTAGGCATCCCTATGGGAGAACCAAAAAGAAGTCCATAGTCTATTGTCCACAGTCCATAGTCAATAACATCACGCATCACGTTTTACATTTCCCCGAACAGTCGCTACGCTCCTTACAGGGCAGGCACGGATTATGGATAACTATTTGTCGTCGAGACATCCCGACACATCGGGGCTGCCAAAAAAAGCATCCCGAATATTCGGGGCACGACTAAGCACCTAATGTAGTCCCTCAGTAACAGCTGGGGAAACGCTTGCAAAAACCCTCCGCAGGAGCTCCTTTGGAGCAAAACCCGAAAATCATTTATCCCTTGTAGCACCAGCGTAGAGGGACGCTAAAGTTTTTCACTGCCTGCCCGCCAACTGGAGGGTCATCTCCCGTGTGGGTTAGACCGCCGTTAATTTTTGTGAATTAATCGGTATTTTCCTTCATCGCTTTTAGAAAATCTCTACTGGTATGAACAATGTTCAAGATTATCTCTCGAATATCTTCTTGTTCATATTCTGGAACAACTATACCCACTGAAGGGAAATCCTTGAGCTTGTCTACTCGATATAAAATTTTCTCTATGAAGGTTTTTGCATAATACTCTGAATCAAGAGATATATGATCCTCAATTGCTTTCAGACCCGCTATTGCCGGATCGGTCCATCTGATTTTCATTATTTTGAAAACATCTGTTTTACTTCATCGTGAGTCTTAGTTTTTCCTTCTTTTTCGGCAATTAAACCCTCCTCAATTTTTTTAACTACATATAGTTCATAAAATACGTCTTCCCAAGTAGAATCCTTTGGAAGTTTCTCAATTGTTTTTTGTGCAACGAGTTTTACATTTTCCATATTTTCTCCTTTATTGTGAAATATTTATATTTAACCTACCCAAATGAATGATTGATAACAACAAAAAATTGGGTATTTAATCCAGAATGGAATTTTTTTTTTGACTACAGAGTCTTATAAATTATTAGGCGGTCTAACGAGATAGCTCAGGTGCAGCGAGGTTTGACTACCCAAACTTCTGAAAAACCCAATGAACGTCATTTCAAACTCTGAACTCCCGAAATTACCGCATCTCTACTCGCTGGCAGTTGGAACGAGGGTTAGGTAGCTTTACAAAACGATATCCATTGTGTAACTTTCAAGGCTAAAAGAAGTTCGATAGCATTTGATTGTCAATCTTTCAGCTTGTTTTATCAGCATTGCAGTAGGTACATTTTGCTCATCGTGGAAAGCATATTCATTCTGTAATAATATCACAACTAGGGAAACCATGATCCAGTAGCAAGTTGCAAGAATCTACCCACATATTACCCGACCTCTGTAGGTCAATTTTAACTAGTCTGGTTGAATAAAAAATATCATCGAATATGGATATTACTTGAGAATCGCTTGGCCGCCGTAGGAAAGTGCCAACTGGAAGTCCATACTTAGACCCCTTCGAGCAATAGACAATGAACCCCGCTATTTGAGCAGCAAACGCCACCACCGGTGAAAAACTGCAATCAGCTATGTAAACAAATCCTCCTGGACTTGTGATTCTCCACATTTCAGAAATTGACAAAGCCAATTCCAAATAGGTATCGCAGGGATTCCCAGGACCTAAAATCATAGGGACAGTAATAAAATCAAATGCTTGGTCTCTAAATTCCAGAAGCCGAATGTCTCCATACTTGACATTTTCACAATTGTCATTTGGAGCCTTTATATCAATTGCGGTCATATTGGCTCCCAGTTCAGCATAGTATTGAAAATGTGGTAATTCCATATCTGTCAGTCGAATGTCTGTTTCAAAGAGACCTGTAGCTAACAAAACATTTTGCAAAGGTGGACAACCCGTGATCGCGCCAATGTCTAGACCATTTTTCCCATAGAGATAACGAGTCAATTTTCCCCGAATGTAAAACATTGAGAGTGTCCATCTAGGCGAATACAAATATGTAGATGATTCATGTGCATAACACATAGCTCTCCACTCTAATGGGATATAACCAAAATAGGACTTAATATGAGACGCTATAGAAGCAAACCACACGTAAACTTTCAGTCGATTTCTCACCTCAGAGGTAAGAAGTATACCAAGAGATCCAGCAATTCTGCGTGTCTCAAATATTTTGTCATTTAGCGTCAAAACTTCTTGCCAAATCTGCTGATATTGGGTTAGCATATGACTACTGCATTTATCATGAACACAACACGGCGCCTTTTGGTTTGCTATGTTTTATTGTAAATCGTATTACTTGTTGCGTTTTAATCGCTCAATATCAGCACGAAGTTCTGCTATCTGAGCTTCCAGTTCTTTTTCCTTCTTGCTTTTTTCTTGTTTATCAGTCACTAGACGACGGAGGATCTCGGTCTGCCTCTTAGCCTCTTCTGCTGCCTCAATAGCTGCGCGGTTGGCTTCATCGGCTTCATCTTCTCTTACACACTCGTAACACTCTCGCCAATCGGAGTGAATATAGGTTCCATGTTTGCATCTCATACTTACTCCTCCTTTCTTTAGGTTGTTGCAATGGCGGATAAATTATTTATTGATAAAAGCATTTCCTTTCGTCCTAGGCTACCTAACGGAGAAAGTCACCTGCACCGAAAATTTGTCATCTGAACGTTTGAAATGGTTGCTAACCATCATTTAACTACAAACTTTCAAAATCACGACCCAAGTTTCGGTGTCGGGTTGATGCCATTGTTAGGTGGCTAAACTCATATTTCAGTTATTAAGTAAAATTATCTAAAAAATGCTCAAATCCATCTTTATAATAGATAACTCTATTACATGAAATATCTGGATTAGGAATATTATTTCCTTTTACGCAGATGTGACATTCTATTTTCATAGAACTACCAAAAGCTAAATTAAATAATAAAGCCGATTCATAATCAGTGGTGGGAAAAGAATACCCTATAAAGATAACCCTCTCTGCTTGTCTAATTATTTCAAGCATTTTTGCATAAGATACGACGCAATCAATAAATTCTCGTTTTTTATTAAGTTCATTATCATTACAAATTTCGATTCTTCCGGGGTCTAAGCTGGATACGAAACTTTCTTTTCCTGGAGACATCGGAATAATAATGGGAGTCTTACTATTTAGTTCCCCATTTATAAGATTTTTGCTAGTGAAAGTTGAAGCTTGAGCTTCTTTTCTGTTTATAATTCTTTCCACTACTTCAATAGTTCCTTCTTCTTGATAATACGTTTTTGTCACTACCCACCCCAGACTTCCATGAGGTTTTATTATCAAAGAATTATTCATGTTTTGCGAAAGTCTTTCGTCATAATTATATAATAGATGCCTATCAAATATTTTTTCAACTAAACAATCATAGTTAAAACTGATTATGGGGGAATCATCAACTATTTTTTTAAACTTCTCGATTGCTCCTTTTTTTTCACTTTGATAATCCATTTCAGAATAGATTTCAGAAATCATCCTTTTCATTTCATACTCTGCAAAATATAAAATCATTCCGTCAGGATTAAAAAAATTTGAGTCTTCTGAAACAATATCGTATAATGATTCTTCATCATTCGACATTTCTGATTTCCAATTATCTATATTAGGAATATATTCCATTTCTATTCCATTAACAGTCCTTTTTTCATTTGATAGAAATCCGAAATCTGGGAAACCACTAATTGAAGAATTTAATTTTAGCATCAAATTAATCTGAGACCATAATTTTTCTAAAGAAAAATCTTTTTGCTTCAGTCTACCATTATTGATATCGTAAATATTTGCCCAATCTAATAAATGTCTTAAACAAGGTTTATCAGCCAGTAGGTATTCCAATAACCCTTCCTTTTCTAAAACATAAAAGAAATCTGCATCTAATGGTGGAAGTAATTCACTCTTGCCTATCTTACAAATACCAATTGCCTTTGAAAAACCGGCTCCCAAAATATACACAGTTTTTTCTTTCATGTTAATTCCTTATGGATTTGGCGTTTTTAACTTAATAGGATTGAATATCATCCTTATTCTAAACCCTCTTTTCTAAGAGCCACCTATCGTTTGAGTTCAGGGGGCCAAAACAACAAGCAGGTGTACTGTTGATTAACCACAATATTTGCCTGCAGTGTCCCTTGTGAAAAAAAATATTTGCTGTTTTGGCTCCACTGCAACGACTTGTTAGATTTTTAAGTTCTTTTACTGGATCATTTATTTTTCTATTTTTTATATAGTGTGTAGCTTCTTCTAAGTCACTAAAACGACCAATATGGATATTTGATATTTTAGGCGCTTAATGGTGAATTTCGTGCATTTTTAGGCAGAAAACGATTTTTTGTCGTCGATAAATCAACTATTTCAATTGTGGGCTTTTGGCTTTTTGGTTCTGGCTTGTCCAGGTTAAGTGATTTATAGAATAAAATACTGTTATCTTTAATTTTCTTTAAGATGATGAAAACTTTCTTGGATTGATACCTCATTCTTAGTCTTTTTTCCTTGCCAAATATCTATAGAAACTACTTTATCTTGAAATTTAAATTCTATTGAGGAAACAGAAATTCCCGGACTTTGTTTTGATTCAGTAGATATTTTTATAATTCTCTGTCCAGAGTTAAGTAAATTGGTAAATAACCCATATAAAGCTTTGCTGAATTCTGTTGCCTCACCACTGAAAGAACCCCAGTAACTTGAAGCCCACACTAATTTATCATTTTGAAAAGCTACTTGACCTATTGCTTCATTGGCCTTATCATCTTTTTGATAAATTAACCATGCGTCCCCAGGAGCAAACTTTGAAACTCTATAATTGTTTTTTATTTTTGAAAGAATTTCATTTTTCTTCATTCCAATTTTCATTTCCATACCTGCTACCCATACAAATGATTCCTGAGCAATAGCATGAGATGGAAATAAAACAAATATAAAAATGATAATAATAGTAATGGTACGAATCATAATTATTTCCTTTCAATCGGTTAAAAAAACCTAACTCGTCAATCAATGGAAAAGTTTCCACTATATCACCCTTTCCGCCTGTCCGCCAGCTGGCGGATCGGGCAGGATAGCTTGTAAAATATTCCGTATATTCTGATTCATTTAATAAAAAAACGGAAAATATTTCGTAAGCTATCCATGTATTAAATTGATTCACTTGTTATAAAGAAATTTATAAGAATAGCCTGTACAAAACAAACGTAAAAACGATACTCCAAAAGATTCTTCAGCGACCCGCCTGCCTACCGAACGGGCATGTCCACAGGATCCTTCGGAGATGATCCGCTCGAATCAGACATTATAGGCACTATCATCAGGCCCCAGCGTACGTGCCATCCAGAGAGGCCGTGGAAACCCGTTGGATTCGAGACCAGTACGAGTCTTTGACAGCTAATTTTTGTAAAATTCTTGAGCTTTATTCGTATCTACAAAGATGTTACCGTATTTCTCTTACGAGCCAAGAATCGTTAAGCGGACTTTTTGATACCAACAGTGCATTCCTTAAATAGGATCAGTGTGGACTTGGAAGGTGATATTCTGGTGAACACCCCAAAAACGCTACCGGATGCGTTTCGAATTTGAATCTGCACTCTTAAATGGTAGAACCGTACCTTCCAGCCTCACCTTCAATTACCGTCACCTTTCTCTTCCATCCTTACCGTACTCGTCATCCAACTGTTTCCGGTGGGTCTTCCTTTCTCCGCCATCTGCCGATAAGATGAGAGCAAGCCACCACATCAGGCCTGATAGCTTCTGTAATCCAAACCTTATCTATAAAATATCTGATTTCAGTCTCCACCTTCAGCAAATCCCCTGACCGTTTCACCCCCACTAAACTGGCTGTCTTTGGATGAATCTAGAGGGGATTTCGATAGGAGATTTCAGTTAACCACTTGGCTTTACATGATTTACTGTGGATAAGTGTCGGTAGTCGAAACGTTGGGACAAGTATGTCTTCGTTCTTCGACCTATCTAAATTGTCAGGATGGATGTAACTCTTGATGTAACCAGGAATCGCATATTCTTGTCATTTCCATTCAGCCATTGTATTTCCCCCAGGAGCTGAATCTCCTTCTCGGCCATTCCTTTATAATGGCGATGCGTCTCTATCTGTTGTTCCTAACGATAGACAGGTTAATTCCAAATAATGGGTATTGTTTGTCCACAATCACATTTATCACCAACGATACCCAGATTAATAATAGAATGCCAGTTTCTTACAATAAGTGATTTATTACAATTAGGACAATAGGTCGTTTGCCCAGTGATATCATGAACATTCCCAACATAAACATACTTCAATCCTTTTCTCATAGCGAGATTTCTCGCCTTAGTTAACGTTTCAGGTGGTGTTGGTGGAGTATCAATCATCTTAAAATCTGGATGAAATGCTGTAAAGTGAGTTGGTACTTCGTCACCAACATTTTCCAAAATCCAATCCACCATTTCATTAATCTCATTCATACTATCATTATGACCTGGAATAATCAAGTTCGTTATTTCAGTCCAAACATCAGTTTCATTCACCAACCAACTGATTGTATCTAAAACTTCTGCTAAATGTGAGAAAGTAAGCTTGTGATAAAAGGTGTCAGTAAACGCCTTGAGATCTACATTTGCCGCATCAATCAAAGGATAAATCTCTTCTCTTGCCTCTGGAGTAATATACCCCGCCGTTACCATCACATTCTTAATTCCAACTTCTCTGGCAACTCTTGCGATATCCATTACCCATTCACCCCAAATCGTTGGGTCATTATAGGTGTAGGCAATACTTGGACAATTTTTATCCATGGCAAGTTTAACGACTCCCTCTGCCGTCATTTCCAAAGAACGGACTTCATCTAGTTTTGCTTTTGAAATATCCCAATTCTGACAGAAACGACAGCCAAGATTACACCCAGCAGTTCCAAAACTCAAAACAGGGCTTCCTGGTAAAAAGTGATTTAATGGTTTCTTTTCTATTGGGTCTACGGCAAATCCCGTAGACGTTCCGTAACCGTCTTGGTATAATTTTCCACCCCTATTTCTACGAATGTAGCAAAATCCAGCTTGTCCATCTCCTATTTTGCAATAACGAGGACATAAAGTACAAAGAACTTTATTCTTCTTGGATCCTTCAATTGGCTCCCACCATTTTGCTAATACTGTTGCCATTATTATTACCTTTTAAATTGAAAATTCTTTTCCGGGGGTGTCTTCAAAATCTTTTCGTTAAGTTTCAAAATTCCCTCAATTAACTGTTCAGGTCTTAGTGGACAATATGGAACGTAAACATTAACTGTCACCACTAATTCAACTCCCTTCAAAACATATTAACCTTATTGCCAGTAAGGTCCACCACGTGTTGCACAACAGGCAAGTCCAAACTGAAAATACCAAGGTGAAGTTCCTCTGGCCCAATTAACCAGTTTATTCAATGGAGCTATTACGGCGTCTCCTAGGCTACTCTTCATTTAGCCCTCTCCACCATCATCAATACCCCAGAAGTTTGATTCGTCTCGAATTTCTTTTTTATGTCCACTTTCTATCCAATCTTTGTGTACCTTTGCTTTGTTTGATTCTCTGGCATTTTGAATGTTTTCTTTTTTATTAGGGGACTTTTTGTCCGAAGTGTTCATAGTTCACAGCAATAAAATCTGTCCATTCTTCGGGAACTTCACTCTCTTCGAAGATCGCTTCTACGGGGCATTCGGGTTCGCACGCCCCACAATCGATACACTCTTCTGGATCAATGTAGAGTTGCTTACCTTCTGGGTCGAACCCTTCTTCCATTGCCGTCTCCCCACAATCGTCTTGGGTAAAATGTATGCAATCAACCGGGCAAACTTCAACACAGGCCGTATCGCATATCCCCACGCATGGTTCGGTAATGATGTAAGTCATTTTTTGTCTCCTTGGTCAGATTGTTGGTTCATTGAAACTACAGTTATCTTCCAAGATAGAATTTATACGACTAATTTAGTCTTATTAAATTTACAAGATGAATCTCACCCAAAGCAAGAGGTATTTCAATACTTGCGCTGATTTCAGGAGCTGTAGTCTGGTCGATGCCTTTGGGTCGTTCTTAGAAGATGTGTGGGTAGGAGGCCTAATTCCTACAGATTGGAAATGGAGAAGTATTCGATTCTTCATTGGACAATCTCCATCTTGACCATTCTATCCTCCTTGTACAGTGGGGATGAGATTTAAAATCCCACAATTCTATTGATCAAACAGCGGTTTTATTTTGGTACAAGTGCAACAATTCTTAGTGGACCGCCTCTGCCGCCGTGCTCTGCTGTGCTGAATGTGTTGGCGGTGTAGTAAAACCCCTTGTCTGTAACTCCTTCAAACGCCTATTCCAGTTCAAAGGTTTCTGAAGTTGGACAGTAAATGGTTTCCGATGAGAATACGTGTGTGAGGTCAATCCAATTACCCGACGGAAAGATTGTGGGCTTTGTACATCCTGACAACAGGAGAAAGAAGATTGCGAAATAAACGAAATACACTTTCATATTCATGTTCGTCCTCCTTCTATTAGATGGATTCAAAGTGAATATTAGTACAACCGGTCGGTCTTTGCTGCCATGATGAAATCGTTTTGGTGAAGCCCCCTGATTTTATGTGTCCACCAAGTGACCATCACCTTTCCCCACTCCGTCAAAAGAGCGGGATGATGATCTTCCTCCTCCGCTAACTCTCCGACCCTGTTCGTGAAGGCTAAGGCTTCCACAAAATTTTTAAAGGAGAACGCTCGCTCCAGTCTGTTGATCCCTTCCCGCTCCACAATGTCCCAGTCTGGAACCTGTGGCTTGAATTCAGCCACCTCTTCCTCTGTTACGGTGGGGGCACCCTTCCGACAGGCGACACATTTCATTTTTGTTAACTCCTCCATTATTACCTCCATGTTATTAATACCTTGAAATCGTTTCGAACCCCTTTCAATGCCATTCCCTATGAGTATTTAAGTCTTTCAATAATTTTTTCCAACTCTCGCGTTCTCGAGCGGGATCGACAAGTAATTTTACTTTTTCACACCTATATTTTAATTTCGCATAAAAGTCTCTATCCGTTTCCGCCATTTGCAACAAGGATGCCAAGGCATCGGTATCCCCAACAGGAAAGTAACCGGGATAATCCTCTCCCAAGTGTCCTACAGCGCCCTGGATTCGAGTAGAGAGTACGGGAACAGAGGCTGCAAGGGCTTCCACGAGAACAATTGGACCTCCCTCAGATTCGGAGGTAATCACCAAAAGTCGGCTTCTCGCCAAGAACCGAACAGTCTTCCAATGGGGAAGTTCGTCCAGCCAATGGTAACGGGGATTGGAGACTTCCTCGACGTGTGCCTGTTTTTCAAAATCTGGTGTCAGGGCACCACCAATGTGGAGGACCCGGATTTTAGATGTATTTGGCAGCAGCCTTGAAGCCCTTGCCAAGCGAAATGGGTCTTTGATGGAACGGAGGTGGCCGATCACGCACACATCGAAGAATCGCTTGCGGGGAGCGTGGTTCCCCGGGGGCGGAGTGGCGGACTGGTAAATGACGACGGCCTTGTCCTTGTGCTGATCCGGGATATCCTCCAATGTACTCGGTTGGAAAAGTGTGAGCCGCGTTGCCATCTCAATGGATTGGAAACAACTGGTGCTCCTTTGGCTATCCCAGTATATATCTGTTCCCGTGAGAGCAACAACCATCGGTGCCTCGGGATGGTTGTTTCGATATCTCTCGATAGAGGGAAAACTCTTGCTGGCATGGAGGGCCACCATAAGATCACACGCCTGTCCGTTGAAATCCTGGGTGATAGCCACACGGTGACCAAGTGAACGCAGGATACGAGCCCACCGCAGCGCTGTAATGCGGTTGCCTCTTATGGAGCGAGGCGGAACCGGGGTGACAATACAGATTTTTAAAGACACTGTAGCTTGTTATTTGTTAATGGCACACGTTCGAAATCCAGAAAAGACGTCTCGGCGGGAGGGGGGATAGAAGTTTCGCCACGTGTTGCGGATCAGCCGGGGACGGGTAGCCCAACAGCCACCGCGCAATACCTTTCGTGTGTGAAAGGAGGTCTGGGAATATTCCTGATACATGTCGGGAACAAACCCCGGATAGGGCTTGAAGGTGGTGGCGGTCCATTCCCAAACGTTCCCGATCATCTGCCTGCACCCAAAGAGGCTGTCGCCTTCACTATGAGACCGGACGTCCACTGGTCCCATGGCTTGCCAGTCCAGATTAGCCTGGGATGAAATTGGGATCCCATCGCCCCAGGGTTGATTTCGCTTGCCATTAGACAAGTTGCTGCCATCCGAATCCGCCGAGGCTGACACCTCCCACTCCACCTCCGTAGGGAGTCGCCGTCCTGACCATCGGCAGAACGCCTCCGCTTCGTACCACGAAACATGAATGATGGCCCGGTACTCAGAGATGGGGTCCCATTGGTTGAAGTTACGCTGGAGCCACCTGCCTTTGCTGTCCCGCTTCCAGTAAAGGGGACAATCCGACTGGACCGACTGCAGCCATTTCCATCCCTCATTACTCCACAATTCCGGTCGTCCGTAGCCTTTGTCATCCACAAATTGGGCGAACTGCCCATCCGTCACCGACGTTTTCGAGATGGTAAAAGGCTTAACTTCCACTTCATGAACCCACTTCTCGTTATCGAAAACAAATGGACTGTCCTGGAATGCCCCAAGCATGAACGTCCCACCCGGAATACTCACTTCGCCATCGGTAGTATCGGAAACCTCCGGTTGGGTAGGACCATCCGACAGGTGAGACAATTCCGGTGCCGGGTACCCCAATGTCTGCCGGACATAGGTGAGGGCCTCAGTGTGCATGTCTTCGTGAAAAATCGAATAGAGGATGTAATACCGAAGCTGATCGGACAAGTCTCCTGTTTCGATAAGCTCAAGCACACGGTCTCTCACCGTACGGACGTAGTCGAAGGCACCTTCCCGGTCGGGAATGGGCAGCCGCCACCGGGTCTCATGCCCAATGGTAATGGAATCGAACAGATCATCCACATCTGGACGGGAGGGCTTCTTTCCTGCTCCCTGTCTCAGTACCCAGAATTCCTGAAAGTAGGCGAGATGACATAACTCCCAGAGAAGAGGATTGATGGTCGGAAGGTAGGGGACAGAGAGCTGGTCGTTATCGAGATCAGCAATAAGCTCTATGGAACGGTCCCGAGCTTCCGAAACCCACTCTGCCAGCTGTTGGTTATCCCGCATCATACCGCCACCAGGTACTGTACACTGAATCTCTTGTCCACATCGGTCCAGATGTTTTTGATTTGAAAAAGACCTCTCGCCATCTCTCCGATTTCACGAAGGTCGTACTTGCACGAAATTTCTGTCAGGATCGGTTCCCCGTCGTCCAGCCTAATCGTTTCTTTCCCAATATGAACTTCCTGATCGCAAGTGCTGATGAGAACCATTTCTATTCTCCTATCCTCTTCGTTGTAGGGAGCGTAGTGGCGGAAGTTATCGAGATTGAAATCAGCGTTCAATGCTTTGTTAATGTGGTGAAGGATGTTCAGATTAAATTCAGCAGTAATGCCTCTCGAATCGTTGTACGCCGCCTCCAGAGTGGCCCTGTCTTTCTTCAGGTCCATCCCCACCAAAAAACCGCCTCCCCTCCCGCAGAGTTCGCGAATTTTCCTTAGAAAATTGACCAACTCCAAGCGGTCGACGTTCCCGATGGTGGAACCAGGAAAATAGACCACCCGTTTCACTGCAGAGTCCCAAACCATCGGAAGTTCGAAGTTTCCCATCCAGTCGGCACACACGGGTATAACCACCAAGTTCCGGAACTCCCTCCCCAACGAATCGGCAAGGTCGTTCAACATGTCTTGGGAAACATCGATAGGGACATAGCCCACAGGGGCGGAAAGGTGACTCAACAGCAGTCGCGTCTTCTCACCAGTCCCGATACCCAGCTCGATAAGGAGAGACTGCTCTCCTACCGCCTTGGCCATCTCGGACCCATGAACCTCCATGATAGCCAGCTCCGCCCGTGTGAGGTAGTACTCGTCCAGCTCGCAGATTTCCTCAAAGAGCTTGAAGCCCCGCCGGTCGTAAAAGTACTTGGATGGAAGGGATTTGGGATTCTTGCGGAGGCCTGCAAGCACCTCCTCCAACATGCCGTGAAACATAGGATTTACCAGTTAATTGAAGAAATTCCCCCAGCCATGATTTGTCATTCTGTAAAATCTCTGGACTTCTTTCTGTCACCGTGGCGAGGAGATTCTTCGGTTTACCGAAAGATATTAAGTCATCAAAATGATGACCAGTATTTAGAAAGTCAGAACCCAATCCACTTCAACAGACTGTTGGGCTACAAATTTGGTAGTCACCCACACTGGATTAAGCCAGTTTAGATCATCGTCTGTCACCCCCCGGGCGGTACCGCACGCCGTTCATGTGTAAACGGGTACCTTGTGCTCGAGGGCAAACTGAATGAGCTCTTTCAATGGTGGGATGCCCACAGGAAAATGCTTTCAGCCACCGATTTCCTGGCGATGACGGAACCATCCCCGGCCAGAAGTATCTCCGTCTGGTGCCCTGCCTCAATGGCACCCTTGGCCTTGAAAAATGCAAGTCCTGCTCGAGTGGGATCCTCTGAGCCGTGCATTATGATGATGAAAATCTTTGTCATTGTTTAGTTCCTCCTTTTTCGACCCAAAGTCTACATAAAGATAAGGAACAGGTCAATCTCAATCCGTCACTGAAAACGGTTAAAAAAGACTCTGTTGCCCTAGCTGAGGCTCAAGTGTCGGCTTTGAATCGAGGAACGCTTTGAGGGTAGCGAAGTCGGCTTTCACCTGAGGGAGAAGGTCAGGCCGGCGGAGAGCCGCAGCGGGGTGGTACATGGGGAAGAGAAAAAACTTCTCCTGAGGGATGGGTTTTGCGTGAACTTCGTGGATGACCTTCGACTTCTCCACAAAAAGGTGCAAAGCCATATTCCCCAGTAGACAGACCACTTTCGGCCCGATGAGTTCAATTTCCTCCAGAAGATACGGCGCACACGTTTTGATCTCCGCCGCGAAGGGGAGTCGACCTCCCGGCGGCAGGCAGCGAGTCACGTTGCTGATCCGGACATCGCTTCTTTCAATCCCCACACCCCTGAGCAGTTCGTTCAACAAGTCTCCAGCCCTTCCCACAAACGGACGTCCCCATCGGTCCTCATTTGCCCCCGGACCTTGACCGATAAACATTACCTCCGCCTGTGGATTGCCCTCTCCTGGAACCGCCCGCGTTCGAGACTCGCACAAGGGACACTTCTTACAGCCGAGAATTCTCTGCCGAAGATCCGCAAGCCTCTTTTCAAGCTCCCTGCCCATTTCATTTGTTGGGATTCACCGCGACCGCCACTCTACCGAGGACAAGATCGAAAATCAATGCCAGAAGAGAAGCCGGAATTGCTCCGGAAAGGATCAGTCCCGTGTCGTTCAGACTGATGCCCGTGAGGATGGGCTCTCCCAGTCCCCCAGCTCCGATGAAGGCTGCCAATGTCGCCGTCCCCACACAGATAACGGTGGATGTTCGAATCCCTGCAAAAATCACCGGTGCCGCCTGAGGCAGTACAAGGAACGTCAGCTTTTGGGATGGTGTCAATCCCTGGGCGTCGGCAACTTCTGTGAGGGATTTAGGGATGTCCATAATACCTGTGAAGGTGTTTCTAAGGATGGGCAAAATGCTATAGAGAAAGAGGGCCACGATGGCTGGTTTGAAGCCGATACCAAGAAGTGGAATCAATGCACCCAAGAGGGCAATGCTGGGAATGGTCTGCACCACGTTCGCGAATCCCATGATGAAGGTAGCGGCTCGTTGGTTGCTACTCATCAAGATGCCTCCGGGAATCCCCACCAAACACGCCATCAAAACGGCCAGTCCTGTAAGAAACAGGTGGCGGCCTGTCTGGCGGAGGATCATGGAGGAGCGGGTTTCTCCAAGAACATCCTTTTCTACGGTACCATGCTCCATCAAAAAATCGGCAACTACTTGAGAATAACCATCACCGGCTTCATTTGCCTGCAGATTAAGCCGCTGCATTCTGGCGTTATCAATCTTTCCCGCGAAGGTATTGAGGACACCCTCAAGGTCAGGAAACTCCCGCAGTGTTTCAAGTCGAACTATTGGCGCTGCGAGATACTCAGGAAAAAAGCGGCGATCGTCGTCCAAGAGCCGGAGGTCGTACTGCAAGATTTCGCCGTCGGTGGTGTAAGCATCCATCACTTCAATTGTTCCCTCCATGATGGCACTGTAGGCAAGGCTATGGCGGATGCCCTTCACCTCTTTGAAGTGAAATCCATAGGTGGTCTGCAGTCCCGGCCAGCCGTCCTTACGTCCCAGAAATTCGTGAGTGAAGGCTGCTCGCAGGTCTGTCTGTTCCGCCAATTGGGAATAAGTCTGGAGATTTCTTTCCACCGCCAAGGTCTCAAGCACCACTAGAGCCCAACTGTTGTTGAATCCAAACGGTTCCAACCACGTAATCCCGAACCGCTCCTCGAATGTATTCCGGAGGTTTTCAAATTGCTGATCTCTTTGATCCTCAGATTTTAAAATTACCAAAGCCCCAGTCCCAGTATATTCCGGATAGAGATCGATCTCTCCCCCCTCCAGGGCTCTGAAACACACCCACGTCCCTTCCAGACCAAACTTCCGCTCGACGACATAGTCCGTATTTGATTCAATCAACTGACACAGCAGCTCGGCTAGTACGTAGTTTTCTGTGAATGGCTTACTCCCCACTATGATGGACCGCTCACTTCCCTTGCAAACCGTCAAAACAAGGATTAGCATCACCGCAATGAACCAATCCCTACTCACCGTATTCTGTCTTCCTTTTCCCTGCCCGATAATCCCAATGTCACCGATGCAAGCAACTCCCGTGTGTAATCCGATCCTTGATTCTTAAGCAGAGCTTCCGGCGTCCCCATCTCAACCATGCTCCCTTCTTTCATGATCACAATGCGGTCCCCAATTCGGAAGGCCTCCTGAATGTCGTGGGTAACAAAGAGAGTGGTGACGTTCTGTTCTTCCTTGATCTGAAGAAATTGAGTTTGGGTGTGTTGGCGGGTGATGGCATCCAGAGCGCCGAACGGTTCGTCCATAAGAAGGATATCGGGCTTCAGGGCTAAGGCCCTTGCTACCCCTACTCGTTGAGCTTCTCCACCGGAAAGCTCTGACGGATACCGGAGGGCGTAGTCACTGTAGGGAAGCCTTACCAGTTCCAGCAGTTCCTCAACGCGCAGCCGGGTTTTCTGGCTGTCCCATTCGACTGCCTTCGGTAACATCCCCACATTCTGCGCCACCGTCCAGTGAGGAAACAGTCCCACCTCCTGAATCACATAGCCGATAGACCGTCGAAGGTCAATTAGTGGCCAGGCGGAGACATCACGTCCTCGCACCATGACTTGCCCGGAACTGGGCGTCACCATGCCGTTTACCATCCGTAGGGTGGTCGTCTTCCCGGAGCCACTTAACCCCAGCAGAACAACCGTCTCACCCTTCTCTGCCTCAAGAGAGAAATCCCTTAAGGCAGGAACGCCACCATAAAATTTTGAGACTTGGTCGAAGCGGATCATGGAGAATAAACGTTACCCCGTGAAAGGATTCTCTACTCTCCCTCTACAAACTGTCTGAGGACTTCCTTTCCTCCACCGATCCAAGGATTTCCGTGGGCAAAGAGCAGGTGGTCGAAGTCGCAGTCGAGAAGACGGTGAAAGGCCTCCTTAAGTCCCCGCTTCACCCCTTCCGGGTCGTCTCCCATGAATCGATTTGGTACAAAACTCAGGGGACCATCGCCATCCCGGACCAGTCCATCGGCGAAGGCCATCAGTCCAGCTGAACTGGGAATGTGATAGGCCGTTTCTTCCGGACAGAGAGAAGCCACTTCCATAGCTACAATGCCGCCCGGAAAATCGTGTCCAAACTCAAAGGGATTCACAACTTCACCCTTCGTGAACTCATGGAGCCCAGACTGGTGACACCATACAGTACAACCAAAAGCCTCTTGAAATTTAGCGCTGTGGCGGTAGTGATGGCGGTTCGAGAGAAGAATATGGTTTGGAAGTCCGTGATCACCAAACCAATCCAATCCCTCGGACGGAAAAATGGGATCGAGAAGGATTCCATCTTCTTCGAAATAGTACGAGCTCACATCAATGTGAATTCGCTCGTGGACGGCAGTCCAGTGGTGCACGCCAGGAAGAATTTCATTAATCATATCGGTTAATTAATAACATCTGTAGCTCAAAATAGCTAACCCCTAAGGAAGTATTACTGCCAATAAATCTAACACCGGACTCCAAGCAAATTTAACACTTGGTCCGAAAAATGCCTAATCACCTATAAAAAATGTATTCGCAGTTCTGAGAAATTCTCTCCAACAGTTCATTCCCTATCCGATCAGGTCATGCTTAGACATCACTGATTGCACTGGGATCTGTGGACACCATTTTCTAAACCTGAACACTACTCATCGTATCCATTAAGGATTTTTCCGAGTCGGTATTTTAGCCCCATTTAAAACAACTGCCCATTTCCAAATTGGAACACGATCTTTTAACTGGGTAATAAACCACTCCATGGCATTCAAACTTTCTTGGCGATGTTCGGACCAAATTTGGATGATAACGGAAGATTCACCAACAGGTATGATCCCGATTCGATGTTGGCAGTAAAGGTCATGGACAGAAAATTTTTTTACAGTTCCTTTGGCCAATATTCGAAGTTCTTTTTCAGCCATTTCACGATAACATTCATATTCCAGGGCTTTTATTTTTTCCCCATCTTCCATATCACGCACACGTCCTGAAAAAGTTAATTCTGCACCATCATTTGTGCGATTATCACCGCTTGGAAACGGTTCAATAATACCTTTAACAATTTTAGTTTTAATCATATTGAAAAAATATCATTTAGCATACTACCCTCCTTGGACCGGTGGAATCAGTGCAACTTCATCCCCGTTTTCCAATACCTGATCATTTGGTTTATAAACCAAATTGACAGCAAAGCGAAATGAAATATCGTCAAGTTTGCCTTGCGCCATTGTCCTGATTTCTTTTTCCAAATCTGAGCATGTGGAACCAGCAGAGAAAGTAAGATTCAGTTCATCTACCCCGAGAGCCTGTTTGATATGTGAAAAACATTTCACATGAATAGAAATATTATCAGTCATCAATCAAATCCACCTGTTGCATGGTGTGTGTAATTCCATCATATAGAAGCAGCTTTCCAGAAAGATTCGGTTCTATCCCCAACAATATTTTTACGGTTTCCAATGCCTGGATACTTCCAATAATTCCCGGCAGCATACCGACTACGCCTTCATCAGAGCATGTCGGCGCCCCTGTGGAACCCAGGGGGAAAAGGTCTGTGTACGATTTTCCACCGTTAAAGTTAAACACAGACACCTGACCTTCAAACCTGTATAACCCCCCATATACCAAGGGGATTCCATTTTGACTGGAATATGCATCCATAACAATTCGTGTCTGCATGTTATCAGTAGCATCTACGATAATATCTGTATTTTCTAATAACTCATTTACGTTTGCCCCATTTAATAAAATATTTTTCGCCTCGATTTTTGTCTCCGGATTCAACTCGTTAAGTACCCGTTTTGCAACATTAACCTTTGGCGATCCCACATCTTTGTTCGCAAATAGAGGCTGTCTCTGCAAGTTGGTCACATCTACCAAGTCACCATCAATTAACTTTAAAAATCCAATGCCTGCCGCCGTCAGATATTGAGCCACAGGACAGCCCAATCCACCCATCCCAACAACTACAACTTTTGACCGAAGAAGTTTATACTGACCGCTTTCCCCAATTTCTGAGAGCGCCATTTGCCGACTGTATCTCCCCAAATCCCTATTAGTTGACATTAACTCATTCCACGCTTGTGCCCCTCCAATCAAGTTGTAAACATTCTCCAGATCGTGTATTTCTATTAAGTGCTGTGTGTGGATTCCAAATTGGCAAATAAGAAGGGTTGCTTTGTCTTCCAAATCTTTAATATTCAGGTCAGATTCATCTACGAATCTGGCACTTAGGTGATTCAGTGGGAACTGGTTTTTCTGGCTTTTTGTCCGTACATCAATAATATCCAAATCACGACCTTCTTCTATCCAAGTTTTTAACTTTTTGCACGAAATATTCATGACATAAACCTGCCCAAATTCATCCATGGAAAAGGGTTTGCCAGAATAGTATCTCCTTTCTGAAGTGGAGAACTTCCCGGTGGTGACTCAAGTATACAATTAGCATCTACGGCAGAGGTTACCATATGAGAACCATATTTCTCGGTAGGTACCGCCATTAACCTGTTGTTTTCATAACTTAATCGACCAAATAAAAAACAATGTTTATCGGGTTTATTGGGAAAATTTGATTTAAGAATTGCTTTAACCTTACATAGAGGTTTCAATCCCATCCAATGTTCGCATGTAAGCCAGACAAACTCCATAAAGCAGATGAAAGAAGACACAGGATTTCCAGGCAGTCCAAAAATAAGTATTTCCCCCTTTGTCCCAAAGAGAAACGGCTTACCCGGTTTTTGAGCCACCCTTCGAAAGTGTTCTTTTACACCCAATTCACTGAAAACTTCTCTAACATAATCATATTTCCCTTTCGAGACCCCTCCAGATGTGACAACAATATCACAGGAATCAAGAGCGCGGGATAGCAATTCTCTCATCGATTCAGGATCATCTCTAATCACGCGATGAAATAATATTTGAGGACCAACTCGCTTCGCCAAGTCTGTTAAGAGATGGAGATTAGAATTGTATATTTGTCCGACTTTAAGGGGATTACCAGGTTCTATAAGTTCATTCCCAGTGGTGAAAATAGCAATTTTAAGGCGTTGGTAAACGGGAACTTCTCCATACCCGAATGCCACTAAAATATTGAGCTCGGAGGGCCCGATATGTGTCCCTTTTTTCAATAATAGTTCCCCTTCCTGAATCTCCTCTCCCTGAAACCGGATGTGGTTGTGAAGTGCGGCTGGTTCAAATATTTGTACGAGATTATTGCTACTAAATCCACTCGTATTTTCTACAATTACAATGGCATTGGCGCCACCAGGGACCGGTGCTCCCGTCATAATCTGGCAACATTCACCTTTTTGAATTGCAAATTCCGGTTCAACACCGGCAGAAATGGTCCCTTTAAGTGTTAATCCCACTGGCGATTCTTGAGAAGCACCCACAGTATCTTCCCACCGCAAGGCAAAACCATCCATGGCAGAATTATCAAATCGTGGCTGAGCAAATGGCGTAAAAACATCCCTGGCAAGTACCCGATCGGAAGCCTCTTTAACTTGAACCGTTTCTGAAAGAGGATCAGGAGTAGCCGACTGAATGATTCTGTGTGCTTTTTCAACTGATATCATTATTATAACCCAACAAAACCTAATATGCGACGAATTGAAGCTATGATCAGCACAACTGCCAAAAGTCGTCGAATAGATGTTTCAGAACCATGAGCAGCACCAAAATGAGTGCCAACCAACCCACCGATTAACACAGCAACAATAAACTTTGATAACAAGGTAAGATCAAGACTCATCTGACCGGAAAATGACATTCCTGCCAATCCTGCCACTGAATTTACAAGAATAAACAGAGCGCTAACTGCTGCGGTCTCTTTTGCACCTGCCCATTTTTTAAGAATGAGCAACGGTGACAGAAATATCCCTCCACCCACACCAACAATACCTGAAAGAATCCCAAGACCGGCACCAATGGGCAATGCCGTAGTTAGTTGAGGAGGGCTATGTTCTACCCTGGTGCCTGTTTTATTGAGCATGACCAACCGCCCTGCTGCCCAGATTAATGTTAAGGATAAAACCGTATCGTAAACCCAGTCGATAATGGGTAAGTAAGCCCCTAAATAGGCAGCCGGAATCGAGGTTACAATAAATGGCCAGATGAGTGAGAAATTGAGAAATCCTTGCTTTGAGTAATTGTATAGTGCAAGAGAAGCGACGATCAGATTTAAGCACAATGCATGAGTCTTAAGCCAATCCGGTCCTTGCTGGGCATAAGCTGTTAAAGAGAGAATAGCCAGATATCCGGATGCACCGCCATGACCGACCGATCCATAAAGAGAAGCCACAACAGCGAGAGAAAAAAGAAGAATAAATTCAGATTCCATGTATTAGCTGTGTCCCTCACCCTCCATGATGGGAAATGCATGAAATATGGAAGGAATGAGGACAGCGAGAGCGTCTTTGACGGCGCTCGGGTTCCCAGGCAGGCAGATCACAATCGATTTTCTAACAGTGCCTGCCATCAACCGGGATAACATGGCAGTAGATTTTTTGCTTCTCCCGTATGCATGGAGCGCCTGTTCAATTCCAAGTAGCTTTTGGTCTAGAAGGGGCTCCATTATTTGGATGGTTGAATCGCGAGGACCCAATCCAGTTCCCCCAGTAGTCAATATTAACCGGACTCCAGTTTGAATCCAGGTTTCAATCGTCTTCTTTAGATTTTCAGATCCATCAGGAAGAACAACAACTTCAGCAGTCTCACAACCGGAATTTTTAAATCCATCTAATAGGATTTTCCCCGAGATATCTTCACGATGTCCCGATGCCACCCCATCAGATAGTGTGATGATTCCAACTTTTGGTCTGAATTCGGTGGCATGATCAGACTTGCCCCCCGTTTTTTCCAACAGGCGGATCTCAGAAATTGTCATCTCCTTATCTACTGACTTACACATATCATAAATCGTCAGGGCTGCTACGGATACCGCAGTTAGAACCTCCATCTCTATACCTGTAGCTTCTTTAGTTTTTGCCACTGCCTCTATATAAATTTGATCTTCAGACATTATAAATTGTAAATCCACCCAGGAAACGTTGAGAGGATGACACAATGGTATCAACTCAGCGGTTTTTTTTGCTGCCTGGATTCCTGCAATTTTAGCGGTTGTAAATACATTACCTTTGGGCAAGTTATCACCAAGTAGCAATTGAATCGTTTCCGGTTTCATCCGAATAAGACCACTTGCCTTAGCAGTTCTAACGGTCACAGTTTTTTCGGTCACATCCACCATTTTAATGTTAATATTTTCGTCCATATGTGATAACTTTTTTAACATATTCTTAAATTGTTTTCAATAGTTGACTGTATCCGCTTGCCCAGATTAAATCGGGGTCAGACAGGCCTGTCTGCCGACAGGCAGAGAATTCCTCCGCAGGATCCTGTAGTTATGTTTCTCGTTTCCGAAGTTATGTTCTTAGCCCCCTATCTGCGTCATACTCTCTCTGTGATGATCGCTATGATTTTGAGCTTTATAACCGTCCTTTATTTTTTGCCGCATTGCACTTTTCAATTACCGCAATTCTCAAATAGTTGAAGGTGCGACAAAATTGATCGAGAATTGCGTGACCTTCCCGTTCAATACAAACTCGATTCAGCAACAGCTAATTTTGCCTTAACGATCAATACTGCTTCCTTTTACATCATGAAATCTCATGTTTTTCCATCATTCTCCATAAAGGTGACTTTTCTCTCAACGAATTAACTGCTATAACGATTTCTTGAATTGCCAACTCTACATCACTTTCCGTGTTAAACCGCCCCAAACCGATTCGTATGGAGGAGTGAGCAAGTTCTTCGCTATGCCCTAAAGCTTTCATGACATAACTGGGCTCCAGTGTAGCGCTGGTACAAGCTGACCCGGAGGAACAGGCAATTCGCTCCAATTTCATCAGCAGCGCCTCCCCTTCAACATAGGGAAAGGAAAAATTGATGTTATTGGGAAGTCTATATTCCATACTCCCGTTCACCACCGTATCAGGTAACGCATCCAGAACCCCATCCAACAACTTGTCCCGAAACTGCTGTAATCGCCTGTTTTCTTCACTTCTATTTTTCGAGCATATTTCAATCGCCCTTCCCAATCCAACGATAAGAGGCACTGGCAATGTACCGGATCTCATTCCCCGTTCATGCCCCCCACCATCTATTTGTGATTTTAAATTGATTCTGGGATTTCTTTGTCTCACATAAAGAAATCCAATACCTTTGGGTCCATACATTTTATGTCCTGAAGCTGCAAGCATATCAATATTTAATACTTGAACATCAATGGGAAGTTTGGCAAAGGATTGAGCTGCATCCACTAAAAAAGCGACATTTCGATCTTTACAAATTTCCCCGATTTCTAAAATAGGATTTAAAACGCCAATCTCATTATTGGCATGCATGATAGCAACCAATATTGTCCCTTTTTTAATTGACGAGGCAACATCATCCGGATTTACGCGACCATCTTTATTGACAGGTAAATAAGTAACTTTCCAACCCCTTCGTTCCATCTCTTTACACGTATCCAATACAGCTTTATGTTCAATTACCTGAGTAATAATATGATTACCCAACTCAGCGTTACGTTCGCAAAACCCTTTAATGGCTAAATTAAGTGCTTCCGTAGCGCCACTAGTAAACACGATCTCCCTGGTTTTTGCATTTAACTCAATTGCTATGATCTTGCGAGTATCCTCTACTGATTCCTCCGCTTCCCACCCAAAAGAATGATTTCGGCTGGCGGCATTGCCAAACTTCTCTGTGAAATATGGCAACATGGCTTTTAGAACGGCAGGATCAACCGGCGTGGTGGCATTGTTATCGAGGTAAACTTTCATTCCGACTTGATGCTAAAAGTATATTCATTATGAAATAAATCAAAAGAAATATACAAATCTCTGTTTACATGTGAAATTGCTAAAACTTATCTTTGTTGTAATTAAAGATGCCATCCGTTAGCTGAGGGATGGCACCCTTTTTTCCGGTGAGCTGGATGGAAATTGATTTTTGGCAAACACTAAGTTTATGAAGGGTACTAATGAAGTAACGCAAAATTTTCTTTTGGGTAAACAGTCAAGAATTTGACCGCATACCGGTTGATGCCTGTTTTACAAAAGATTGGCATAATTATTAACTAAGCAATCCGAAACTACCTTCATTTTAAAAAGATCATCTTACGGGTTAAAACTGTATATCCAACATCTAACCTACAAAAATAAATTCCTGGACTAACAATTTTACCTGTTTGATCGTACTCATCCCACTTTACAACCCATGTACCCGGGTCTTGAACTCCATTGAAAAGAGACTTTACTTCTTTACCCAAGATATTATATATAGAAATTCCCATATCGGCTTTTTCGACTATTTCATACTGAATAGTTGTGCCTGGAATAAAGGGATTGGGGTAGGCCGGATATAACGCATAACCGTCGGGTACCCAAGTGGTTTTTGCCACCTGTTCACCGTCTAGATCGACGGTAACTCCCTCTAAAAACACCTTCCTAAGTTAGGCAGAGTTACTGTAAGTTGCTCCTCGGAACGGATAGTTATATGTTACAGAAATGTTACAGTTCTCCACCATTTATAAACCGAACTTAATTGATGTATCGCGCTCCTGGGGGATGGCTACTTTAGTGTGGGAATTGGAGTGGACTACTGATATTAGCGTAGGACGACTTTTGATACAGCCAGTGCAAGGCCTGCTGCCAACACCTTCATTGTACGCTTAGACGTATGTGGCTGCAATAGAATATTTCCATGGTATGGATTTTCCAAATCTAACGAATCTCTCTCATACGAGAGTAAGTTCTCAACTGTAGGACGTTGGTTCAGCCTATCAATTTCACTTCTCAGGATAACAGCCACACCAGTTTTGAACTGTAATTCATCATTATCCTTTTTCTGTTTGAGTGTGAATTCAATAACTGTATTATCGTCCTCCCAGTTAATTGACTGTTTTTCCAGCCACTATTTGGGTCAAGATTAAAATGGAAGAGATGGGAATTTACATTCCCTTCAGCATTCAGGTAATCGTCGTGCGGTATGCCCCGAATGCAATTGGCGGGAAAAGTCACTTTATGAATGGGAAATGATGAAATTCAATAACCATAATATCAACTTGTCCAGATCGTTGTCGAGGAGAAACCCAGAGGCGCTGATTTCTCCTAGGCTCTTATTTGTTATGAGATACCAGCTGGACCCCTTCTGGTCAGTTTCAATGCTGAACCCGATACGATAATCCTGAAAGATCCATTCGAGTAATATAGAACCATCATCAACAGTGTGAGCTTCTAAATCTGGAAAGAAAGGAAGATTGGCTTGGAAAGACTGAAATACCAAGATTGTTTCATCAATCGATGATAGTAACTTGTTAGCTTCTATCGCCATGCCCTGGTTATCCAACTTTCCAATAAGGTCTCTGGCTGTGTCAGAATAAGAAGATCCCCAGGGTAGGGCGATGTAGTCACGATCTACTTTTCCACCGTAAGTCTCATCGAAGAAAGTCTCCCTAACCGGATAGGTAAGTTCATCCGGCAGCACGAATAAGATTCTTGAATCGGTCTCTTGATAAAATGAAGATTTCATAATACAGTTGGCTCCATGGCATTATGAAGACGCTCGGTAATACACCACTGAAATAATCGGCTGGCGCGGACATTGAAATAGTCGAGCTTTTCAGTTGTTTCCTCAATTCCCGCTTTCTTCGAGTTAAAGAAGTCGCAATCAATAGAATAACAGATTTCATTCTCGTCCTGTGCCTTCACAAACTTGGTGATAATTCGAACAATACTCTCTCCGTCCGACAAAGCAATTTCATATTTGTTTTCGAAAGACCCTACGGTTGATCCAATTTCCCCAACTCCGAGGATTCCGAGTACGTACGGTTGAATTAGTTGATCCCATCCAACGTCTGCTAAGCCTAAACGCGATCTCCTAATTATGTCGATATAACGTAGTCCTACCCTGGAGAAATTATCTGGTTTGTATTGATCAACTAACGCTTGCAACGGGATTTCCAGAGTTTCTCTAAAATCTTCCCATCTTGTGTATGACATAGCTGTTAGAGCTACGAATGTCCGCGTCAGATTGATTTTCCATTCAGCATCCTCAGAAGAAAATACATAATTCTTCAACTGAAAATCTGATGACCGGAAGATTTCGCTAATAGCTTGGAAGGAAACGTCTCCCTTAAGTGGTGGGGTCTTTTCAAATATAATGGCTTCCTGGGAAAAATTAGGAAAGCTTGATCTAACCCTGTCTTGAAAATCAGCAGGGATTTCAGCATCAATCTTAAGGATTGGTGAAAATCGAAGCTGACATATTACTTGGTCAAGCTGATTCTTCTTGTATAATACTCTCTCAACCTGGGGAAATGGCATACTCGTCTGTTCTCCTGGAACTAAATGCTATGCTATATTATAATCTATCTATGTACATTCGCAAAAGATATAAGTTCTCGTGAGAATAATCAGATGTCACCTCCTTCGAGATAAATATCCCCCCCCTGACAACACGTTCCAATTGTTCTTCAAGACCAAATGATGCTATCGAGGATGTACCCTGTTTCCCGCCTAATCCAGAGGTAATTAATAATAAAATAACAACAAAATGATTTCTGCTTATTTTTCTGTTTTCTTTTCCAATCTGTTGTATTTTAAGGCTTTAAATTAATGATGGTTATTCATAATTCCACAGTTATTTACCACCCTAATCAATCCAATCATAAATCTTTTACTTTAAACCGTTTAAATGTAATACCGGATTCCTCACCTATTTCGGTCCAGGATAAATAAATCCAATTCTTGAGTAAGACCATTTGAGGAATACCACTTCCCCTCCCTGCATCGATCATACCTACTGAATGAGTTTTACCCAAAGTTCCGTCTGGTGCCACTGTCCTCACTTTTACTTCAGCATCTACTTCCCGCCATTCCATCCAGCTAACAAGAAAGTCATTTCCAGGTAGTTTTACCAAATCAACTCTACCCAATGGATTACCGGAATCTACACGGATAGGATTTTGAAAGGACTGACCAATATCACTCGAAAACGAAATATTGACCTGAGCGTTTCCATCAGGCGCAGTAAACCAAGCAGCGGCTAAAATATTATTTCCGGCCAAAACAGGTCCATTTACCGGGCACCCGGGGATCATCCAATCATCATTATGGATTACTATTGGAAGTGTCCAATTCCCCTTCGAAAATCTTACTACCTGCATATTTCTAACTTCGTCCATTGATCGATCCCTATATGCAATCATTATCTGATCATCTACAACCAATGCAGATGTGGGACAGCATTCGCACACTCTTTCATCAAGCAATATTTCCGGTCCCCATTCTCCATGTGCCCAACTTGTAAAGTACAGTGACATTTGTCCAAGATTTTGGGTTTCATTATCAGATGATATATTCATGTTTCGACCATCCAGCCAAGCCATTCCCAACTTGTTCCCTTCCATCTTAAAAAATGAAAGAAACCCATGTTCACTTAAGACACCATCTCTGTGCGGACTTTCCGGAGGTAACCATGATTCTCCCCTGTCATTTGATATGGAAACCATAATATCATAATCATACGTGCCCTCACCTGACTTGTAAAGCCAGTGGACAGCCAGAGTATCTCCATCCAACTGATAGATCGACGGAAAATCCGCCCAATTCACAAAAAACCTATTACCTGAGAATATCGTCCTCGCAGACGCCCAATTGATTCCATTCCATTCGGAGTATTTGAATGACCATGAATCGTCATTGTGTGGCTCTAACCAACTCATCATCAGAGAGTTTTCTGATGTGACAAGTAAATTGGGATATCGGCTACCAGATGAGGCAGGAGAAGACAAATCTTCCACGGTAATAGTTTGTCTGGAACAAGCAGAAAAAAACAGACTGAAGACGAAACAGACAACAAAATAATACCTCAGTCTATAAAGATTCCATCTTTTAAAAATGATGGGATCTTTTCCCATTACTCCACCAGGAATATCGATGAGGTGTCCGGTACCTGATATTAAATGAGGAATTACTTCACTCCGTATCCATGATGGCTATAATGATACTGACTATATCGAAAACATCAAGATACCCATTTCTGTTCCAGTCTGCTCGAATAAAATCATCATCCAAACCATTGTTCGGGATTTCATTCATATTCACCTTTTATCTATTAATTCTCTATGATTTGTGTTTACCCAATACACGAGGTAATATTCGTATTCTGTTAGGCAAATATACAAAACAGCAGGTATTTTCTGAACAATATACGGTATTTTTTTATTGCTTAACCCCATCATAATATCTAAAACCCAACAGATTGGGAAAATTACGGTAACTCCTGCAATTTGAAGTTCGAGTGCGAAGTCTAAGTTATATTATGTCAGGTGACTATCCCAACTATGAGCCTTAGCTAATGAATGGAATAATATTCTAGCTGATAACCTATTCTTAAAACTGAAAGAACTTTTGAGGAAAAAAGCCGGGATTTCCTCTTTCAGCTTTTCGACTTTTCGGTCCTAGCTTGTCCAGGTTGAGATATTCTCTATCAGCGAAGGGATTGTACCTGAATACGATCAACCAAAATAGTACCAATTCCATTAATACGAAGTCCAATTCTCCCGGGTGGAAGCTCATCAATGTGTCCGTGTGTTACAAGTTTATCCCCTATGTATCCCCTGAAGTGTTTACCATCGCCAACCACACGAACATCAGTCCAATCAACGATGTCTACTGGTTTTTCCTGCAGTATTTTCTCTCTACCGTCTTCCATACGTCCCAATTTCATAACCCTTCCCTCGATTGACAGGAAATCATAGGTTAGCTCACTTTGAACGTGATGAACCAACATAACTTCACCCTCAAACTCACCCATTTTCACCTTTAGGTCTACCTGGACACCACTAACCGATTCTTCACTAACGAACATAATCGGTATTCCCTCTGAATGAAGCGAAAGGACGGTTCCCATTTCCGGATCAGAATCGACTATCACATGTAGGTTGGTCACTTTTCCTTGAACCCATATGAACTGATGTTCCAGTACTTCACGTGCATCTTGTTCCGGTTCCCAATACCACGAACCATTTTCAGAAACTACAATTTTAGTAGTAGCTACCCCTCCAGTTTCGTCAGAATCGGGTGAGTCAGCCATAGGTGTTGCTTGAACTCCCACACCATGTTTGTATACCAATTTCGCTCCACGTTCTGCCGTTTTAAAAATTAGAATAAGACCTCCAGCTCCCAGAACAAACAAAGAAACATATATCCAACGTCTCAGATCAAATTGTTTCCACCGCATTACAATATGAACTAAAGCTAAAATGCCGAAGTACCAGAGCGTCCATAGTGCAAGGTCTGCATGTTTCGTAAGAACAGGATTTGCAAGTGGAGGTAATATCACAGAATCGGCAGCCTGACGTCCTGTTATATAGGTAACGAGGATACTTATGGCACCTATCACGTACAGAACTAACGTGGTATCTTGAAACCATTCACGCTTTCTAAAAACCAGCGTAAGAAAATGAAACAAAACCGCCAGGTGTATGATTACAATCGGAAAATGTATAATCAGTGGGTGAACGTTAGGAGCCCAGTCGGGTAATATAAAATTCATGTTTTCTCCTCAGCTTTTTTGAGTTCAACTCGTTTCCAAGCGTATAGGCACCAAATCCATTCCACATTCACTACACTTTCCAGGCTGATCGCTGCGGACATGACTGTGTTCAGGCATGAGGCAACCATAGAAATCCATATTGTTCTCATCACCCTTTACCACAGCTACCAACTCCATACCACATTCCGGACATTTACCTGCTTCGTGACTTTGAACGTGTTTATGATCTTCCATGGGACATGTGTAATACATGACTATATCACCCATTATTGATTCAGACATTTCATGGGTGGCTACAGCCGGGACTTCCTGTTTCGTCTGCTCCTCTGCGGTCTTTTTCCCACCACATGCCAGCAAACCAAGTGATATAACCAACCATATTGTAATTTGAGTTATTTTCATTTCTTTTCGTCCCTTTTATTTTACATTAGTGTGAATTATGAAAAGCCAAACCAAGGCAATCTAACTCCTCACTTATACACTTCTAGCTTTACAAACGGTCAATCACAGCTTGCAGCTTAGACTGTATTTGTGTTGCAATATCTGATAGCTGTGGATTCTCAACAGCTTGCATAGATGCGATCGGATCCACCGCCGATACTTCCACCCCCCCATCTGTAAGTTCTTGAACAACAACATTACAGGGCAACATGGTACCGATCTTGTCTTCAACTTGTAGTGCCTGATAAGCAAATGTCGGATTACATGCACCTAGGATTTTGTACTTCCGAAAATCGACATCCAGTTTTTTCTTCAAAGTTTCTTTCACATCAATTTCCGTCAGGATGCCAAATCCCTCTATTTTTAATTCCTCAATCACCTTACTAACTGCCTCGTCAAATGACGATGCCAACGTTTTGCTGAAATAGTAACTCATGGAATTCTCCTCTTTTTTTTGCTTATTCATTATTAACTATCCATTAAAATGGCCATAAACTTTATTTACTAAATTGACAACTTCTTCCTTTCCCAATCCAGCACTTAAGTTAGTTTCAATAAATTGCTTGGTTGATTCTGCAGTCGGACAGGTACATATAGCGAGGTTCTTTTCTCCACACGAACCGCAAGAACAGTCGAACTGTTTCGCTACATCCATCGTGGAAATTGTGAATATATGAGACGACACGGGGGAGGATTGAGTAACCTTTTCCCTTTCCTCCATACTAATTCCAATCCAAATCCCAATAATAAGTATAGCAGCACCCAATAAATAAAGGGACCACTTTGGAATTGATACGGTAAAATAAGCTTGATCTGATTGTTTTTTAATTTGTTTAGGTTTCATGAAGAGTTCCTTTCTTCATCTATTTGTTCGGTAAATGTTATAATACTAACCTCCTCAAACGGAGGGCATTTGTAATAACAGAAACAGAGCTGAAGCTCATGGCAGCAGCGGCAATCATGGGACTGAGTAACAGTCCGAAAAAGGGATAGAGGATTCCCGCTGCAACAGGTACGCCGAGAGAGTTGTAAATAAAAGCCCAAAACAGGTTCTGCCGAATATTTCTCATCGTTCCCTTGCTCAATTTTCTCGCTTTCACTATCCCCTGTAGATCACCTTTCACTAAAGTTATCCCTGCGCTTTCCATCGCCACATCCGTACCAGAACCCATGGCAATTCCCACGTGCGCTTGTGCCAAAGCAGGAGCATCATTAATTCCATCACCCGCCATGGCGACCACTCGACCTTGCTCCCGTAAACGTTTTACGACCTCGTTTTTCCTCTCTGGCAATACTTCCGCCTCTATCTCATCAATTCCCAACTGTTTTGCCACGGCTTCGGCTGTTGTGCGATTATCACCGGTCAGCATCGTCACTTGAATCCCATCGTTCTGAAGGGACGCAATAGCTGATGGGGTCGTCTCTTTAATAGGATCTGCCACACCAAGTAACCCAGCAATCTGGCTGTCAACAGCTATAAACATGACCGTCTCTCCCTTCAGCCTCAATAATTCTGCCATCTCAGAATAATTCTCCGGATCAATGTTCAGTTCTTTCAGCAGCCGCCTGTTACCGATGGCGACGACCTTTCCGTCAACTCTGCCTTTTACCCCTTTTCCTGTAACCGATTCAAAGTCCTCGACAGGCATGAAGTCTAAATCTTTTTCTTGAGCACCTTTCACAATTGCCTCTCCCAAGGGATGTTCACTTGCTTGTTCAAGACTTGCGACCAATCGAAGAAGTTCGTCTCGATTAAATTCATCCTGTGTTTCGATAGTGACAACTTTTGGCTTTCCTTCTGTCAGCGTACCGGTTTTATCCACGATGAGTGTATCGACTTTTTCCATGATTTCCAGAACTTCCGCATTTTTAATAAGGACGCCAGCCATGGCACCTCTTCCCGTACCCACCATTATGGACATAGGGGTTGCCAATCCCAATGCACAGGGGCAGGCGATTATCAGTACGGCTACAGCATTAACCAAAGCATACGCCATCCGGGGTTCGGGTCCCACCAAACTCCATACAATGAAAGTGAGGACGCTGATTCCAACTACAGCAGGAACAAAATAGGACGCAACTTTATCAGCCAGACCTTGAATAGGCGCTCTGCTCCTTTGAGCTTCGCTAACCATCCTCACAATCTGCGCCAGAAGGGTATCACTGCCCACCCGTTCCGCTCGCATTAAAAATGTACCTGTCCCATTTACTGTAGCGCCTGTGACATTATCCCCACTGGATTTTTGTACCGGTATCGGTTCCCCCGACACCATCGACTCATCCACTGAGCTGCTACCCTCAACCAGCACTCCATCCACCGGAATCTTTTCACCGGGGCGAACTCGGAGGACATTTCCTACTTTCACATGCTCAAGGGGGATATCCTCCTCAACCCCATTTTCACGAACGATTCGGGCGGTTTTTGGACCTAATCCCAACAACGCTTTAATTGCACTGCTGGTCTGACTTCTGGCACGTAATTCGAGAACCTGTCCTAGTAAGACCAAGGTTATAATTACTGCTGCTGCCTCAAAGTAAACAGCTACCTCCCCTTCAGACCCTCGGAAAGCTGCCGGAAACAAACCTGGGAACAGAGTCGCTACTATGCTGAAAACATACGCAACACCCGTACCAATCGCGATGAGGGTAAACATATTTAAACTTCGATTGACAATGGAAGCCCAACCGCGCTGGAAGAAAGGCAAACCTCCCCACAATACCACAGGCGTCGCTAAAACTAACTGCAACCAGATCAAGACCGGTTTGGAGAATACTCGAAGCAAAGGTTGGCCCGGGATTAGCTCCGACATGGCCATGAAGAAAACAGGTATGGATAGAGCTAAACTCACCCAGAACCTGCGACTCATATCTATTAACTCCGGATTCTCTTCTTCCTCCAAGGTGATGGTTCGCGGTTCAAGAGTCATGCCACAGATAGGGCAATCACCCGGTTCATCCCGAACGATTTCCGAATGCATGGGGCAAACATACTCCAACTTTATCTCTGGGAAAACGGGAGCCAGAGGCTCAAGCGCCATGCCACATTTCGGACAGGCACCAGGTCCATCCTGTTGTACATCAGGATCCATAGGACAAATATAGATTCCCTTCTTTGCCACAGGTAACTCATCAGCGGTCTCCGGTTCAGAAGACTTCATCAAATACTGCTCCGGATTTTCTTGAAACTTATCCAGGCAGTGAGTTGAACAGAAATAATAGGTCTCCTCACCATGATCAAAGGTACCCGCTGCCTTATCCTCCCTTACGGTCATTCCGCAAATTGGGTCAAGGTGAGTTTGAACTTCATTTTCAATCATCGACTTTACAGGTTTTTCTCGACCTGTCAGGACTGCATCAGGTGTGGGTTGTACAAATTTCTCCGGACTATCTTTGAACATCTCCAAACAATATTCGGAACAGAAATGGAAGGTTTCACCTTGATAGTTGTGAGAACCCACAGAAGTATCCTGAGTAACCTCCATCCCACAAATCGGATCTTTCATACTTTTTTGTCCTTCATTTTTTTTAATCGAAGACTATGAATTCACTGAATCATATAAGAGTGATTACGTTTTACTTAAGTGCTGAAATGATGAAAGTATTTCAAGCCTATTATGGAGCTCATCCCCTGACCCCTTGAAAAGGTGCGATATAGAAATCCGGCATAAATCAACCAATTATCAGAACAGACACATTAGAATTATTCATTGTTTTCAGTGGCTAATCTTTTGACTTCAATAGATCTCCAAAGGTAATAGATTGTAGGAATTACCAACAATGTCAATATTGTTGATGTAACCATTCCCCCCACCATAGGCGCGGCTATCCGCTTCATCACCTGGGAACCTGTTCCGTGTCCCCATAAAATAGGCATAAGTCCTGCCATAGTAGCCGTAACTGTCATCATCTTGGGTCTCACTCGATCTACTGCCCCTTCCATGACAGCATCATAAAGATCTTTCAACGTATTCATTGTTCCTTGTTTTTTCCTCGCCATGAAAGCGAGATCTAAGTAAATAAGCATGACGACTCCTGTTTCAGCAGCCACCCCAGCCAGCGCAATAAATCCCACACCAACCGCCACACTCATGTTATAGCCCAACAAATACATGAACCACAATCCGCCAACAAGGGAAAAGGGGACAGACAACATGACGATCACACTTTCCGTTACGTTCTTGAAATTGAAATATAACAGCAAAAAGATGATCACCAAAGTACCAGGCACCACTATCCTGAGTCTCTTCGCAGCACGTTCCATGTATTCATATTGACCACTCCAGACAATAGAATATCCTTCGGGTAGCTTTAATTCTTCCTTTATTGCTATTTGAGCTCTTTTGACATAGGTCCCTACATCAATCCCGGTAATGTCAACATAGACCCATCCTGTATTTCTGGCATTTTCACTTTTGATAACCGGTGCGCCTTTTCGAATATAGATATCCGCCACCTGACTGATGGGAATCTGCGCTCCCGTAGGCGTTGGGATTATAACTCGCCTCAATTTACTGATGCTATCCCTGAGTTCCCTGCTATAGCGGAGATTAATAGGGTATCTTTCAAGACCCTCAACAGTATAACTGACATTCATACCTCCCACTGCAGACTGTATAATGTCTTGCACATCACCGACAGTAAGACCGTACCGGGCAGCCTCTTCCCTGTTAATTTCGAAATCAAGAAAATTCCCACCCGTAACTTTATCAGCAAAGGCGCTCAGCGTTCCCGGCAGCTTTTGGACAATCGCCTGAACCCTTGCTCCCAGGACATTTAATGTGTCGAGATTGTCGCCCATTAATTTTATACCCACAGGTGTTTTAATGCCTGTACTCAGCATATCAATTCTTGTCTTGATAGGCATTGTCCAGGCATTCGTCAAGCCGGGGAACTGAATGGAAGCGTTTAATTCCTTGATAAGTTCCTCAAGGGTAACCGCTCGATTCTCAGGCCAGACCCAATGAAGTTTGGATGTCATCCAACTGGGAAGATTATAATTTGAGTACCATCGTGCTAATCTTTTTCTTTTAGGCCATTCATTTTCCTGTTTTAGTGTTATGGTTGTTTCAATCATGCTCAAGGGAGCGGGATCAGTGGCTGTCTCAGCCCGTCCAATTTTTCCGAATACACGTTCTACCTCCGGAAAAGTCTTGATGATCTTATCCGTCTGCTGCAGAAGTTCCCTTGCCTTTGTGATGGAAATACCCGGATCCGTTGTGGGCATGTATAACAGGTCGCCTTCGTTTAAGGGGGGCATGAACTCAGACCCAATATTTTTTAGCGGAATGATGGTAACCACGAGAGCTGATAACGCCATCAGTAAAGTGGTTTTCCTGAACCGAAGCACAAACCGGATCATCGGTCGGTAAACATATATGAGAAAACGATTGATGGGGTTTTTCCGTTCGGGACGAATCTTGCCCTTGATAAGATAACCCATTAAAACGGGAACAATGGTAATAGCCAATAGGGCTGATGCAGCCATAGCATAGGTTTTTGTATATGCCAGTGGACTAAAAAGGCGACCTTCTTGAGCCTGTAGCGAAAATACAGGAAGGAATGAAAAAGTGATAATGAGCAAAGAATAAAACAGCGCCGGACCCACTTCTTTGGACGCATCAAGAATCAACTTCCAGTGATCTTCCTCTCCCTTACGACGTTCAATATGTTTATGAGCATTCTCTATCATGACGATAGCAGCATCCACCATGACGCCAATGGCAATAGCAATGCCCCCTAAAGACATAATATTGGCATTAATTCCCTGATACCGCATAACGAGAAAAGACATCAGTATTCCCACCGGCAAAGTAAAGATTATCACAAATGCGCTACGAAAATGGAGAAGAAAAATGATACAGACCAGCGCTACAATGACACTTTCCTCAATAAGTTTTCTTTTCAGGTTATCAATCGCCCGCTCAATGAGAAGAGAACGGTCATAGACAGATAAGATTTCAACCCCTTCCGGCAAACCGGCTTTCAGATCTTCAATTTTCTTTTTGACATTCTTGATGACTTCCAAAGCATTCTCTCCATGCCTCATCACGATAATGCCACCCACGACTTCACCCATGCCATCCCGCTCCGCAAGACCTCGGCGCAATTCAGGTCCCAAATGTATGTTGGCAACACTTCTTAACAGAATGGGCGTACCATTCTTGTCGACTCCAAGTGGGATTTTTTTCAGGTCATCTATAGATTTAATATAGCCAAGTCCTCTCACCATGAATTCCGTTTCAGCCATCTCAATCAGTTTTCCACCCACATCATTGTTGCTCCGTTGGATGGCTATTTTGACTTTATTTAAGGGAATGTTATATGCCAATAGTTTGATGGGATCCACTTCTACCTGGTACTGTTTGACATAACCACCTATGCTTGCCACCTCTGAAACACCCGGAACGCTCATAAGTTGATATCTTAAGTACCAATCCTGGATGGATCGCAATTGTTGTAGATCATGGCGATCGCTTTCCACTGTATATATATATACCCATCCCACACCGGTGGCATCGGGACCCAATTGGGGAGAGACTCCCTGAGGTAGTCTGCCTGAGACAAAATTCAGGTACTCTAATACACGGCTTCGCGCCCAATACATGTCAGTTCCATCTTCAAAGATGATATACACAAAAGAAATCCCAAAAAAGGAATACCCCCGAACCACCTTGGCAAAGGGGACCGAGAGCATAGCTGTGGTGAGGGGGTAAGTTACCTGGTCTTCCACTACCTGCGGCGCCTGTCCTGGATATTCCGTTAATATGATGACCTGTACATCACTCAGGTCTGGAATTGCATCAAGTGGAGTTGTCGTCAAAGCCACAAATCCACCAAGTATGACAAACACCGTCGCCAAAATGACAATGAAACGGTTGTTAATAGACCATTCAATAATTTTTTCGATCATTTAAAACTCCTCAACATTTTTATTCTTGAGTCTATTGTCTGCAGTCCATAGTCTGAACTATTCATGCTCATGATCCATATTTTTGATTTCGCTTCTGCCTGTTGATTTTTCTTCGATATCGGTAACAGACTTTATCCCAAGTAATTTTGCAATACCCTCTTGAAGTTTGCTTTCGGAATCAATTAAAAACTGGCCTGAAGTAACAATTTTCTCTCCTTCGGATAATCCTTCTTTCACTTCATAATACCCATCTCCGCTTTCAATCCCGATCGTTACATCTCGTGGTGCAAATCTGCCCTCGCCTAGTGAAACGATCACAAGGTTTCTTTCTCCCGAAAAGAGAACTGCTTCCATAGGCACAGCGATAACATTTTCAACCTGTGATGTTTCAAGATCAACATTGGCATACATACCCGGTTTCAGTTCAAAATTATCATTGGGAAATACCAACCTTACTTTGATTGTCCGGGTCTTCTCTTCAAGATATGGATAAATATATTGCACCTGACCTTTGTATTTTTTCCCTGGATTGTATGAAAGGGTCATCGTCGCCGGTTGACCCACTTTAATCCATGGCGTTTCATATTCATAAATATCGGCATAGACCCAAATTTCAGATAGATCGACAATAGTATAAAGATTCATGCCTGACTTAACTTCCATTCCATCCAAAGCGTGTTTTTTTACTACAATCCCTTCGTGGGGAGATAAAAGCATCAATGTTTTATTGACCTCTCCTGTTTTCTCAAGTCTTTCTATCTGCTCTTTTGTGACATCGAAATATTCCAGTCTACGTTTAGCAGAAGATAAAATGGTCTCCATATTTGATTTCGCTGCTTTTGAAGTACTTTGTCCAAAGCTTCTCAATTTGTTATATGCATCAAGATATTCTTCTTGCGCTGAAACCAACTTAGGACTGTAAATCTCCAAGAGATCTTGTCTCTTTTCCACATGTTCACCTGTTGTATTCACATATGTTTTCTCAATCCACCCCGTAAATTTTGTATGGACATGAGCCACTTTTGATTCGTCGTAAACGATACGCCCGATAGTTCGGATCTTCTGGGACAAATTTCTTCTTCTAACAGTTGCAATCCTAACCCCCATGTTCTGCACAACTGTAGGATTAATCTTGACTGTAGCGCCAAACGCTTCTTCGCCCTCATAAACGGGTATGAGGTCCATTCCCATCGGGGATTTCCCCGGTTTGGGTGTGATATAAGTCGGATCCATAGGAGCTCGCCAATAGAGGATTTTCCTTTCCCCTTTTTCCGCTGATACGGATGTGGCTGACGTAACCGATGATGATACACCGCCAATAGGCGTTAAATTCATCCCACAGATAGGACAGTTTCCCGGACCTTCCAGGATAACATTTGGATGCATCCCACAGGAGTACAATTGCTTATCTTCCTGTGAGATTTCCCCGGTTTTCTCCCCGGAACCGGGTTTTTGACCACACCCCGAAAGGAGGAGAATCATTATCACAATAGAACCAAAAATGATTTTGTAATTCATAATACTCTTACTCATAAATTCATTCCTCACTTAATTGAATGAGTCCAATATTCTTTACCATTTTAGCACTGGCAATCCGCCTATTAGCCTCTACTTCTTCAAAACTTAGTCGAACCTTCACCACCATCCGCTCACTATCCAAAAGATCAAGGAAATTGATTTTCCCCGTCTCATAAGCCGAAAAAGCTGAAGAAAGCATCTGTTCCGACTCCTGAACCAGCTTGTATCTATAAAGGGAATAAGTCTCTTGAATCTCATCCAGATCCTTTTTTGTGGAACGAATATTATCCTCGATCTGATTCCACGTCTGTTTGATAGTCTCCTCTTTGGAACTGACGGTTAATTTTGTTGATTCGATTCTTGCTTTATTTCTCCCAAACCAGATGGGAAGGTTCAATCCTACCTTGAACCCCATTGCATCTGCACCAGTTGAGGTTGTCATGGATGAACCATCTCCGATAATTGTGTATGTCAAACCTGTGATGAGATCCGGATAATTCTTGCGAACAGCAAGTTCATTCTGTAAGATTGCAATTTGATGTTCACTTTGCACTTTTAGATATAATGGATGTGATTCCTTTGCCAAACCCAACCAGAATTTGAGATCATTAGAGGGAATAATAGAAGTACGTCGGTCTTTAAAAAGATCCGGCGAAAATGTTCCGTCAAAAAGAGATTGAAGGGTGTTAACAGTAGATTCAAAATTACTTTCAAGGGAATTGATCTGGCTTTCAACTAATGATATTTCAATCTGCAATTTCAAGATTGGATGTTGGGTGATACCCACACCGGTTGAGTATTGGGTTAACGCAATTGATCGGAAAGTTTCCAATTCCTCTCTATAGTCATTTAAGATTCCCAAGGAATTCTTGAACTTAATGTAACTTTCCCACTCCTGTCGCATTTGGAAGACAGTCATTATTTTCTTCTTTTCCAGGTTCAAACGGGCAATTTCAGCTTTATTTTTTGCCACTGATCTGTGCCGCTTCAGTTTTCCCCAAAGTGGAAATTTCTGACCCAGCATGAATTGACCTTCCATTGGACCGGTACGGGTTTCAATAGGTTTGATGAAGAAAGTAGATTCCACCATGGGATCCGGTAGAACTCCATATACTTTGACATTTTTCAGTGCAGCTTTATAAGCTTCTTCTGCAGCGAGAATATCTCTGTTTTTACTGAGTAGGACCTTAACAGGGTCTACATTCACCTGGGATAAAACAATCCCTGAAAGAACCAGATTGAGGAATAATATTTTTATTTTGTGCTTCATAACCCTTCCTGTTTGTTGAAAACAATAAATCCTGGGTATTCATTACCCGGGAACAACAAAATTACCCGCTTGTACTCAGCGGGCGCATAGAACAGGAAAGGTCTAAATCAGGAGGGAGTGAAGTTGATAATAGATGGGTATTTTAGAGTGATAATCTAAATAGTCTTCTAAGAAGTTTGGATGACTAAGAGCAGTTTCATGTGCACCTGTATCCTGTTGAAGAAATGAATTGAACAGATCTATAGAGAATTGTTTATTCCCCTTGGGAACGGGTGCTACCGGAAGGAAAAACGGAATACTCTCCCCTTCCACAACGCTCATACCACACGGTGTCTCATTCTTATCAAAATCACAACAGGCTAACTTAGTTTGGCAGAACGTCATTTCACAAACCTCGCCAAAGGTAAGTGGTAATGCTACGGTGGTGCTAAATATGAGTACTAATAATCTGCTGATAATCTCTTTCATTTTATT
Organism: Fidelibacterota bacterium; assembly: GCA_004124475.1. Classification (GTDB taxonomy): domain Bacteria; phylum Fidelibacterota; class Marinisomatia; order Marinisomatales; family SCKK01; genus SCKK01. Next base: position 46,227 of record SCKK01000003.1, read on the forward strand.
TTATAATTTAAATGCTTAAACAGATGGTCTGCAAGGAATGTTCCGAACTAATCAATTATTACCAAAAAGTAGTATTTTTAATATGTTTTGTCGCCTATCCAACAAAACAACATAATTGATCAACACTAAACTTTATCCTGAATAATTCATCAGCCCACCTTGTTGAATATGCTTCTTAAATTCCCTGATCTAATTTTTTGGCTCGACTATCTTCAATCCTCGCCAAATCCTTTACCCATTTTTCCATGTCTACTTTTAGGCTCTGCAAGGATAAAGCCTCTAACATTCGAATATCAAGTTCAGATTCCGCGTCCTTAAAATAGACAAGGCTTCTAACCAAGTAACCAATATCCCGTGTTTCAAATTTATCTCTGTACAAGCGAAGGTATTCCCCAGCGAACTGGAATGTCTTATCAAATGGTATATGTTAATAAAACCCCAAAAATCGGAAGGCAGTCCTTCTAACCAATAGAATTTATGGGACTTATAACGTGACAGTACTGGGTTGACATTTTTTTTGTTGACACAAACATGTCGTTTGAACACTTCAAGATATGGAATTAGTTGGTCAAAAGACCGGGAAACTCACCCGGGTAGCTTGCGGCACTCTCTCAGGATCGGGGGACCATTGGATCCTATAAGGAACAGTTCTACCTCTAATCTCTCGTTGTAATGCCATATTTGAGTCACAACCTTCTATCGGCTTTGTAGAAAAAATGATTTGCAAATCCCGTAATCCACACTATATTACGATTAAAGATTCAGGAATCTAAATTCATAAATGTTATTTACCAAGACCACAGAGTACGGCATCAGAATTGTCCTCCACCTTGTGAAGTTTGGCGGCAATGATTACATGAGAATTCAAGATATCTCTGATATTTGTGGTGTTCCACCGTTTCGACTTAGTAAAGTTGCACAAAAACTGACGCGGGAAGGGCTCCTGGAATCTTACACAGGACCTAACGGTGGTATTAGACTAACCAGGCCAGTTGATGACATCCGCTTACTGGATGTTATCAGGGCTCTGGAAGGGGAAGATGTTTTTACACGTTGTGTGCTGGGATTAGAGGGTTGCGGAGACGAGAATCCCTGTGCCATTCATGAGCACTGGAAAGAAGCCAGAGAAGTCATTCTGAATATGTTCGAGGGCAAAACGGTGGAAGAACTTATTGACATCGACGAAATACAGGAAGTGCAAGGTATCTGATATCAGTTTGAGGAGTTCAATGAAGAATCCAATTCTCAACAGCAGGAATGCAGAAGTTCACAGCATGAATATTATACTTGGTTTTCTGAGAGTTCTCCCTCTGGGACTAATCCTCTGCAGCCTACTGTCGGTAACCAGGTTGGATTCAGCGGTGAACTCTGGCAGATCAGGTGAAACCTTGTATCAGGAGTATTGTTCTGCCTGTCATGGGTTGCAAGGCAAAGGTGATGGTGAACTGGCATATCTAGTATATCCAAAGCCGAGGGATTTTTCCAGCGGAATCTTCAAGATTCGTTCCACGCCTAGCGGATACCCGCCAACTGATGGTGACTTATTCAGCACGATTCAGAGGGGGATGCCAGGTGGTGCTATGCCCTCCTTCTATTTTCTGGAAAATGAAGAAATCCGTTCGCTGGTGGACTACATAAAAAAGATAGGTGGAGTTGAGAATAGCGGAGTTCAACCGATCGCCATACCTGATGTCTTGCCACCCTCTCCCGATCTTGTGGAGTTGGGTAGAACAGTTTATGTAGAGGCAGGCTGTAGCAAGTGCCATGGCGATTTGGGAAAGGGGGACGGCCCCTCAAGCCGCAGTCTCGTCGACACATGGGGTTATCCCATAATCCCTAAGGATTTTACATCAGGTGTTTATCTCGGGGGCAGCGATGTAAAAGATTTGTATTACCGCTTTGTGGGTGGATTGGACGGGACACCTATGCCTTCATACGGAGACTTGGCAGAATCCTTGGGCAGATTACCAGATGAGCAGGATGAGCTAGTCTGGGGTCTGATCCACTACATCAAGAGTCTAGAGTCCATCAACATAGAAAAAGTGGTTCATGAACCTCAGGATGGTGAAATTGTTGCGACTCGGGCGGAACGATTCAAAAATGTTGAGGATTTTCTCGATCTTTCTGCAGTTGCTTGGAAGAAGGCAGTGAGATATTTCATTCCAGTTTCCCGCCTCTGGCAGAGCGACCGGACAAACCACCAGATGCTGGAAGTGCAGGCGCTGTACAACACCAACTATATTGCTGTGAAACTGTCTTGGGAGGACGACACTCCTGATCAGGGCTTATACAGAGTCCAAGATTTTCAGGATGGTGCTGCCCTGCAGTTTTCCTTAGATGGAACCATGGGTTTTCACGGAATGGGGTCGCAAGATCACCCAACCGATATATGGTATTGGAAAGCAGAGTGGCAGCTGCGTCAGGATGAGCAGGCTTTTGCTGATATCACGCTAGCTTATGCCAACCGAGTCTCAGATTCTGATGTAGATACCTACCCGGTATTGATGAATGACATGGCCTACTTGGCAGGCAGGGATGCGGGAAACATTGTGTCCACGCCGACCATATCTACTACGGTGGAAAATGCCCTGGCTATGGGTCCTCAGACACTGACTGCAAGGGAACAGAGAAGTCAACATGTAAGTGGTAGGGGCGTTTGGGACGGTAACCGCTGGCATGTAGTATTTGTCCGCAGGCTGGAGAGCCAAGCGCGTAATACCGTGAGATTCAAGCAAGGCAAGTCCATGCCCATAGGCTTTGCCGTTTGGAATGGAAGTGAGGGTGACCGCAATGGCCAGAAGATGGTGTCCACCTGGTATACCTTGAAATTGAAATAATAGTATCAGCAAGACTGAGAGGAGAAGAGAATGGCTCAGAATACTGATTCAACCCGGAACGGTCGGGTAGTCAAAGAATCGAAGCGTTATTCCCGCCGTGAATTCCTGAAGATCGGTGCTGCTGGAGTGGGTGGCGCCACTCTACTGTGGTCCATGCCGGCCAGCCTGTTTTACCTGAAAGGCATACCGGAGATCGGTAATCCACTGGCCTTTTACCCCAACCGTGACTGGGAGAAGATCTACCGTAACCAGTACAAGTACGATGGCAGTTTCACCTATATCTGCTCGCCCAACTGCACACACGAGTGCAGGTTGCGGGGCTTTACTCGCAATGGCGTCATGATACGGACAGAGCAGAACTACGATTGCCACAAGATTACGGATCTTTACGGCAATCAGTGTACGTATGCCTGGAACCCCAGGGGATGTTCCAATGGCTTTACTTTTCATCGCCGCATCTACGGCAGCTACAGGCTAAGATATCCATTGGTAAGGGAGGGTTGGAAACGGTGGGCTGATGATGGTTTTCCTTATCTGGCGCCTGAAAACAGGGACAAATACAAGTTCACTGCTCGAGGCAAGGATAAGTTGGTGCGCATCTCCTGGGAGAAGATTGAGGACTACATTGCCAGGGCCATCATTAGTATTGCTAAGACGTACAGCGGCAAAAGGGGGAAGAAACGCCTGCTGGAGCAAGGCTATCCTGAGGAGATGCTATCCTACTGGCATGGGGCGGGTACCCGGACCATAAAAATGCGGGGCGGCATGGGACTTCTGGGTGTCATCGGCAAGTATGGTGCCTACCGCTTCAGCAACACCTTAGCCCTGGTGGACCACCACGTCCGGGGTGTGGGTCCTAAGGAAGCCAAGGGAGGGAGGAACTGGTCCAATTATACATGGCATGGTGATCAGGCGCCTGGATTTCCCTTCGTCCACGGATTGCAAGCCTCTGATGTGGATTTCAACGATATGCGCTTCAGCAAACTCCATGTGGCCATCGGAAAGAACTTGGTTGAAAACAAGCGAGCTGACAATCACTTCGCTGCAGAAATGATCGAGCGGGGCGGGAAAATGGTAGTAATCTCACCTGAGTATGGTCCGTCTGCTTCTAAGGCTGACTACTGGATTACCATTCGGCCCAATACCGACGCGGCCCTACTGTTAGGTGTGGCCAAGATCATTATTGACAATGACTGGCACGACAAAAAATTCTTGAAGGAATTCTCCGATTTCCCCCTACTCATCCGAAAAGATACCCTGAAGCGGCTGAAGCCTGAAGATTTCATCAGCGGTTACAGTAACCAATTAGCAAAAGACGGCCCCAGCTATAAGATCCACGGGATGAAAGAAGAGCAGTACAAACAGATAGGAGATTTTACTGTGTACAACCGTTCCTCCAAGGCGTTGCAGCCTATAACCCGCGATGATGTGGGTCAAGTGATGCGGAAAAGAGGTCTCGATCCGGCTCTCGATTGGGAAGGTACTGTGAGAGGGACAGACGGGGAAGAAATCGAGGTGTGCACGATCTTCTGGGCCTACAAGCACATCCATCTGAAGGATTATGATTTGGACACGGTGGTTGAAATCACCCATTCGAACAAGGAACTGATCAAGCAATTGGCGAAGGATATCGCCACCATTAAGCCAGCGGCCATTCACATCGGTGAAGGGTTGAACCATTGGTTCCACGCCGTAGAAAACAACAGGGCTTGCTACCTTCCCATCATCCTCACCGGAAACATCGGCAAGCCGGGCACTGGTTGTCATACTTGGGCTGGCAACTACAAGGCTGGACTCTTCCAAGGTTCAGACCAGGTAGGGCCTGGCTTTAAGTGTTGGGTGGCGGAAGATCCCTTTAACGCAAACCTGAATCCTCGGACCAAGGCCAAGGAACTTAAAATCAAAGGTTACAGTAGAGGCGAGGAACCGGCTTACTGGAATGTGGGAGATAGGCCCCTCATTGTGGACACACCCCGTTACGGCCGCAAAGTCTTCACAGGCGCTACTCACATGCCAACTCCCACTAAGATGCTGTGGCACAACAATGTGAACCTGCTGAACAATGCCAAGTACGCCTATGAAATGGTGAAGAATATCAACCCAGGCATCGAGATGATCATCAGCCAGGACATTGAAATGACCGCCACCTGTGAGTATGCGGACATCGTGCTGCCCGCAAACAGCTGGGCGGAACAGCAGTCTTATGAATTGACTGCTTCCTGCTCAAACCCCTTTCTTCAGATCTGGAATGGTGGTCTCAAGCCAATCTTCGACTCCAAAGATGATGTACTCATTCTGGCGCGGGTAGCCAAACGCCTGGGTGAAATCCTGAAGGACAAGCGATTCGAGGACTACTGGAAGTTTGCTCTGAATGGCAAGACCGAGGTCTACATCGACCGTCTTCTGGACGGCAGCAATACCACACATGGCTACAATACAGCGGACATCATGAACGGGAAGTATGGTGAACCGGGTTCGGCCTTGATGCTGTTCCGGACCTATCCGCGAATCCCATTCTACGAACAGGTGCACGATAACACACCCTTCTACACACCCACAGGTCGAATGCAGGTCTATAATGATGAACCGGAAATTATCGAGTACGGGGAGAACTTTATCGTACACCGGGAGGGCCCAGAGGCAACACCTTACCTGCCCAATGTAATCGTCTCTAGTAATCCTCTCATCCGGCCCGATGACTACGGCATCCCCGCTTCTGCTACCGGTGCTGAAGAACGGCAGGTGCGCAACATCAAGCTACCGTGGGAGAAGGTGAAAAAAACTACGAATTTCCTCTGGAAGGATGGTTTCAAGTTTTACTGCCTCACGCCTAAATCACGCCACACCACCCATTCCAGCTGGCAGGTGACGGACTGGCACTTCATCTGGTCTAATCCATTCGGAGATCCCTACCGGCTGGACAAGCGGCAGCCCGGTGTGGGAGAGCATACCATGTACATGAACCCTCATGCGGCCAAGGACTTGGGCATCGAGGACGGCGACTACGTCTATGTGGATGCTGATCCCCAGAACCGCCCCTACCGCGGGTTCGATGAGAAGGATCCTTTTTTCAAGGTGGCACGTCTTAAGGTCCGTTGTCGATTCAACCCCTCCTATCCCTACCATGTCATCATGATCAAACACGGTGCCTGGATGGCCACGGAAAAATCGGTTCTGGCTCACGAAACCAGGGCCGACGGCAGAGCCCAGTCGGAAGATACAGGGTATCAAGCCAGCTACCGCTATGGCTCCCATCAATCGGTTACCTATGGCTGGCAGATGCCCATGAATCAGCTGGATAGCTTGTTCCATAAGAAAAAGGCTGAGATGGGCTTTCTTTTCGGGTACGAGTCCGACAATCATGCCATCAATACGGTTCCCAAGGAAACTTTGGTGAAAGTGACCTTCGCTGAAAATGGCGGTATGGATGGTAAGGGACAATTGGAAGTGGTAAAGACTGGCTACACTCCAGCTAACGAGAATGAATTCATGCTAGAATATCTGGCGGGTAACCTCACCACCATCGGAGGCGATGATTGGGACTGGTAAAAGACTTTGAGCATGAAGATCCTTTTGTCCTGCGGGGTGTGGAGATACCCGGTGGGGATCCGAATCTGCAGGTACGTATCATGGCGGAGGAGTTCCGGGACCTTGGTACCCCCCACCGAGACTTGTTGAGGATGTTTGCCGACCCCTTTTATGCAGGTTTGTACGTTCTCCACGCACAGGTGGGAGCGGAACGAGTAGAGAATACCATTGATGAAGTGTATAGGGATGTTCAACAAACTGTAAGAGAAGATGATGAAACAATTCAGAGGAGCAATCCATGACTGAGGTTTACAACTGGCAGATCAAACGCAACATGAGCTATCCCTACGAAGGGAAGTATCCGGAATGGCAATTTGCCGCCGTGTTCAATATCAACCGTTGTATCGCTTGTCAGACTTGCACAATGGCGTGCAAAAGTACTTGGACTTTTTCTAAGGGGCAGGAACTTATGTGGTGGAACAATGTGGAGACAAAACCCTATGGTGGATATCCGCAGTTCTGGGACATAAAACTCCTGAAACTTTTACACGACGCCCACGAACGGCAGGGAAAGACCATGCGATGGAGTGAAAATGGTGAGTACAGCGGTATGACAATATTTGAGGCGGCAGCGAAGGAAAAGACTCGGAACGGTCAGTCACGGGTATTGGGTTATTTGCCGGATGACAGGGAGTGGCTTAAGCCCAATATCGGTGAGGATACCGGCCAACCGGACAAGACAAAAAAGGATCGTATGGGGTTCGTGTCGGAGCCGGTGCGTCTGCCGGAACATAAGTCCTTTTTCTTTTACATGCAGCGGATCTGCAACCACTGTACCTATCCTGCCTGCCTGGCAGCCTGTCCACGCAAGGCTATATACAAGAGGGAGGAGGATGGCGTGGTTCTCATTGACCAGGAACGGTGCCGGGGCTACCGCAAGTGCGTTGAGGCTTGCCCTTACAAGAAAGCCATGTACAACGGTCAGACTAAGATTTCTGAAAAGTGTATTGCCTGTTACCCGCGGTTGGAAGGCCGAGACAGCCACATTACTCCAGACGGTGTCCCTGTGGAGACGCGCTGTATGGCATCCTGCGTGGGCAAGATCCGTATGCAGGGGTTGGTGCGAATGAATGGTGACGGATCCTGGACCAAAGATGAGGAGAATCCGCTCTATTGGATGGTGCAGAAGGAGAGAGTGGCGCTCCCTCTCTACCCACAGTTTGGCACCGAACCCAACATATATTACATTCCTCCCCGGTGGGCCCCGAGGCAGTACCTGCGTCAGATGTTTGGTCCCGGTGTTGAGGATGCCATTGACCGGTACACAGCACCATCGCGGGAGCTTATGGCCATTCTGCAACTATTCCGTGCCCAGCGGGAGGTAATCTTCAAATTCGATATTAAGAAAGGCCCTCAAATTTACGAGAAGCAGGTGACTCTTTCCGACGGATCAAAAAAGGGCCTTGTTGTTTACAATGATACAGCTATCGGCTACAACAAAAAGGGCAAGGAATGTGTGCGCGTCACGGTGGAGGAGCCCATTTACGAGCGGCCAGCCAAGCACTTTAATTCCATCTAGGAAATTGATGAAGAACAGGCAACTCCTGGAAGCACGCTCTACTATCTACGGTTGTCTTGCCTCTCTGTTTTCCGACCCTAATTCAGTGAAATTCGACCTAATTTTTAACGAGGATTTTCAGCAGGACGTGCTGGAGGCCTGTCGCCGTATCGAGAAGGGCTCGAAGAACAGGCAGCCGAACTTGGCAGACCTTTTTAGCCGAGCTCTACAACGGCTCAGGGCAGATGAACGGGAGGTCACAGCGGCTGAATCTGTGCAAATCTTCGGGCACACCCTGTCCAAGCAATTGACGCCTTATGAATTAGAGCATTTGGGGAATGAAGATGTTTTCTTCCGCACCCAGAAGCTTGCGGACCTGAATGGTTTTTATCGGGCCTTCGGCTTAGAGGTGGATTCTGGTGAACGAGCAGATCACATTGCCACCCAATCGGAATTCATATCTTTCCTGTTAATCAAGGAAGCCCTGGCGCTTTCAAACGGCTCCAGTCCGGACAATGTCGAAGTGTGCCATAACGCTCGGTTAGATTTCTTGGAGGAGCACTTCATAGACTGGGTAGAGATTTTCTCAGGTAATCTTACCAAAGTAGCCAGAGGAGGGTTTTACCGTGTGGTTGGGCAGTTCTTGAAGGATTTTATATCAATAGAAAAATTGTCTATTACTAAGGAGACTCTCTCAGACACCTGATAACCCAATTCATCGCGTTTGCTACAATCCTTCTTTCAGTTAAATGAGTAGTAGCAATATTCTGTGTTAATCTGAGAAATCTCACTAAATTTCATAAACTGAAGTTTCTAAGCCAGACCGTCTACGTCCCGCTTTCGTAGGGATACGGCGTATGGCCGGTACGGTTCCGGGGGAAACGCCGGGATTAGCTCCCCAGTCTGCCGAAAGGCAGGCACTTTCGGAAGGAGATTTCATGGTAGTAAGACAAAAGCCGATAACGGCTAAACCAGCAGTAATTCCCTCAAACGGTAATATCCTGCTCGATCAACACGGTCGCGTCTTTGATTACCTCCGAATTGCCGTAAATGAGAAGTGTAATCTGCGATGCATCTACTGCATGCCAGAGGAAGGTATTGATTTCAAGCCGGTAGAAAAATGCCTGACGACGGATGAGATATTGAGGCTTATTTCTATCGCTGCTTCGCTTGGAGTCCGAAAGATTCGGTTTACGGGTGGCGAGCCTCTGATCTACAAAGAACTCGTTCCACTTATCAGGGAAGTTGCGAGTATTCCCGGGATTAAATCTATCCACGTTACGACGAATGGATTACTTCTTCAGAAGATGGCTGAAGATCTCCTCGCCGCGGGTGTGGATGGTGTTAATATCAGTCTGGATACTCTCCATCAAGACAGGTTTGAGGAGATCACCAGGCGGAAGGGGCTGGAAAAAGTGCTGGGAGGACTCTCACTTGCCTTAAGAATTGGGTTCCCATCAGTCAAGGTGAACATGGTAGCCATGCGTAGTTTTAACGAGGACGAGATAGGCGACTTTGTTGAACTGACGAAGGAAAATCATCTCGCTGTTCGCTTTATCGAGCTGATGCCCTTCGATGCACATCAGATATGGAATACAGGTAAGTTCCTGGGCGCAGACAGGATCCTTGAGACCCTCCATTCGCTCTATCCCCAATTGAATCGAGTCACCGGCAGTGCTACTGAAGAGCACGTGTTTCGGGTCCCCGGTTTCAAGGGCAAAGTTGCCGTTATCCCATCTTTCACGCGGAGTTTCTGCGGGAACTGCAACCGGATCAGACTTACCGCCGATGGGAGGATCCGAAATTGCCTCTATTCTGACAATGAATTCAACGTCAGGGACCTTATGCGCAATGGAGCGATGGATGAAGAGATCGGCCGCATGTTCAGGCAAGCCATGTGGGTTAAACCCAAGGATGGCTGGGAAGCTCTGAAGACGAATGGCAATCACCGCGAAAGCATGACGCAAATCGGTGGGTAGCCGAAAGATGAGCGTGAGCCCCCCCCCAAAGCGTTGACCTTTATGCTTCACCGCCTGCCGCCAGGCAGGGACGAAGCTCAGTATGATATTATAGAACTAATATCAAATTAATTGTGCAAAAATTTCCACAAGCCGGTAGATATCTTCAAAACTGTTGTAGAGTGGTACGGGTGCTACACGAATGACATCAGGCTCACGGAAGTCGCACTGAGCTCCGGATGAATGAAGTTTCTTCTGAACCTCTTGTGCGTCATTGGGAATCCGTATGGAAAGCTGAGCGCCCCGTTCTCCGTAGTTTCTGGGGGTAATGATGGTAAAGCTATTGGAATCAATCTGATCCAACAAGAATTCCAGATAGCCAGTCAGTTGGATACTTTTTTCTCTTAATATGTCCATCCCCACTTCGTCAAAAATATCCAGGGAAGCCAGAAGTGGCGCGGTTGATAGGACCGGTGGATTGCTGATCTGCCACCCTTCAGCTCCGGCGATGGGATCGAAAACCGGTCCCATTTGGAACCGGGTCTCCTTGTTGTGACCCCACCATCCGGCAAAACGAGGGAGATCCGGACGATTCGCATGCCGTTCGTGAACGAATATTCCCCCCACACTTCCCGGACCGGCATTCAGGTACTTGTAGGTACACCAAGCTGCGAAATCTACATTCCAATCGTGGAGCTTCAGCACAATGTTTCCTGCAGCGTGGGCCAGGTCGTATCCCACCACACAGCCCTTTTTCTGTGCAGCCTTTGTGATGGTCTCCATGTCAAAAACCTGGCCGGTGTAGTAGTTCACGCCACCAATGTAAATTAGAGCAATGGTGTCCCCTTCCCGTTCGATAATGTCGAGAATCGCTTCCATCGGGACGACAGATCCTCCCTCCGGGCCGGATGCTTCAATAAGGGATGTTTCCGGGTCGAAACCGTGGAACATTATGTGGGACTTCACAGCGTATTGATCCGAGGGGAACGCCTTTGCCTCCATCATAACCTTGTGCCGAAGGGAAGTTGGCCGGTAGAAAGAAACCAACATGAGGTGAATGTTCACGGTTAGGGCGTTCATGATAGCTATTTCTTCAGGATTTGACCCTACGATCTTTGCCAATTTCTGCGTCAGGAAAGTGGTGTAGTCTCCCCACGGTCTGGACACCTTAAAATATCCGGCAACGCCCAGGTCAGCCCAGTCGGTCATATCTTCTTTTAGAATTGTCTCTGCTTCTTTGGGTTGTGGACCCAATGAGTTCCCCAGAAAATAGATAATATCCTGGCTGTCGGGACCTTTCGGAAGGTTGAATCGTTTCCGGTAAGAAGCCAGCCGGTCTTCTCTATCCATCTTCATGGCAAAGTTCCTGTCTGTTCGGAATTCAGTCATTCGTTACTCTGTGAAGGATGACCCATCTCGGAGCGTCATCAGTTAGGAAGGGTGCAATTGGAAGGTTTTAGTGTGGTGGTTGTTATCCTCAACTTCATCTAAAAATGATGGTGATAATATAAATCGATTCTTCAATTACTTGACTTATTCAAATAGAGTCAGGTTGCCAATTAGGTTTTACTAATTCACTCGGTTTTGATGTAAATATTCAGCAAACCCATTTCCGTTAGCTCGTAAATTATAAGCTGTTTTGGTTTCAAGTGATTAGCCCCAATCCCGAAGTTTCTAAAACACCTGAACACTTGAACACTTGTCCAAAGAACGCTGCGCGTACGCCGTTTATTGCCATAATATTAAGGAAACTCTGTACTATCTCTTAACGACTCTCCGTCGACATGCTTCCTCCACTGCATTAAGGGCTCGCGAATCCAATATCTCCTGGGCGACTTCAAATAATTCTCGTTCCTCAAACCGAATGTGCTTCTCAAGGAGCTTACCAAATCGTCCTAAATTCACAGAAGTTCGAGCGACCTCGAATCGAATACACTCCCGCAACTCCTTATGCTCTGCATGTAACCGGTCTACAATTTCCGTCGCCCCCTCATTCCGCAACGGTACTCCAATGTATTTCTCCTCAATCTCGAAGTGTGGCTCAAGTTCACTCGCGAACTTTTCCTCAACTTCATTCCACACTTGAGACACATGAAGCCCCTTACTTCCCGAAGCAGCTTGCAGCGCTTTCCTTGCAAGGACCAAACCTCTGTGGTGGTCCTCAGATAAATCACGTAACTTTGAAAATCTCTTCATCAAATACCCATTCCATCGGAATGTACACTCAATCAATCCTGCAAACTAACAAATTGCATAATCTATGTGCGTTTTGGCTCCGGACGTTGTGACAAACGTAATTGATTTGGTTCGTTGCACAGCAGTCATCACGCAATTTGAGCCGCCGGACCTAAAGGATTGGACCAAAAATTTCTTACTGAAACTGAACGGCAGAGTGGTCCAGCAAGCCAACATGAATGAGATGATCTTCAGCATTCCTGAACTGATTGAATATTTTTCGGCAAGAAGTCTGTTTATTGAAGACGATATTATCTTCACCGGTACCCCCAGCACGGTTGACCATCTCCAAAACGGCAATAAACTGAGGGTCGGACTGGTAGGGGAAATGAAGACTGTTTTGTACATCTAATAATAACATTCGAAAAAAGCTTTGACATGGACCAGACAGGATTGTAAATTAAAACAGGATAATAAGGTCTTCTTAGATTGTTTACTTAAAATCAGACATACATGCAATAATCGGAGTTGTATAAGATTGTCTATTGCAAAGATTTTAATAAAAAAAAGATTAAGGGGGTTGTCATGACTAAAGACAAACATACTTCCGTTCTGATGCTGAGTTTTATGCTCAGCATCATATTTTTAACCAGTGACGCTAACGCTACCTCACAGTGGTCTAGAAAGTATAAAACTCCCTGCTCTACGTGTCACATTGCATTTCCGAGATTGAACTATTACGGTGAACGGTTCATGTTGAATGGGTATCAAGATCCAGATACTGAAATTCCCGACGGGAGTACCTTGGCCAAAAAGGTTTTTAATCAGATGCTCTCTATGGATAAACTAGATAACCATGTGGGAATCCGGCTAAATCTGACACCAATCCAGGTGAAAACCAAAGCGCTGACTGTCAATAATGAATCTCAAGAGGAAGTGACTTACGCCAAGACCAACTGGTTTCAGGTGTTCATCGCCGGTACAATTTCAAAGAACGTGTCTATATTTATTGAGTCTGAATTTGCAGATCAAGGTTTCCATTTCAGTTGGTTTCACCTTGGATTCCATAATATAGGTGGCACCTCTCTAGCAAACGCGTTTGTTGGAAACTTATCACCCCTTGATTTTGCCAGTTATGCAAATCGGTTACGGCAAATTGGTGCAATCAAAGGCGACATTTTTGGCATAAAGACTTCTGGTGGAGCTAAAAGTGTTGCAGATGGCGGGAATGGCGCAGCAGAAGATGCTCTTAATACCAGTGGCTCTAGACCAGGATTAATGTATTTTGGTTATAAGGGTCCGGTAGTGGTCTGGGCAGGAATAAGCCCTGGGGAAAGTGCTGTAGATCCTAATAATAAGATTCACTACTGGGTTGGTGGAAAGCTACTCGTGTCGGAAGATATGGAATCTAAATTTGAAGGATCAAATGTGACAGCATGGGTTTACAAAGGTGAGGATGCGACTGCAACAGAAAGTGCACAAATCACAAATCCATACACCCGGATTTCACTTCAGGGTAACCTCCGCTACCAGGGTTTTGATATACAGGCTGCTTACCTGCAAACGACGGAGGAAAACTATTCCCTTGGTCAAGTGTCAGATGAGGTTAAATATAGTGGTATCTCTATTGTTGGCGGTAAACAGATCGGAAAATTCTATCCAGTACTTCAGTTCGATACCATTACTTATGAAGATGAAGTATATTCCGGTAAAAAATTGGGAAAGATTACCGTTTCAATGAGCTATTTCTTGAGAGAGAATATTCGTTTAGGAGTTCACGCCAGACTGGATCAAGATGGTGATGGGGACGATCAACGTTCTCACGATATTCAGGCGAATGTACGCATCATGTTCTAATGAGTATTCTACTCGTAATCTTAGCTTCCGTTTTGGGGATGGTTCATGGCCTGGGGGCAAAGCAGAGACAGCCAAAACAAGAGTCGGAAGGTTTAAAAATATTCACTGAATACAAATGTGGTACGTGTCATAGTATAGCGTCCCTCGGTATTGTTTTATTTGCCGAATCCACGGATGAGGATGAAGATGATGAGGATGAAGATGAAGAGAAGGAGGTAGAAACTCCTGATTTGTCGGACGTCGGCATGAGGCATGATGCAAAATGGATCAGTAGTTACCTAAGGAAAAAGATCAGTCAAAATGGTCGTAAACATAAAAAACGCTTCCAGGGAACACCTGAAGAGCGCCGTTCTTTAGCATTCTGGTTGGAGAGTATGAAAACTGTTCAAAAAGATTCTACCTCTGGTGATACTAAACCAAACAGTTTATAAACAATGAATTGGTTGCTCACCTCTCTTTGTCTGGTGGGCTTTGTTTTGCTCCTGGTCACCCTACGAATGGAACAAAACAGAGAGAGGCAATGGAAGTTAATCGCTTTTACAACCATTTTTGCTATGCCATTAATTTTCTTGGCGGGTGTGATAAACTTTGACCTCAACAAAATGAAGCAGGTTACTTTTTGTGATAACTGTCATACCATGAATCCTTACGTAATGTCTCTTACAGTTGATGATGATGAACCTTTAGCATCCGTTCACTTTCGGAACAACTACATTCCTCAGGAAACAGCGTGTTACAGCTGCCACACGAGTTATTCCATGTTCGGTGGCTTTGAGGCGAAGGTACGTGGACTCCGGCATGTCTGGGTATATTATACCAATCCTGACAAGCAAGACATAGCCCTGTATAAACCCTATGACAATAACGATTGCTTGCATTGTCATGGCCCATCGCAACGTTTTAAGACAAATAAGAAACACCGACGTGAGATAAATTTTATTGAGAGGGTCGATTCCGGTCAACTATCATGTCTCGCCTCTGGATGCCATGACTTAGTTCATTTGTTTGAGACTGAAGAAGAGCAAATAGATGAAGATTGGTAAGATACTCCATTTTGATTTGGATGGAACCTTCAAACTATCCACGTGGTCAATAGGAATTGGATACTTTGCATTATTATTTACACTTTGGAGTAATCACCCACTAATTCTTGTTTTCTTGATTCCTTTGGGAATTTTGGCATTCCTCGCCGGGGTATTGCTCTGGGTAATCTGTGTTTGGAGAGATGCCAAAGTTAAACACCTCATATAATATCCATAGTAAGCAATGGATGGGTTTCTTTCCTAGAAGTGATAGAAAAACCGAGGTAGTCCAAATGAGGAGAGAAGGAAGGGAAAAGTAGAAGTAAGTTTGTCATTACCCTCGTTGGCATTGCTTTTCTTGTAGTAATCTGGATTGTTACAGGAGGTCAGGGATATGAAGTTCCCAATGTTACAATCGGGGATCTCAAAAGTTCACCCTCCTTGAAAAAGTAAACACGCTTTCGACATCCCAATGCTCATCTCCAGATTAACGATTTTCTTTTCACCGGCACCCCCAGCACGTTTGGACATCTCCAAAACGGCCATAAACTGAGGGTCGGACTGGGCTGGGAAATGAAGGCTGTCTTACACATCTACCAATAACATTTGATAAAAGCTTTGACATGGACCAGACAGAACTTTAAGTAAATTCAGGATAATAAGGTTTTATAAGATGATTTATTCAAAATCAGCAGAGTACGCTATTCAAGCAATGATCTACCTGGCGGAGAAAGCATCGCCGGATCCGGTTATGATTAGGGAGATCGCTGAAGCCTACAACATCCCACGGCAATTCCTTGCTAAACTGGTTCAGACTCTAGTTAAGCAAAGACTGTTAATTGCAGTCCGTGGGAGAAAAGGCGGGGTCAAGCTTGGCAAATCTGCTTCAGAGATCTTTTTGCCTGATATTATTCGGGCAATTGATGGTCTACCGCCGGAGAAGGTACCGTGTGTCTTTGGACTGGACTATTGTTCGGATGATCAGCCTTGCCCTCTCCATCATAAGTGGGAGATGATTACAAACCAAATTGACGATATGCTAAAATCTGAAAACCTCGAGAATTTGGCGAGGAGGGTGGCGGAGAAGCATGAAGCTATGCGAGATTCCGGATTCAGTGACATTATTGGGGAATCAATTAAGCCATGAGTTTAGGAAAGGTTACCGCCTGGAAACTTATCAGGATAGATAACCGTAAGTAATATGAAACCAACAAGGAGAAATAGGTATGAAACTTAACATTGGCATCTCGGATAAGAATCGTCAAGGGGTCGTGCAAATTCTTAATACTCTGCTGTCTGATGAATATGTGATCTACACAAAGACCAGAAACTACCACTGGAATGTGATGGGTCCCCAATTCAATGACCTGCACAAGTTCTTTGAGACACAATATGGGAAGTTGAACGACATCGTGGATGAGGTAGCTGAGCGTGCCCGTGCCTTGGGGGGTCAATCCCTTGGAACCCTGAAAGAAATACTGGAGCTCACCAGACTTGAAGAGCATCCGGGCCAGTATCCCGATGCCCGAACCATGATTTCAAACCTATTAACCAACCATGAAGCAATTATTCGCAATTTACGAGTCGATCTTGAAACCTGTGCTGACAAATATCACGACATGGGCACAAACGATTTCCTCACGGGGTTGATGGAAAGTCACGAAAAAATGGCGTGGATGTTAAGGGCTTTCTTGGAGGGTGAATTGGTTTGACCATATTGAAGAATGTCTTCTGTCGGCGTATTTGCCAGCTTGCCGGAGGGTGGGCTGCCTGGAATAAGGACTGAAAAAGTATCTGAGCGATTAAAGATCTTCACAACATAGGTTACAACAATTCTACAATACGTTCAGTCCAACAGGCAAAGATGGAAATCAAGCAAAAACGCGTCTTAGTTCTTGGTGGTTGGGGTCTGGTAGGGATGGCTATTCTCCGAAGACTCATTGAAGAGAAGCCGGAAAAAATCATCATTTTCTGAGATTCACTTAGTGAGACGGTGCTAAATACAGGAGCACAGCAAAATAATGGCAGATACTGCCCCCCAACACAAAAACATGCCAGATGACATGCATGTAGGGAATTTTCTGCAAAAAATAAAAAATTATACCTACCGTATAAACTACCCCGCCAACCGCCAGCCAGATTAATCCACCTATGGAGATATTAACCAACAGTTCTTTTATTATCAACACACTTAACCAACTCATTAGAATATATCCCAACACTGATAAATTTTGAAAACGATGAACAAACAAGATTTTGAAACTTACCCCCAACATGGCCAGTCCCCAAATAATGACCAATAAGGTCCAACTCCACGCGCCTTGAAGACCAACCAGGAGAAAAGGCGTATACGTACCAGCAATGAGCAAGTAAATTGAAACATGGTCAATGACTTTAAAAATCCGCTTTAAGCGAGGATCCTGAAAACCATGATACAAGGTTGAGGCAAGGTACAAAATGACTAACGTGGCACCGTAAATACTGAAGCTGACGATTTGATAAACGTTACCATACAAAACAGCCTTTACAAGCAGCCAGGTCAAACCGGCAATACTGAGTCCAAGCCCAATTCCGTGCGTAATGCTGTGAATGATCTCCTCACCTAATGTAAAAAGCCTTTTGGATGCCTGATATTTCAATTTCTTCGGTTGGGGTTACATATGGACAATCCGTGCCTAAACCTTAAATTTGTTTGAGAGATAATACACGACCACAATATCATCATAAACATCATCTGTAATAGACGACATTTCCATTAATTTATCCATAGCTTTGTATTTCATGAGAACTCTGTCTTATGTTGATATAAAATGAACAAGGTCAGCGGCGGCTCAGCTTTCCGCACCATCAACTGCACCGGAAAGTTAGGCGAAATGTATCAATGCAAGACATTACTCTGTTGTCTCGTTCACTACCCGGCTTTGCACGTCCACGCCGAGAGCGGCGGTGCTAAAGCGGACATGGGAGGCGCGGTTTAGCGCCCGGTTGCCTGTCCGCGAAACAACCAGACGTGGCTCGTTTCGCCCCTCTTGAAAGTGCTGTTGACGACAGCGATCGCTCCCGTCCCGTTGACAGCAAGCTTCCTCATCAGCAACCCCTGCTGATTGCCGTTGAAGCCGAGCTCCGGATCGGCGCTGCCCGGAACAACCGAAGTTGAGGCGAACGTCCGTCCACCGTCGTTCGAATATACGAACCCAAGTCCGATGGGACGGATTCCGCGGCCGGGAAAGCGCTCCCAGAGGACGTAAAGGTTGTCCGCATCGTCCACACTCAGCGCCGGGAAATGCCTGCTCTCAAACTCCGTTTTCGGGCCTGAAATCTCCCTCGGTTGCTCGAATGTCATCCCCCCATCGCTCGACCGGGTGTAACGGATATGATATTGCCCGAAAGGGCCAACAGGACTTTCCCCGTAAACGACATGAACAGTTCCGTCCCTACTCACCGCGATCTTCGGTGCGTCAGAATGCCCGCCGCTTTTGAAAACGATTCTCGGCTTGCCGAACGAGCGGCCATCATCGTCCGATCTTGCGAAATGGATGTCAGCCGCCGGATCTTCTCCGACGGTCCAGGCAAGATAGATGGCACCCTCGACCCCTATGGCCAGCGCTGGGCCGCGCGCGGGCTTCGCACCTCCCCCGCCGGCAATGACCATCGGTTCCGAGACGCTGTCGCCCCCATCCGTCGAACGGCGGAACCACAGCGCCCCCTCGTATTCCGTCCAGGCGACATAGAGATTGCCTTGGGAACCCACGGCGAGATCCAGACTCCCGTTGTGCCAATAGCGCGAGTTCAAGCGCCCCTTCCCATCGCCGGCAATGCTGTTCGAAAGATTGACTGGTCTGCGGAAGGTCTTGCCGCTGTCCGTTGAGCGCGCGAAAAAAATCTCGCCGCCATGTGAGCCCCCGGAAAAGACGATTTCCTGCCAGAGGATATACATCTCGGTCGCATCCCTGCCGGAGATCACTATTCGCGGAAGCCAGGAAAAGATCTTGGGGCTCCGGGAGACGTTGACCGACTCCTTAAACCGCCTTTTTCCATCGGGCCCGTAGATCTGAAAAAAAATATCCTTCCGGGACTGATCGGCCCAGGCGACCCCGACAAAACCCTTTGCGTCGATGGCCACGGTGGGGTCGTCAACATAATCATACTCCGACTCGTTCATGCGCCATGGCCCTTTATATCCGCCGCCCGAGGCCACCTCGGTTTTCTCGTGCCATGTCACCGCCGGCGGCTTCGCTCCCCTCCCTGGCGTCGGCGCCGCTTCTTGTTTCGAGGACAGCGATATTGACACGCCAAGAGCGCCCACCGCAGTAGCAACCATCAATGCAAAGAACAGTTTTCCAGTAGCGGATATGTGGATATTTCTCAATGGCATTTCAGACCTCGTTCAAGTTCACGGTACCCGCCACCTGGCGGAGCGTTGTGAGAAAGGCCGCTATCTGTGCTATTTCGGTTTTCATGTTTGTTCGTTGCGCCTAACATTTGAGTTCACCTTCCCCGATTTAATCGGGGTCAAGTAGAACGGTTTGTTATACCTCATTATCCTAAACCTCAAACTTTTTTATGAACAAACAAAGTGGAAAAACTACTTCCGTAAATATAAGTCATTTCATTATTTCTTCGTTAAATTTCCTCCGAATAATTCTCAAACAACACTCTCTTCACATAGTCATTCCGTTTTGGTTCTGTCAGTTTCTTGTAAAACTCCAAACTGTCATCCACTAATCCTTGAAGGATGTCATCAAATGTTTTGTTGAAAAAAAATCTTTTATTGGATTCTGTATTATCACTGGTACTAACTTTTCGTAGTTCTTCATTCTCCTTTAATCCAATACGAATCTTATCAATATTCACTTTGTCATCTTCCGTTAAATCACTCCCAAAGTTTTCATTCAGAACTTGAACGATATGAGATAGAAAATCCAACGGGTCTTCAGAAATACCACCTACTTCTGTTGACATTGGTTCTAACTCACCATATTCCCCTTCCAACTTAATTTTGGTTGTGTATTTCTTCTCAATTCTGAAATACTCCAAATCCACATAGGAGAAAACATCGGTAAGTCTTTCTCTCGGTCTCTTTGGAAGTTTTTTATTTAAGAACCGAAGGAAGATATACAGTTTTTCAAGGTTTATATCTTTGAAAGTGATGATTTGGGAAATATATCCATATAGTCTAACAAAACTCTGAATTTGATGGCGAAATTCTTCTCTTTCTTCTTCATCCAAAATCTTCCAATCTTCTACCACATAGTCCAAAATGGGTTGTAGTTCTTCACCGGGAACTCTGTCATCATAAAACTTCTCTACCAACTCATATACAGTTTCATCTCTGAATAAATTATATTTCTTTATTTCTTGTTCGATGGTATAGAGTTTATTGGGGTCGGTTTCTTCTACGAGTATTGTTCCCTGATAGTAGGGTTGGAATGAATCCTGTATGATTTTGGGTTTATTCACAAAATCCAAAACAAAAGTATCTGTTTTACCAATCATTGAACGATTCAGTCTTGAAAGAGTCTGAACACATTGTAATCCTTGTAACCTTTTATCCACATACATTGTATGAAGTAAAGGTTCATCAAAGCCAGTCTGAAACTTGTTACAAACTATAAGGATTTTATATTGTGGGTCTTTGAAGTTTTCTTGGGTAAGTCTATCGGGGAAACCGTTCATTGAAGACTCTGTATATTCCTTGTGAGTATCTTTGTCATACACCGTTCCACTAAATCCAACCAGGACTTTTAATGGTAATCCCATTTCTTTCAACTGTCGGTCAAATTCAAGTTTGAATTTCACACAATGAAGTCTTGAACGAGTCACCACAATACCCCGACTCTTACCACCCATCTTTTTGGAAGTATTATTGACGAAATGTTCTAAGATGATTTTTGATTTCTCTGTAATAGTGTGGGGTTGAATATCCACCCAACTCACCAACATTTTTTTTACCCGACTTGAAGGTAACTCTTTATCTTCCTCAATCTTTTTATTCAACTTAAAATACCGTTCATAGGTTGTGTAATTCCGAAGAACATCAAGGGTGAATCCTTCATAGATACTTTGTTCCATTGAATAGGTGTCAAATGATTCAAACTGACCATATTTATTTTTCCGCCCAAAGATTTCCAATGTCTTATTCTTCGGTGTTCCACTAAAACCGAAATAGGAGATGTGGGGTTGTCTCCCCCTTGAAATTATTTCATTTAAAATCAGTTTATCCACTTCGGTAAGGTCATCCCAATCCTCACCTTCCTGGTATTCATCTAATACAGATTTAGACAAACTCATTTTTAAGTGTTTGGATGTTTCCCCACTTTGAGATGAATGGACTTCATCAATGATGACACCGAACTTCTTACTTTTCAGTTTTGAAATTTCCTCTGATATAAAAGGAAACTTCTGAATGGTGGTAATGATGATAGATTTCCCCAATTCAAGGTATTCTTTCAACTGTTGGGAATTGATATCCACAGGATTTACCACACCTTTGGTTTGTTCTAACTGTTTAACTGTATTCCGTATTTGTTTGTCTAAAACCCTCCTATCTGTAACTACAATCACGGAATCAAACATACCTTCGGTGTCTGTGGGTGTTCTGTAAAGAGAAGTCAATAAATGAGATAACCAACCGATAGATAATGATTTCCCACTTCCAGTAGCGTGTTGAATCAGATAGTTATGTCCGACCCCTTCTTCAATCACCGACTTTTTGAGTTTTCTTGTGACATTGAGTTGGTGGAATCTTGGAAAGATGAGAAGTTCCTTTTTCTTATCAATAATCTTCCCAACCTTTGAATCATATACCTTCTCTTTTTCTTCTCGGATATGAACAAAGTTCTCTATCAAATCCAACATACTGTTGGGTTGAAGAATATCCTCCCACAGATAGTGAGTTTTATGTCCATTAGGATTGACAGGATTCTCAATGTCTTTGTTGTAAGGAAGAAACCGTGTCTTACCACCCATCAAACGTGTGGTCATTGAAACCTTCTCATTCCCCACAGAGAAATAGACAAGATTCCGTTTGAATCTGAACAACGGTTCTTTGGGGTCACGGTCATTTTTCCATTGTCTTTCACCGTCAAATTGGTTCTGTCCCGTGAGTGTGTTTTTCAGTTCCATCATCACGATTGGGATTCCATTGATGAAAATCCCCATATCAATGGAGTTCTCATTTCTCAATGAGTATTTCAGTTGCCGGATGACGGTAAAACGGTTCTGTTTGTATAAATCTTTATGTTCGGGATTCAACCCACTCTTGGGTTGGAAATAGACTAACTTGAAATCACAACCTCTGTCTTTGACACCCTTCCGTAAGACATCAATGACACCTCTGTTTTCAATTTGAGAGGACACTCGTTTTATCAGTTTGTTTTCTGTTTCAGAACCATATTGGTGTTCAAGTTTTTCAAAGGTTTTAGGTTGGGTTTTTTGAATAAATCCAATCAGTTGAGTGGGAATAAGACAGAGTGTTTTATCATATATGGATGGGTCTGATGAAGTATAACCACTACTTACAAGATATTCTTCAATATGTTCTTCAAAGTCTTGTTCTGTGTAGTTCATTTGTTTTAATCTTTTACTTTGTATAAACCGTTAAAACGGTTCTACTCTTGGTTATCCTTTCTTGCTCCCACGATTGAAATCATGGGTTGCTTATTATTGTTTATCATTCTGTCCTCAATTGCTATTGTGGGTTGCTTTAGGTTATCCTTTTCGATGATCGGCGGATTTAATACCACTTTTATTTGAATCAAATCACATAGCCACCCTACCTTGTCTAATTCTTTACTAAAACCCATTTCATTACCATGTAACCCACAAATTTATTCGTGGGTGAAACAATAAAATCTAATTCAAACCGATTCATCGGTTTATCTCCAGATTATGCAACTTCAAGAATTGTTCATATTCCTCTTTGAAGGTCATTTTACGATGATGCTTTTCTTGTGTTCGGATGTATCGTTCGACTTTTCCCACATCAGACTCACTAACAGAAAACGCTCCATAGCTCCCGACGAGTCGGGACCAACTGAATTTTGATTTTACTATATCTTCTTGATTGATCCAATGAGACGTTTCCCCTTTGATAGATTTCATTACTTGAGCTATTGAGACTTCTCTTGAAAGTAAAAACAACAGATGCACATGGTCACTTGTCCCATTGATGATTCGAACGATACAATCCATTTCTTCCAATTTCTCTTGTAAATGGTTATGTACATTTTTACGGATAGCATTAACAAGCAATGGTCTCCGATCTTTAGTCCCAAAGATGCCGTGTATCCATAATTTTGTTAGTGAATGACTCATGACTTTCCTTTTTATAAACCGTTTAAACGGTTTCCATTTTTGTTGTTATTCATGATTCTTGATCCCACGATTGAAATCGTGGGTTGCTCTCTTTTTCATCAATCCTTTTAACACCGTTTGAAATCGTGGGTTGCTTCGTATGGTTCACATTCATCTTGATTGTGTCTCTCCCCTAACCAAGCCGGTTGAGTTGCATGGTAACCCACAACTTCAGTTGTGGGTGATACGATTACTTTGAATCCGAACCGATTAATCGGTTTATGCTCTTGCTTTTAATCTAAGCGCACAGTCACACTATTTCAACTGTTCCAATCCCTCACATCAATCTTCCCTGTCACCACTTCAGAAATAAGGGATTGACGGTATTCTTTTAATAGGTCAATTCGTTGGGTTTCTTTTTCAATGGTGGAGTCAATGAACTTATTTTCACTTTTAAGTTTAATTACAATTTCATCTTGTTCATCAATTGGTGGAAGAATAAATGGTGTGTCTTCTAAATCTGATTTAGTGTAAATAGGTAAAGTAACAAAATTTGACCACTTCAATAAGTCTTTCGTGAAAACATTGACATAAAATAAACAAAACCAAGAGTTGAGTAATTGTTGATTTGGGATTACCGTATTTATTTGTTGATTGGTTGATAATTCTTGACCTGAAATACTATGTTTTCCAATTGTATTACCAATACAACAAATCATTGTAGAATCTTTTGGAATCAATCGTATTTTGTTCTTCCCTTCTTCCGTTAAATGTTCTTCAGATTCATTCACATAGTCCAATCCCTTATTCAGACTTGTAGGTTTTACCCATAAAAAACCATCTTCGGAATCAGTATAGTAAAGTTCTTCATTTGTTTTTGATGGTGTATTTCCCGTTACTATTTTAGAAAGATACTTAAACTTTGAAACAACCCAATGACTCGGAATCTCCCCAATCCATTTTACACCACTATTTTTCATCTCAACATTTGGATTGAGCCCCTTCGTTACACAATGATTGATCAGGGAGGTTCGTTTTTCTTTCAATAGTTCAATCTTCTTTTCTGTTTTTTCAATCAGTTCATCAATCTTTTGGGTTTTGGTGTCAAGGAAGGATACGATTTGTTTTTGTTCGGAGAGAGGTGGAAATGAATGAACTATACCGTCTAATTTACTCTGTGTAAGTTTATCTCTCGTTGAACCAGTGATATATTCGTGGTAATCCACACAGTTGAAAGAATGAACAAAATACTTAGGTTCAATTCCATTATTTGGTTTCAAAATATGACAATGATTATTTACCCAAAACTCACCATCAACAAATAAAGAAACATCTTTGAATCTGTCAAAAAAAGGAGAACCATCTTCACCGACTAAAATATGTTTCCCATCGAAAATGAAATCATCTACATAATCAATAATCCCGTTTGAACCATAGTAAGGATAGATTTTTTCAAGGTCACCTCTGATTTCTGAACTCAATGGTATTCTTTTACCATCCATATTTGTAGAAAAATATTTTGTCTTTTTCATATTCCAATGACTCGGAATCTCCCCAATCCATTCCCCGCCTGCTTCTCTTTGTTCAGCGCGGGCAGGCACACCTGAATCTTTATATGACGGATAGGGTTTCATTTTATATCTCTGGTTTTTGGCAACCCACGATTTAAATCGTGGGTTTCAAGGATATAAACATATCGAACCGTTTTAACGGTTTTAGTACTCCTTTTCCCATAACGAAGGGAAAAACACCCTTTTTTACCCACACCTGTGAACCTATGAGAAGATTTTCCCGTTTTCTACTCATAAGAAAATTCTCAAAGGTAGATTTTCGCATTTTCTTCCCTTATCAGGATCCATAGGGGAAGATTTTCGCATTTTCTGCCCTTGAGAACAGTCTCATGGGTAAATTTTCGCATTTTCTGCCCTTGAGAACAGTCTCATGGGTAAATTTTCGCATTTTCTACTCACGAGAAATATCCATTTCATTTTTATCTGTTAACAGTAAAAGTAAAGGTGTATTGATATAATAATTGTTCCTATGAATTTTTATTTTCTCTAAAAACCCATTTTCAGCCAATACATTGAGATACATGGCAGCCGTTTTTCTATAAACCCTCAAATCTCGTTCAAGAAATTCGATTTTAGTATAGGGATGTTTAAACAAATTATTGACTAAATCCTGACTATAAAATTTATATTTATTTCTGATTCGGTGTTTATAGTCCATCATAAGTCGTTTTATTTCAACAATAATATTTATGGTGTGTTGAGAGGTTTCTTTAATCCCTTTTAACATCCAAACAATCCAAGATTCCCAATCATTATCCGTTCGAACCTTTTGCAATAATTGGTAATAGTCTGTTTTATTTTCAATGATATATTTGCTCAGATACAAAACAGGAATATCCAGTAAGCCATTTTGAATTAAATAGAGGATATTGATAATTCGTCCCGTTCTGCCATTACCATCATAAAAAGGATGGATACTTTCAAATTGATAATGAATAATCACCATTTTAATCAATGGGTCAATCTGGTGAAATGAATTATCGTTGATATATTTTTCAAGATTACTCATCAACTCAACAATTTCATTTGCATCTTGGGGTGGCGTGTAAATGGTTTCTCCGGCGCTGTTTTGTATTACTGTGCCAGGTATTTTTCTAAAACCTGATTTACCGGGTTCGATGATTTTTTGAATTTCTACAATATTATTATTGGTCAATAGTTGGTGCTTTTTGACCAATTCATATCCTTTTTTCAATGCTGTTGCATAATTGTTAACCTCTTTTGCAGCTAAATTCTTGAAATTCACATCCGCATTTGCACGATAGAGATCATCTTGGGTGGTTATAATATTTTCAATTGCAGAACTATCTTTTGCCTCTTGTAATCCCAGCACATTTATTAGAATTTCCTCGTTAGGTATTGTTGGGGAAATACCTTTTAATTCAGCTAATGCTCGACTTGCTCTGTTCAATTTTTCATAGATAACAGGTGTATGAACATTAATCTCCGGTGGTATCATATTCAATGCTGAATTCATAATATCTCCTTCATCAACCCCTCTGATTCCTCCTCCAATTTCAGTAAATCTTGCGTTATTTCTTCCAATGAACGGAGTGGTTTGTATTTGTAGAAATACTTGGTGAAGTTGATTTCATATCCAACCTTGTCTCTGTTTCTATCCATCCAACTATTTGGTAAATGGGGTTTTACTTCTCGTTCGTAATATTCCTCAATATCATCCATTAGTGGAACTCGTTCATAATCCCTTTTCTTTGAATCGGGTTTTAGATTTCCCTTCTTATCCGTAACCATCTCACCGTTTTCCATCAATGGTTGTTCTATTGTTACTTTGGTATAACCGAAAAACTCATTAGGATAAATCTTACTGGTTTCATTCTCCTCGAAGTTAAGATAGTGTTCTAATAGTTTGTTTCGGTTTTCCTCTGTTATTTCTTTCCGTTTATTCCCCAACGATTTCTTCATCTGTTTGAAGAAGGAAGAACCATTTATGAGTTGAACTTTCCCTCTCCGTCTGTCAGACTTCTTGTTATTCACAATCCATACATAGGTTGAAATACCCGTATTAAAGAACAGTTGATCAGGAAGGGATACAATACACTCCAACCAATCATTTTCAATTATCCATTTACGTATTTCAGATTCTCCACTTCCGGCATCTCCGGTGAATAATGGCGAACCGTTAAACACAATTCCAATCCTACTTCCTTTTGATTCCGTCTTGGAAATCATATGTTGAAGAAACAGTAATGAACCGTCTGATACTCGTGGCGTTCCTACCGTGAATCTTCCGTAGGAATTCTGTTTTTCGTTTTCTATAAACTCTTTTTCGGATTTCCAACTCACACCAAACGGTGGATTGGTAATCATATAGTCAAATCTCTGTCCTTGAAAACTGTCCTCTGATAGAGATGAACCCAAACGGATGTTGTCGGGGTCTTCATCTGTAATCAACATATCCGATTTACAGATGGAATAAGTTTGTGGATTCAATTCTTGTCCCAATAGACGGAGTTTTACCTTATCGTTAATATTCTGATGGATATATTCTTTACCAATAGTCAACATTCCACCCGTTCCACAACAAGGGTCAAAGATACTTCTAACCTTCCCTTCACCTTGTAAATCATCCTTATCCTCTGAAAAGACCAGGGAAACCAAGAGACGAACCACATCACGAGGTGTATAGTGTTCCCCACTTGTTTCATTGGACATTTCAGAGAACTTCCGTAACAGTTCCTCAAAGATGAGACCCATATCACGGTTGGAAATCTTATCAGGGTGTAAATCAATCTCCGTGAGTTTATCTATGAGAATAAACAGACGGTTATTCTTGTTCAGTTTCTCAACAGGTTTCTCCAATTGAAAATTCTCAATAATCTCAACAACATTGTCACTGAATCCACCCAGGTAATTCTGAAAGTTCATATAGATATTCTGTGGGTCGGATTTCAGTCGGTTCAAATCATACTTGGAATGATTGAAGAAGGGGGTGTTGATTCGGTTTTTGATGATTGGGGTGGGGTCATCTACTTTGGTTCTGTATTCTTCGTAGATGTTGAACACGTCGTCTTTGTGGGGTTCTAAAACACAATCCAACCTTCGTAGAACAGTAAATGGTAGAATGACATCACCGTATTCGTGCTGTTTGAATAACCCCCGAAGGACATCATCACAAACATTCCAGATGAAAGATGATATTTGATTGTAGTTATTTGACATGTGTTTAATCGTGTTTCCCTGTAAATACAAACCGGTCAATGACCAACTAATTTTTGTTAGTAAACTTTTTCTATTCCTTTCCAGTTTTTATTCCAAACAATTCGATATTTTCCTTTTTGTTCAAGTTTACCCCCAAATAAATCAATAGTTTTGATTCTTTTTGATTTGTTTACGGTAATTGAACAAACTAAACTATCAATTAATCCGGAACTCCTCAATTGTCTTTTACGTAAATCGGTATCATATATTGTTACTCGAATATATTTTGTTGGTAAACACAGTGGAATTATTGAGTTAATTTCTTTTTTTGATTTTCGTATTGCATAGCGAACAATTTTTTTATAATCCTTCCTAATTAAATCTACAATTTCCTCATTATACTCAGGGTAAATAAATAAACTAGGGTCGTTAATAATAATTGAAAATCCTCTGCGAAAAGGTTTTGTTTCTCTTAATTCATATTTTCTTTTAAAAATAAAATTAGTGTTTTTATGATACTCTATCGGGAAGTTACTTTTTGTTATGGTTAGTATATTAAGGAATTTTCTTAACAGTTTTGGCAGTTTTATTTTAGGTATAAAAAATAACAGGTCTTCTTCTAATACTCCTGTATAACCATTTATATCATCACTATTTTTTAACCTCTCTCTTTTTAAGATTTTCCCATCGTAACCAGCCCATCCAAGCAAACTGTGCTTGGATTTTAGAGAAAAGAAATATCTATCAAATCCACTAGCGAAATATTCAGCAATTACAGCAGTCCTAAAAGCATAATAGTTTACCTCCTCGAAATCCAATAATGCATTCTCAGTGAAAATATTTAGTTGTGTTTTTCCATCCAAAATTACATTCTCTAAACAATCGACTACTTTCCATTTTGGTGCATTGGCTTGAGCTTTTAATTCTTGAATAAACAGTTGTTTAGGAACAACAAGGTTTTTGCTTTGAAAAAAATCTCTATTTAAAATCATGAATACTTTAAATGCCAAGGCAAATCCATTACATATATCTAATAAATCATCAAACATCCGAATGATTTCCTTAGTTCTTATCTCATATGGCTTTCCCCTCTTACCTTTATAAATAGTGTCGCTCTCTTTAAATGTTATACCTCCATGTGCAATTCCGTTTCTTATTATATTATGATAGCACGTAGTTGTGTAACTAAATTTTGTTTTTTGAACTTCCTCAACACAATTATAAATATCTAAACCATCAATTGGTTTACCTCTTTGAAGTCTATTATTGTAGGCAATAAATCGAATATATTTGTGATAAACAGCTTCTATTAATTTGAGATAATTGAAATGAATGAAATTCTCGATGAATCTTATAACATCAATATTATTATCTGGTATGAAATTGTCATGAATTCTTTTTTCATTTATTTTATTCAATGATATTATAGCAATATTCAATTCATGATCGGTATCCCAATAAACATCAACTAACCAACTAGGATTTTCATATTTAAAATTGGTCAAGAAGGTTAAGAAATCATAGTAGGTCTGTTCATTGTAAAATTTCTGAGGTCTTTCAGTAATATACTCTTTTAATGACAAGAACTTAGCATCTATGGTATTAGCAAGTACCGGAAAGTTATCAATGATTTTTTCATTCCAGTATTTGTTTACGACTCTAGTTGTAGGACATTCTTCAAGTACCATTGCTGTCTTATAACATGTTTGTTATGTACATTGTTGGTGGTAGTGTTTTTTTTAAATTGAGTTTCTCGATATAAAATTAGAAACTCCTTGATACATTAATTCCACTTGCTCTTTTGAATATTCAGAATATTTTCCGTGAGCTGCCTTATTTCTCAAATCCAACCAAGATGTCACACCTTTTTGGTCAAGTTTGTTGTAAACTTCAGAAGATGCTAATTCTGAATTCAATAAATCGGCTTTTTTAGGAATGGTTTTTCCGTTTTTGATATTTTCCACTGATATAGAGTGTTTATAACAAAGTTGTCTCAGGTGTTCCTCCAATACGCTGCCTATCATAACAGCTGATGCATCCTGATAGCCTTCTATTAAAAGGTACTCAGCCATCTCTAAAAAATCAGAAAAAATTTCCGCTGACACAATCCCTTTTACAGTAAATATCCATTCTCCGTCAATTTCTTGTTTTACTGCTTTTAATATTCCCCGTCCCTCTTGTGAATGGTATGTGTAAGTATCATTAACTTTTTTGTTAAATTCTACATAAAATGGATGCGATTCACCAAATGTGTTCTTTAAAAATGAAAGGGAAGAAGAACGGAATTCTTGAAATAATTCTGTGTTTACAAAATTACTGTATTCGCTGTATGAATCAGTCGAAATTACTTTATCAGCAAGTACTATCAGTTCGTTTATTCTTTCTTTAACTCTATCGAATTTCATTTTATTTAGATTTCATTACCAACATCTCGCTAAACCCAATATTGTTTTTTGCGGGTTTAGTCCTTAATTGATCACTACGTTTTAACCGAAAATACACGTAAATACCCTTTTTATTAGTATCAATGACCATCCTTGAAACTTTCCTTAACTGTCTCATATTGAACCGTAAAACTCATTTATACTGTCTCATATCCCGTCTCGAAAGTAATGTCTCACAACCAATGAGTCAACGCCCAAAACCAGCCATGGGTACGGAAAATTCAAGCCACACTCCTGTTCGCTGTTTTTTCCTATACATAAAAAAGCCGATGCCAATCACTCCAAATATCATTCCCCAAATTATTGTCGATTCGCTGCCCATTTTAGAATGAACCGGCGGGTAGAAGGGTCAGCTTGAGCGTTTTGTTAGGGGCTTTTGATGCTGTGCTACATAAAGAGCCAGCAACCTACGGATCATTGATTGATAAGAAGTGTGGTGTTTTTTGGCTTCTTTCTTGAAAAATTCAACACTGGACTTATTTAATGACATAGTGACCTTAATGTTTTCCTCTTTAAAAACCAACTCTTCGGGTGGGGGAAGAAAATCATCAACCACTCTCAAGCTCCCAAGAGGCTCATCAGTGTATTTTATTTTCTTCTTCATATATCTTTTTTCCTCTCCTCCAATATCCTGCACCGATTATTCGAATGACGTCACCTCGAAAAGAAAAACGTACCGTTAGAATTCCTTCACCAACTTGACCAATACAATAATATCGTTTTTCAGTATTACTATGTTTCAAATCTTCGGCAATAACTCGATTAGAGTCAGCAAAGGCATATTGAGCTAATTCGAATGAGACGCCATGTTTTGCTTGATTTTCACAATCCTTTGCTTCATCCCATTCAAAACGTATCTTTGCCATAAAGAAATTATACCAGAATCGGTAATAATTGCCATAATATTATACATATCATAATATGGTTGTTTTTTTGGTCTTGCCCCTAACAAATTATTCTATAGTTTTTGTATAATATCAACCTGGATTCAGAGAATTGGCGATTACTAATTCATTGCTGAAAAATTAGAATCCATTATTAATCTTTATTTCTTTCCCACATCTCTTCCTTACCGCCATCTTCCATGTTTTGATACCTCGCCGCAACAAACAGATAATCGGATAGACGATTCACAAATACCAACAAATGTTCATTTACAGGATTACTCTTATGAAGTGTTACAAGATCCCGTTCAGCCCTGCGGCAAACCGAACGGCTATATTGTAATTGGGCAGCGGCTGGAGATCCACCGGGAAGAATAAATTCCTTTAATGGAGGTAACAATTTATTCAATTGATCAAGGGCGGATTCCAAATATTCCACGTCCTTTTTCGAAACCAACCCCAAATCTTCATCTACAATAGCTAATTCCCCACCACTATTAAACAGGATATGCTGAACCTTATAAAGTGTCTTAGTAATGGCTGAATGTACATTTTTTGAAAGTACAACCCCAATCACAGAATTGGTCTCATCCAGGGAGCCAATTGCCGCTATCCGAGGATCATCCTTTAACACCCGTTCTCCTTTAGCTAAAGAGGTTGAACCGTCATCGCCTGTTTTTGTATAGACTTTTGTGATACGCATACAAATAGTTTAGTGATACCTTGTGATGGTTACCAGTGAAAATTGATATTAAGTGGTAATTACTCAGTCACCGGTAGGCTTATTAAGAACCAAGACTTTATTATTATCACATAATTTTATTCTTTTGTTCTTGGAATTTGGTTCTCCCGACACTTCGGGTACGGGATCTCCCCCGATAAATCGGGGCTCCGATTGGTACTTGGATCATCACATCTGTTTCCCAAACCTAAACTGAGGCAATACTTTACGTGTAAATCCTGGCAGCCTGGGTGACGGTATCAATCAGCCACCCTGGAAGAACCCCAAAAAACATGATAGAAATCGCTAATATGAAAATAACCACGGATAACAATGGATGTAGAAAGGGAACCAGAGTTTCTTCCGATGTTCTCATATACATATTTACGATTAATCGAACATAATAATAGACAGAAACCAATGTGTTGAGAATTGCGATAATAATAAGCCAAATGTACCCCTCTGAGATTGCGCTACTGAACAAAGTGTATTTTGCCACAAATCCGGCAGTCGGTGGAAAACCGGCAAGAGACAACATAAATAGAGCCAGTGATGCGGACAGCCAGGGATGCTTTGATGCCAATCCTTCATAATCTTTAAAATTCACCCCCTTCTCTTCTTTTTCAAGTAAAGAGATAATTCCAAATGCACCCAGGTTCATGACCGAATAAACCAAAAGATAAAACAGAATTGCAGACACTCCCATCTCATTCAACACCAAAATCCCAATACAGAGATAACCGGCATGGGTCACACTCGAAAATGCAAGCATCCGCTTTACATTTGTTTGCACAAGGGCAGAAATATTACCCACGATCATGGTTAATAAAGCAAGAGCCCACAGCAAATCCTGCCAATCTGCATGAAGCGCTGGAAAGGCGACCAAAAACACTTTTAAAAGCGCTCCGAACCCCGCAGCTTTCGGTGCAGTACAGAGAAATGCTGTGACAGAAGTGGGAGCACCCTGGTAAACATCCGGCGACCACATATGGAACGGGACAAGAGCCACTTTGAAGGCAAATCCAACCAATAATAATCCAATCCCCAAGGAGAGAAGCGTATCTGACAGAATTTCATTATTGGTTATGGCGGAAGCAATATGTTGAAAATTAGTTGTCCCAGTCGTGCCATAAACCAGTACAGCTCCAAAAAGGAAAAATCCAGTAGCAAAAGCGCCCAGCAGAAGATACTTGATTGCTGATTCGTTGCTGAATACATCGTGTCTCAAAAATCCCACAAGGACATACAGTGATAATGATAACAGTTCCATGCCCAGGAAAATAATAACAAGGTCATTTCCCCGGGTCATGAGCATCATTCCCATGGTGGCAAAAAGTATTAAAGCGAAGTATTCTCCCCGGGTTTCACCTCCCTTTCGTTCGAGATAATTGTACGAGATTACCATCGTTACAATACCGGCAGTCATGTATAATAAATCAAAGAACGTCGAATAGTCATTCAACGTGACCATTCCTTGAAACAGAATAAATGACGAACCGAAATTCTTTGAAGCAAAGCCACCCGCTATGACCAAACTCAAGATCCCCACGCCTAACATTGCAGCCCTCTGGGAACGAGCAAACAATTCAATGGACAAAATTATTAAAGCTCCCACCAATAATACAATTTCCGGAAGAATTCCCCACAAATCCTGGCGTGTAAAGTATAGACTTAAATCCATATTATTTTTCGTAAATATTCAGCCTATTTTCCGGAAAAAGGCTAAGGCTAAGACTATGATGAATTAATAAGAGCATTTAGCTCCTCAATGATATTTCTTGTACATAGTATCCTGCGGACAGATTCAACCAAAATACCCTTTGTTATTTTGTTAAGGTATGACTTACTATTTATTATTTTAATATTCATTCTTCCTTGTACAGTCACTTCGTTCCTTATAGTGCAGGCGTTATTCCTTCTTCATTATTCCCCATCTATCTTTTCCTCTGCCTTCGCCTGCGCCTTAGCCTGAATTGTTACCAATTTTCTATCCTTAAACAAAAAAGACCCATGTCACAAGAAAGAAAATGGGAATAAGGATGGGAATGGAATATTTGATCATGTATCCGAAAAAGCTGGGCATATCAATATCCATTTCCTGTGCGATGGATTTTACCATGAAATTGGGTGCATTCCCGATGTAGGTATTTGCACCCATAAACACAGCGCCGGCAGAGATAGCCAAAAGCGTCATTCCTAATTCATTCATCAGAATGTCGGGATCACCCCCTGCCGTATTAAAGAAGACGAGATAGGTAGGAGCGTTATCCAAGAAACTTGATAATATTCCCGTTGCCCAAAAATAGATCGCATTCACCGGTTCACCTTCGGGACCGGACACTGCCCCCACAATAGCCCGGAGCACACCATCTTTTCCCGCTTTAAGTATCGCAATGGCGGGAATAATCGTCACAAAAATTGCCGCAAAGAGCTTTGCCACTTCTAATATGGGAAACCAGCTATATTCGTTTCGCTCACGTACCTCCTTAGACGTTGCCTTCCAACTGATAACGACCAGGGACAATAGCAAAATATCTCTGGTAAGATTCTGCAGCAACACTTCAACATGGAAAACTGTAAAGGAAATATGTGGATTCCAAAATCCGCTCAGCAGCACAGACCCGATTGCACCTAAAAGAAGCAGCAAATTAATCTTCCCCTCGATTCCAAATTTTTCCTGATTTCCCTCTTCGACGGGAGCTGACTGCACCACTTCACGTTTGAAATAGTAAGAATCAATCAGATAGAAAAGTATCAGAAGAATGATAGTAACCATTATCATGGGGAGTAACATGGCTTTTGTCGTCCAGAAAAAGTTGACACCTTTTAAAAATCCAAGAAATAAGGGTGGGTCACCTAAAGGAGTCAGTGATCCGCCAATATTTGCCACTAAAAAGATGAAAAAGATCACAACGTGGACCTTTTTTTGTCGCCATTTGTTGGCTCTGATTAAGGGGCGAATTAACAACATGGCGGCCCCCGTCGTGCCCATCCAACTGGCGAGGATTGTTCCTAACAAAAGAATACCCAAATTAACAGGGGGACTACCCCTAAGTGATCCGGTCAATCTCACACCACCGGCAATGGTAAAAAGCGCCAACAGTAAAATGATAAACGGAAAATATTCTAAAAGAGAAACGTGCAATAATTCAAATACGGTTACACTGATCCCAAATTCCATCAGCATTGGAATTAACAGGACAAGAGCCCAGAATGCAGAAATTTTCCCAAAATGATGATGCCAGATACGAGGAGCCACAAGCGGGAAAATAGCGATGGATAAAAGAATTCCAGCAAAGGGAATCACCCACGGAAGTGTCAATTCAGTCCCGTCCATATGTGGTGTAGATTGAACCTCATGACCATCAGACACGGAGTGGTTCGAATGTTGATTATCAAGATCACCTGTTGCATAGAGGGGAAATGCAAATATCAGAATGAAGACGGTAATTACCAGTAAAAATCCTCTCATGGTCTCGATTCCCCCTGAATTCCCTTAAATGCAATTTCCAAATCAATATCAGAACTTTCGCTATTAATGGTCATTTCATAATTGTCCACAAGCTGCTTCACAGAGGGTTCGATTCTGTCTAACACCGGTTTGGGATAAATCCCCAACCACACAATAACAAGGATAATTGGTAAAATAGCCGACCATTCCCGTTTTGAGAGGTCAGAAAGATTTTTATTTTCATCCTTATCCAGTTTCCCAAAGAAGACCCTTTCCACCATCCATAAAAGATACACCGCTGTGAGGATGACGCCGAAAGTCGCAATAATCACAGCAGTTGGGTGTGTTGCGAAGGATCCCATGAGAATCAAAAATTCCCCAACAAACCCATTCAACCCGGGTAAACCTATCGAGGCTAAAACAACAATTATAAATACTGTCGAATATTTGGGAAGAGACCTTGCAAGTCCGCCAAAATCGGAAATCATCCTTGTATGTCGCCTATCGTACAACATTCCCACCAGGAGAAACAGGGCGCCTGTAGAAATTCCATGATTCACCATCTGAATAACTCCCCCTGTTATACTGGGGGTCGTCAATGCAAATATTCCCAACACGACAAAACCGAGATGACTCACGCTTGAATACGCCACCAACCGTTTTAAATCGGGTTGAACCATAGCCATAAGGGCGCCATAAATGATTCCAACTACAGCTAACGCTATTAGCAGAGGAACAAACTGGGGTAGTACCTTGGGAAATAGCGGAATACAGAAACGAATGAATCCATATCCCCCCATCTTAAGTAACACCCCCGCGAGAATAATTGACCCCGCTGTAGGCGCTTCCGTATGGGCATCAGGCAACCAGGTGTGGAATGGAAATAGAGGAATTTTAATGGCAAAACTGAGAGCGAACGCAAGGAAAAGATAATATTGAGCTTTCATGGGAAGTGCAAGAAGGGCTAAATCGCTGAATGCCAGTGAAGGATGTCCCAATTGATATTTGGTTTGAACAAAGAGATAAATGATTGCAACTAACATGAACAGTGAGCCCAGCATGGTAAACAAAACAAATTTAATGGCTGCATAAATTCGTCTTCCTGATCCCCAAATGCCTATAACGAAATACATGGGGATCAACATGGCTTCCCAGAAGATATAAAAGAAGAAAAGATCAGTTACTACGAACACCCCAACCATTGCCGATTCCATCACCAATAGTGATACCATGAACCCTTTTACACTTTTTTGAATTGATGTCCAGGAAGCCAATACAGCAATGGGGCCTAAAAATGTAGTCAATAGGACTAAAAAGAGGCTAATGCCGTCAACTCCCACTGCAAAATCAACCCCCCATTGAGGAATCCACGGTATCCGTTCAACAAATTGAAGTTGTGCAATGGGTTTAAAATTTGTGTAGAGAAATATGGAAATAAAAAATTCAAAAATTGTGATAATCAAAGCGCCCCGCCGGATGATTTTCAGATTGGATTGTTTCACCGAAAGCAGCAATCCTGCCGCTCCCAAAGGGAACCCAATTAAAATCGTCAGGATATGTTCATTCAGCCAGGTCATGTCACTTCAAATACAAATAGAAAATAATGGATATGACTCCCAAAAAGATTACCGCAGCGTAATTCTGCATAACCCCAGTCTGAATCCTTCGCAGCTTATTCCCAAGAACCAACATTACTTTACCGCTTCCATTTGCAATTCCGTCAATTACGCTGATGTCAAACTTTTTCAAAAATAACTCACTCCCGTTCCGAAGAGGGCGTACAAAGAGTAATCCATATAATTCATCGATGAAGTATTTCCCGGAAACCAGTTTATAAGCAATCGAGAGGCTTTTGGAAATTTTCCCGGGAATATCCGGTCGCTGAACATAAAACCGGTACGCCAGTAAAAGACCCCCGATTGCAGCCACAATAGAGAGAATCATCAGAATATTTTCAGACAATAATAATCCGCTGGAATATTGATGTGTGATATATCCGGTAGCATCCTGAGTTGACTTTTGAAGGAATTGATGAAAAAAATTGTGGCCTCCCCACGACTCAGGAATTCCGATAAATCCGCCAACGACCGAAAGTACAGCTAACATAATGAGTGGGATAGTCATGATCTTCGGAGATTCATGAGGACTCACTTCCTTGGACCATCGCCGATCCCCATGAAATGTCATGAAAAAAAGTCTGAACATATAAAATGCAGTCATGGCAGCGGTAAAAAGTCCGATCCCAAAAAGAATATTTCCCCCAAATTGTGAACTGTAAACATTCCAAAGAATTTCGTCCTTTGAGAAAAATCCCGATAACAACGGCAGTCCGGAAATAGCCGCTACGCCCGCCAACATCGTCCAATAAGTGGTGGGCATTTTCTGTTTCAATCCTCCCATCTTCAACATATTCTGTTCCCCGCTCATACCGTGAATAACACTTCCTGCCGCAAGGAAGAGAAGACCTTTAAAAAATGCATGGGTCATTAAGTGAAATATCCCGGCAGCAAAAGCGCCCACTCCAACGGCAGCAAACATAAATCCTAACTGGCTGATTGTGGAATAGGCCAACACTTTTTTTATATCTGTTTCCGTCAAAGCGATTGTCGCTGCAAAAAATGCGGTTAAAATCCCAATCACCGCTATAACCGACATGGTAATTTCTGAAGCGGCAAACAATATTCCACACCGGGCGATCAGGTAGACTCCCGCTGTCACCATGGTTGCAGCATGAATGAGGGCGCTTACGGGAGTGGGGCCAGCCATGGCATCAGGCAACCATATATGAAGAGGAATCTGAGCCGACTTCCCGGTGGCGCCTAAAAATAACAACAGCGTAATTGCGGTTACAATTTCAATGGGAATCTGTGCTATCTGTTGCGGAATAAGAACATCCATAAATTTCAACGAACCAAACCTGGAAAATATAAGGAACATGGCAAGAAGAAAGCCAAAATCCCCGATTCGATTGACAATGAACGCCTTTTTCCCGGCAGCAGCTTTAACAGGGTCTTCAAACCAGAATCCGATTAACAGATAAGAGCACAGTCCAACTCCTTCCCATCCAAGAAACATGGCAAGAAAATTATCCGACATGACCAGGGTTAGCATCATGAATGTGAACAGGTTCAGATAAGAGAAATAGCGTTGAATACCCGGGTCGCCTTTCATGTATCCAATGGAAAAAATATGAATCAGAAGACCGACACCTGTGATGACAAGCACCATGACGAGAGAAAGGGAATCCAATACATAAGAGAAGGATACCGTGAATTTACCCACCGCTATCCAGGTGAAAAGTGTCTGTTCCAGCGGTGTCCCAATTTTAAGGAATTCACCAAAGAGGGTAATGGCTACGATAAAACTTAATCCTACAACAACACTTGCAATGATTCCACTCATACGCTCGCTTATTCGCTTGCCACCAAGCCCGTTGATCAAAAATCCCAACAGGGGGAAAAACGGTATGAGCCCGATCATTGATTTCATCTCATTACCGTCTTAGCCCAAGCTTTCGAAAAGGATTCCACCTCTCAATTATCGTTGCCATTAATATAAAGTCGTTTCGTATTCGTGTGTTATTCATAGGGACTCATCGGAGTATGTCTAAAAGAAATAATGTAAAATAATGCGCACGATTACTTGAATACATTAACACATGAATACTAAACTCGGACATATTATACTGTAATCGTGTCATTAATTTTTCATCAGGTTCATTTCATTAATATTCACTGTCTGACGATTCCTAAAGAGAGCCACAATAATCGCAAGACCAACTGACACTTCTGCCGCTGCGAGGGTCATCACCAGGAATACAAATACCTGTCCATCCACATTGTTGTGGTACCTGGAAAATCCCACAAGCGCCAGGTTCACGGCATTCAACATCAATTCGATAGACATAAAAATGATGATGACATTCCGCCGGAACAGAACGCCCATGACACCGATGGAAAAAAGAAGTCCACTCAGAATAATGACATGTTCAAGCGGGACTACCATCAAATTTTCCTTTTGGCAAGATATACCGTTCCAATAAGAGCAACCAGGAGCAGAATCGAGGCAATTTCAAAGGGAAAAAGGTATTTAGAAAAAAGGGCTTCCCCAATTGCGGTGACATTTCCAATGGATGCCGAGCCTGCAGGTTGATGTAAATCTTGAACGCCTTGTATTGTAAAAAGACTAACGCCTGTAAAAAAGATGACCAATAGAAAGAGGGATACAGCACGTTGAAAACTCATTATTTTGGGAAGCACCTGTTCCTTACCCACGTTAAACAACATAATGACAAACAGAAACAGTACCATAATCGCACCGGCGTAAATGATAATTTCCAAAACCGCAAGGAAGTACGCCTCTAAAAGGAGATACAAGATAGACAGATTAAAAAATGTAAAAACCAAAAGAACCGCACTATAAACCGCATTTCGATTAAGCACCACCAGCAGGGCAGAACCAATGGTTAAGGTAGAAATAATGTAGAAGAGAAGACTAAGAGTCACAGCAGGTGCCTGTGAAGGATGATTGACGATTTACAAATGCTTGCCCTGCCTGCCTGAAAGACATAGGCGGATAGGCTTTTTCCCATCTTCTATCTTTCATCTCCCCCAGTACAGTCACTTCGCTCCTTACGAGGCAGGCACCTCCAATCTTCATACTTCAATCGTCATTTTTCATTCTTCATTTGAATTATCATAGAAATTCTTATCCTTAGTCAATTCATATATTTCCAGTAAACCAGCTTTATCTATCCACAATCCTTCTCTGCTATAATCTGCAAAGTCATATATCTCCGTAAGTTCAATGGCTTTTTCTGGGCAAGCCATTTCACAAAATCCACAAAATATACAGCGCAGTAGATCGATATCGAATCTGACTGGATATCTCTCCTTTCCCTCCTCCCAGGGAGAAGGTCCAGGGACAATGTGGATACAATGGGCTGGGCAGGCAGCTGCACACATTTCACATGCGACACACCGTATTCGCCCATCAGGATATTTATTGAGGCGGTGTAGTCCCCGATATCCCTCAGGTGGAACATGTTTTTCATCAGGATATTGTATGGTAACCTTCTTTTTAAACATATGTTTCAGGGTCAACATTAGTCCCTGGAAAAGGGCGGGGATGTAAAGTTTATCCCAGAATGTGGGCTCATAAGATGTAACTACAGTTGCCATTGTACTATGAAATGATGGTTAAAATCCCCCCAGTAATAAAAATGTTTAATAGAGCCAAAGGTAGCATCACCTTCCATCCCAAATTCATCAGTTGATCATAACGGAATCGGGGAAAAGTCCATCGAACCCAAATATAAAGAAACAGAAAAAAAGCGGTTTTAAGAATAAATGCTATTCCACTTAATAACGCTCCCCAATTCCCCATAGCTGCTTCATCCACAAAGGGAATGTCCCACCCCCCGAAAAAGAGGGTCACAGTAAAGGCTGCAGCAGTGATCATATTGGCATACTCAGCCATAAAAAACATGGCAAACTTCATGCTGCTATATTCGGTATGATACCCACCCACCAATTCTTGCTCTGCTTCAGCCAAATCGAATGGAAGTCGATTAGTTTCTGCATAAACGGCAATAAGAAATATCAGGAACGCGAGTGGCTGTTTAAAAACATACCATGAGAATAAATGACCCTGTTGTGAAGAAACAATATCGTTCAATCTGAGTGAGCCTGTCATTAATACGATGGCAACAATTGCTAAGCCCATAGACAATTCATAACTGATCAACTGTGCTGAAGACCTCAAGCCTCCCAGGAGTGGGTACTTGCTGTTGGATGACCAACCGGCGAGCACAATGCCGTATACGCCAACACTGGTAAGGGCGAGAATATATAGGACACCAATATTAATGTTAGCCACTTGAAGAGAAATCTGCCGACCAAAAAGTGTCAAAGAAGAACCAAAAGGAATGACAGCAAAAGTCATAAGAGCGGGAATCAGAAGCATAGCCGGAGCCAAAAGATATAAAGGTTTATTTACTGCCGTGGGTATGATGTCTTCCTTCATTAAAAATTTCAATCCGTCGGCTAATGGCTGAAAAAGACCTTTAGGTCCCACACGGTTGGGTCCTAATCTATTCTGGATAAATGCTGAA
This sequence comes from Fidelibacterota bacterium, assembly GCA_004124475.1. GTDB lineage: Bacteria > Fidelibacterota > Marinisomatia > Marinisomatales > SCKK01 > SCKK01. The sequence goes on from SCKK01000003.1 coordinate 87,799, forward strand.
ATTCTCCTTTCTGCATAAATCATTCCCATAACGGCCAACATAGTTGCGGCAAACACCAGGACAACTTTTATGCAGATGATAATAAAATCTATTAAATCCATTAATTAGTCATACCTATGTTACTGTATCGCCTGCCTGCCCTCCGACGGACGGGACGTTGTAATGTTCTTCTTCGGAAGCCCTTGGTACCCAATTTTGAAAAAAGTCCTCCCTCGGTAATCAGGGAATCTCTCACCCATTTCCAGATTAACTTCATTTACTGAAGTATATTTTAATTCTCTTTTCCCAACGGTATTCATGAATTCCATTATAATTTCCCAGTCGGGACGAGTTTTATTGGTCAGGGATACTGAAGGATTTAGCCACTGAATTCTGCCTTGATCATTGGTCATGGTCCCCTCACGCTCCATGGGTGAAGGACCAAGTAGAATGAGATGTGCGAGTTTAGCCAGTGGGGTCATTGCATATGTTTGAACAACCAAAAACCTTTGGCTTTTGAAGAAAGATTCCCACTCTTCATCTAATTTTCTATCTACCCCATCATCAAGAGCATAACAGAGTCGAACCTCCCCTGCTTTTACTTTTTGGAGAATTTCGTCTTCCAAATTTGGGCAAAAATCCAATAACCCTTTCCGGTTCGGAGATCGATCTTTGCTAATCCTAAACCCGGAATCAAAATGAATTTCATAATCTTCTATAAAAGGTAACTTACCTATAATACTTTTGTCTTTGAATATATTGTTCATCAATCTCCCAAACATAAATAAACTTTCGTTGGTGTGGAAAGGCGATGCAATTCCAACAATTTGTTGTTTCTCTCCACTCATAGACATCGAAAATTGCTCATAGATTTCTTTTAAAGCCCCTTCCCAGCTAATTGGTTTAAACCCACCATCAGATCGGATCAAAGGGGATGTTACTTTCTCTGCATCTTCATAACGATGAAACCCATATCGCCCGATATCACAGATGAAATAACCATTCACATTGTGATTTTCCCTCGCGTTAAGTCGGTAAATACGATTGTTCTGTGAATAAACTAAAATATTACATCCCACGCTGCAGTCTGTGCAAATTGACTTCTTTGCTTCAAGATTCCAGAACCGGTTTTTATGTATGTAATCGGTACTCAACAAAGCGCCTACCGGACAAATATCAATGACATTCCCAGCAAGCATGTTGTCTAAGGACTTATCTTCAAATATTGAAATTTTCGAAACATCTCCCCTTGCCTGAACAAACAATTCGTTTGTTCCGCTTATCTCACGAGTAAACCGAACACACCGTGTACACATGATACAACGGTTATGGTTGATAATCACATTAGAACCCAAGTATTCGTTCTTTCGAACTCTCTTTTCCTCCAGAAAGCGACTATGAGCCCTTCCATATTTATAAGAGTAATCCTGAAGATAACACTCCCCTGCCTGATCACACACCGGGCAGTCCAATGGATGATTTAAAAGCAGGAACTCAAGGACATTTTCTCTCTCCCGCTTCACAATTTCCGTCTGAGTCCTGACAATCATGTCATACTTACCATCCTTCTTTCTTTCAGGCGGCAGTTCACCAATGGTAGTATTACAAGAGACTTGCAGCTTCGGCATTCCTTCAATTTCCACCAGACACATCCGGCAACTCCCAACAATAGATAGGGCAGGATGGTAACAATAATAGGGAATTTCAATACGCTCATCAATAGCAGCCTGAAGAACGGTTATCCCTTTTTCTACTTCAATTTCCTTGTCGTCAATTTTGATTAACGGCATCAGCTTACTTCGACTCCTTTTGCAACGTAAGCGATAAACTCATCTTTAAATTTCTCCACAAAACTACGAATAGGCCATGCCACCGCTTCCCCAAAAGGACAAATAGTTTTCCCAAAACTCCCTTTTGAAAAATCGATCAACCCGCCAATATTATCTGTAATCTCAAAGATCATATCGATATCATTGAGGCTTCCATTACCCTGGTAGATTCTATTTAAAATCTTCACAAGCCAGGTAGTCCCCTCCCGGCAGGGAGTACATTGACCACACGATTCGTGTGCGTAGAATCTGGCAATGTTCAAACAGACGGATACCATATCCACTGTTTCATCCATAACAATGATGCCCGCCGACCCCAACATCGTCTTGGCTGCGGATAAGGAGTCAAAATCCATTCGTAACCCATCAATTTCATCTGCTCTCAAAATTGCTGAAGAAGATCCTCCTGGAAATACTGCTTTTAATTCCCTTCCGTCGATTAAACCTCCGCCCCTTTTAAATATCAAGTCTGTTAACAGTATTCCGAGGGGCTCTTCATATACACCCGGGTTATTTACTCGCCCGGATATACAATAAAGTTTAGGTCCTGATCCTTTCTCTGACCCTATGGACTTAAACCAATCAGCGCCCCTGTTTAGAATGTGAGGCAAACATGCCAACGTCTCCACATTGCTCACAATGGTAGGACACCTTAAATATCCTTCAATGGCAGGAAAAGGAGGTTTGATTCTAGGCCAACCTCGCTTCCCTTCTAATGATTCGATTAATCCCATCTCCTCACCACAAATATACGCTCCTGCTCCTCGGTGAATGACCACCTCCAAATCAAATCCAGATCCTAAAATATCATTGCCCAAAAGATTTGTTGCATAAGCTTCCTCTACTGCTTTTTCCAATATTTTATGTTCCTGATAAAATTCACCCCGTATATAGATAAAAGCCAGGTGGCAATCGATGGCATAAGAAGAAATAATCATCCCTTCTAACATCATGTGAGGCGTTTTATTCAGGAGTAATCTGTCTTTAAAAGTACCAGGTTCACTTTCATCTGCATTACAAATGAGATAAGTCGGTTTATGCGAATCTTTAGGAATAAATCCCCATTTAACACCTGTTGGGAAACCCGCTCCCCCCCGACCTCGAAGGTTAGATGCATTTACCTCTTCAATGACTTCATCAGGCGCCATTGTTTTGAACATCTTCTCCAACGCTTTATACCCACCAACGTTTTTATATCCCGATAATGTGTGAGAATCTTCACGATGAATATGACGTGTCAATATAGGTTCGAATGACGCCACTATATGGACTCCACTATTTTATCAAATTTTTCCACTGTCATACTTTCATAATTGCTATCGTTGATCCTGATTACCGGTGCGGTATCGCAGGATCCAAGACATTCTACTTTCACCAACGAAATTTTACCATCCTGGGACACGTCACCATGTGCAATTTTGTACTTTTCGGAAATATGATCGACTAGGCTGTCAGCCCCATTTAAACTACAGGAAAGTGTTTGACACACCTGAACGTGATTTTTCCCCATGGGCTTTGTATAAAACATGGTATAGAACGATACAGTATCCATCATTTCGCCTGGATGAATTTCCACCAATTCCGCCACTGCTTCAATAGCCGCCGAAGTGAGGTAGCCTTCCTGCTCCTGCGCCAAATGGAGGAGCGGAAGAGTGGCTGACCGCTTATCGGGATATTGAGAGAGGATCTTCTCAACCCGTTGAGGGTTAGTGAATTTAAATGTGCGATTTTGTGCCATATAGAAATGTCGAATATCGAATGACTAAGTTTTTTCACCTCGCATTTTCCCTTCGGCGGTAGAAATACTAGCCACAAAAATTGATATAAGTTCATTGCATTCATTCAAAATAGGATTAATCTTTTTCAATGAATTCCTGGACTGTATACGTTTCAGGATCCTAAGACATATTCGAGATTCCCTCAATTCTTTTAAAACGATCTTAATTTTGTGTATAAAATCCTTCCGTGATTCAGCACTTTGAGCTTCTCCATAATTGAGTGCCGCTGATGTGGTGGATCGAATTAATTGACCACCTAAATGGTTTCATGCATAGGACTTTGGAAATGATTCTGCCAATTTTATTGCCTCAACAGCAAAATCAATCGGTCGATCCTCCAAATCAAATTCTCTATCCGATTTATCAGAAACCAATTTTAATTTTCCTATTTCCTTCATCCTTCATCATTTCATATTCGACATTCAATATTCCCTTTAATTATCGATCTAACTCTCCTGCAATGATATTTAAACTTCCAAGGATCGCCACTACATCTGCTAACATATGTCCTTCAATTATTTTTGAGAATATGGAGTAATTGATTAAAGACGGGGGTCTGGTTCGAACTCGATACGGCGTGCGAGTTCCGTCGCTCACAATGTAAAAACCAAGTTCTCCATTGGGGGATTCTGTGGGGACATAAGCTTCACCAATTGGGGGTTCCATTCCACGGTTCGGCATTATATTCTCAAAATGATAAATGAGACCTTCAATAGAGTTGTAGACTTCATCCATGGGCGGTAGTATGTAACCGGAATCGGCGTCAATGTTCACTTCACCTTCAGGCATTTTATCTAACGCCTGGTAGCAGATTTTTATACTCTGTCTTATTTCTTCCATTCTGACTAAGTAACGGTCAAATACGTCGCCATTTAAGCCGATGATTACGTCAAAATCGAAATTATCATAACTGGAATAGGGTTCCTTTTCCCGTATATCCCAATCGATACCTGATGCCCTCGCCTGAGGACCCGAAATCCCATAAGAGATGGCATCCTCTTTTGTAATGACGCCCACACCCTTTGTACGCTGTTGCCAGATTCTGTTTTTATTCAGGAGTGTCTCTATATCATCTACTACATCCACCACATTAGGAAGAAGTTGCAATACTGCTTTATCAAACCCTTCAGGAAGGTCTCTCATCAGACCTCCAACCCGTGTATAACTTGTTGTCAGGCGTGTCCCCGTGGCCATCTCAAACAGATCATAAATATCCTCTCGTAAACGGAACCCATAAAGAAAAACAGTCATCGCTCCTAAGTCAACTGCCTGCATACCCACAGCAAGAATATGATCGGCAATCCTGCTCAGCTCACACATAAGTACCCGAATATATTGCGCTCTTTTCGGCACCTCAATATCCATCAGTTTTTCCGCCGACAATGCATAGGCAACGTTGTTACATAAGGGTGATAAATAGTTCATCCGGTCGGTGATGGTGATATATTGGTTATAGTCGAGATGCTCTCCCAACTTCTCAAAGCCAGAATGGAGATACCCAATCTCCGGAGTCGCCTTTAATACCATCTCCCCATCAAGCTCCAGTATAATTCGAAGTGTCCCGTGGGTTGCTGGGTGAGAGGGGCCAAAATTGATGACCATTTTTTCAGTCTCAATCTGTTTCATGGTATCAACAGTCACGATTCCGATCTCCTAAATTTCGTCCCGATATTCCGCTCAACTATAGGGAAATCTTTTCTCTCACCTTTCCCAATCCTGGGGTAATCCTTCCTGAGCGGATGTCCTTTAAAATCATCAGGATTCATGATTCTAATTAAATTGGGATGTCCATCAAAGGTGATCCCAAAAAGATCGTAGACTTCCCGCTCCTGCCAATCAGCAGTTCTCCAAAGCGATTCTACTGAAGGGAGATTTGGATTATTTTCAGGAATATAGGCTTTTACAACCAACCTCTCCCCATTTCCATGATTCAGCAGATGGTAAACAACAGTGTATCGCTCAAATCCACCCATTTCCAGGTTGTCTACTGCTGTAAGATCAGCAAGAAAATGAAATCCTTCACTTTTTAACATTTCCAAAACTTCCAAGACACATTCTCCCTTAATATGCAGAACCGTTTCACCTCTAAATTCAGTGGTATCTAAAATCGAATCAGAGAATCGTTCGGTAACTTTTGTGATCAAGTTTTGGAAGAGCATTTAGTTGGAATGGGGATGGGAGTAATCCGAAATTTTTTCCTTTTCAATCAGTTTTTGCAACTTCATTAAACCATCTAAAATACCTTCTGGTCTTGGGGGACATCCAGGAACGTAAATATCAACCGGGATAAATTGATCTATCCCCTGGATGACACTGTAGGTATCAAATACACCGCCACTGGAAGCACACGCCCCCATTGAAATAACCCATTTGGGTTCAGGCATTTGTTCGTAAATCCTTTGTAAAACCGGCATCATTTTTATGGTGATTCTCCCCGCTACTATGAGTAAGTCAGATTGTCGAGGGGAAAACCGTATGGCTTCGGCGCCAAAACGGGCTATATCAGAACGTGCTGCTAAAACAGCCATCAACTCAACTCCGCAACAAGCCGTTCCAAAAGGCATGGGCCAGAGAGAGTTTTTACGAGACCAATTGATGGCACTCTCAACCGTTGTGGTCAGGAAATTAGATTTTATACCCCGTCTATCCATACCTATATCAGATTGCGGAACGTGGATTATTCCATTGCGGATTGCAGATTGCGGAGAATTAAATAAATACCGCAATTAACAATATTGTATTCTGAAATCATTTTTTTCTTTTCTTTGCAGTGTTTATGGATGAAACCGTAATAGCCAGAATTTCATCTACTTCCTTCATCAATGAATGCAATTTCTCTTCCTTAACAATTCCTGCTTCTATTAAAATCTCCATCCAAAATAAAGACTCGTCTGACTCTTCTTCAACAGTACCCATTTTGGATATGAAATCTGCTATTGATTTAGCGCGACATGCGGCTCGATAATTGGAACCAACTGATGTACCTGATCTTATTAATTGATTCCCGATTACTCTAGCGGTCTGTCCTTTCGGTAATGATTCAACTAATCTAATCACACGCAATGCAAATTGTTTTGTCCTATTTCTCATTTTTTCTTTATCCATACATCCCTCCGAAATCCGAATTCTGAAATCTACAATCGAGTGTTCCGCATTCCGCAATCTGCAATTCGCATTCCGCATTTGATTCATTCCCATTCCAACGCTCCCTTTTTCCAGACGTAAAGAAATCCAAATCCCAGAATAAAAAGGAATACGGCCATTTCGATAAATATAGTCCACCCAAAAGAAAGAAAATCCTTAAAGACTACTGCCCACGGAAATAAAAATACTATTTCAATATCAAAAATGATAAACAGAAGAGCTATCAAAAAATACCTTATGGAAATCCGTACCCTTGTTTTCCCCACGAGGTCCACCCCTGACTCATAAGGGGATAACTTAACGGAATTTTTTACTCTTGGTCCTAAAATGTGGCTCAGCGCCAAAATTGCGAAGGCAAAACCAGCAGCGAGAATAAATACAACAAGGATAGGGATATAATCACTGATCACGATATACCTTTACCTAAATTGGACTAGCCCCGTTAGATAACTAAATATGGTTCTTTATTATCAATCACGTTAAATCACATTATCTAACGGGGCAAGCCGTCCGTCAGCTGACGAATCCTGTGGAAAAGCACAAATATTTTTGGTAACGTCATGGAAACTGGAGCTAAATGAATATCTGGCAGATGTTCCCTATGGTCGGGAGATTTGATTTACATCCTTACTACAAAGAATATTAAAGAATTTTGGACCCAGTCAGCGATAGGAGACCAGTAAACACCGAAAAGGAGTGTTGGAATTCCAAATACCATTAAAAGTGTCGTTGGTACAGCTGAAGGGAGGTACAGTTCTAATTCCGATTGTCCCTCGAAAAACATAACCTTAACAATCCTCATATAATAATAAAGCGATACGACACTGTTAAGGACGCCCCAAATAGCCAGCCAATAGAATTGTGATCCTCCATTAATCAGAGCTGCAAAAAGATAGAATTTACCAATAAACCCGGCTGTGGGAGGAATTCCGGTTAGGGAAAACATGAAGAGAGCCATTAGCACACCCAAAAGGGGTGACTTAAATCCGATACCACTATATTTAGCAATCTCTTCCGTTCCAAATTTATTAGAGATGAGAATCGCCACGAAAAATGCTCCCAACTGCATAAATAGATAAACAATAATGTAAAAAATCATGGCATGAATGCCGTCCTGTGAAAGGACAGGTATACCCATCAAAATATAACCGGCATGGGCAATACTTGAATATGCTAATAGTCGTTTTATATTGGACTGCTGGATTGCCACAAGGTTGCCTAATGCCATGGTTATCGCAGCCACCACAGCAATAACCTGCTGCCATGGGATACCCTCAAGGCTCTGCCAGGTACCGGGTTCAAAAACAGCGCCCGTGCCGAACAGCGAATTAAAGAATCGGATCAATAGAGCAAATCCTGCCGCTTTTGGTGCTACGGAAAGATATGCTGTAATGGGTGTGGGCGCTCCCTCATAGACGTCAGGCGTCCAGAAATGAAATGGCACAGCAGATATTTTATACCCAAAACCTGCCATAATAAATATGGTTGCAATGATGAGCGTTAAGTTACCCTCACCATTCAAACGGGCTATGGCTTCACTGATTTCAAACAACTTGGTCGTACCGGTAAGTCCAAACAACAAAGATAAACCATAAAGCATGATACCTGAGGAAAAGGCGCCATAAATCACATATTTAAGGGATGCCTCATTGGAACGCACCTCTGTTTTCAAGTAACCTGCAAGTATAAAAGACGCTATGCTCACTACTTCGATAGAAATATAAACCATAATCAGGTCTATACTGGATGCCATCAGAAACATTCCCAACACCACAACAGCCAAAAGTACAAAATATTCCCCGGTGCGTACTTTTTGAAGTTCCGAGGCTCTCATAGACATAATAATGACAAAAAGGGTAGCTAATATAAAAATGAACTTAAAGATTCGAGAAAACGGATCGAGAGCAATACTGTTTAAAAACAGTGTTGTCACTTCAGTCTTATCTGTCAGCCAAAGTACTACCATTGCCAACAGCAGACCGGTTAATACCCAATACCCCACCTTATAAGATTTTTCCTTGGAATAAAACAGGTCGGCGATGATTGCCACAAGAATGGTACTCAGAATGATTAACTCCGGAATGAACAGGCGGAGACTTTGGAAATTATTCATGACTTTTTATTGTAAAGCCAAAAGTGAACTGGATTGCACAATTTCAATCAAGTGGGATAATGTTGTTTTCATCACATCCAAAACGGGCGTGGGATAGATACCAAGAAAAATGACAAGAACAGCCAATGGCACCAAGGTAAAGATTTCTCTTCGGTTTATCTCAGGTAAATCAGCATACTTTTCATTCAGTTTTCCGAGGAATATCCGTTGAAAGGCCCAGAGGAAATAAGCTGCATTGAGTAAGATACCAAATACTGACACGATAACAATTCCCCTATAGACGGGAAATGCACCGATAAGACACATGGCTTCACCGATAAAACCGGAAAGTCCAGGCAGACCCAGACCAGCAAAGAAAGCCAAAGCAACGATTCCTGTATAGATGGGCATTCTCACGCCTAATCCACCGAAACCGTCAATATTTCTGTGGTGAGCCCGATCATAAATCACACCGACCAAAATAAATAACATGGCTGTTATGATACCGTGGTTGAACATCTGGAGTACAGCGCCATTCAATCCCGCCTCAGCGGCAATCAGGTTCGTGCCATTCTTGGCGCCGGCTGCTACTACAGCCGACATCCCAAGCATCACAAATCCCATGTGGTTAATACTGGAATAGGCTACCATTTTCTTCAGGTCTGTTTGTGCCAATGCGCACAATGCCCCCCAGATTATATTGATCATTGCCAAAACAGCTAAGGCTCCAGCAAACCAGACTGCACCGTCCGGCAGCATGGGATAGCTGATACGCAAAATTCCGTAGGTCCCCATCTTCAGCAACACACCGGCAAGGATGACCGAAACTGCGGTGGGTGCTTCCACATGAGCCAATGGGAGCCATGTATGAAATGGGAATATAGGCACCTTTATAGCAAAGGCAATAAAAAAGAGAATCCAGATTACCTTTAGCGATTCAAATCCCCACCAGAGTTTACCCGCAAGGGCGGTGGGAGCTATAGCCATAATTTCTATCATATCAAAAGTCCGACCACAGGCAAAATATAAGGCAAGAATAGCAATAAACATCAACACAGAACCCGCCAACGTATAGAGGAAGAACTTGATGGCTGCGTACTCCCGCTGAGATCCTCCCCACATCCCAATCAAAAAGAACATAGGTAACAGCACCACTTCCCAAAAAATGTAAAACAGGAAAAAGTCAAGTGACAGAAATACTCCCATCATGCCTGCATCTAACAATAAAAAGAGAGCGAAATATCCCTTTATCGCTTTTTCAATCTTCCAGCTTACGAATATACAGAGAAAAGACAAAAGGGCTGTCAATAGCGCCATGGGTAAGCTTAATCCATCTATGCCGAGGGAGTAATGGACATTTAGGGATGATATCCAGCTTACCTTCTCCTGAAACTGAAAGCCGACAGTACTGGAATCAAATTTTGTCCATAAAACAATGGCGACCAATAATTGAATTCCAGTGGCAACCGCTGCCACAAATTTGATCGTATCCGCCTTTTCCCTGGGAATCAAGATAATGACAGCAGATCCCAGGATCGGCAACCAGATAAGCCAACTTAAAATATTCCAATCCATATTTTCCTATTCCTTCTCTCTAATTTCAATTTCTTCCAACCCCAAAACAATGCTTCAAGTTTCAAGTAGTAAGTGTTCATGTGCTAAAGTGTTCACGTATCACGCATCACGAATAGTCCGTCACTTTCCAATTCTATCGACATTCTTGTCACTTGATACTTGTCACTTTTAAACTTGTCACTTCCCATCACATCGTTTGAATGACAAATATGACAATAATACCGCAAAGAACCCAAATGAGATAACTTTGAAGCTTTCCGGACTGTATTAGTCGAAGCTTTCTCCCAAAGAATCGGGTACCGTGACCCACACCATCCACAAATAGCTGATCGAGAATGTCGTAATCCCATTTTATACCAACAATACGTGATATCAACCTTGTGACTTTACCAAATCCATTGATGAAATATTTGTCGTAAAGATCCCAATCAAAATACCCGATTTTCTTTGCAAGTGTTAAACTTGGACTAACAAGATATTTCGAATAAATCTCATCCATAAAAAACTTATTAAAAGACAATTTGTACGGGATTGCCAAACGGACTGCCATTCTTTCTGCTGATATCCGTTTTTTCAGATACATAGCAAAGGCAAGAAATATGCCAATACCTGCCACAATCAGAGATAAAATAATGGCAGAGGTATGGGCGTGGTCAACTCCTTCAGCAATCTCAAGGGCAGAGAGACTTCCAGGCACGCTGGACTCAACTGCAACTACTAACCTGGTGAACCAACCGTGGTCAGAAAATGGGTTAAAGTATGGGAGTGTGTAGAATAAAAAGAGCGACAGGGTTGCCAGGGTCATAAGCGGCGCCGTCATCACGAGCGGGGATTCGTGAACGTGGTTGTGCACTTCCTGTCTTGCAGGTTCGCCATGAAAGGTCATAAAAATGAGCCTGAACATATAAAACGCCGTCAATAACGCTGCCCCGAAACCAAACAGCGGAAGTAAAAAATGAACCGGATTGCAGAGGGCAAATGAGAGTGTCCCCGCAAGTATGGCATCCTTAGAGAGGAATCCAGACATCAAAGGAACGCCGGAAATGGCGACGGTACAGATCACCATGGTCCAATAGGTGATCTTCATTTTATCTTTGAGTCCACCCATATTCCGCATATCCTGCGGATCTGTCTCATGGTCCTTAAGTTTATGATAAGCGTGATGCATGGCGTGAATAACGCTGCCACTGCACAGAAAGAGTCCCGCCTTAAAAGCGGCATGGGTTACCAAATGGAAAAACCCTGCAATATAGGCGCCACTGCCCACGGCTAAAATCATATATCCCAACTGACTCACAGTGGAGTAAGCCAAAACCTTTTTGATGTCATTCTGTGTCACCGCTATGATGGCAGCAAAAATGGCTGTGAAGCCCCCCACATAGGCGATAATTGTCAACGCTTCCGGTGTGAACAAGGGGAATAGACGAACCATTAAATAGACACCTGCTGCTACCATCGTTGCGGCGTGAATCAAGGCACTCACGGGGGTAGGACCTTCCATGGCATCGGGAAGCCAAACATGGAGTGGAAACTGGGCCGATTTTCCGACAGCCCCAGCAAAGAGGCAGAGACCAGCGACGGTAAGCAGTGTTCCGGAAATCTGGCCAGATGCGACGCCAGAAAAGACATCACTGAACACGAACGACCCTGTGGCTGTGAAGAACAGCATGATCCCGATGAACATGCCCATATCCCCAATTCGATTCACTAAGAATGCCTTCTTTGCTGCATCGGAGGCAGTGTCCTTCTCAAACCAGAAACCAATCAGAAGATAAGAGCTGAGTCCCACCAATTCCCAAAACATGTAAATAGAGAATAGATTATTGGATAGGACAATTCCATTCATAGAGAACGTAAAGAGGGAAAGATAGGCAAAGTACCTGGAGTATCGAGGATCTCCTTTCATATATCCCACAGAGTAGATATGAACCAGGCTCGATACCAATGCCACCACTACAAGCATTACAATGGTGATATTGTCTATAAGAATGCCCAAGTGAACCTGCATATGACCTAAGTTGAACCATTCCCAACTTTTGTCAATTTTAAAGCCGCTATCATGGAGAAAAAGCATCATACCTAACATGGCAATCGATAAGCAAAGTGTAAAAACAACGGCAGAGATGGAAACCCAATCCCCTTTTCGAGGTAAACGCTTCCCAATAAAAATCTGAATGACAAAAGCCAGCAGGGGTGTTAAAAGTATGAGAAAACCGTATGTTATCATATCATAATCGATTCTTTTATGTTTGTGTGCTCATGACATTGGAAATTGACAATAGGCAGTTGGCAGTAAACAATCGGCCGTCGGTAACTAGCGATAAGCAAATCGAAATGTAAGGATATCATCGTTCCCCTTGTGGTATGCTCGTTGATACTTCTTGGGGTGTTCAATCATGTGATTCTACAGCTGGCCCGCCCATTTTGATCTCTTGGTCAAATCATCATAGGTACCTCTTGAAACATATTTGCACGCAATAGCGAAATCTAGCCAGAATTGAGTTTCGCTATTTTCCATATCGGCGTCAGACGTTTTGCTGATAAAGTGAGCATCATATTGCCGCTTTCGATACGCCTCTGCCCCGATTGGATCGGGGGAACAGACAGACATTGACGAATCTCGAAATTGAGAAGTCAATGAATAGAGCTTCTCTTTGGGAAACTTTTTGGTAGTATTAAAGATTTCCATCGCCAGTACAAACGCCCTCTTGTAGATAACTAAATCATTGGAACCTGAGCCCATTTACTGCCTGACCTTGTCTGCAAGTTTTGCTAAATGTTCAGATCTCGAAAAATGCATTCATTACGTCGGTTGAGAACTGCCTACTGTTTCAAACTCGCTGCATCATCCACGTTTACAGATCCAAGATTATTGTAAAGATTGATGACGATGGCGAGAGCTACCGCAGTTTCTGCAGCAGCCATAATGATAACAAACAGAGAAAATACATGTCCAGACAAATTCATACCCCCAAATCGGGAGAAGGCGATAAAATTGATATTGGAAGCATTCAGAATCAATTCCACCCCCATCAACACTGCGATTGCGTTCCGACGCGTGATGATACCAAAGAGACCCAAACTGAATAAAATGGCGCCAATGATGAGATATGTGTTCAACTGATCCATCAATCACCCCTCCTTGATAGCATTGCAGCGCCCATGAGCGCTGCCAACAGCAAGACAGAGGTAACCTCAAATGGGAGCAGATATTCCACCATTAATAATTTCCCTATACCTGATACGGTTCCCTCTACTTCTGGAATTGCCTCAAAATGCCAGGGAGATCCCGTAATCATTCGGAATAATCCAAGAAATATTAAAGTAACCACGACACCCCCAATTCCCCTCTGCATACTGGTATGAGAAATACGGACATCTCTAATCCGTTGAGTCAGCATAATTCCAAAAATAATCAGAACCAAAATTCCCCCCACGTAGATGACTATCTGTGTCGCGGCAATAAAGTCTGCCATCATAAAAATATAAAGACCGGCAACTCCCATAAATGAAAAGAGAAGAGCAATGGCGGAATAGATAAGATTTTGAGATAGAACCACTAAAAATGCGGAGCCAACTGTCAGAGCAACAACCATCCAAAAAATAATATCTGCACCCATCACCCAGCCACGTCTCCCTTTACTTTTTCCTTTGGAGGTGGTGTGTATTTTTCCACCTGATCTTTTGGCACTTTGGCGAAACGGAAAATCATATCACTCCGATTAAATTCGGAAAATTCATAATCTATTTCTTGTTTCGACGAATTGGGTCCGCCTGTCATAAAAATACAATCTTCAGGACATGGATAGACACAGAGGTTACAGTAACAACATTCAGACATATCAATGTCGAACCGTGTCACTAACAGGCGCTTTTGTGTTCCATATGAAGTAATCCCCACATGATTTGCTTCAGGGATATCGGTCCCCTTTTCTACTTTAACGGTTGTTATATGAATACAGTCTACCGGGCAGGCTCGCTCGCATTTCAGACAGCCAATACAATCATCCATGTCCACATGTAAGCGAGACCGAATCACATTGTAGCTATCATGGCTGAAGCCGATGTTTCGCTCAGGGCGAGGCCAACGTTCTTCCGGGTACTGAAGCGTGACGATTCCTTTCCTTGCCTTAGCCAGATGAACAAGTGTGATTCGCATACCTATCAACAATGTTGTGATAGATTGCCAGATATTTGAAAAATATCGAATCATTTACACCTCAATTCAGCCATAAATCCCAGAGACCAACGCCCAATAGATTTATTAAAGAGAAGGGAAGAAAATATTTCCAGCACATCTGCATCAATTGGTCTGTCCTCAATCTCGGGAATGTCCATCGAAACCACATCATCACAAAGATTAGAAAACCAGCCTTACTGAAAAACCAGAACAATCCCCAACCTGGGCCATTTAAGAAGCCAGGAATGGGACTTTGCCATCCCCCGAGAAAAATTATTGAAGTCATGGCTGCAACAATGAACATATTGGCATACTCAGCCAAAAAGAAAAATGCCCACCGCATCCCGGAATATTCTGTGTGAAAACCGGCAACCAATTCCGATTCCGCCTCTGGCAGATCAAAGGGAGTTCTGTTCACCTCCGCCACACCTGAAATGAAAAAGATAAAAAATGCGATAAATGTAAACGGATTATTAAAAATGAACCAATTGGGGAGAATACCCCAGATGAGTCCATGTTGAGCAATGATTATATCTTGCATCTTCAAACTGCCCACCAGCATGATTACCGTTATGAGGGATAATGCCAAAGGAATTTCGTAACTGATGATTTGAGCGGCAGATCGCATGGCGCCATACAGGGACCATTTGTTGTTGGAACTGTACCCCGCCATAATTATTCCGATCACACCGATAGAGCTCATAGCAATGATGTAGAATACTCCAATGTTAAAATCAGCCACCAAAATATGTTGGTTGAATGGGATACCCACGAATACAATAAATGCCCCGACAAATAATATGAATGGTGCAAGGATAAACAATTTTCTGTCCGCCAATGCAGGAATAATATCCTCTTTAATTAACAATTTAATCGCATCAGCCACCGTTTGAAGAAGTCCCCACTTTCCGGCATGAAGCCCCACACCCTGTCCCATGGGTCCCAATCTGTCCTGCATGAATGCGGAAATCTTTCGTTCCGCATAAACTGCTACAAGAGCGTTGACGGCGACAAACATAAATAGAGGGAGAGCAATAAGCGTGGCTGCAAGGACAAAAAGCAGTGCAGAGGGCATCCCCGATAAAAATGAGACTTCAGAAAACTTTTGTAATAATAAATCCACCATTATCGATCAATTTCTCCGAGAACAATATCAAGACTCCCAAGAATAGCAATAACATCGGCAATCATCCACCCCCGAGCAATTTCATTAATACAGCTTAATGCAGTGAATGCCGGTGACCGAAGCTTCAGTCTAAATGGTTTCGGTTTACCATCACTAATGATATAAAAACCGAGATCTCCCCTGGGTGTTTCCGTCCGACTGTAAACATGCCCCTTAGGAGGACGTATTTTTTTCGGTAAGGCAGCATGAACATCCCCCTCTCTGGGAATCTGGTCCAAAGCCTGTCGAGTGATTTTCACACTCTCCTCCAACTCCCGAATCCGCACATAATACCGATCCCAGCAGCCACCTACTGTTCCCATAGCACCTGTTCCTATGGGAATATCAAAATCAAACTTGTTATAAATACTGTAGGGTTCATTTTTCCTGAGATCCCACTTCACACCGGAACCCCGCAGGTTTGGTCCTGAGACTCCATAACTGATAGCCACATCAGCTGGCAGAACACCCACGTCTGCAGTCCGCTCAATAAAAATTTTGTTAAAGGTGAGCAGGTCGTTGTATTCCTGAATTTTGGGCTCAAAGTAATCGAGGAATTCATACACTTTTTCAACGAACCCGATGGGGAAATCATGGGAAACGCCTCCAACCCAAATATAATTGTATAAGAGACGAGCCCCACACAAAAGCTCAAATAAATCCAATATGCGTTCCCGGTCACGAAAACAGTAAAGAAACGGAGTAAATGCTCCCACATCCAAACCAAATGTGCCAATAGCCAAAAGATGACTGGCAATCCGATTTAATTCCGCTACGATCACCCGGATATAATGAACTTTTTCCGAGACTTCAATACCCATTAATTCTTCCATCGCAACCGCATATCCAAAGTTGTTGTTCATCGAGGCAATATAATCACACCGGTCGACGAAGGGAATTACCTGTTCGTAGGTGACATTTTCACAATGCTTTTCGAAACAGCGGTGAAGATACCCTATGTACGGTGTGATTTTGGTGACGATCTCACCATCCGTCACTACTTGTAATCGGAGAACACCATGGGTGCTCGGGTGCTGAGGTCCAATATTGAGAACCATTTCCTCCCCTTGAATGGCGCTACGATCTAAAGTCAACGTTTCTATTCCCATTCCTCCTTAATCTTCGGCACCACGATTCCGTGCCAGGTTTCGGGAAATATGTAATCTTTCCGTAAGGGGAATCCCTCCCAATCTTCGGGTAACAGAATTCTCCGATGATCTCTATGACCTTCAAAAGTAATACCATACATATCGTAGACTTCCCTTTCAAACCAATCAGCTATTCTCCAAATTTTTTCTACGGATGGTATCATCGGTTTGGATTTTGGAACATCAATTCTGACCTCAAATTTATGATGATGCGTCATAGAATGAAGATTATAAGCAACCCCCAGATTCTCATCTTCAACTCCATAGTCGATTCCGGTTATACACATCATAGAGTCGAATACGAGATTTCCGTCATCCCGGAGAAAATAAGCTAATTCTTTCCAATCCTTAGGGGATATTCGTAAAAATTCTGCCTGTTCTTCCCCTGTGTCAGGAGAATACAACTCGTTAAAATTTCTGTTAATATAATCGACTATTTCCTGATAATCCATTTGTGCTATGAGGTAGTGACATCTACAATTGTGGATCCTCGGTCTCCAATCTCAGCTACGACAGCTGGAACCTGCTTGGGTACAATCTTCAATTTTTTGTATCGACCTCGTCCGTAGGGAACAGAATATTTCACCCAATCAAGATCACCTTTCCGCCAGATATAAATCAACCCAACCGAAAGGATTGCCAGGAAAATCATCATTTCTACAAAAGCAAAAAGACCCAATTCTTTATAGACCACCGCCCAAGGGAATAATAAAATAACTTCCACGTCAAATATTATAAAGATAAGCGCCACCACATAAAAACGGATATTAAATTGAATCCACGCTCCGCCCACTGCATCTTCCCCGCATTCATAGGTGGTTAATTTATCCGGTGTTTTTCGGCTGGGTGCAAGAATCCTCTGCAACAAAAGGGGAAACGCCACGAGAATTATCCCGATTATGACAAAGATAAAAACAGTCCCGAAATTTGTGTACATAGTTGGAAATCTCACTAAAAATGGAGAGAAATTTACTTTGTCACCTTGTCCATTGCAAGCCAATTAACCGAGAAAAAGTGATGCCTCTGTGACAGGGGTATAAACAAAAGTACAAGTCATTGCGAGCGAATCCCAACGCGCTGGGAGAAGCGCCGCAAGCCCGTTTTTCCGAAGGATCATTTGGACACGACAAAAACTGTATTAGGTTGCGACGTTGCTGCCTGCCAGAGGAAGTCATTACCGCCACAAAGAAGGCGGACAGGCAGGGAAAATGTCTTGTGTTCGAAGCACCTCATCATGTAATTTTGTATGAAACATCTGGTAAAGATCGTCTTCAATCACTACAGGAAAAATGAAATCAATTCATAAAACACAACATTCTACCATTGCAACTGTCATAATAGCTGGGATTATCGTTTTATCCATAATTAATGCTCAGACTCCATCCATCAAATTTGATCATATCACCATCGATGATGGATTGTCACAAAGTACAGTCCACTGCATATTGCAGGACAGCAGGGGGTTTATGTGGTTTGGAACACAAGACGGATTGAATAAATATGATGGATACACATTTACTGTTTATAAACACGACCCATTCGATTCAACCTCAATATCTGATAATTACATCAAATGTATATTTGAAGATCAATCAGGTGTTCTTTGGATAGGCACCGAAAATGGCGGATTTAACCGGTTTAACCGAGGGACAGAAACATTTGAGAATTTTCGTCATGATCCTGATAATGCTAACAGTTTGGCCAATAATCATGTTTGGGATATAGTTGAAGATAATAATGGAAACCTCTGGATTGGAACTTGGGGAGCTGGTTTAGTGAAATTTGATATTCAAAATAAACAATTTACCCACTTTCGGTATAATCTCAACAGTCTAATCGATAATCGTATTCGTTGTCTTTATTATGACAAGGCAGGATACATTTGGATTGGAACAGAAAATGGGGGGCTGAATCGTTATCACCCAAAGACTAAAACTTTTGAACACTTTCAACACGACTCTAATGACTTATCGAGCAAGACCCATAACCGGGTCCAAGTTATTTGGGAAGATGCTTCTGGAAATTTATGGATTGGAACCCAATTGGGGTTAAATCTGTTTGATCGTGAAACAGAAATATTCACCCACTTCCCTCTCACTCTTGATTGGGAATGGACAGAGGTCACTTCTATTGAAGAAGATGAAGCAGGCAATCTCTGGATTGGTGCAAGCGATAGAGGCATTTGTCGTTTTGATCCAAAAACAAATTCTTTTCAGTATTTTCAAAACGTCCCACATGATCCTTCGAGTCTTGTCCCCAGTGGAATTCTTTCTATGGTTAAAGACAGGACAAATCTGGTCTGGGCCGGGACAAACGGAGGCGGTATTGAGCATTTTAATCTGGTTCAAAAATTTAAATACTATACTCATATTTCTAATGACCCTAATAGTTTGAGTGACTCCAGTATTCGTTCAGTATATGAGACCCGAGACAGCGTTCTTTGGGTTGGGTCTTATGGCGGGTTGGATAAGTTTGACAGAAGATCCAATACATCGGCACATTATGTCTTTGAGCCTAATAATCCAAACAGTCTGAAAAATAATAACGTATATTCAATTATAGAAGATATTGATGGATCTCTCTGGGTTGGCACTGAAGGTGGAGGACTGCATCATTTTGATCCGCAATCGGAAATCTTTATCCAATATTTAAGCAACCCCAATGATGCGAACAGTTTACCGGGTAATTTTATTTTTCATTTGTTTTTAGGAGAGGACAGTGATCTATGGATCGGAACGGATGCCGGCCTTACTCAATTAACCCCTGAAAATAAACAGAAGGGTCATTTCATTAATTTTTCATCAAGTTTAGGTGGAGCCACGGTCAATTCTATCATCGAAGACCAACAGGGATCCATATGGATCGGTACGGCCACGTCTGGGCTGTCGCGTTTTGACCGGGATACTGAAACGTTTTCCCACTACAAGCACGATGCCCTAAACCCAAATTCCTTAAGCAGCGATCGAATAAAGTGCATTTATCAGGATCAGTCCGGCAATCTGTGGATTGGGACCAGCGGAGGGGGCTTGAACCGGTTCGATTTCAACAGGCAAACGTTTAAACATTATACAGAAAAAGATGGACTGCCCAACGATGTGGTCTACGGAATTTTGGAAGATGATTACAAAAATATTTGGTTAAGCACCAATAGAGGACTGTCCAAATTCAATCCGACGGAAGAGACGTTTAGAAATTATGATGTACATGATGGCCTGCAAAGTAATGAATTCAATACAGGTGCTTATTACAAAAGCTGGACGGGTGAAATGTTTTTCGGCGGCATCAACGGATTTAATGCCTTCTTTCCTGACCAAGTTCAAGATGATGCCTTAACCCCTCCCATTGTTTTAACTGATTTTTTGATACTCAATGAATCTGTTCCTTTGGGGACATGGAAAGAAGGACGATCCATTCTCCATAACCACATTACGGAGACAAAAGAGCTAACCCTTTCTTACAAAGACAATATTTTTTCATTCATGTTTTCTGCTTTAAGTTTCTCTGCTCCGGGAAAAAATCAATATGCTTACAAAATGGAAGGCCTCGATCATGAGTGGATATATACTGATGCAACAAAACGTTTTGCTACCTATACTCACCTACCGGCCGGCGATTATACTTTTAAAGTAAAAGGAACCAACCACGATGGTACCTGGAATGAAACAGGTGTATCCCTGCCGATTAAAATAACACCTCAAATTTGGAAAACGTGGTGGGCGTATTTCTTGTATTTTCTTTCAATGGTTGGCTTTTTCTTTGGCACCATTCAATGGCGGCTAATTCAGGCCAAAAAACAGACAGCTATTTTGGAGAAACAGGTGGATGAACGGACGACTGAAATCCGCCAGAATGAACAGGAACTTGAAAAACAGTATAATTTTTTGGATAGCGTTATTGAATCACTTTCCCAACCATTTTATGTTATTGATGCGAAAACCTACAAAACTGTGTTAAAAAATACAGCAGCAAAGGAAAGAATTGATTCAGGTGGAATGTATTGTCACTCACTTCTATTTGGGAAGGACAAACCATGCAGTCATTCCGGGCATTTCTGTCCTCTCCCTGATGTTAAAAAAACCAAACAAATTGTGAAGTTCGAACGGACACATGTGGACAAGGATGGCAAGACACTCTTTGCGGAAATCAATGCCTATCCCATTTTCGATCAGGATGGGAATGTGGTTCAGATGATTGAGTATTGGATGGACATCACCGCCCGGAAAGAGCTGGAGAATACTTTAAAAGATAACCTGGAAAAGAGAAATAAAGAATTAACAACAAAAGCAATGCACATGATGAAAGATCGGGAAACCTTAATTGATATTATTAAAGAAGTTCAAGACCTTTATCAAAAGAGTCACCCGGATCATAAGTCCCAGATTAAAAGCATCGTTTCAGCACTGAATAAACAGATTGATTCGGGGAGTGAATGGGATGAATTTGAGTTATGGTTTCAGGAAGTTCATAGCGACTTTTATGAGAAATTAGGTGATATATGTGGTGACTTAACACCAAGAGAAAAGAAAATCTGCGCATTTTTAAAACTGAATCTTAATACTAAAGAAATAGCCAGTCTTGCCAACCTCACGGTGAAGACTATTGAAGTTTATCGATCACAACTGAGGAAAAAATTAAAGATACAGCATGGTAACAACCTGTTAAAGTTTATTTCTGACTTATAAAAAACCTGATCAGTAGTTTATCCGCCTTCGCAATAGACCATATCTTTGCGGAAGTGTTTGTTTTGTCGACACATTGATTTTTTGAAAGAACTATTGGATAAATCCAAAGCTTCCGCAAAGTTTGTTTTTCCCTCGCCCTTAAGTCCTTTCATCACCTTTGGTGAATGACTAACTCAAGTTCTCTTATAGTGGTTTTTTTAAGGTGTATAGTGGTTTTCATAAGGCATGTATTAGATAAATGTGGGTTAAAATTCCTCCAGTTAAAACAAGATAATAAAACAAATAATACTGCAAGACCAAATCCAAAAAAGAGTAAAAATACTCCAAATCTGATATGGGTAAAAATGCTATTAACAAGCCAACTGAACAAAAAATAAACAAGGATAAAGCAGAATTGAAAATATTAAAAAAGTTTATTAGTAGCCGCGGTGAATATGGCAGCGATGATAAACGCATTAAATAACGTATTGAACCATAATAAATCAATAAATCAAACAAGGAGAAAACAATGATTAACCATTTTTATAAGAACAATGTTGCTGGTTTTTTACTAATGTTGGGAATGCTGCTGGCGTTTCCCGGAATCATGTTAGCCCAGTCGATCAGTTGCGGCGACGTCGTAACGTTGGATGTGACACTCACCGCAGACTTGGATTGCTCATCCGGGGGCACAGCCTTAACAGTTGGAGCAAACAATATCACCATCGACGGTGCCGGTTTTACAATTACCGTTAATGGAAACAATGCAGGTATCGATCTCACCAATCACTCTTTTGTAACCATTAAAAATGTGACGGTTGTAAGTAACACCGCTGGTCAAGGCCGAGGAATTTATATTAATGGATCAAATGATTGTACAGTCGAGAGCAATACCATTTCAGGCTTGTTTAATGCTGTTTATGTAAGCGGTACTGGATATCGCAATACATTATTCAATAACAACATGAGTGGATCAACCAACAATGCTTTCGAAAGTCATTATCTGGCCAATAGTTTAGACTGGGTGATCAAGGACAACAACATGACCGGTGGTAGTTTTTATGCGATGAATTACTTAGGCAGGCTATCAGAGCTCAGCGGTAATGATTTTAGCAACTCAAACCGTGGAGTATCTCTGTCTAATGGAAACCACGTTGTTTCACCCCTGGTGTTGACCTGGCAGGGTTCAACAGGACCCAACAAGAACATTTTTGGTGGTCACACGTCTGATCCATTAACCCTGAACAATATGTACTGGGTAAACGTGAGTGGTTGGGACATGTCCTCACTGTTTACTGCAACGGCAACGACTAAACGAGGTCTTATTTTAAACGCAGTAAGAGACTCATATTTTGGGGATAATGATCTGAGTGGTTTGTTTAATGCTGTTTATGTAAGCGGTACTGGTTATCGCAATACATTATTCAATAACAACATGAGTGGATCAACCAACAATGCTTTCGAAAGTCATTATCTGGCCAATAGTTTAGACTGGGTGATCAAGGACAACAACATGACCGGTGGTAGTTTTTATGCGATGAATTACTTAGGCAGGCTATCAGAGCTCAGCGGTAATGATTTTAGCAACTCAAACCGTGGAGTATCTCTGTCTAATGGAAACCACGTTGGTTCACCCCTGGTGTTGACCTGGCAGGGTGCAGCAGGTCCAAACCAGAACACCTTTGGTGGACACACGTCTGATCCATTAACCCTGAACAATATGCACTGGGTAAACGTGAGTGGTTGGGACATGTCTTCACTGTTTACTTCAACGGCAACGACTAAACGGGGACTTATTTTAAACGGAGTAAGAGACTCTTATTTTGAGGGTAATAATCTGAGTGGTTTGTTTAATGCTGTTTATGTGCAAGGAACGGGTTATCGTGATACACTAATCAATAATAACATGAGTGGATCAACCAGCAATGCTTTCGAATCCAATGTACATAATAGCAATAGTGTAAACTGGGTCCTTACTAGCAATGACCTGACGAGCTCAAGCGGTTATGCCATAAATTATATTGGAACGCCCACAGATATTTCAAGTAATGACTTTACGGGGTCAGTGCACGGTTTGTTTTTAAGGAGCACAAATACATTTACCCTGGGAGCGAATACTTTTGATATTGGTGAGGCTGGAACAGCGATCTCTTTGCAATTCTGTAATGCTGTAACAATAACAGGCCAAAACATTATTGGAACCAGTGGTACGGCAGTAAGCATATTTCAATCCAACAACACAATTATTGATGGTTTAGAAACCTGTGGAAAAACTGAAGGTGTAAAAATCTATAACGGTGGGAGTGGAAACATTGTAAAAAACAGTAGTTTTGCTGACGGAACTACAGGCATCTCGGTTGCTTCAGGCATAAACAATACCCAGATTCTCGACAATACATTCTACAATATGATCAACCAGGTTGTGGACAATGGTAGTAACACCACAATTACAAATTCACAAACCGCAAGTTCTGCCACCTGGTGTGCCTCCGGTGAAGAAGACGAAGATATCACATCGCCTGTAATCATGGTATCAGCCGATCCTATTGTACTCTGGCCGCCGAATCACAAATATCAAACCATTGCCGTTTCTGATTTTGTCACTTCGGTATCGGATGACGTTGAAGGCGACCTCGATATAAACGCTGTGATCATCACTTCCGTTACCAGTGATGAAGCAGAAGATGCCTCCGGTGACGGTAATACACAGAATGACATAGTCATCGGGGACGATTGTCAATCTGTTGACCTTCGGGCTGAACGGCAGGGAGGCGGAAACGGCAGGGTGTACACCGTCCACGTGTCCGCTACGGATGGCAGCGGGAATGTTGGTGAAGCATCGTTCCAGGTTCATGTCCCTCATAAAAAGAAAAATACTGCAACTGATGATGGATCCGTCTACACAGTTGAAGGTAGCTGTGATTCACCGCCTTCAGCACCAAAGGTTGTGTCTGATGCTGTTGAAGAAGTAGTACCAACCGGATTTACTCTGAACCAGAACCATCCCAACCCCTTCAATCCCGTTACGACCATACGGTACGAACTTCCCGAACCGTCGCAAGTCACGATTACAATTTATGACCTAGTGGGCAGGCAGGTAAAAACGCTGGTGAATCACACTCAGGGCGCAGGCTACAAGTCACTTATTTGGGATGGGACGGATAACGTTGGCAGACCCGTGAGTGCCGGTGTTTATCTGTATCAAATCCGAGCTGGAAACTTCAAGCAGACTCGCAAGATGCTTCTATTACGGTGATTCCAACCATTCGAAATAGCTGTGCGAAACACGACATATCCAGATGGCATACTGGTTTTCGCCTGTCGTTGTAGCTTACGTAATATTGGAAGTTACGCTTTGTTGACTGAATCTTTTGGCTTTCTTTAAGATATGTCCAGCAGTAGCCACGAAATATGTCGTATCAATTTGTATACAGGTTCCGGAGCCTATATCCATACTTTTCACATCTTTGCGGAGCAGGATTGCAACCACAAATCCATCCAAGTAATTACGCATAGCTGTGTTGGTTTGTTTCTAGGCCATGCGCTGGCGATATTCCTTGTTATGAGTCATGATTCTCTTCTTAATCCATTTTCCTCCGACCAAAGAGTGAATAAATAATCATGTTTAGACATCCGAATTTAGCTATTTGTTGAGTCTTCATCCACTATGAAAAACCCCACAAATCAAATGTGATGTGGGGTTTTAATGTTAAAGGCTGATCCCACCCCAATAAAGGGGCAGGATCAACCGTATTTATTTGCATTTTTAATCGCGACGATTAACAAAATAATAACGAGTGGAATAGTCCTAAAAAAATTATAACCAGTATCCATAAGTGGGCTCTTCGACCTTCGTCCCATAAGGGTATAGATACCCCATGCAATACCGGCTACCATCATAAGTAAGAAACCGATAGCTGATGGTGTCGTCACCCCGGGTAGAATCAGATAAACAAATCCTGTAAAAGCGATCGTAACACCTACCCATTCAGTAACATGCAATCGAGTTCCTGAAATAAGAGACAGTAGTACCATCGTAATTTGGACAGATCCAAATAAGATGAGCGCACCGGTTCCTGTGTCCAGCGTAATATAAGCAAAGGAAAATGTAATGGCATAAAGGAACAGCATTAAACTGGCAGACCAGCTACCTTTTGTAGAAGAGCCAGTTTTATTTCTATTGATTCCTATAATCGCCAGGAGAACAATAGCGCCAGACAGCAGCCGTATAATAGTAAAACTGGATGCGTCAATGGTTCTCTCTCCCAAAGCCAATCGACACAGCACTGAATTTGCAGCAAATGCAATTAGTGCTAACCCAGTAAAGATAATAGTTTTTACTAAGTAATTGTTGGATTTGTTGATCAATCTCGACTTCATGGAAAATATAATGCCGGCAAATCACCTGCTACGATTGAAACAGCACTAACTTTTATGATAAGAGTTAGAGATAATAAAAGTCACGAAACTCTAATTATCGTACTTGCGGTAGCAATTAGGTACATTTGCCTGTTAGGTGGCAGCTTGGCAGGTCAGCGATATCTCACACGTGCTTCTTTTCGGAGTAGATCCAATCGGGCCGCTTACTCATCAGCGCTCTTAGATCCTTACGGATCTCCTCGCACGTCGGGCGACCGACAAACCACCATCCATTGTAGATCTTGTAGATGGTTCGATCGCGGTCGAGGATGAACGTGTAGGGGATATAGACCTCTCCGTGCACCTGATCTGTGTGATCTGTCATTTGTAACTTGTGCAGGAGACTGCGATCCGGATCCATGAGAAATGGCCAGTCCGCCGCGAGTGCCGCACGAACCTCGTTCGTGTTCATCCGGTCGTCCACCGTAACAGTGATCATCTTACAGTAGTTGACCTGAAATTCCGGCTGTAGCTCTCTGACATAGGCCGTCAACTGACGACGATCCTTCGGTCAGTAATATCCACGGTTGAAGATCAGGACCGTCGGGAAACCTCGTATGAGTTTCGATAGCTGTCGAGACTCGCCATCTTGGTCGGGGAGTTCGAAATTGGGGAACTTCTGTCCCACCTTGAGATCAGGATGCATTGAATATTCCATGTTTTCTTGCCTCATTGAACTGACGCTATGTGTAGATTCGTCTCATACGATCATCGCTATTCGGGCGAATCGGTCAGGATAGACTGGAAATAATAACCTTCTATTAATATATTGTGATTGGAATACGCCTGCCTCTCGGCGGGCAGGGAATGATGATTTTTCCACCTATAATTGTTTAGTATTGTTAGTACAGAATTTTAACATGAGTAACAGGAAACTTTAAGGAATTACAAGGCAATCTGCAACCTAAATTTGTTCCTGACTAACCTCCATTACTGTAATTATATTTATAGACATATTTTTTTAAACTCATACTTCATATGCTGTATATTGAATTCAAGTACGCCATTTCTGTATTGTTGCTGGATAATCCAAGTGTCAGTGAGGTCTTTGTATAACAACGTGTATATTGAGAATAAAACTAATATTTAGTCGACCATAATTCAACTTCCAAGATTTTTGACTAATAAATAATCTTTAAGAATCCGCTCACGCTATGATGTCAGAAACAGCAAATAACCACCGTTTTGGAAATTTTTCCTTAAATATCTCATATTTCAACGTAAAATTCATTTATCCTTTCTCATAACCCAATACAAAACCAGTAATAAAATGAACGGTGTCATTTTCATTTTAGCCTCTTTGGTTAAACAATTTGCATATTAATTGTTTAAATTTCTGGTGTTGGATTCACCTCCAACACCCATTCCCAAACAATGATATTGGTAATAAATGATAATAAAACGTTAAGCGTATATCTAATTCTCATGGAGGAATGTAAGGGTTTTTGAAAATGTGGCAGCACTTTTAGCCAAATCTGGAATAAATACTTGGAGTTTCTTACAACCCGCTCTCAAAAAATTGAGCTGAGCACTGAATGTCAAAATCACGACCCAAATATTGGTGTCGGGTTGATTGACCACTTTTCGGTCCAAAACCTTGGAAAAAATATCAGCAATCTGGTCATGATTGAGTTACTCGTTACCGGTCAGATTATAAGAGTTACCCTTGTGTTCGCCGGTGGAGCACTCATGCATTCATAATGCAGTGCTAAAAATTTAACATAAATAGCTTATTTATGAGGCTATTTTTGACTACTATTCTGGAGTCTCCAAAGCTTTTGGTAAGCACCGCAGGTTTTGAGCAACTCTTCATGCGTTCCTTCTTCTATGACCTTCCCCTGATCCAGAACTACGATCTTATCAAAATCAACAATAGTAGATAGTCGATGTGCAATCACAATTGTGGTCTTCCCTTTTTGGGAGACAGACTTGATAGCATCTTGAATTCTTCTCTCTGACTTACTATCGAGTGAAGCCGTCGCTTCATCAAAAAGTAGGATGGGCGGATCCTTGAGGAGCATACGTGCAATCGCAACTCGCTGTTTTTCTCCCCCCGAGAGTTTTACACCGCGCTCTCCTACCTGTGTATCGTACCCCTCTGGCAAGCTTTCGATGAATTCATGGATGTTAGCGAGCTTTGCTGCGGCCACAATGTCTTCTTCTCCAGCACCGGGCCTTCCATATTGAATGTTGTTGAAAATAGTTTCATTAAAAAGAATGGTGTCTTGTGCCACAACGCCAATGTTTCTGCGTAGCGAGACTTGTGTGATGTTCCTGATGTCAGCACCATCGATTGATATTTCCCCGCCACTCACATCATACAGTCGTAGTAGTAATTTTGAGACCGTAGATTTTCCTGAACCTGAAGAACCAACTAACGCAACGCTCGATCGTGCAGGAATATCTATGGACACTCCTTTGAGAACACTTCTATTGTCCTTATACCCAAACACAACATCCGTAAGGACAATATGCCCTTCGGGATTTTCAAGCTCCTTCGCTCCCGCTCTGTCTACGACATCATTTTCAACTTCCAATAACTTAAACATCTCATCAACATTTGCGAGTGATTCTTTCAGTCTTCGATACAGCATTCCTAAAAATGAGAGCGGTATCGCGACGCGGTTTAGATATGTAGTAATAAGCACAAAGTCCCCCACAGTCGCAGCACCATTCAAATACTCACGAACTGCGAGTGCCAAAAGTGCAGTGAGCCCAGCAGTGAGAATAAGTCCCTGGCCCATATTTAGATTTGCACCTTTCTTGGTTGAAACAATTGCCATGTCTGCCCATCTTTTAAGAGTTGATTCGTACCGCTTAAATTCAAACTCTTCATTCGTAAAGTATTTAACTGTTTCATAATTCATCAACGCATCAATCGATTGTTCACTTCCTCGATCATCTCGTTTGTTTGTTTCAAGAAGTAGTTTTTGCCTCCTGTTGGTTACAATAACCGTAAAGGCAACATAGATTACGACAAATATTCCAAAAACGAGGCCAAATATGGGGGGGAATAAAGTAATAAAGATTCCAAGAACTAATACGATCTCAATGAGGGTTGGCAAGATACTTCCAGTAAGAAAGAAGCTCAATGAACTAATAGCGCTCGTTCCCCTGGAAATTTTGCGCGCCACACCCCCTGTTGCTTGCTCTGTATGAAATTCAACTGGGAGACTCAATAAATGACTAAATACATCAAGTGAAACAAGCCGCTTCACGCCCACTGTTACTTTTGCAAATATGTAGTCCTTTAGCCCACTTAAAAGGTCTGTTCCCCAACGAAGCATGAAAAATAGTAAAACAAGTACTGCTAAATATCGAATATCGATAGCAAACCCTGTGCTCTCAGCAAGCGTGTCAACAAGTTCTTTTATGACATACGGATTTGTTACAGAAAAAAGTCGCCCAGCAACAACAATTGCAAGCGATATGATAATTCGCCACTTAAACCGTGAGAGATACGGTAGGAGCATAAATAAATATGAGCGCTTTTTCATAACGTACGTCGGTTGCAGTATACCATTTTATTTATCCCTGTATTTTCTTTTCATTTATTAAGTAGGTTCGAACATTTACAAAGTCAATGTTAGCAATATAGAGCGCGAGGCGACATGCTAATCCACGACCTCCAGAAAAATCAAAGTAGCTTAGCTTTACACCTGTTGTTGATTGTGTTTTTTTCATAATATAGTTGTAATGTAATTAATTTATAAATTTATCGAAATATTGTAAGAGTTAGTTAATAATGGTTCTCGAAGAGAAAGGATAAATGCCCGAAGGACTAGGAATCCCCCATTTTTTTTGAAACTCAAATTTTATTGAACTTAACGGTTTGGATAAAATGAGTTTTAATTCATTTTATTCTTTGTTGTGTGTAGTTTACTTAAACCACTTTTCAATTCTTGAAGTCTCAAACGCTGTCCTATCAGCTCTGTTTTCTTCTGATGGGCCGCTGAATGTCAACTGAGGTTCAGGATTACCTAGTATATTACCATCAACCCTTGCAACTTTACCCGAGCCAACTTCAAGAAAGCAGGTACCAATGCCGTTGAATTTTACAGATTTGTTTTCCTGTTTAATTGTATTCAGAATGTCATCAACCACCGTTTTCCCTGCATCTTCGGCGAAGGAACCTGCCTTTGGAACTGCAAATCGCCCGGCTGGAATATTGGTGACATCACCAATGGCGTATACATTTTCGAATGCTGTGCGTAAGTTGTTTTGATCCACCTGAACCCATCCATTTTGGCCCAAAGCCGAATCAAGAACAACTTTAGGTGGCATATGTATAGGGACCCCTAAGAACAGATCATATTTCATTGGACCCTTTCCATCAACAAGAGCATGTTTCTTATCCGGAACCAACGCCGTTACCTTATGTTTCGGCAGGAATTCTATATCATGTTGCCCGAGTAATTCTTGCAACGCAGCTGATGCATCTTTGGACATTGGAAGGGGAATTGGGGTTGGCGCAAGTGTTTTAATGGTGATGTCTGTACGCGTGCCCTTCCCCTTAAAATAGTCGTGCAATTGAAATGCGGCTTCATAAGGTGATGGGGGGCATTGGTAGGGGTTATCAAAAACGCTGATAAGAATAGTACCTGCACTGAATTTCTCAATTACAGGATGTATTCTCTGTGCCTCCGCAAACGAGTAGAAGCTATATCCACCTTCTAAAAAGCCGGGTATCGCCTCCGGATGCAGTTCGGCACCCAGCGCTACCACCAAATAGTCAAAAGTAAAAGTGGAAGAAGATGTTTTTACAACTTTATTCTCTGGATCGATTTGTTCAATGGTGTCTTGAACAAAATCGATTCCTTTTTTGTTGAGTTCAGAATAATAGGCTTTGATATCCTCCGGAGCCCTACGACCAAACATCAGGTCGAACTTGGTGAAGCCTATTATGAAGGAATCATTCTTGTCGATCAGGGTGATCCGAAAATTGTCCTCCAGGTCCGCACGCAAACCGGTAGCCACTTCCAATCCGCCAAACCCGCCCCCTAAGATCAAAATGTTCGTTTTCATCGAAATGTTTATTGGGTTATTACCTTGTCCGATTCGGCTATGAGGTCATACAAGTTAGCCATTGTTGACAATGTGTACAATTCCGTACCCTCAGAATTTCTTATTATCAAACACGTGCCACAAGCAAGTATTTCCCATTTGTTCGGGACCGTTGAACTTCTCATTGAGTAAATTTTCCGCTTCAACTCCTTTGTCCAGGGTAAAGTTTCCCTGTCTGAATGCGTTCCATTTAGCTTCCATATCATCAGCGTAAATTACAATTCCAAGTTTCATTCTATCTATTCGGAATTATTCTTATGCTATTTTTATAAATTACACACAATGGGGTGCTAAACCCAATATTGCGTTTAGCGGGTTTACTCTTTAATAGTAAATTACGTTTTAACCGAAATCTCACGTATAACCACAACCTTTTGTAATTTTATTACTAATATCAATAATCGTGGTTTTTGACACAACTGGAAAATAGCTCAAAAACCCGTCTCAAAACACCCTTTTTGTGTTTTAAAACTTATCTCAAAATCAAAGTATCAAAACGTGCCCTCCTACATGAGTTTTGAGAACTACCAGGGATTTGGGTTTGGGAATTGAGGATAGGCAGGTATTATTAGCTCATGCTACCAGTTCAGTAACAAAGATTTATACCCATCCTAATTTTGACCTGGCTCGGGATTATGTGAATCGAATTCAAATACCAAATTAAAAATAAGAATGAATAGGACATCAACTTGAATAAAAGTCTAACTAATCATTTACGGGTGTTCCAACTCCTGTGTCTTCACTTTTAAATACTGTATATTGACAGATATACTGCAAATAGTTTTTCAATTCTAAAAAATATCTTATAAGGATAATGGATTTCACTCGTTAGTGGGAGATTTGGGAGGCGAATACCAAGTTTCTCCATTTACCTTTTTGGTCAATCAAATTTGAAAAATAGGTGGTAGTTGCCTATATTAATATTAGTTTTTTGCGATATTTAGGTTGAATAAATGAAAAACATGAGTAGGAGGTTAAAAATAATATATATTCTTGCCTTATTTTTTATAGGTTGCGGATCACCGGAAAAAATACAAGAGCAAAAACAAGAAGAAATTACGGTTATTTTTGACTTAGAATCTCTTTACAGAAAGAATATTGATGAGATTAGGACTGTTTTAGGTGAACCAACGGACGGTGATTTTATAGAACCAACAAAGCAACAAATTGAGTTTGGTGCGAGCGACGAGTGGAATAATACATTCAACAAAGGTGAATACGAGTTATTAATAACTTTTAATGTGGCTAATAGAAATATTATTGATTTTTTTATTTCAACTGGTAATCCCTCAGGGAAAACAAAAAATACAAAAAAATTAGAACAGATTTTAGGCATACAAAATTCAACTAATTATACAGTTGAGTCAGTTAAATCTTTTAAGTCTCCTTCGTATTATACTGGAATAAAAGTAATACCAAAAAAATAGTCACTTTGTAGAACACTAAGTTCACGCTACACGCTTTTCACGTCAGGTTGATTGGGGGTTGAACTAAGCCCCGCACCGCGGGAGCAGTTCTTCTTAAATTAATTAAATTTTGGTTTTCTTTTGAATATTGCCAAAGTGCTTTATCCAATATTCTCATATCAATATTGTGCTTCAAGGATAGCTCACGACAATAAGATACATATTTCCACCAAAATTCAAATGTATACTTGGTTGGGACTTTTTCAATACCCAAAGACCATAATGCTCTAAAGTCTAAAATTGGATACAAATCATTGTGAAAAAAATGAAGAATTACAGAAGCAGATGGCCAACTAACACCATTTAGCAATGTTAAGATTTCTATTTTAGTTCTCTCTTCTTGAGTACTTAGGGCAATAGAAGTGATTTCTTTGATAAAAACAATCGAATTTTTTTTAACGTGTCCAGCACTTCTTGGCGACTTCCACTTACACACTTTAAATAATTGAGATTTGGTTAAGTACCCATTATTCTTTACAATCGGTATCAATTTAATTACTTGGTTATCATTGACTGAATAACCATATCTATCCGCCCAATAAACCAGTTTTTTACCTGAAAATTTGATTCTCATTTTGTTAGTTTATGATTTTCTCCATTTCCCTCATTCCTTCTCTCAATCATTATAATGCCGTTGTTTAGCATTCTCTGTAACAATGCACCTCCTTTAATTTTAACTGGTGTAGTTTACAGTATACTGGGGACAATCTCAATTATTGAGCAGAAACGCTCTTCAATTAACTGATATGAGATTTTAACGAGTTGTCTACTGAAAAACAGTAATATCATAAATCACAATCCATAAAAAATATATAGATTGCCAAAATAAATAATCCCCCTCCCACTATTTCTTTTTTCAACTCCATAACTTACGTATACCCATTCTTTTCATTTCATAACTGAAAATTAATTGCCGTTCCTCAAACGAGCCCATAAATTCACCACCCAAACCGATGAAATTGGTCAACAACACCCTAGCAACCCTTCTTCCCCTAATCCCCAAATTATTCGTTAAGCGATTTGCAATGCGCTATGTCGCGGGTGTAACAGTAGAGGAAGCTCTATCTGTAGTTAACCGTTTAAATGGAACAGGATATTCAGTAACATTGGATATACTGGGGGAACACACCCAATCTCGCGATAAAGCATACCAGGTAAAAGAGGCCTACTTTGACCTTTATGACGCAATTCACCATAGGGATGCGGACTGCAACATTTCTCTTAAACTGACCCATCTTGGTTTAGGGTTTGATGACGATTTAGCGGAAAATAATTTCTCTCAACTTTTGAATAAAGCAATATCACTCAATAATTTCCTGCGTATCGATATGGAGAATTCACCCTATACGGACAGGACCATAAATCTTTATAATAAATATCGAGATGAAACAGATTGCATTGGGATCGTCATTCAGTCTTATCTCCTTAGAAGCGCCCACGATATAGATAACCTCTCTGGAAACAGATTAAACGTCAGAATCTGCAAAGGGATTTATCGGGAGCCCGAAGAAATCGCCTATCAAGCGCCTGAAGAAATTCGGCAAAACTTCATTTCGTTGGTGCAGAAAGTGGTTGAAAACGGTGGATATGCTGCAATAGCTACCCATGACCTGTTCATTATCGACACACTGGAAACATGGATCCTGAATAAAGAGATTTCCGGAAATCGTTATGAATTTCAGTTTTTGTATGGGGTCCCCATGGCAGGGCGACTTGAAAAACTCCTCGATGCCGGTCACAAAGTCCGTATCTATGTTCCCTTTGGCGAGGAATGGTATCCCTATTCCATCCGTAGGTTAAAAGAAAACCCTAAACTTGCAGGATATATCATAAAGAACTTTTTTAGAAAAAAAATAAAGTACTAACATTTCTCATCTCATAATCAGGTATTTAATTTATTGTTTATCCTTCAGTTGACGGATGTGCTATAAATATCATTATTAATGGTTCTTGAATTCAACTATTAAGTGCAACTCAAACACTGTTTGTAAAGAAAGCGGAGCTGCTGTAGGCTCTCCTCTTTTCTTTAAGACAAAAATGAGGAGCACAAATGAGACACTACAGCCAGGTCACGCTGGAACAAAGATACGGAATATATTCTTTGCTTAAAACAGGTCATAATCAATCAGAAATTGCTGAAGTGATTGGCGTCCATAAATCGACAATTAGCCGAGAAGTGAAGCGGAACCGTGGCCAACGCGGCTATCGACATAAACAGGCTCATGCCAAGGCGCTAGATCA
>SCKK01000033.1 GCA_004124475.1 Fidelibacterota bacterium
TGTTCGACATGATGGCGTTTTTAAAGAATATTTCATCAAAAAACGGGATGAAGGTATGGCTTACAGAAAAGCGATCATTGCAACCTGGAATAAATTGCTCAGAGTGATATTTGTCCTGTTGACTAGGGAAATTGAATTTTCTCATAATCATGGTTAATTATTTATAGTTGACTCCTCCTTTTTATATTTCCGTGATGAGTTCTATGTAAATAGACCTACCAATAAATGGTCCATATCTCTCATCCGTGTAATCAGTTAAGTTTTGGACTCCAAATGAAAATCCAAAAAGTTGTGTAAGCTTAATTTTCCCTGTTGCATTGATCGTTCCAAACAAGGGTCTTTTACTTTTGCTTCGGATATATTCTCCCAATTCCGGGATGTATTCTTCCGGGTAGTACGGACCCACCAATTTAATTTTAACAGCACTTGAAAACCTGCCAAAGACACTTTTGAAACTTACCCGAATACTGGCTGAATGGGGTTGAGTGTTTGCAATCATCCGATCCGTAGATTCATCCCTATTGTCTAAATAATTATATCCCCAATTTGCCAGCCATCGACTTGAAATAATCCATCTGCCTTGGATTTCTAATCCTCGATACGAGACCCTATCCACATTTTCATAAGTAAAAAGTCCCGGCTCAATCGAGTAGTCACTAATCATATCCTTAAATCGATTCTGGTATATAAACAAGCTAATCTGGTATCTTGCCGGATGGTAATACTCCATTCCCAAAGTAATCCCTTCCGAAGATTCCGGCTTTAAATCCGGATTACCCAATATCCTGTACCCAAATTGAATATGATCCAAGTCGATATATTGGTTCATGAATGAAGGAAGACGAAACCCTGTACCCCAGGACGCTCTAAATTTCCATCTCTGTTTATATGAATACATCATAGTCAAACGTGGACTCAAAACGACCTTCATACTATTATAGTAATCAAATCGCGACCCTATGATTGCATCAATTTTTACCGAGACCTCTCGATGCCATTGAAAAAACACGCCCCTGCTGTACAATTGTTGTTGACCATTCAATACCCTATTGCTGGAGAAAACCGAATTGGAAAATTCCATTCCTAAGTTCACGGAATTATTTCCGTTCTCGAAAAGTATGTTTTCTTCAAATTCTACCTGCTTTTCCGCACTTCTGTTGAAATTTACCAATTCGCCCCACGGACGCTTTTGTGTATGAATTCGTTCGTAATCAGCACCACGAATTACAGTTTCAAGACTCCATTGATCACCAATCAACCAGTTGTGTTTAAAAATGAGAGAGTTTCTCTGAATGTCCGTGTCAGCATTTAAAGTACGCGTATGGCTGCCCTCCCCATTGGCATAGCCATTAAATTGAAGATCAAAGGAGTGATTCTCCAAAGGCGCATATTTAAAACCGCCTTGAATCGAAATCTTATCATACTCATCCACATTGATATATTGGTTCGATTGGTCTACATTGGCTTTTAACAGATCTGCTGATTAAATTGAGCTTCTATTTTGAGTCACCTGTATCTGGTAGGACAAGGAATGATGCAATAAGTTCTTCAACTTCCTTTTCCGACGTCTTTTCTTTACCCTGTCCTAATAACAGTAATCCATGAAACAGTCCACCGATAGCTTTTAATAAGAGATCTGGACTAATCTGTGGGAATTCACTTTGTGCCACCCCTTCTCCATGATTGCACTGAAAACCGTCTCTTTGGATGGAGAGTAGTAATACAGAGTAGCTTTCCCAAGCCCAGTTCGCCGGGCAATTTCATCCATGGTTGCACCCTCTAGTCCTTTCTGTTGGAAAACCTTTAATGCTCCAGTCAGGATACGATCTTTTCTTATTTCCCGCTCTTCTAATTGTCGTGGTGATATCATATGACCCTATATTTTATTATTCGACTCATAGGTCGAAATTTAAACCATCCTTTTAATCCTTTCAAGAAATATTCCTGAATTTTTTTATTTAATTAAATTGGGTGGGGTTAATTAAGAAGAAAAGCCGTCAGTAATTATAAGGACCCGTTACTCAGTATACGTTAATGAAATTATTTTGTCGGTCCTGATTTTCCTTTTACTGACTTACATTCTCTATAAATGTGAATTACTATAGATTAATATTTAAGTAGTACGTTATCGAACTTAATTGTCCATTTCAGATATTTCTTTATCCAGGATATATATACCTCTACCATCTAATCCTATCAGCTTAATTTTTGTAAGAATTGATTCAAACATTTGCTCTTCTTCTAACTGTTCATCAACAAGCCATTGAAGGAAATTAAACGTAAAATGATCCTTTTCATCCTTTGACAGATTTACCGTTTTATTGACAGAGGCCGTTACATCTTTTTCATTTTCATATGCTAGTTGAAAGACCGCTTCAAATGAATCATAATTTACAGGAGGCTGCTTTACATCTGGTATGGTTGCATGAGCTCCTATTTTGTTGATATATCGGATTACTTTTATCATGTGCTCTCTCTCTTCCTCAGAACGGCTGTAGAAAAACTTAGCAGCACCCGAATATCCTGAACTTTCACACCACGATGCCATAGCCAAATATAACTGAGAAGCATCAGCTTCATGTGATACTTGTTTAACCAGGGCTTCAAACATTTTATTTGATATTTTCATATAATCCCCTACTCCCTTCATGATAATATTAATTGAACTAATCTTATTTAAAAAATCATAAGTTAATTTACACAATATAGGACATTTATTCTACGTTTAGTCACCTATATGACAAAAATATACCACATTTTTATTACTTAATAGGGAACTTATCTCTTGCAAAGGCATTTTTCGATTTGTAATATAAACTGACTGGTCGGTTTAGTATTAATATGACTCGAGAATCAAAACAAGACATAAGAAAAAAGCAAATCCTTGATGCTGCCCTAAAGCTTGTAGTAGAAAAAGGATATTCCAACTGCCGAATGGACGATATTGTACAAACGTCAAATCTCAGCAAAGGATCAATCTACTGGTACTATAAATCCAAAAAGGAAGTATTCCTATCCCTCATCAATTATTGGGTAAATAATTTTGGTGTCACATTAAATCATATTGTAGAAGAAGATCTTTCTCCTTCTGACCAACTGAAACGACTCTTTGAATTTTTTCTGAATATCTATGAAAATAACCCAAATGTTTTTATAGCGGAACTCGAATTTTGGAGCTTATCAATTCGGGATGAAGACTTTAATAAAAAAATACAAAAAGTCTATAACGAATTTCTTGAATTGATTGAAAATATCATTCAAAAAGGGGTTGAAATTGGGGAATTCAAAAACGTTGAAGTAAAGGTAGCAGCACTCTCCATTTTGGTCAACATCGAAGGGATTATTTGGTTTTCTTTATTTAATATACACGGAATAACCGCCAGACATTACATCGAAACGATCACAGACTTTATTCTCGCAGGGCTGTCAAAAGGATCTGAAAGGAATTATTCATGAATGAATCAGTAACTTCCAATAAAACCGGAGGACTTTATCTTCTAAATGTCGTTGGAGAAGAACCGATTTTTACCCGGGAACAATTCTCTGAAGAACATCAGGAAATCGGAAAGATGGTAGCTGAATTCAGCACCGAAAAAATCGCAACTATTATCGATGATATTGAGAAACAAGATAAAGAGCTTTCTTGCCGTTTACTGCGGGAACTGGGTGAATTGGGGCTTCTATCTATTGATATTCCTGAGAAATATGACGGATTGAATATGGATAAAACAACTTCCATCATCGTTGCCGAATCAATGGCGCATGGCCATTCCGGGTCATTCGCTACAACCTGGTCTGTTCAAACAGGGATCGGAATGTTACCCATCGTCTGGTTTGGAAATGATAAACAAAAGGAGAAATATCTTCCCAAACTTGCCAGTGCGGAATGGATAGGCGCCTATGCCCTAACTGAACCGGATTCCGGATCAGATGCAACCTCTGCAAAAACTACCGCAATTTTAAGTAAGGACGGAAAATATTATATCCTTAATGGAGAAAAACAGTTCATCACCAATGGTGGCTGGGCGGATGTTTATACCCTGTTTGCTCAAGTAGATGGCTCAAAATTTACAGCTTTCATCATCGATAGAGATACGCCAGGATTTGAGATTGGACCTGAAGAACACAAACTTGGTGTTAAAGGATCTTCCACTGTTTCTCTAAAACTAAACGATGCAAAAGTACCTTTGGATAATGTTCTGGGAGAAATCGGTGGAGGAGCAACCATCGCCTTTAATGCACTCAATATCGGTAGATTAAAACTTGGCGCTTCCACACTTGGAGGTAGTAAGGAGGTCATTAATATCACAATACAATACGCTCTAGAACGGAGGCAATTTGGTCAGTCTATTGCTCACTTTGATGTCATTAAGAAAAAAATAGCAGACATGACAGTCCGTACTTATGCTTTAGACAGTATCATCTATCGAACGATGGGAATGATCGACCAAGTTATTGCCAGATTGGATCATAACGCTCCTGACTTTTATCTGAAAATGGGGGAAGCCATGGAACATTTCGCTATCGAATCTTCTATGGTAAAAGTCTTTGGTAGCGAGACACTTGGTTTTTGTAGTGATACAGGCATTCAGGTTCATGGAGGTTATGGTTACATAGAAGAGTATCCTATTGCTCGAATTTATAGGGACACAAGAATTGACAGGATCTGGGAAGGAACAAATGAAATAAACCGCCAGATTATAACAGGATTTTTTATGAAGAAAACACTACTCGACGAAATTCCTCTCCGAGAAAGGA
Organism: Fidelibacterota bacterium; assembly: GCA_004124475.1. Classification (GTDB taxonomy): domain Bacteria; phylum Fidelibacterota; class Marinisomatia; order Marinisomatales; family SCKK01; genus SCKK01. The sequence goes on from SCKK01000033.1 coordinate 4,759, forward strand.
TAAAAAATATTGATTCGTTTCTTTCCTCAGTGAATTCGATTTCTTCTGGTCAACTATTTTTAAACCAACATAATATGATTGAGGCAGGAAAATACTTAACTCTATTTGTATTTGATGAAGCACTGAAAGAGTTCGGTCAAGACTTAAAACACAATCAACAGCTTGGCGAACTTTTGGCTGATATGTTCCTCGATCTTTACTTATCAGATAGTACAGTTACAAGGGTAAAACAGGTAATTCAAAGTACCGGTCAACATTCTGTACTCTCTGCTATTGCACAAGTATTTACTGCGGAGATGGCACTTCGTCTATTAAATCAATCCCTAACAGGATTAAATGATATCTATCATGGTAATTTACCGGAAAGTATAATTAATATTCTCCGTAATTTTCAGGTTAGGCTTCTTCCAAGAAGTGATGTAGCAGCCCTTAAACGACAGATTGCCGAATATGTATATCTTCAACATAAATACCCATTTTAATTGATGATTAATTCAAGGAAGGAATGAATAATATGACAAAAATAAAAACCGTTATCGTCGATGCAATTCGCTCCCCCATCGGGGTGAAGCGAGGAATAATGGCTGGCAATATCAGAAGTGATGATCTTACAGCTCAAGTGATTAAAAAATTACTGGAGAGGAATCCAAACCTTCCTCTTGAAAAAATTGAGGATGTAGTACTTGGATGCGCCTTTCCCGAAGGACCCCAAGGTATGTTATTAGCAAGAACAGTTTCTGTCCTATCCGGAATACCCATCGAAGCAGGCGCAAAAGTGGTCAATCGGTTCTGTGGCTCATCCATGGATGCAGTTCATCAACTAAGCCAGGCGATTGGTACAGGAGATATTGAAGTGGGTATTGCCGCTGGAGTCGAAGACATGTTTTCAGTCCCCATGGGCGGGTTCGCTCCCGATTTCCATCCTGGACTGGCAGAACAGGACTTCTATATTGGTATGGGTGAAACCGCTGAAAATCTGGCAAAAGATGGACAAATATCCAGAGAAGATCAGGATGATTTTTCCATAGCGTCCCACAAAAAAACTTTAAAAGCTTATGAGGAAGGTCGATTCGAGAATGAAGTTGTTCCTATAGAATTAGAAGATGGTGCTGTAGTAGATAGAGATGAAGGTCCCATGGAACCTAATGTTGAAAAAATCCGATCGTTGAATCCAGCCTTTATAGAAAATGGAACGGTAACTGCCGCCTCCAGCTCCCCTATCTCTCTCGGCGCTTCTGCAGCAATCATCACCAGTGAATCGTTCGCAATAAAATATAATCTCTCCATAAGAGCAGAAATCATTTCACGGGCGATCGCTGGAGTAGAATGGGACAGAATGGGTAAGGGTCCTCTCCCAGCTACCAAAAAAGCTCTGTCAAAAATTGGAATGGAAATCGAGGATATGGATGCCATCGAATTAAACGAGGCATTTGCTGCTCAGTCCCTTTATGTAATCAGGGAAGGTGGGTGGCCAATGGACAAAATTAACTTAAATGGCGGAGCGATTGCATTAGGTCATCCCCTTGGCTGCTCCGGAGTTAGAATTATTACAACTTTGGTCAATGTGTTGGAACAGATCGACGGAAAAGTTGGTCTTGCTACCATGTGTATTGGTAGCGGACAGGGGATTGCAACCGTAATAAAACGACCATAAAAAGTAATATGGCGTAAAAATAAAGTAACAAGTTTCAAGTTTCAAGTAACAAGTGTCAAGTAACAAGTGTCAAGTAATAAAATGTTAAATCAATGTTGTCGGAGGGAATAGCCTTTGGAATACTTAAAAGTTGAAGAGACTAAAAGTGGTTGGATAATAAAAGAACCTATAAAGGGTTATGAGATAGATTTGTTAGATAGGACTTTTGAGTTTGCAATTTTGGTATTGGAGACTCTTCAAACAATAGGATATGAAAAAGAAAAGGACGTTGTTCGCTATCAATTAGCGAAAAGTGGTACATCTGTAGGTGTCCCGACTTGTCGGGAAAGAGGCACAAGGAGCAAGCTCGAGAAAAGACTTTTCAAATAAAATTAAAATTGTATATCGAGAAGTAAGAGAATCGCATTACTGGTCTCGTATCCTTAGTAGAATGGGTTGGGGGAATAAAGAAAAAGTGAAATACTTGGTTAACGAATGCAGTGAATTAAAGAAAATATTTGGTCGAATTAGACAAATATTAAAAAACTAGGATTAGATCAATATTGATATTCCAAAGACATCATGCTAAGTAAAAAAGCGATGAATTTTTGTATAAAAGTGCTAATACACTATTTTTCTTAATTACTTGAAACTTGTTACTTCCTACTTGTTACTTTTTTACTTAAACATTAAAGTTATGGAGAAATAATTATGTCACGGAAAATTAAAAAAGTCGCTGTCTTAGGGGCAGGAACCATGGGCGCCCAAATCGCTGGTCATCTTGCAAATGCAGGTATTCCATCTCTGCTCTATGATCTGAATCAAGAGTTAGCCAATAACGGATTGAAAACTTTGACAACCCTGAAACCAGCCCCTCTTTACGATAAAAAGAATGTGGAACTTATCCAGCCATGTAATTATGAAGAACATATAAATCTTCTTAATGATGTCGATTGGGTGATTGAAGCTGTAGCAGAAAAACTCAGTATCAAACATAAGGTTTTTGAAAACGTGGTTTCTCACGTAAAGGATGACGTGATCTTATCCACAAACACTTCAGGCCTTTCCGTAGAAGAAATAAGAAAATCCTTACCAGATAACTTTCAAGATAGATTCCTTTTGACGCATTTTTTTAACCCTCCCCGTTATCTGAGACTCGTAGAAGTTGTGACGGATGGTGTTGACAAGGATATCATCAATACCATGGTTGATTTTCTTGAAAACGCGCTTGGCAAAGGAGTTGTCTACGCTAAGGACACACCCAATTTTATCGCCAACCGGATTGGTGTCTACGGGATGATGCTTACGTTAAAAATGACTGAAGAGATGGGCTTAACAGTGGAAGAAGTCGACAAATTAACCGGAACGATTGTGGGACGTCCCAAAAGCGCTACATTCCGAACATCAGATGTTGTGGGTCTCGATATCATGACCCATGTAGCTACATCTTCTTACGAACGGTGTTTAGACGATGAAGAACGTGATACTTTCAAAATACCTGATTATCTCCAAAAACTTGTGAAGGAAGGACGACTTGGACAAAAAACAAAAGCCGGTTTTTATAAAAAGACAGACGAAGGCATTTTATCACTCGATTTTAAAACACTTGAGTATACACCGCAGAAACGTGTGCGATTTGATGGGTATCGCCTGGCAAAAGATCGCTCTACCACCAGTGAAAAGATTAAAGCGCTTACCTACAGTGATGACAAAGCAGGGAAATTTTTCTGGGAGATACTCTCAAGAACCCTAATTTACAGTGCCAACCGAATTCCGGAAATCTCAGATGATATTGTCAATGTTGATAATGCAATGAAGTGGGGGTTTGGCTGGGAGTTGGGTCCCTTTGAGACTTGGGATGCAATTGGCGTTGAAACTTCCATAAACCGGATGAAAGACGAAGGTAAAAATGTACCTTCTTGGGTCGAAGAAATGGTAAGCAGAGAAAGGTGTACATTTTACGATACTAGTGAAGGTCAAAAGACCTTCTACCATATCCCTGATAAAGTGGGTAAAACAATAAAAAGTCATGAGAAATCCATCAACCTTTCAATTGAGAAATCTAAGGGAAATGAAATTAAACGGGATTGGAGCGCCAGTCTTATAGACTTGGGTGATGGCGTTCTGAACGTAGAATTTCACAGTATTCTCCAACCAACATTAAATCCTATTGATACATCGCTTGCAGACACAATTAATGATGCCTTAGACCTGGTGGAAGACGGGAAATATGTTGGTTTTGTTATGGGTCATGACGGTCAAAACTTTTGTGCAGGTGCCAATTTGAAACTCATTCTCCAAGCATGTGAAGAGGAAAATTGGAAAACCCTTGAAAATATAATCAAAAACCTCCAAGATTTAACCCAACGGATTCGATTTCTCAAAGCCCCCGTAGTGGCAGCCCCTTTCAACCTGGTCCTGGGTGGGGGATATGAATTGATAGGTCCCTGCGCCAAACGGGTCGCCTTCGCAGAACTTTACTGTGGGTTAGTAGAAGTAGGCGTGGGACTTATTCCTGGTGCGGGTGGAAATCTTCGTATACTTTTGAACCTTATTGACAGTACCGGTAACAAAAAGATTCCTCCGTTCCAGATCTCTCAAAAAGCCTTGGAAGTTATTGGATTTGCAAAGGTGTCCTTCTCTGCTCAACACGCAAAGAAATTAAACTACCTGAAACCCGATGATGAAATCATTTTGAATAGAGATCATTTAATTCAACGGGCTAAAGAAGTCGTATTAGAATTGACAGATGGATATGAACCTCCTGAGTACCGCAACAACATTCTATTGGCTGGAAAAGGCGGAAGAGTCGCCATGATGGTAGCACTAAAGGGGTATCGTGTCCGGGGTAAGATTTCATCCCATGATGAATTTATCGCTAAAAAATTGGCTTTTGTTTTAACCGGCGGCGATAAAGGTGGACCCACTAAACCTGTGGATGAACAGTACCTTCTCGATATTGAACGGGAAGCTTTCTTAAGCCTCTGCGGAGAAGAAAAAACCCACGATCGAATCAGATATATGCTTAAAAAAGGGAAGCCCCTACGAAACTGAAAAACGGAAAATTGGAGATGATCATTCTGAATAAAGCCAATGCACCACGCTATGTGCGTCCAGAAGATATCACGTCATATTTGCTTACCTCAAAGCTTACTGGTTCTGAACATCTCACTACCACATTAGTCGAAATCAGTTCCGGAGGAATGCAACGAATTCACAATCACGTCCCTGAACAGATTTACTACATACTTGAAGGCAGCGGTCTCATGACGGTAGGAAACGAAACAGCACGAGTTGAACCCGGAGACTGCATTTTTATACCATCACAGGCTCTCCATGGCCTCAAAAACAAAGGAGAAATCACGCTAAGATATTTTAGCGCTGCTGCGCCATCATTTGATAGTGAAGAGCTTAAGACCTTTTGGCCATTAGGAAGTGAATCCGAGTAAAAAGTCTCATAACTATAATATCATATTTTTATAAATAAATACGGCACCTATCAAGAAATAATAAAAACACCAACTACGCTAATTGGAAAAATCAGGGAAAGTCCTAGTTGGATGATAATATATACGGAATATTTTTCATAGTATATGCAAATAAGCGCCATTTCAACCGTCTTACTTTTATTGGGTTTTACCGCATCACTTGATCTGAGATACTCATCATCGGTCCCTACTAGGGAGATGTCATCCAGTGTCATCTGGATGAACTTGGAGCTTTTAGAGCAATACTCGCTTTTTGGATCGTGTGCCAAATTCTCAAGTTCCCGCTTTCGCTGTTCATATTTCACGGAGAGGAACCGGAGGAAGATAATGGGTAGCACATAGTGTTTGTACTCTGCCGGCCCCACTACACCCCGGAGGTTGGTGGCCGCCTCCCACAGGCCTTTCAGGAGTTTCTCAGTTGATTCCGAAGCTTCAGTCATTGCTCGTGCGGGACCTACCATACTTACCAAGGGAAAGCTGGAAAACGAAAATACGCTCGCCAGATCGTTGTCTCAATGATTCTCACCACACCGTCCTCTACTGACCATATACCTCCCCATGGCTCCCCACGCTGATAGGCACGATGGTATCTTCCTTGAAGATGAAATGTAAGACAATTCGATAACTAATATTGATAGAAACGGCGTACAGGTCCTTGAACTTTCCGGTAAGTTTGTGCAGGCGAATAGAAGGGTGCTGAGGGTTCACTTCTAATAGCTTAAGAGTCTTGCGATATTGCTCCTTTAATTCCGAGGGTTGATTTACGAATTTCCTTGCTCTCCGATGATAAGACTTGGTGTAGCGGATCTTATAGCTCATTCTCCATTCGCTCGATGTGCTCGTCTACCGATTCCTCCACGAAGTCTCCTTTCTCCAGGTCACTGAGGGATTCTGCCAGAGCTGCTTCCAGTTCACACTCCCGGAGGTAGTTATACCGCTCAATATCCATAACCACAAAGCGATCTTTTCCACGAACTGTAATGGAGACTTCCTCCGAATCTTTGAGAGCTTCCTCCAGGCTTTTGGCACCCTTTGTTTTCAATTCATTAGCTGTTAATGTAGTCATTTGATCTTCCTGAAGTCTTATTATTGGTTTGATTAATAGTACGAATATTTGTACTAAATGTAAACCTTTTACTCTCCCTCCACTACACTTTTTTTCAATCGCCTTGCCTCCTCCCACTTGAGGCTCACTTTTACCCATGACTGAAAAAGCTGCAGTGTCAACTGTGTCCCAAAATCAGCATCAAACGGGGTGGATCCCGTCCCAAAACCTCAGGACTGGAAACATGGGTTGTTATAACCTGACAGAATCCTGGAACAACTCCCCCAACACCTCCCCCGCCATTCCCCGATAAATAATATCATACATATCGGATTGTTCCGAGGGTTCCGGATTAATTTCGACACAGAGAGCGCCCGCTGATCGTGCCAGTTGTGGATAACCGGCAGCAGGCCAAACCACGCCCGAGGTACCAATACTGATAAACAAGTTAGTTTTTGAAATGACTTTGTCCGCCTTTGCAGTTACAGCAGGATCGAGGTAATCACTGAACCAGACAATATCAGGTCTTAGCCAGCTTCCACACTCACATTTTCGATTGGCATAAGTACCATTTTTTAAATCCTCCCGGACAGTCCCTTCCGACGAACAACGCATTCTCCATGCACTACCATGAAGTTCGATTACATTCTTTGATCCAGCCCGTTGATGCATGCCATCAATATTCTGTGTTACCACCTGAACATCGGGATGATTCTTTTCTATCTCCGTTATGATTTTGTGCCCAATGTGTGGCTTGCATTTCAAAGCTTCGATACGGCGAAGTTCATGAAAGTCCAACACTTTTTCAGGATCACTTTCAAATGCCTCCTGGCAAGCATATTCCTCCCACTTGTATTTGTGCCAGATCCCACCCCGCCCCCGGTAAGTAGGTACTCCCGACTCTGCCGACATTCCCGCACCCGTAAAAAAGACAATATGTGAATAATCATAAGGATTGATGGTTTCTACTTCCATATAAACTCCTTATACCCTATACCTTTTTCCCCCGAACAGTCGCAAGCTCCTTACGGGGCAGGCATCTTCCATATCCCATATACCGTATACTCTATACCTTTTCCCATGTCCTCCCCCCCCCGATGCATCGGGGTTCCACTTCGCTCCGACATCAACCATCAACCATCAACTATCTAACCGTCTACCATGGAAGAACATCCCCATCATACCGAAGAAACTGACCACTCTGATGATACTTAGCATCATCGATTACATCTATCATCGAATTAACCGATTTTTTTACGGATAATGGAGCAACAATCCCCCCCATATCAGTTCTCACCCATCCCGGATGTAGAGCTAAGACAATGATTTCTTTTTTCCGCAATTCAAGATATAGATTTTTACTCGCCATATTCAATGCCGCTTTACTCATACGATAGGCATAATACCCACCTGATGAATTATCTTCAATTGATCCCATCTGTGAACTGATATTCACAACCTTGGCACCAGACACCAAAAGAGATTTCAACTGTTTAGTCAAGATCACAGGACCCACCGCATTTACGTTATAAGTGTCCAACATATCTTCTTGATTAATCGATTCTGGATTTCCCTTTTTACCGATAATACCCGCATTGTTAATAAAGAGGTTGAGATGTGTAAAATGTTGTTTTACGATGGTAACCGATTCGGAAATTGAATTGGAATCCGCTATGTCTAAAGAAATAATGTGATTGGTCGGTAATAACCTTCTTAGTTTCTTAGCTTTTTCGGGATTTCTACATCCGGCCAATACACGCTCCCCTCGAGAAGTGTACTGTTTTACGAATTCAAGTCCGATCCCACGGTTGGCTCCTGTGATGAAAATATTCATTGTTTTCCCTCTAAATTATAAGAGTGTCACCCTTTATGAATCAACAATGTATGCGGTGTTGCAATACTGCTCGTTTTTATGTAATACTCACCGGAAATTGAGTGTCTGCTGATATCTTTTATTATATCATATCCCAAGAACATTTCTCCTTGTTTCGATTAACTCCAAATACTTTAACTTCATGGCATCAGATAAAAAACTGATTTCAATCAGGTTTTGCCAATGTGAGATAGCATCATGGAGGAAGTCTAAAACGTCTCTAATTGTAGGTTGATTAAGGCGAAGACGTTCTTCACCGAAGTACTTTATCAGGTCATTTCTTGTCAAATTTCTTTTTTTTCCGTGAATAGGAAGAGCTATCTCTTCTTCCGGATTAGTCTGCGCAATTGTCGTATTAATCAAATCGTAAGCCGGAGATATCTCAACCTTTGATGACCTTGTTATCAATGAGAAATTTTTCAAATGCATATCTTCATTTCCTATTAGATAATTGAATACGGTCAGCCGGAAAAGTTTTAATTTTTCAAGTGCAGGGAATGTACAGTAATCGAGTAGATGGACTATCTTCTCCATCGAATATTTGTATTTTGTATCCCTACTCAATCCTGCTAACTGGGCAAAGTCCTCAACTGGTAATTTCCGGTTTCGACCCATTCTATCAAATCTTTTGATGAAGTATGTCAGTGAACCATCTTTGGAACAAATGAGTCCATGAAGCGGTACTTCGATACCAGCCGTCTTTGCTAACTTCATAGTGAGATCCTCGTTTTCCGGAAGTTCCAAATAAATAATATTTTGAGGTTTTAAGATATATTTTCCTCCGGTATCTACGACTTGAAACATTTCTTCCTTCACTTTTAAAACAGCGCTTAACTTTGGTTGGACACCTTGAATGGACATTTTCACCGCTCGAGTAACAGCTTCATTTCGCTGTTCCTGAGCAGTATAAGGAAAACCACGAAGCTGGTTTAAGTTTCTTGATAGGAGATGAAGACCCTTTTGTGAGTACCTTTCTGTACCACAAACTTCATAGGTGATTGGGCAACGATTCATTCTACTTCTTCCACCGTAGCGGCACCCACCAAATCTTGACCCACAGCCAAAAGCTGACTGAAATAGTCATACTGGTCAATCTTCCTTAGACGAAGTAATCCTTCTAACATGACGCCTTCCGGTAACAGTCCATCAAAAAAAGGAGGAAACCGGTCAAAGCTGTATGATCGTTGCGCCAACGGCATTGTCAACGATACGGGTGGTCCCTCGTAATCTTCGTCATATTCAAATTTATAAGACCGACTCCTCTCCAGCTCCTGTAGATAACCTGCTGAAATGCCATCAATGTATACTTTAGCTTTTCTCATTTTCAAATTCCTCGAATTCATTCATGAGAGGACTTTCATAAGTGATATGGATATTTAGAATCTCCAATATCTTCCATAAAGTATTCAATCTTATAGTTGTTTTGCCCTTTTCAATATCGTAAATAACCGTTTTCCCCACACCGGCTAAAGCTGCAAGCTCGTTCCGTGACAATCCACTCCTTTTCCGGTGGAATAAAACTATCCTCCCTATCTTATTTATATCACTCATATTAGATTCCTTTTAACACCTATTTCTTACCGTTATAGCAGCAATACTAATCCTATCCGCATCAATATTACACTATTTAAACTAATAAAAGCAATGTTTTCCCGTTGTAACGGTAAAAAATAGATATTATCAGTTTTAATTCCAGAAAAATACAAAATAGACCACAAGAATTACCGTCTTAGCGGCAAAATAATAAGGTTAATTCAATACTGGTATCTGCCATCCGATCACCGCCCCATTCCAGAGGTTCGTTATTGGAATCCGCCACAGAAAATAACTTGAAAGGATTTTATTCCTTTAGGACAATCCCCAGCTCATCCAACTGATCTTTGGATACTTTACTTGGAGAACCATCCATCAGTGAAAGAGCACTGGTTGTTTTGGGGAAGGCAATGACATCCCGAATCTGGTGGGTACCGGCGAGAATCATCACCAAACGGTCGTAGCCAAAAGCAATTCCGCCGTGGGGTGGAGCACCGTATGTGAGAGCCTCCAGGAGAAATCCAAACTTCTCTTTTGCCTCAGCTTCAGCAATTCCAATCAGGTTGAAAATCTTCATCTGTACATCCGGATCGTGAATTCGGATAGAGCCTCCTGCTACTTCGTAGCCATTAATCACAAGATCATACGCTCTCGATTTCACTTCGCCAGGATTAGTTTCCAGCAGCTTAATGTCCTCTTGCCTCGGTGCGGTGAAAGGATGATGGAGAAATGTCCAGACCTCATTCTTTTCTTCCCACTCAAGAAGAGGAAAATCGACAATCCACAAAGGTTTATAACTCTTGCTATCCAGCCATCCTTCCCCCTTCGCAATTTCAACTCGAAGGGCACCCATCGTAGGAAGGACGGTATTTCTCATCCCACCCGTTGTAAGGATGAGGCTACCATCAACCAATCCAAACTCCTCTATAATTTGTTGCCTAACGTTCTGAGAAAAGAACTTTGAAATTCCACCAGTTAGGTCACCATCCTTGAAACGCATCCATCCCAAACTTTCGATAGCCTCTTTACCCTCCTGAGCTGAGTACTCCTTGACAAACTCAGAAAGCTGGTCGATGACTTTTCGAGAATAGCCTTCCCCATTTTCGATAACCAGAGCTTTTATACATTCTGCCGATTTGAATGCCCTGAAATCAGATTCCCTGGCATAAACGAAAAAATCAATCAAGGGCAGGTCAAATCTCAAATCCGGTTTATCTGTTCCGTAGGTTTCTAACGCATCCTCATAAGATAGGGTTGGAAAGGGAGCTCCCAGATTGACGTCTATGACTTCTTTAAACACTTGTGTTACAAGACCTTCCGAAGCTGCCAATACATCTGTCTCATCCACAAAAGACATCTCGATGTCGATCTGGGTAAACTCAGGTTGCCTGTTAGCCCGGAGGTCCTCATCCCGAAAACACTTGACGATCTGGAAATAGCGGTCGAAGCCGGCAATCATCAAAAGTTGCTTGTATTGTTGTGGACTTTGAGGAAGGGCATAAAACCTACCCTTATGAATACGACTTGGAACCAGGTAATCCCGGGCACCTTCCGGGGTTGACTTCATGAGAAATGGTGTCTCAATTTCCATGAAATTCTGACTGCTCAGATAATTCCGTACCGATTGAGATGCTTTGTGTCGAATTGACATAAACTGTTGCAGGTCTTCCGTTCTAAGTTCCAGATACCGGTATTTTAGTCTTAATTCTTCGGCTGCACTGTTCCTGTCGCTCACCAAAAATGGAAGTGGTTTCGCTTCATTCAAAATTTCCATCTCCACCACTTCTACCTCAATTTCCCCCGTACTGATTGCAACATTGATCGCCCCTTTCTTTCGTGCTCTCACCTCACCTTGAATAGAAACCACATCTTCCATTGACAACTTACGTGCAATTTTGAAAACATCGGGATGTGCCTCTTCATTAAACGTCAATTGTGTGATACCATAGCGGTCCCGGATATCGACAAAAATGAGCCCCCCGTGGTCTCTTGTTGTGGATACCCACCCATTTAGAGCGACGTTAGCACTTAAATCTGACGATCTGAGTTCCCCACAGGTGTGCGTTCGCTTATACATGAAGGGAATCCTGATGGATATTCTTTATTTAGTCCTTTAGTTGTGAATTTCTTGCTTTTTTTGCCTGCCCCGTAGGAAAGAATGACCGTATCGGGGGCATCCCGACGCATCGGGATTATTTCTCATCGAGGAATTAGTGGTTTCAGTTTTCAGCTTTTTTGGTTTCGGCTTTGTCAGAGTTAGGTTGTCCATTACTTTTAAACTCTTCCCCACAATAAATTTTATTCCCCTGAAAGATACTAATTTTTCTTCTGAGACAGGCTGACCATACATTAGTTTGGGCATCGTTGAACAGAGATATATCACCGTTAACCGCCAACCCATGTACGATCGTTCCTCCCTACAGGGCAGGCACTCACCAATAACCACTCACCAATATCAAATCTCAGCTTAAACATAGTAGCAAGAAACAGGCGATTATTCATATCTCAAGATCCTGCGGACAGTTCATAGAACATGGCCATTCCCAACTATCTGTTTGCCACTTTCAATCTGATCGTTGCTCGAGTCAAGGATGCTTTCACCCTCACAATATCAATTTCATCCATTGAAGCCAACCTTTCCTGTGCTCGATTCAATGATGCTTCTGCCCGTTTTTCATCAATTTCGCTACTCCTTTCTATCGTTTCCAAGAGTAGCTGAATTCTATCGGATGTTACATCAGCAAAACCACCACTTGTAGCAAAATAATAGTCTTTTTTTTCTTTCGTCACTTTTATCTCACCTAAATCGAGAGCAAAGAGTCCATCTATATGACCAGTCATGACACCAAAAAGTCCATCCAATCCCGGGCAACGGACATAGGTAACTTCTCCCTCATCCAGAATTTTCGTAGGCGTCACAATATCAAGTCTAATTGAACTCATCCCTGAGATATTTTCTTTGCTTTCTCCACAGCTTCATCGACAGTCCCCACATACAGGAAAGCCTGTTCCGGCAGTTCATCGAACTCTCCTTCAACCAGGCGCTCGAATCCATCAATGGTATCTTCTAATTTCACATATCTCCCGGGTGTTCCGGTGAATTGCTCTGCTACAAAAAACGGCTGTGAGAGGAACCGTTGTATTCTACGAGCACGAGCTACCGCCTGTTTATCTTCATCAGACAATTCTTCCATTCCAAGAATAGCAATGATATCCTGTAACTCTTTATACTTTTGTAAAATCCCCAGAACAGATTTTGTAACCTGATAATGTCTCTCTCCAATCACACGTGGGTCCATGATTCGGGAGGTTGATAACAAAGGTTCGACAGCGGGGTAGATCCCGAGTTCTGCAATTTTGCGCTCTAACACCGTTGTCGCATCCAAGTGGGCAAAACTGGTGGCTGGGGCAGGGTCCGTCAGGTCATCAGCCGGTACATAAATTGCCTGCACGGAAGTTACCGAACCTTTTTTTGTAGAAGTGATACGCTCCTGTAACTCTCCCATTTCCGTAGCAAGTGTGGGTTGATATCCAACCGCTGAAGGCATTCGACCCAATAGAGCAGACACCTCAGAACCGGCCTGGGTAAAACGGAAAATATTATCGATAAAAAGTAAAACATCCTTACCTTCCTCGTCCCTGAAATATTCTGCCATAGCCAATCCACTCAATCCAACTCGGAGTCGTGCGCCGGGAGGTTCGTTCATCTGTCCAAAGACCATGCATGTTTTTTCAAGAACCCCCGATTCTGACATTTCCAAGTACAGGTCATTCCCCTCGCGAGTTCGTTCTCCGACGCCAGAAAAAACCGAATATCCGCCGTGCTCCGTGGCTATATTATGAATCAACTCCATTACAATCACGGTTTTGCCCACACCTGCCCCACCGAACAGCCCGGTCTTACCACCTTTTGAGTAAGGTTCAAGGAGGTCAATGACCTTGATACCTGTTTCCAGCATTTCCTGTGTAGTAGTAAGATCCTCAAGTTTGGGTGCGGGACGGTGAATGGGATATCTTTTTTTTGTTTTGACGGGTGGTTTACCATCAATGGGATTGCCCAACAAATCAAACAACCGACCCAGCGTCTCAGGACCTACGGGAACAGTAATAGGACCTCCGGTATCTATCACCTTCTGTCCTCGGACCAATCCATCAGTGGAATCCATAGCCACAGTTCGTACCATGGCATCTCCAATATGTAGAGCCACCTCTAAGACTAACTTAGAACCATCGTTCCGAGTAATTTCCAATGCATTATATATTTCTGGTAAACTTCCGTCTTCAAAAATGACATCTACCACAGCACCCATGATCTGTGCAACTTTTCCTTCCGTTAACATTCCTTTTCCTTCAATTTATGCGTTTGCTAATGCTTCAGCGCCACTCACGATTTCCAATACCTCTTTGGTAATGGATGCCTGGCGAGCTTTGTTAAATTTTAATTTCAAATCTCTTATCAATTCCCCTGCATTCTCAGTGGCGTTGTCCATTGCCACCATTCTTGCAGCCTGTTCACTGGCAAATGATTCCAAAAGATATTTCCACATCTCCACATTTAAATGCCTTGGAATCAATGACCTGACGAGTTGTTCTTTTGAAGGTTCATACAGTCGATCTACTAATGCAACTTTCTCCTCATCATAAACAAGAGGAAGCAACCTTTCAACTCTCAATTCTTGATTTGCTACATTTTTAAACCAATTGTAGACCACTCTTACCTCATCTACAACACCATTGGTAAAATGACTAATTATACTGTTACCGAATTTGATGGCATGTTCAAATGAGAGATTATTCCAGAATTCTATCTGCTCTTCAATGATGGTGTAACTCCGTTTTTTAAAATAGTTTCTCCCTTTTCGACCGATACAGAAAATATCAACCTTCTCTTTCCCTAAAACTCGTATTTCTTCTTCGGTTCGGCGTATAACATTGGCATTAAACGCACCCGCAAATCCCCGGTCAGAGGTTACTACAACATAAGCAACCCGGTTGACTTCTCGAACATCAAGAAGAGGAAGAAGGTTCCGCTCCACATCAGGCAACAACGAAAGAATTACTCCCGACAGCCGTTCTTCATAAGGACGCGCTTGTTCCATCCTCTCCTGCGAGCGGCGAAGTTTGGCAGCAGCTACCATTTTCATGGCTTTCGTTACCTTCTGAATATTCTGAACAGACTTGATCCGTTCCCTGATAATCTTTAGGTTAGCCACAACTATTGTACGGTAAAACTTCCCTTAAATTCCTCAACCGCTTTCGTTAAAATTTCAATATCGTTTTCATTCATCTGACCTGTCGTCCTGATATTATCAAGTACAGACATGTAGTTGGACTCCAAGTATGAGAGAAATCCTTCCTCAAACTTTTTTACTTGAGAAATGTCGATATCATCAAGGTAACCACTATTCCCAGCCCAAATGATGCAGACTTGTTTTTCCACTTCCATGGGAGCATACTGATTTTGCTTCAGGATTTCCACCATGCGCGAACCTCTTGTCAGTTGCTGTTGGGTCGTCTTATCCAAGTCAGATCCAAACTTTGTGAATGCCTCTAACTCACGGAATTGAGCAAGATCCAACCGGAGCATACCCGTTACCTTTTTCATGGCTTTGATCTGGGCATTCCCACCCACTCGTGAAACCGACAGTCCCACATCGATCGCTGGACGGACGCCAGAATTAAACAGGTTCGTCTCTAAGTAGATTTGCCCATCTGTAATGGAGATTACATTCGTGGGAATATAGGCGGCCACATCTCCCTCTTGCGTTTCGATGATGGGCAAAGCTGTAAGTGATCCACCACCTAATTTATTATTCAACTTGCTTGCCCGCTCAAGAAGTCTGCTGTGAAGGTAAAATACGTCTCCTGGAAACGCTTCCCTCCCTGGCGGTCTGCGAAGAAGGAGAGACATCTGACGGTAAGACACTGCATGCTTGGAGAGGTCGTCATAAATGATGAGAGCATGTTTACCATTATCGCGATAATATTCCCCCATTGAGCAGCCCGAATATGGGGCAATATACTGGAGGGGAGCAGGGTCTGATGCATTGGCTGCCACAACAGTAGTATATTCCATGGCGCCATTTTCTTCAAGATTTGCCACCACTTGCGCCACTGTGGAAGCCTTTTGTCCAATTGCCACGTAAATGCAATAGACAGGCGAGTCGGTTTGGTGAGAAAACTTTTGATTGATAATCGTATCGATAGCGATGGCTGTTTTTCCGGTCTGTCGATCCCCAATGATGAGTTCACGCTGACCCCGACCGATGGGTATCATACTGTCTATCGCCTTCAATCCCGACTGCAAAGGTTCTTTTACCGGTTGACGGGCAAGAACGCCTAAAGCCTTCCGCTCAATGGGCAGTGTTTCTTGGGCATTGATGGAACCTTTTCCATCAATGGGTTTTCCTAATGGATCTACTACACGACCCAAAATGCTCTCACCCACAGGTACCTCTACAACACGACTTGTTCTTTTGGCAATATCCCCTTCTTTAATCAGATGACTTTCACCAAAAAGTACCATACCAATATTGTCTACCTCGAGGTTCAGCGCCATACCAAACACCCCATTAGGGAGCTCCACCAATTCAGAACTCATGACATTTTCCAAGCCGCTGACTCGAGCAACACCGTCACCTACTGCAATAACTTCACCCACCTCTGCCACATCAACCGACACATCAAATTTCTCGATTTCTGCTAATAACAAATCTCTTATGTCGTCTGTTTTGATTTCCATATTACTATATGTTTCTTATCTTATTCCTGAATTAATTGTTGCCTGATTTTCTCCATGCCACCTCTGATGGAATTATCCAAGTAAATATTTCCAAGTTGTAACTTTATACCTCCAATGATTTCCGAATTCACCTGATAATCGACTTCCAAAGTTTGACCTGTAATACTCTCAAGAGAATCCCGCATTTTTTGATATTCTGACTCATGGAGTTTTTCCGCAGTAACCAACCTTATTGGGAGAATATTCATTTCTTTGATGCGAAGATTTGCAAAAATACACGCTATCGGTGAAAGTAGGTGATATTCCTTTTTTCCTGCCAGAATCGCAAACAATTCTGAAACGATTGGATGACATTTTTCTCCTAACACTTTTCTGAGGATAGTTTTTTTCCCTTCAGAAGTAATTTTCCGTGATTGAAAGAACACCTTGAACACGGCTTCATTCTTCACCAGATCAGCCAAAATCCGTAAGGATTCAGACACATCATTCACAGCATCAACCTTTGAGGCTGTCACTATCAGAGCCTGGGCATATTTCTTAGCTTTTTTATCACGCCTCATATCTTGTTTTCATTCTTTTGAGTGATTCATCAATCAATGCGATATTATCCTCCTTTGTAAGATTTCTCCGTAACAGTTTTTCCGCTATTTTCAGGGAAATATCTACTACCCCAGCTTTTATTTCCGCAATCGCTTTTTCTTTTTTGATTTCAATCTCTGCCTCTGCGCTAATCACAATAGCATTTGCTTTTTCCTTCGCTGTTTTGAGGATTTCATCTTTCACCTTTTCACCCATTTTCTTCCCTTCAACTAATATCGCCTGAGATTCCGCTCTGGCTCTGGCTAAAATTTCCTCTGTTTTACTCTGAAGCTGTTCCAGCTCCTCTTTGGCTTTTTCGGCATCTTCAAGGGATTGGCGAATTCGTGTTTCCCTTCTTTCCAGAGCCTCTATTAACGGTTTCCACGCAAACTTTTTCAATGCAAAAAGCAAGATCAGAAACGTAATAATGGTCCAGATGAAAAGCCCAGGGTCTATCTGAACTAACGGATTATCCACAGTTACCTCCGATTAAATTTGTTGGGATAAGTTATCTGTTACTTAGTGTCTGAACGAAAAGTATTACTAAAATCTTGAATTTTTCCACAGGATCCTTCGGACGGGATTCGAGTTAATAGTAGTCCCGTACACGAAGTGTCGGGATGATCAATAACCGTTTTCGATCAGACACTACTTATTTCATCAAAACAATCAACAGGCAGAACACTTCCCCTAAAATTGCCACTCCTTCAAGCAAAAAGAGTGGGAGGTTAATAGCGGCAGTAATCTGAGCTGCTGCTTCAGGTTGACGAGCGATACTTTCGGCTGCAGCTGCGGTGAATCTACTAATCCCATAGCCAGCACCTATGACAACCATACCAAGTCCTATCGCTGCCCCAAAATAGTGAAGGGTAGAAGTGCCCGCTTCAGCAGCAAACACAGGCGTAGCCATACCAAAAGACAGGAACAATAATATTCCGATAATCAATGATCGTTTCATTGACTTTCCTCCTTTTTTTCCATTGTTTTCATTTTTTGTAAACGTTCAGTGAACCGGTTATCATTATAAAATTATTATTAACCTTTACTAAAATTTTGAGATTTAGTAAAGGTTCGTAAAAACGGGTTCATTGAATATTTACCATTTTTTTATGTTGTTTCTCTAATGATGGGGATGAATTGCCATCCCGACAAATATGGATGTTAAAAGTGCGAATACAAATGCCTGAATAAATGCCACAATGATTTCAAGGGCATAAATTCCAACACCTAGGGGGACTGAAACAAATGATCCTACAATCACTCCAATGGTAGGACTGAACATTTCACCGAAGACAAAAATAAATGACATGATGGATAAAATTGCAATATGTCCACCGGTCATATTTGCTGCAAGTCGCATGGTTAACGCAAAAGGTTTGACGAACATCCCCACAATCTCGATAGGAATCAGGATGAAATAGACGGGGATTGGTAGCCCAGGATGTATCATTCCTTTCCAATGACCAAAAAAACCGTGCTTGATGCTCCCAGCAATAATAATACTGAAAAAAGTAATCGTAGCCAACGCTGCTGTCACATTAAAATTGCCCGTAGGCGTTGATCCACCTGGAATCAAATCAAATAGAGGGACAAGACCCAAAAGATTGGCTGTTAAAATGAAGAAGAATAACGTGAAAACAACTGGTCCCCAGAGCTTTGAATCCTCCTTCCCGATGTTGGGTAATACCACATGACTTCGAAGATACTCAACCACTGATTCAAATGCATTGGCAAACCCCTTTGGTACAGGATATTGCTCTTTTCGATAACGGGCTGTGGCAAAATATATCACAACAAATACTACTACCGCCGACACCCACAACATGATGACATGCTTAGAAATCGAAAAATCTATGCCAAAAAGGGTGGGCAATTCCACTAATTTGCCACTATTAGAAACATGGTGGACGATAATTTGTCCTATTTCATCTATAATGTTACCGTGCTTACCAGTGTTCAACTCAGCTCCACTTACGACTTATCCTACTCATTTGTCTTATAAAACAGACGCCGAAGATACAATGCTTCCATAAGAATCAGAAAGATAAAAATCAAAATAAAGGACAAAATAAACGGTGTTAAATCTAATTCAATTGTGGAGGCTACTATAACAATAACTATCGCATATAAAAATATTCTGGATAAAAACCCTATTGTATTTGCTTTTAAAGCATCCTCGGGTTTCCTCCCCACAAATTTACGAATGATTAAAAAAGTTGCTACATTCACAACCAATGGAATAGATACACCCCAAATTATTGAATTAACCATAATTAATTCTTTCGCTCTTACTCAACTCCTCAATTCTTTCATGTTATTTTTTCAGACTCACTTTTGCCACCGCATACAGTCCGATTACCAGTCCCAGAATTACCCCCAAGAGTAATAACCAAGGCTCTGTGCTAAGCCATTTATCAGCATAATATCCTAATAGAGACAGCCCGATTAAAGAACCTATTAGTGTATAGGATGCCACCATGTATGGAACTGATTGGCGAACAATAGCCATGAATATCTTCGAGACTTTTATTAAGAAAAACTGATCTTTAGAATCAGAACTCATTAGAGCTAATATTACTCAATTGATAATGATAAAGGACCTGGCTGTTTGGTTTCCTAACATGGACAAGCCAGAACCAAAAAGGTGCATAGGTTCTACGTGAATTGTGATACGTGATACGTGAATTTTCACGTTTCAAATATTCACATTTCATGTTTTTGAATAACATTTGATTGTCGGTGGTAAACAATTTTCTGCCAAAAAAATCAAGAAATTCACAACTAAGCGCCCTAATCATTAATCGGATATAAACTTCTGCTCGGAAATTGTATCATCATTTTGTACATCAGTAACTGTATTACTATTCTCAGTTTCGTTGAACAACAGATCACATTTCCCCGAAAATTGAGCCCCATCTTCAATCACAAGCCTGTGATAAACCAGATCGCCCTCCACTTTTGACTGACTTTGTAGAACTATTTTTCCGGTTGTAGTAACATTCCCCTGTACCATTCCTCCGATAAACGCATCAGATGCTTTAATATCTCCCTTGACATAACCTGTTTTCGTAATTCTAACCACACTCTTGGTTACAATGTTGCCGAATACTTTCCCCCCAATGATACCATCTCCGTTTAATAGGATATCACCCTGGATAACGGCGCTTTCTCCAATCATGGTGTCCACATGCTTTATTCTATCCCTGGCTGCCATATTTACCCCCCTTTAATTCTTTGTTATTGTATTCCATAACATAGTCGGATGGATCCACAGGTTTGCCATTCTTCCAAATTTCAAAATGCAGATGAGGTCCTGTGGCATCCCCGGTCTGCCCAACCAATGCAATAAGCTGACCGCGGTCAACCCACTGGAGGCTTTCTACAAAATTAGCTTGGTTGTGGCCATATAAGGAAAAATAATCGTCACCATGAAAAAGGATAATGAGGTAGCCGTATTTGACTGTCCAACCTGAAAAAACTACCATTCCCGAGGCAGATGCATTAATCCCCGTACCCTCTTTTGCAGCAATATCAATGCCATGATGCTCGTCTCTTAAACTCGCTTTCTTTTTGTCAAATTCTTGTGTGATAAATCCATCTACCGGTCGGTGAGAAGGAATATTGTCGAGGTACGATATAGGGATTTCATCTTCAATGTCCGCAAGACCCTTCGGGGGAGCATTTGGATTCATCCTGATAGAACCCCCGAATTCAGATATCGGAGGTAATTCAAGATCGACACCCAGTAAATTCCGTATATAATTATCTATGTGTTTCATACGGTTCAGATCCCTTATCAATTCAACTACTTTTGACTGTTTCTCTTTGAGAGACTCATGTTCCGTACTGACACGATTGTAATCAATCGCTTTGGGTACCGACCAAACCAGAAGACCCGTAACCCCTATTACCACGATAATAGAAAAATAGATTACCCCCTTTATCCATCTCCTACTAAGTAAAAATTCTTTTGTTTCTTCACCCTCATCAGGAATTAGAACGACAGTATACTTTCCTTTTGGCATAACGGAATTTGTTTAAGTTTCGATCTGAAACATCAAGTCAATTAATCTGTTAAGGTCGTCGTCATTAAAATAGTGTATTTTGATGACCCCACCCGTTTGTCCTTTATGGTTAACCTCAACTTTTGCTTCTAAAAGATGAAAAAGATCGTCTTCAATCTTTTGAATTTCCGGTGAGACTACTCTGCGGGAAGATTTCTGCTTCGATTTCTTCTTTTGACCGTCTTCGTTCAATTTCGCCACGATAACCTCTACTGCCCGAACACTCTCATTATATTTCACTATTCGGTTATAAATAGAATCGAGATATTTGGGGATTTTCAGTCCGAGTAAAGCCCTTGCGTGCCCTGCTGTGATTTTATTTTCTCTCAATCCATTTTTTATATTGGACGGAAGTTTTAACAACCGGATTGTATTGGAAATTGCAACTCTACTTTTTCCAACCGCTGTGGCTATTTCCATATGTGAGAGACTAAACCTGGAATTTAATAAGGAATAAGCTTCCGCCTCTTCAATGATGTTCAAATTCTCCCGCTGGATATTTTCTATGAGAGCATATTCCACCATTTCCACATCTTCTGTGATATCGAGGACATGGACTGGGATTTCCGTAAGTCCAGCCATTCGAGCCGCTCTCCAGCGTCGTTCTCCCACGATAAGTTCATAACCCTCACCCGCCGGTCTCACCGTGATCGACTGAATAATTCCCTTCTCTTTAATGGAATTGGTTAATTCCTCCAAGCTCAATTTTGCATTCTCAGATTCAAAATCCTGGCGTGGTTGAAGGGGGTTGGGTGTTATCAAATCAATGGGAACGTGTAAAATTGAGCCAGACCGGATGGTTTCGTCTGTCGTCTCCCGTATAAGGGCGCTGAGGCCTCTGCCGAGTCTTCTATGTTTCATTTTCCAATATTTCCCGGGTTAAACTGAGATAATCCTGAGCGCCGGTGGAATTGGCATCATAGAGCAAAATGGGCTTCCCGAAACCGGGTGCCTCCCCTAACCTGACATTTCGGTGGATTATGGTTTTAAACGTCTTTTCGTTAAAATAGCTCCTTACCTCCTGTTCCACCTGTTTGGATAAATTCAATCGGCTATCATACATGGTTATAAGCACCCCTTCTATTTCCAAATTTTTATTTAGATGTTTTTGTACCAACCGGATTGTCTGCAACAGTTGACTCAAACCTTCCAACGCATAATACTCGCATTGAATAGGAATAAGGACCGAATCGGCACATGAAAACGCATTCAGGGTAAGCAGTCCCAACGATGGGGGGCAATCAAGAAGAATGTAATCGTATTTTCCCAGGACCGGATGGAGAATATCCCGTAACCTGAATTCTCTTGCCATCATTCCCACCAATTCAATTTCTGCTCCCACCAAGTCGCGAGTACTCTGTATAACATCCAGATATTTTAAATCTGTCTGGCTGATGCCTTCCTCTACTGAAACATTGTTGATGAGAAGATCATAGATATTTACATCAGAAGCGCCATTATTGATCAAAGCTGCTATTCCGGTGGTCGCATTACATTGAGGATCAATATCCACAAGAAGGGTTTTATGCTCTGATACGGCAAACCCAGCCGCCATATTCACGGCGGAAGTGGTTTTTCCCACACCTCCCTTTTGATTGGCAAATGCAATTATTTTTGTCATGAATTTCTCGTCGGAAAAATGTTGGTCGAATTTAACCTATCCAAACCGATTGGGCAAAACATCATACAGGGGCTTCCTAAACCAGACAAGCCGTCCGTCACCTGACGAATACTCTATTGTTTTACGAATTCATAGCTACACTTAGAATCATCAATAAAAGCATAAAAATTATAATACTCATTTAGAATATCAGTTAACTGTTAGAGTGTAATTCAGTAAATTGAACACAACTGCTTGTTTTGGTTAAACTTAATTTTTTATGACATTTCTTAGTGTTAAATCTCTTTTTTTTCTGGTGATAACAATCGAAATTCTACTTGTAGGATCGACCGCACTCAATAAAAATGAATCTCACTTTAATCAGCAAATTCTGATATGCGCAAACCAATCATTCTTATAACCGGTATCAATGGTGAGATCGGACATGGTCTCGTTGAATATCTGTCGCATAAAAGTAATTACAGTATTATCGGGCTTGATCTCAAACCTCCCGATTCATTTATCCAAAAGAGAGTATACGATTATATCATCGGTAACATTCTGGATAAGGATCTTCTGGAAAGGCTAAACGCTGAATTTGAGATTTCCACTATTTTTCACCTTGCTGCAATCCTTAGCACACGGGCAGAGTTTTCTCCCAGAATCGCTCATGATGTGAATGTAACCGGGACTATTAATCTTTTGGACTTAGCCATTGAACAGGGTCAAAGCCTGGGGAGAGCCGTGAAGTTCTTCTTCCCCAGTTCAATTGCAGTCTATGGCATCTCAAATTCAAATCTCAGAGATAATACAGGTCCCGTTCCGGAAGATCAATTTCGTTATCCTCAAACCATGTACGGGTGCAATAAACTCTATTGCGAAAATATCGGAACATATTTTGCCCGGTACTACAAACGACTATCAGTGGAATCCAGCACGAATTTAATTGACTTCCGTTCCATCAGGCTCCCTGGACTTATCAGCGCTCATACAATGCCTTCAGGAGGAAGCAGTGATTATGCACCGGAAATGATCCATGCTGCTGCTAGAAAAAAACCGTACACTTGTTTTTTACGGGAAGATACCGTCATGCCATTTATGACCATGCCCGATGCTATTCGAGCCATACTCTTACTTGTCAAAGCTCCTGAAAAATCCCTACGTCGAATGGTTTATAACATTACCTCCTTCAGTCCTACAGCGGGAGATTTTCGGAACAAAATTCTATCCTATTTCTCAGATGCTAAAATAACATTTGAAGTAAACGACAAACGTCAGTCTATTGTTGACAGTTGGCCCCGAGAAATTGACGACACTTCTGCCAGGGAGGACTGGAATTGGGAGCCTGTTCATAATTTCGATTCTGCCTTTGAAGATTATTTGATTCCTGAGATTTGTAAAAAGTATGGTCTATAAAAAGTGTCATTAATTTGCACGATTATTTAGAGTTTATACTGTATGATAATAAATATTGAGAAACAAATCAAAATGGAGATTTCATGGACACTATAAAAGAGAAACTGACAGTTGAACTAAACAGCATACAGGAAGCTGGGCTTTTTAAATCTGAACGTATCATTGAATCCCAACAAAGTGCGGAGATCCTCGTAAAGAGCAAAAAGGTTCTTAATTTCTGTGCAAACAACTATCTGGGGCTTGCAAATCATCCTGATTTAATCAAAGCAGCTCAAAAGGGACTTGAACAGTGGGGATTTGGTCTCAGTTCTGTTCGGTTTATCTGTGGCACACAAACGATTCATAAGGAATTGGAAAAAAAGATTTCGGAATTCCTTGAAATGGATGATACCATACTTTATACATCCTGTTTTGATGCCAATGGGGGGCTTTTTGAAACACTCCTCGGACCGGATGACGCCATCATATCCGACCAGTTGAATCATGCTTCCATTATCGATGGAGTTCGTCTTTGCAAGGCGGATCGATTCCGTTTTCCCCATGGGAATATGAAGAACCTTGAAGACATCCTCAGAAAAACCCAATCTCACAAAACGCGGTTGATTACTACAGATGGTGTCTTCTCTATGGACGGAGACGTGGCAAAGTTAAACGAAATTTGTGAACTTGCTGAAAAATACCGTGCCCTGGTCCATGTGGATGATTCCCACGCCACAGGATTTTTTGGCGCCACGGGGCGAGGGTCTATTGACCATTGCGGGGTCATGGGACGTGTTGATATTGTTACTTCCACATTGGGTAAAGCTTTGGGCGGAGCCAGTGGTGGATTTACCTCTGGAAGGCAGAAGATTATCGATATCCTTCGGCAACGATCGAGACCGTACCTTTTTAGTAATACCCTCGCTCCCTCTATTGTTTCAGCAGGGATTGTCTGTCTGGAGATGCTATCCAGAACAACGGAGCTTCGTGACAGACTGGAAAGAAATACACGCTATTTCAGGGAATGCATGACTGACCAGGGATTCGATATAAAGCCGGGTATTCATCCCATCGTTCCCATCATGTTAGGAGACGCACAACTGGCACAGGATATAGCAACCGACCTGTTATTGGAAGGCATTTATGTCATAGGCTTCTTTTATCCCGTGGTGCCAAAGGGAGAAGCCCGGATCCGAGTTCAAATCAGTGCGGCGCATGCCCAAGAACATCTTGATAAAGCAATTGACGCCTTTGTAAAGATTGGGAAAAAATGTGGGGTCATTTAAGCCAAAGATGCACCTTAACTGAGTTTAGCGAAAACTCAGACAAAAGCCAACGATCGGTTAATGTTATAAATACCATGCTCATAAAAGAAGGCTAGAACGTCACACTTTCACAGACTTAATGTGGGAAAACAAAGTAGGATTGTAACTATTCAGGCTTAGGCTGAGGCAAAGGCTAAGGAACTGTAGGAATTCAACGAAATATGATGATTTTGTAGGGGTGACATATTCTCAACGCTTCCGTTTGACTCTGCCACTTTCAGTTGAGTATTTAAGCATTGATTTGTTCCTCAGTTTCAAACTGACGCTTGTTAACATAAAAGACGAATTCCCCTAGGTATTCTCCAAAGTAGACCTTTCCACAGGATCCTGCGTACGTGAGCTTCAGAGGAATCTTATCCTAAGCCTTAGCCTCAGCCTTTGCCTTTTCAATTCCCGATGCATTGGGACGTAGCTATATTCTACTTTCTAACTTATTTTAGAATCCCAAAAATACTTTGCCTACAATCCAAGTCAATCCTAAATTCGCACCCGCTTGTCGAGGGATAAACTTTATCGACACCTAAAATTTGATTATGTTTGCAAAAAATACACCCAGGTTACTCATCATTGGCGTCATTCTTTTGTGGGCGATTTATGCTCTTTTTCCAACAATAGAATACAGCCTTCTTTCTGATGAAGAGAAGGCAATGATGAAGGAGGATGGGTCACTTGCAGATCTTGAGTCAAAGATAATTCGTCAGGGACTTGATCTCAAAGGAGGAATGCACATTGTCCTCGAAGTGGATATCCCTACCCTTATAGAAAATATTGCCAACAATAAAAATGATCTCTTTAATGAAGTTTTTAACAGTGCTAAAGAGAAATCAATTGAAATGGGCCAGGATTTTATTCCGATTTTTATCCGGGAGGCTGCTGATCGGAACTTGCGGCTCAGCCGGCATTACATCGATCTAGTAAATGATTCCAAAGACATAGAGTCAGTACTCCAGGACCAAGCTACCGATGCCATCGATAGGGCGTTAGAAATACTCCAGAACAGGATCGACCAGTTTGGTGTATCCGAACCCATCATTCAAAAACAGGGCGATCGGCGAATTATCGTTGAACTTGCAGGTATCGATGATCCGGAGAGAGCACGGGGACTCCTCCAAAGCACAGCTCTATTGGAGTTTGTTCTGATTAAAGACCCAGAAATCACGCAAAATCTTTTAACAAGAATCGATAATGTGCTAAAAGGAAGTGAAGAGCTCGAAGATGTTCTGGGACAGGCTGACCAGGTCGAAGAAACTGAGTATACTACTGAGGTAACTGAAAGCAGAATAGCCGACGAACAGGAAATTTCTTTATCCGAATTATTTGGGGAAGTTGAGGTGAGTCTTGGTGATGAAAGTGACGCATCAGGTGTACTTGTAGACAGGCAGCTTTTCGAGAAAAGACCGTTTTCAGCGTTGTTAAGGAATATTCGTGGGGATATTGGTGTCCCTGAGCGCAATATCTATGCTGTAAATAAAATTCTCAAGATGGTAAAAGTACAATCTCTCCTTGCCACTGGAGATAGCAGGTTTGCCTGGGGTAACAGTAAAGAAACTTTCCCTACCGTTGAGGGGAGAGAAGAATCATTTTACCGCTTATATCATCTTGAAGCGGAAGCCGGACTAACGGGTGGTGTTATCACAGAAGCCAAAGCCACCATTGGCGGCACCGAAAGTCAGGCAGCAGGTCAATTCGTTGTCAGCCTCGGCATGAACTCCGAGGGAGCAAAAACCTGGTCCCGACTTACAGGAGCAAACATAGGACGTAAGGTTGCAATCGTGTTGGATAAAAAAGTTCACATGGCGCCAGTCATTCGATCAAAGATCACACAAGGTCAGACAACGGTGGAAGGATTCGCCAATATGGATGAAGCTAAGGATATAGCCATCGTCCTCAGGGCTGGAGCTTTACCGGCGCCTGTCAACATTATTGAAGAAAGAACCATTGGACCTTCACTGGGTCACGATTCCATCGAAAAAGGTACCCGTTCTATTCTCATCGGCTTCGCATTGGTCCTGATATTTATGGTTGTCTACTATCGTAAGGCAGGACTAATTGCAGATTTCGCTCTTATCTGGAACATCCTTCTCGTTCTTGCCATTTTAGCCACGTTGAAAGCTACTTTGACCCTACCCGGCATTGCAGGTCTGATTCTTACGGTAGGCATGGCAGTAGATGCTAATGTGATTATTTTTGAGCGGATTCGTGAAGAATTGTTGAAAGGGAAAACGGTAAGAGCCGCCGTTGACAGTGGCTATGCCCGTGCCCTCACCACCATCATTGATGCTAATGTGACAACCATTATAGCGGCATTGGTACTTATGCAGTTTGGTACCGGTCCCGTAAAAGGATTTGCCATTGTTCTATTCTGGGGAGTTACAATAAGCATGTTTACAGCCATCTTCCTGACTCGGACATTTTTTAATATGATGACCGCCAGACGAACGCTAACTACTTTAAGCATATGAAATTTTTAGGCCAGACAAACATTGACTTTTTGGGAATGCGCAGATATGGCTTTGTCATTTCCGGCGCCATTATTCTGGCTGGACTAATCTCTCTCCTTCTGCAGGGAGGACCCAAGTTGGGCATTGATTTTGAGGGAGGCACACTGGTACAGATCAGGTTTAACGAGGATGCAAAATTACCTGAGTTAAGGCGTATCTTACGGAACATGGGATTTGAAAAAAGTGACGTACAAACTTTCGGTGCACCTAATGAAGTATTGATCCGAATTAAAATAAGTCAGGATACTGAAACCCTCGTGGAAAATTTGGAGAACGCCATCCTTGAGGAACTCCCCCGAGAATCACCCGAGTTCCGAAGAGTCGAAACAGTAGGACCTAAAATCGGTATGGAGTTGAGGGGAAAAGCATTCTTTGCAATACTAACTGCTATGATAGGTATTCTAATCTACATTTCGATCCGATTCGAATTTAAGTTCGCCATCGGCGCTATCGCTGCACTGGTTCATGATGTTATCATTACATTGGGTATTTTTTCAATCATGGATTATGAAATTTCACTTGCTATTGTAGCTGCATTTCTTACTATCGTAGGGTATTCTCTCAATGATACTATCGTCGTCTTCGATCGAATTCGGGAAAACATCAAACGGCTTAAACAGGAATCATACAACACCATTATTAATCGGAGTATCAACCAATCCCTTTCACGGACAATTATTACATCTACGACCACATTTGTTGTGGTATTCACGCTGTATGTTGCAGGAGGAGAAGTTATTAAATACTTTGCCTTCGCTATGATCATTGGCGTCATCGTCGGAACCTATTCTTCTATCTTTATCGCCAGCCCTGTACTTGTCCTATGGCATGAACGATTTGGCGAAAAGCAACGATAAGACTAATCCGCTATATCGCCTGCCCCGATTAAATCGGGGTCAGGCAGGGAATTTCTCTATAGGAGTTCCTACGGAACAATGTTTATCGACGAGATAACTTCTCATTCGTTAATCGTTGAACGGTTACGAAGCCAGTTTCGTTATTCGGCTTTCGACTATCGGTTACGTCACCCAACAACGACATACGTTAGGGGCATCATTACCCAAACCGTGCACAGCATCCTGTGGAAAAGATGAAAACATCTCACCACTCACCACTTCCTCAGCCTTAGCTTTTTCAATTAATTCACGTGGCTATGTTTTTTATTCCAAATATTCCCATATCACTTCCGACTACCCCTGGTCTGGATACACATAAACCATAATGCGGTCTAAAGTATTAATCGCTTATCTGACTCTCTGTGTTATTTGGGGAACCACCTGGATTGTATTAAAGATTAGTCTGACGGGTACACCCCCTATTTTGGGTGTTGGACTCCGATTTGGCATCTCCAGTATTATTTTGTGGTCCATTTTCTTATGGCGAAAAGAATCACTTATCCTGACACCGAATGCCATTAAAGCGTACCTTGCATTTGGGATATTAAATTTTGGATGTTCTTATTCCCTGACTTATTGGGGAACACAATTTATCTATTCAGGGATGTCTTCAGTACTTTGGGCAACCCTTCCAATTTTCATTGCAATCCTGGCTCATTTTATGATCCCAAGTGACCGTTTAAATATGAAGAAAATATTAGGAGGCACAATTGGGTTAATCGGGACATTTTTAATTTTTCGACCACAGGATGGAACATCAAGTAACTTTCAAATGATTGGTGTTTGGGCTGTCCTTTTTGCTGTTGTAATTGCAGTTTGGCCAAACATCTTCTATAAAATTCACCAATCTGAGATTCCTCATTTACATTTAAACACTGTCTCTCAAAGCATTTCTGCCCTGATTTTGATACCCACATCTTTTTTAGTAGAGAATCCCCAAAATATGGTTTGGGATTTTCCAAACGTCTCTGCCCTTTTATATCTTGCTGTTTTTGGATCGGTGATTACCTGGTCTATTTTCTTTTGGCTCTTCGGTCATCTTACCATCACACAAATTTCCACTGTTGCATTGATACCCCCTGTTATCGCTCTCATTCTTGGATGGGTTTTTCTCAATGAAACACTCACACCATTAATGATAGCTGGTTCCGCTTTGGTTCTGGGAGGTGTATTCCTTATTAATTCAACTCAGAAAACCCCCTCTGGAACTACTATTTGATGGTTTTCACTCTTGATCCCAAGGGTCCTTTTAATTTATATATTGGGCTTGGAGATCTAACACGAGAACCATTTGGTCTTACTGAACAATTAAAAAACAAAAAATATTACACCGTTCTCTCTGGTCAGTTGGTCACTGTTACTCAGGAAAAACATGATGGTGTACTGACCATAGAAATTGATAATCGGGATTCAGAATTACAGCAGATTGTTATTTCAGAATTGAAAAATCGTTTCGGACTAAATCAGGACATTATCCAGTTTTATCGATTCGCAAAAAAGGATCCCCATCTGGCGCCATTAATTGAAACATTAATCGGATTGAGAATGTACCAAAAATCTCCTTTTGAAGCCCTAATTACAGCAATTACAGATCAGCAACTCAATGTCGCTTTTGCTACTACTCTTAAACACAGATTGATTACGCATTACGGGTTACACTTTACTGACAACAGTGAATTGTGGACATTCCCAACCCCTGAAAAAATAGCTAATCTCCCAGAGGATGCGCTACGACCACTCCAATATTCAGGATCGAAAAGCCGATTCATTATTCGGTTGGCGAAAGGAATTATGTCAGGTGAATATTCATTGGATCACTGGACATCTCTTAAAGACGATGAATTACTTGAAGTATTGATGTCAATTTATGGGGTTGGCAAGTGGACTGCTGAATACGCAGCGATGATAGGATTTAACAGAACTGATCTTGTGCCTGCAGCAGATATTGGACTCCAAAAAGCTGTCCAGCGATGTTATCACCTGGAAGAACGACCCACAGAAACCCAGGTAAGAGAGATCGCAGAAAACTGGAAACCGTGGCGGGGACTGGTGACATATTATTTGTGGCACGGATTTGAGTAACCGACGTTTCTTTAATTAGTGTCTGTCTATAATGTCGGGATATTTTTCTCCGTAGCCCCGTTCCGCCCTCTAACGTAGCGGGGTTTGGGATACTAATAACATGCTGATGCCGTTCACGGCGTTATAAACGTATAATACTCCAAATGATAAGGGCATGTCCAATGGATCCTGTGAAAATACCCTGCCGGAATTTTGGCACATTCAAATCCCAACCCCAAGTTTCGGGGCTGGGATCGAAAAGTTGAAAATCGTTTAGAGCGTTCCAGCATAACCGGTCGAGTCGGGCAGGCACGCCCTTCTCATTCAAAACAAAAGAATTCTTTGAAAGGTAACGTCGTGAACGACGTAGCTATCTTTTTTTGGACTTCATTATCCCCGCCATAAATGACGGGGTTATTCATATGCGAAACTTAAGTAAAAATGTTGCAGATATAGTTGTAATCCCTAACACTTTCTGTTACTTTTTAACAGCCTAAAATACAAATTCCTGATGTTTCAGATAACATTAACAGTCAACGGAAAAACCCATAGTGTCAACGTCGATCCTGAAACCCCTTTACTGTGGGTCTTAAGGGATACGCTGGGACTAACCGGAACAAAGTTCGGTTGTGGTCGAGGATTGTGTGGGGCATGTACGGTTCATTTGGATGGTGAACCCACACGATCATGCATGACTTCTGTCGAATATGCTGTGGAAATGGAGATTACTACGATTGAGGGTCTATCCGTTGACAGCAAACATCCCCTTCAGCTCGCCTGGATTGAAGTAGAAGTTCCTCAATGTGGCTATTGTCAATCTGGCCAAATAATGACAGCTTCAGCGTTACTTAGAGAAAAACCCAACCCCACTGATGAAGACATAGACGTGACAATGAGAATGAACCTGTGCCGATGTGGTACTTATCAAAGAATTCGTCGTGCTATTCACATAGCATCACAGATAATGTAACATGACCATCACTTCTAAAATCAGCCGTCGGGATTTTCTGAAAGTATCCTCAGCAGCAGGAGCAGGACTTGTACTCGGATTTTACCTGCCGTATCGAGATCGACTACTTGCTGCTGAAACCGATTCACCACTGGACTTTAAGCCAAACGCCTGGCTGAAAATCGATACAGACGGTACCACTACGATCATGGTGGCAAAATCAGAAATGGGGCAGGGTGTAATGACATCATTGCCCATGATTGTGGCAGAGGAACTGGATATTGATTGGGCAACCGTCCAAATAGTTCAGGCACCTGCCCATCCTAAGAAGTATGGTTCGCAAAATACTTCCGGAAGCCGTTCTGTTCGAACATCCTGGGAAATATTACGAAAAGCAGGTGCCACTGGTCGGATGATGTTAATAATGGCTGCAGCTAAGAAGTGGAATGTAGGTGTTAAATCATGTTACACCGATAAGGGAACCGTGGTCCATCGTCCCTCAGGCAGACGGTTTACATATGGGGAATTGGTAAATACAGCTTCCAAGATCACAATTCCTTCTAATGTGTCCCTAAAAAATCCGGATGACTTTCGAATAATTGGAAAATCCATACCACGGATAGACACTCCCAGTAAGGTAAACGGAAGTGCTATCTACAGTAATGATGTAAAACTGCCTGATATGCACTATGCAACAGTTTCTCGTTGTCCAGTGTTTGGAGGAACGGTCAAACACTTCAACGCTGATGCAACGATTCAGTCGAATGATGTAGTCGATGTCTTTGAAATTGACAGGGGTGTTGTTGTCTTGGCTAAGTCAACCTGGGCTGCAATAAAAGGTAAACGATTGCTGAATGTTACATGGGATGAAGGTAAAAACAGAGATTTAAGCAGTAAAAAAATTACCCAACTATTTAACAAAAGAAGTGAAAAAAAAGGAGCAGTGGGTCGAAAAGATGGAAATGTGGAAAAAGCGTTAAAGCTATCTCATTCTACTCTCCAGGCATCGTATGAAGTCCCATTTCAAGCCCATGCGACCATGGAGCCTATGAGCTGTGTCGCTGATGTACGTCGGGATGGTTGCGAGATATGGGTCCCTACACAAGGACCGCAAAGCGCTCAAAAATTAGTGTCAAAATTGACAGGTTTTCCCCTTGATAAAATTAAAGTTAATGTCACTCTCCTTGGCGGTGGTTTTGGGCGGCGAGCATTTAACGATTTTGTGATAGAAGCTGTTCAGATTTCAAAAAAAGCAGGCAAACCTATTAAACTAATATGGACACGGGAAGATGATATTCATCATGATTATTATCGACCTGCAAGCAAACATATTCTACAAGGTGGATTTGATAACAATAAAAGGTTAATTGCATGGTCACACCGGATTATTGCTCCATCTATCATTTTCTCTGAACTTGAATTCAACTATTAAGTGCAACTCAAACACTGTTTGTAAAGAAAGCGGAGCTGCTGTAGGCTCTCCTCTTTTCTTTAAGACAAAAATGAGGAGCACAAATGAGACACTACAACCAGCTCACGCT
>SCKK01000034.1 GCA_004124475.1 Fidelibacterota bacterium
TCTCAAGGCGTTTGACTTTTTTCTCCGACAAGACTCCGTGCCATGGTGGAGTAACATCAAATGTTAACTGATTTCGACTTTTTATGTACTGCATTTTAAAATTCTGTATCTCCCTGTATTATAATAACTTAAGTTAACCATAATACAGAAATAATCCAAGAAAAATATCACTCATATACAATATTATCAGCTAATTATCATAATTTAACTTTTTGCGAGTTCATCAAAGAGGTCAATTTTATTCTTTATCACCGCCATTGTATCAGAACTTCTGATTATCATGTCTATGGCATGGGGAAGGGCTTTACCCTATCTTTTTCCCGCTCAGTAATGCATTTCACAGTAATTTCTCTGACATTTATTTTTACTCTCTCATTGTTCTCTTGTGCACCACAAGCTCGCAGGGGGAAAATAGGTCAAACGGGTGAGATGGATACTTCCGGAGAACAAGGTCCACCAGGTGAAGCCGAACCTCCCGGAGAACAGGGGCCACCGGGACCTCCTGGACCTAAAGGATCCCCAGGCGAATCGATTCCTCCCGAACTGCTGAACGAATTAAAGGCTGCGTTAGATGAGTTAACGGAACCGGAGATGATATCGGAAACTATAGTTTCCTCTGTCTCCTATTCCTTCGGGATAGCACCCCCTATCATGGGATTTGCTGTATTAACTGATTACGGGAATGTGTATTTAATGAAAAACAGAAACCCAGTGACCATAGGAAACGTATTTAATTTCTCTGTAAGAATAGATGATAGAACCGACTTTATTTCTCTAACTAGCCTGCCTGGCGCTGATGGAACCAAACAATTCTACATCGCCGTGACAAGCAGCGGCCACCACTTTTTTTCAGAAGACCTGAAAAAGTGGAAAAGCCAATCGATCGTCCCTTTTAATAAATAATTCTATATACAAAAAAGGGTGAAGAAAACTCCACCCTTTTTCTATCAAACTATGGCTTCTGACCTATATGCCAAAGGCAAGACCTACCCAAAGACTTAAATACCCATTTTTGTCAGGGATCACATCCTTCACCACTGTATACCGTCCATTGACAAATAGATTCAAAGCAAGAAGTTTAACCTGACAACCTGCTTGAAGATGGAAGCCCGTGTTCTTACTCGCCTGATCTATGATATCGTTGACATCGATTTCAGCATCTGCAGATTCCAGGAAACTTTCCATGAAGTCCTTATCGACAAGTGGCACGGATGCTTGGAAGTTTACTCCACCTCCAACGTTCATCTTTATTCCACCTAACATCGGGAGTCCCATGCCGAATATCGTTTTTCTTGCAGTCAAGTACAAGGCAGAACGGATCCAAGCGACTTCGTGTGTTTCAGGTTGTTGACCAGCAACATCCCATGTGAAATCATACGTCTGACCTGCGATTTCAAAATTAGCCTCCAGATCTATAAAGGGAATGGCATCAATGTATAGGAAACCTCCGAGACCAAACGGTTTATCCATTTCGGTTCTCGTCATACTGACAAGATCCTGACCAAGGAAGGTAAAATTCTGCTCATAACTGTCAATTGTGAAATTGTCGCTCACGGCGTAAACACCAAATCCACCGAGAGAAAACGCTGGGTTAACTATTCCGTTCATTAATACGAATATTGATAGTACTATAATTTTCTTCATCGATTGCCCTCCTATCATATTTGGAATGAAGATTCGCAAAGTATAACAACACAATTTAGAAATATTATGAAACCTGCCATAGTACTATTTTATCCACTCAATTGTGTGTGAGATAGGTTACCAGGAACTTTTGGTTACCACCCTCGTTCCTACGAAAAAACAGGAGGAATCGTAATGAAACCAATGTTCATAGTTCTTTTATCTTTTATACTATTGTCCCCAACCTATACCCAACATGAAGAAGTAACCGAAGATATCACGGTATTTACAATCAAAACACACTCCACTGATCAACAAGATATAGAAGTAGACGTCGATGCAAAAATTGAAGACGGCTTAATTACTGTGGTCATCACGCGGGATGGTAACGAACAAGTTATTAAAATACCCTTTTCGGATAACGCTGCTGATGAAATTATAAAAACATCTAAAGCAGTTGTTAGAGCAATTTTTACAGATGATGAACATGAAGTACATACATATTCGCACGATAAAAGAGCGTACTCATGTTCAAAAGCGAAAAGAGGTAAGGACTTTATTTTTCGTCACGGTTCCCGCCCCCACAAAACCCATGATCAAACATGGCTCGGCGTTCACATACAAACGCTCACTGATCAATTAAAAGCGTATTTTAAGGTTAAAAACCAGGGGGGTATTTTGGTGTCGGGAGTGGAAGAAGACAGTCCGGCAGAAAAAGCAAGGCTCAAAGCAGGGGATGTCATTTATAAAGTAAATGATGAATCCATAGAAAGTACAAATGACTTGTCACGTTACATCCGAGGAAGAGAATCCGGAGAGGAAATCAAAATTTACATCACTCGTAACGGAAGGAAGAAAACCATAACCGCTACACTCAGCACCCGAGAATCCGATGATTCTTTCACATGGTTTGATACAAAAGAGAAATTTGATTTGCCCCATATGAAAAAATTTGAACGAGGATTTATGTTTGATCACCACGACTTAAAAAAAGAAATAGAAGAACTCAGAGAAGAAATGGAGAAACTGAAAGAAAAACTGGAAGAATTAAATGGATCATAAATGAAATAAATCCTTATCCAATTTAATATCACAAAGGCGTCAGACCTGGCGCCTTTGTAATTTTAGTTTATTTTCTTTTGAAAAAGCATTGAATGATCACCATTCTGTTTCTAAATTTCTCCATCATATCAATCTTATACCGTGAAGAAAATCCTTTTACTTCTTTTCCTAACCAATTTTATGGCTTCCTTTGGACCGGCTCAGGACTACCAATGGCCCTTAAAATTAGATAAATCCCTATCTTCCAACTTTGGTGAGTACCGCCCCCGGCGATTTCACGCTGGCATAGACATCAAAACAAAAGGAACCACCGGACACGAAATTCTTGCGGTAAGCGATGGCTATATTTCGCGAATCAAGGTATCTTCCGGCGGTTACGGCAAAGTCCTGTATCTTAAACTTAACGACGGAAACACCGCAGTCTATGCCCATCTCAATGCATTCATTCCTGTTCTCAACGCTATAGTGAAACTGGAACAGAACAGACAGAACACCTACTCAATAGAAAAATATTTTGGTGAAAAGGAATTTCCAGCCCAGAAAGGAGATCTGATTGGGTACACCGGAGAAACCGGCGGGGCATTTGCCCCTCACCTTCATTTCGAACTTCGAGATGCTAACAACCGGCCTCTAAATCCCCTTTCACATGGCATCACTATTTACGATAAGCGGTTACCTGTCCCTGAATCTATAGCGATTGTGCCTCTCAGCCGGGATGCTGTCATTAACGGCAGTAATTTGCCTCAAATTTTCCCGTTGTGGCGAACCAAAACGGATGAATATGAACTCCCGGATACCATCCACGTTTTTGGGAAAATAGGTCTTGAGATTGCTGCAACAGACAAGATATCCAATATGTCCAATAAGTATAATATATTCGGAGCTGTACTTTCTATAAATGATGTCGAACAATACCGGATTGAATTTGACCGTTTCTCTTTTGAACAAACCCATCTTATTGAAGTAGAGCGAGATAATTCATTAATTCGATTAAATGAAGGTGAATTCCACAGACTGTTTTCAACAGATGCCAATAGAGTGCTCGATTTTATCAACCAACCCTCTCATGGACAATTACAGCTAACTCCGGGTTACCATAAAGTCATCATTCGGTTATTTGACCCTGCAAAAAATGTAGTAAAAATTAAAGGGACTCTTTTTTCTGCGCCTCCCATCTCCATCACCGCTTCCATTTTGAATTGGAGTGATTCTACTGTCGCCGTCAGTCTAAAGCCAAAGGGGAGTCCTTTTCCTATTACGGATTTTGTCTGTTACAGTTTTAAATCAAAAGGATATGCCGAACAAAAGGTCGAAGCAACAACAACTCACTCTGAGCAACGTAACCTGATCGTAAATCTTCCAACACAGGAAGTAAACCATCGTATTCTACAATTCATCGGAATTAACAAGTTAGGTGCTGTTAGCAATCCATATCATCTACCAATAAATATTACACCCGCTGATTATATGACGGTAGATATAGAATTGAGTATATCACACCTGCAAAATACAATTTTATTCCAAGTTGAGACAAGCAGCTATATTTCACAACAACCACAGATTACACTTCGAGGCAAAACCAAGGACTTGAGTGTAAATCTATTTAGAATCAGTCCCACCGCTTTTTTATCCGACCCTTTAATACCAGACCAATTTGAAGGAACTGATGAGGTAATCATTACCATCGAGGGTTCGCCGGTTAGAGAAACTCGGATTCGGATGAAACCGGCTATTTCCTCAAATAAAATGATAACCGCCGTTGTATCGCCGGATGAAAACTGCTCACTCCAAGCGCTCCCTACCACATTTTACGAAAAAACAGCATTCTGGATCGAAAATGTGAAAATCCCGGTTCCCGTAGCAGGGGGTACATTCATCAGCAAAACATATCAACTTCAGCCCTTTGACAGACCACTCCAGGACTCGGCTCGAATTGCCATTATACTACCAACTATGGAAAGAAACCCCAAAAACATGGGTATATTTTATTATGATCAAAAAGAAGGTTGGACCTATCTCCCCTCCAGATTTTCAGAAAAAAGAAGGATGTTCTTTACTACCGTTTACAGTCTGGAGGCTATAGCTGTTATCGAGGATACGAACGAACCGATCATCAAAAATGTTTTCCCTGGGCATGGTGGATATTACCAATTCCAAGATGTTAAAACTTTATCTGCAAAAATATTTGATGAGCTTGCCGGGATAAATAACGAGGAATCAATTTCTATGATTTTAGATGGAAAAAACCTTATTTTCGAATATCAACCAATCAAAAAAATTGTTCGCTATATTCTCGAAACTCCTCTTGAAAAAGGTGAACATTCACTTGTAATTGAAGCGACTGACCAGGTAGGAAACTTTACCAGAAAAGAAGTACACTTTTCCGTAAATTAAAAACCGTGATTATCCCATATAAAGACGACAATCCCCGTGTACTTGTACCCTATGTGACTTATGCGCTGGTGGGTATGAATGTTGTAATTTTTCTCTTCCAAAATATATCGGCTCCTGCGTTTACTAATTCATTTGCCATCATTCCACAAACAGTTTCTGAAAATTTTACTTATTACGTAATGACACTGTTCACATCCATGTTTCTTCATGGTGGATTAATGCACCTCGGCGGAAACATGCTTTATCTATGGATATTTGCGGATAATATTGAAAGCGTTTTGGGTCATGTTAAGTTCATTATTTTTTATTTAGCAAGTGGTCTCGCTGCGGGAATACTTCAAACCGTAATTGATCCGGGATCAACCATACCTGTGATCGGTGCCAGCGGTGCAATTGCCGGAGTGTTAGGGGCATATATGATTACCTTTCCGAGAGCAAGGGTACATACGCTTGTCTTCTTGTTTGTTTTTATCACCACTATCCGGATACCTGCCATTTATGTGCTTGGCTTTTGGTTTCTCTTTCAGTTAACCAACGGATTAATTACGATGGGTATTGACACTACGGGAGGTATTGCATGGTTTGCCCATATTGGAGGTTTTGTTGCAGGAATCGGATTTATAAAAGCCATAAAAATGATACGAATTGATAGAGTCTGATGAAAGATGTTGTTACGGCAGCCTTGCAAGTTAAATCAAACGCCCACGCTCCCTACTCCAAATACAAGGTGGGCGCTGCAGTGGAAACCGAAAATGGTACAATCGTATCCGGTTGCAATGTGGAATCAAGCAGTTATGGTTTGACCACTTGCGCTGAAAGAGTGGCATTACATTCCGCCATAGCACAAGGATATAAAAAGTTCAAAACTTTAGTCATTGCTACCAGGAATGGTGCAGCGCCCTGCGGGGCATGCAGACAGATCATCTGGGAACTGTGTGGCGATATTCCGATTACCCTAATCGATGAGAATGGAAAACAGGTAATAATGAACAGCAGCGAACTTCTCCCACACCCCTTCGACAATCAAAGTCTGACTGAATGAATGCCAATATTCTAATAGGAATTGGCGGGGGGTCCGGATCAGGAAAATCTTCTGTGGCAAAAAATATTCTCAGAGAATTCGGAGAAGGAGAAGTTACTATCATCGAACAGGATTCATATTACCACGACCTCTCCCATCTCCCTTTCAATGAACGATTAAAAACGAACTTTGACCACCCTGATGCCATAGACTTCGACCTTCTTCGGTCTCATCTCAAGAGTTTATTGAAAAAAGAAACGATTTCGGTACCCATTTATGATTTTTCAACACACACTCGTCTTCCCGATACCC
Organism: Fidelibacterota bacterium; assembly: GCA_004124475.1. Lineage (GTDB taxonomy): Bacteria > Fidelibacterota > Marinisomatia > Marinisomatales > SCKK01 > SCKK01. The sequence goes on from SCKK01000034.1 coordinate 6,413, forward strand.
GGGAAATAAAATCCCATCACGCCATCGTTCTTGAAGGGATTATGGTATTTACCGATGAAATATTACGGGAAATGATGAACATAAAAATTTATGTTGCAACAGATCCGGATATTCGAATCATTCGACGTTTAACCCGAGACATTCGAGAACGGGGTCGAACATTTGAGGATGTAGTAAGGCAGTACCTGGATATTGTTCGTCCCATGCATGAACAATTTGTGGAAACAACCAAAAAATTTGCAGATATTATTATTCCGGAAGGTGGCGATAATCAGGTGGCAATCGATCTCATTCAAACAAAAATTCGTTCGCTGTTGAACAACTAAAATTCTAAATAAATGCCTACACTCAGTCCAAAAGAATCAGGTTGGATAGAAGTAATTTGCGGAAGTATGTTCAGTGGTAAAACAGAAGAACTCATTCGGCGGCTCAGGCGAGCGCAAATCGCAAAGCAGGAAGTAGGAATCTTCAAACCCAGTATTGATTCCCGATACAGTGAAAATCATATCGTTTCCCATAATAAAATGAAATTGGGATCACAATTAGTAGAGAACGCCAGACAAATTCCCAAACTGGCTGAATTTTCGGAAGTCGTTGGCATTGATGAAGCTCAATTTTTTGATAACTCGCTCGTGGATGTCTGTAAACAATTAGCAGCCCGAAAAAAACGGGTCATCGTCGCCGGATTGGATAAGGATTTCATGGGACATCCTTTTGGTCCTATCCCAGCATTATTGGCAGAAGCAGAATACATTACCAAAACTTTGGCTATTTGTATGGTTTGTGGGAACCCGGCAAATTACACGCAGCGCCTCACCCAGGACACAGATCAGGTCATTATTGGAGAAAGTGATATTTACGAAGCCCGTTGCCGGAATTGTTACGAAGGATTGTCCACAGCATCCGTCAGCTGACGGAAAGGAATAATGGAAAGACTTACAGGGTTTTTAGGCATATTTGCGATTCTTGGGATAGCGTACCTTATGTCCAACAACCGGAAAGAAATTAACCTTAGAATTGTATATTGGGGTCTCGGCTTACAGTGGTTTTTTGCCATTTTTATTCTGGCAACACCCATAGGAAAACCCCTTTTTCTATTTTTTGACCGCGCCATAAGAAAGCTTCTACAGTTTTCTGATGAAGGAGCAAAATTCGTATTTAACAATCTTGCTCTGGGACCCCAATCTGAAAATTCATTGGGTTTCTTTTTCGCTTTTCAAGTGTTACCTACCATCATCTTTTTTTCGGCGCTTATGGCAATTCTTTACTATTTTGGTATTATGCAATTACTGGTGAAGGGGATAGCGAAAGGGATGCAGAAGACCATGGGAACAAGCGGGTCAGAGACGTTATCTTGTTCCTCCAATATTTTTGTCGGTCAAACAGAAGCCCCTTTAGTGGTAAGACCTTTTCTTAACACCATGACAAAAAGTGAACTCACCGCTATAATGACAGGTGGATTTGCCACCATTGCGGGAGGCATCATGGCTATCTATGTTAAATGGTTGTCAGATATCCCAAACATAGCTGGGCACCTCATGGCAGCATCGGTTATGAGCGCTCCGGCAGCGCTGGTCATTGCAAAAATTGTCTATCCTGAGGTGGAAGAATCCCCAACACAGGGAGACCTAAAGACAGAGATTGGAAAAATGGATGACAATGTAATGGAAGCCGTTTCTCGAGGAGCTACTGATGGTATGCGACTGGCAGCAAATGTTGCAGCCATGCTGATCGCCATCGTTGCTATGGTTGCCGGGGTGAACTATTTCCTCAGCCTGGTTGGATTGAGTCTTCAACAAATCCTCGGGTGGATATTTTCTCCCTTAGCTTTTACTATGGGTGTCCCGGCTGCAGATATTTTCAAGATTGGCAGTCTGATGGGTGAAAAAATTGTGCTGACTGAACTGATCGCATTTGGTCATCTCCAGGAAATGACGGATCTTACGGTGAAGTCTAAAGTAATTGCTACGTATGCACTCTGTGGGTTTGCTAATTTTGCTTCTATCGGTATTCAGATTGGCGGGATTGGAGCTCTGGCGCCTAACAGAAGGAAAGACCTGGCTAAAGTTGCCACCAAAGCAATGATGGCAGGAGCACTCGCTTCGTGGTTGACAGCATCTATCGCAGGTATTCTTCTCTAACATCAAAAACTGTCATGAGACTCGTATTCCTAGGACCCCCAGGTATTGGAAAAGGGACTCAAGCTAAGATGTTTAGCAAAAAATTTGATATTCCTCATCTCTCTACTGGGGATATTCTCCGAAGTGAAATTGAACAAAAATCAAGCTTGGGTCTAAAAGCAGAATCCATCATCAATTCAGGACATTTAGTCTCTGATGATATCATGCTGAACATAATGGAAAACCGTTTGCAACAGGACGATGTTAAAACCGGATACATTTTAGACGGTTTCCCTCGCACCATTCCACAGGCAGAAGGCTTGGACCAAATAATAGAAAGACTTCAACAACGATTGGATGCTGTGATAGCCCTGGATGGAGATGAAGAAACAGTGATAAAACGAATTTCCAGCCGCAGATCCTGCAGAAATTGTGGAGCAATAACCAACATTCATATCGACTCCATAAAAGAAGAGGGAAAATGTAATCACTGTGGTGGTGAACTTTATCAGCGCGATGATGATAAACCGGAGGTAATCCGGAAAAGATTGCTTGTCTATCAGAAACAGACAGAACCGTTAATAAATTATTATCGAAATAAATCCCTTTTGCTTAAAGTTAGCGGGATGGGGACAATTAAAGAGGTAACAAATAGTATTCTTTTGGAATTAGAATAAAATGTTAAAAGTTGGGGTAACCGGAGGTATTGGAAGCGGGAAGAGTTTCGTCAGCAACCGGATGAAAGAATTAGGTGCTTTTATCTTTAATGCGGACGCCGAAGCGAAACAAATATTAGATGAGAACCAACATGTGCAGGAACAACTTGCTGAAGAATTTGGTGCTGATATACTCAATCCTGACGGAACCATTAACAAAAATCGTCTTGCAATCAGAGGTTTTGCCAACGAAGACGCACAAGCTGTTTTAAATGCAATCATTCATCCCTCTGTATTTAAAAAAATTGATACTCAGTTCGATAAAATAAGTCAGGGAAAAAAGTATTCCATATTCATCGTTGATGCCGCCTTAATTTATGAATCAGGATTAGATCAGCATTTAGATTACGTCATTGTTGTAACTGCTCAATTAGGGATTCGAATAAAACGTGCCATGGAACGGAGTTCACTGAGTAGAGATGAAATTCAGAAAAGAATCGACCTTCAATTACCTGAAGAAACGAAAGTAGAGATGGCAGATTTTGTTATTGAAAACGATGGGACAAAAGAGCATCTGATTAAGCAGATAGATAAAATATATGAACAACTAATCTAACCTACTGATATGAATTCAGACTCATATCTGATGTGAATTTACAAAATCACATAAACACTTTCACCAAAGGCGTTCCTACGGAAAACACCCATACACTGAAAAATGAAATTGCCAAGGTTTTATCTATTTTTTATCCCCCATCTTATAACTAACACACTGTTCACATTCGTGGAAAGTTACCTCTAGTAAGATTCATGGCTTCTACTCGACGATTTGGAACCTTTGAAGGCGTTTTTACACCTACCATACTCACAATCCTGGGTGCGATTATGTACCTCAGACTTGGATGGGTGGTAGGAAACGCTGGTTTCGGTGGTGCTCTTGTCATTATTTTTTTGGCTAAATTAGTTACGGTGACTACTGGCTTGGCTATGGCATCCATGGCATCAAATATTAAAATTGGTGCCGGAGGATCCTATGCCATTATTTCCCGCTCAATGGGACTCGAAGTGGGCGGAGCTGTGGGGATTCCACTTTACTTTTCCCAGTCATTGGGCGCTGCAATGTATATTGTAGGGTTCACTGAAGCATGGGTGGCAATCTATCCGGAATATAACGCCTTGATCGTGGGATTCGCAGTACTTACAGGCTTGCTCATCATATCATTAATCAGCGCTAAAGTAGCCATGAAGTTGCACTACATTATTATGGCGCTCATCACTGCCTCACTGGTCTCTTTATTTCTGGGGAAGGGGGGTGGCTCAGGACAAATCATTATTTGGGGAAGCTTTGAGAAAGCGTCTTTCTGGGTAGTATTTGCCATATTTTTCCCCGCTGTAACAGGGATAGAAGCAGGTGCCGCGATGTCAGGAGATTTAAGAGACCCTAAAAAAAGCCTCTCTGTCGGTATTCTTTCTGCAATCGCAATATCATTCGTGGTTTACATCGCCATTGCATTTTGGTTAGATCATTTAGCCAGTCCAGAAGCTCTTCAGAACAATTATACCATCATGATGGAATTAGCAAAATGGCAATGGATTGTCGTGGCGGCAATATTAGGCGCAACTCTTTCATCCGCCCTCGGGAGTCTGGTCGGTGGTCCAAGAACCCTCATGGCATTGGGTCAGCACAAAGTCATCCCATTTGGACAATTTTTCGGATATCAAAGTAAGAATGGTGAACCTCGAATCGCTACCCTGGTCACCGGGTTGATTGTTGGAATCTGCCTCATATTCGGAGATTTGAATACGATTGCCCCTTTGCTCACCATGTTTTTTCTTATCACTTACGGAACGATTAACCTTGTGGTGTTTATAGAAAAGAAGATCGGTATAGCATCCTACCGTCCCAGCTTTGATATCCCCCTATTCATTCCGTTGATAGGGGCTTTATGGTGTACCATAGCCATGTTCCTCATCAATCCCATATTTGCCGGAGTCGCTATTGTTGTTATTATAATCATTTATGCCTTGCAGGTTCGCTTGGGTCATAAAGCTCCCTGGGGTGATGTTCGAGCGGGTATATTTACTGCAATTGCCGAATGGGCTATTCGTATCGCATCTCTCCTGCCCCAAAGCGCCAAAACATGGAAACCCAACATCATGGTCCCCGTGGAAGATCCCCTATACTGGCAGGCACGGATGAGTTTTATCCGTGATATCGTTTTTCCAAAGGGGAGTATCAGAGTTTTTAGTGTTAATATATTACATCAGAGCGTTCGAGAGAAAATTAGTACCCTGGTGGATCAAATTTTTCACCAGAAGATCCAAGAAGATAGCGCTTTATCCGAAGATAAACTTGAAAGAGATCTTGAATCATTGATAAACCCTCTCAAAGATGAGGGTATTTTGACGGCATCTACCGTCATTGAAGCAAACCACTTCCTCGAAGGGATCAGTATTATAACCCAATCGCTAAGAGGAATGCCCCTTCCACCCAATACCATGTTTTTATCTATGAGTAATGATCCGCATAAAAATGATCGGCTGAAGGAATTGATCTCTATCTCTGTCAGGGAAGAAATGGGCATCATTGTTTTAAGGCGGCATGTGGAAAAAGGATTTGGGAATGAGAAAGAGATCAATCTTTGGCTCCGAAGTGGAAGTCCAAACCGGAATCTTACTATTTTAACAGCGCTCCAATTAGAACGGAACTGGGATGGCACGATAAGATTAATTAGAGTAGTAAAGGATCAATCAGAAGTAAATAGGGCAAAAGTCGGTCTGCGACAGATCGTTCATCGGGGAAGATTACCCATAGATGCTGAACAACTCATTCTGGTTGGGGAGTATAATGATCAACTAAAGAAATGTCCGCAGGCTGACCTCAACATTTTCGGGATGCCTAAGGCATTCAATCCAGACCTCATGACTCAAATTACAAAAAGTTGTGATACTGCTTGCCTGTTTATCAAGGATTCCGGAGAAGAAAGCGCCCTGGTATAGGATCACCACGGCATTAATTAAAATCACGTCGATTATATCGCTTCAACGCTCTCGGAGGTCCCAGAATTTCCCGGAGAAGAATGATCTCTTTTAAACCTTCGCTGCTGGTTAAGCGGGTAGCTAAGTCCCTCCTCGTTAAACCAACAGTTAATTCCTTTTTATATTCCTGAACTCTTTCTTTTTGTGAGGGTACTGCACCTTCAAGTTTCTTATCAAAAACAGAGCGCAGAGGAGATAAGGTTTCCTCATCGGTGGGTCCTTCATGCTTAATTGGTTCCATCGGTTTTTCTGCTTCATATATGGGTATTTCTTCCATTTCAACCGGTGCTTCCGTTTCGGTTGGCTCTTTGGGTAAGATTATCTCCTTAAACCAATCAGGCATAAGTTCCTCAACCTCTGATTCCTCTACTATCTTTTTCCTTCTTCCTCGCTGTACAGCATCATCACTTGGGGCTCGCCTCTTTTTCCGAAGGTATGCGACAATTACGTATAACAACAGAAACAATAATATCCAGGGATTGAATTCCATTGGGTCTTATTCCTCAGGTTCTTCCTTCTTGTCAGTTCCGGCGATTGAATCTCTCATGCCCGTATCGGCTTGAATATTTTTCATCGTGTAATAGTCCATGATTCCCAGATTTCCTTCCCTGAATGCCTGCGCCATAGCCTTAGGGACTTCCGCTTCGGCCAGAACCACTTTCGCTCTCATTTCTGCGACTCGGGCGATCATTTCCTGTTCAGCAGCTACTGCCATTGCTCTACGGGTTTCCGCCCGTGCTTTTGCAACTTGCAAATCTGCCTCCGCCTGATCCGCTTGAAGATGAGCGCCTACATTCTTTCCTACATCTACATCTGCAATATCGATACTTAATATTTCATAGGCAGTGCCTGCATCCAATCCTTTTGCCAAGACAGCCTTTGAGATAGAGTCCGGATTTTCCAGTACATTTTTGTAAGATTCGGAAGATCCAATGGCACTGACGATCCCCTCTCCAACACGGGCGATGACGGTCTCATCAGTAGCTCCTCCCACCAAACTGGGGATGTTTGTACGAACCGTTACCCTTGCTTTTGCTTTTACCTCAATGCCATCTTTTGCTACAGCAGCCAGTGTCCCTGTCGCTGGGGCATCAATGACTTTGGGATAGACTGAAGTCTCAACGGCTAATTTGATATCTCGGCCGGCAAGATCTATGGCAGCGGCTGTCTCAAAACCGAGAGGTATCTTTGCTTTGTCAGCAGCGATTAAGGCAATGACGACGTTGGGAACATTTCCGCTCGCCAGATAGTGCGTTTCTAACATATTGGTGTCAATTTCCTCCAATCCCGCTTTATGAAGATTAATTACCCCGTCCACAATGAGCCTTGGGGGAATTTTACGAAGACGCATTCCGATCAGGTTGACTATGGTTATCCGCTTACGAAATGTTAGTGAAAAAATTCCCTGGATCCACAGACCAACCGGAACAAAATAAAATAAAACCAAAAGAAAAACTACGATAAATGCTAATAGCACAATAGGTACTGTCATGATTCCTCCTACTAATTAACTGATTTTTCTAACGACAACACGATTACCATCCACACTAAGGACTTTTACACGGTTGTCATCCGGGACAAATTCCCCTTCTGATACGACAAAAATCTTTTTCTCTCCTACCAAGACCCATCCGGAAGGATGAAGATCACTTACGGCAACACCTTCCTGACCTATAAGGTTTTCCAAGCCAATTGATGTGCTGTACCCTTCCGAACTTCGTTCTGTTGTGGACAGTGAGATTTTCTGCCAGAACTCTGATTTGACGACTAATTTCCCCAAAAGTACAAATGCAACTATGGCGCCCATTATCCCGATGGTGAGCCCCCAGAACGCCGATTCCCAATCCTGGTTGATAGGATGCTCCGGTAACAACAACATAAACAATCCGGAGAAGATTACTATACCCCCAAGGATACCCACAACACCGAAACCGGGAAGGAAAAACACTTCAATGATAACAAGAACAATACCTCCGAGGATAATCAACAATTCCGTCATGGAAGCAAGATTGGTAAAAAGAGTAGCGCCAAAGAAAAGAGCCAGACAAACAAACCCTATCGTTCCCGGTATACCCCATCCCGGCGATTGTAGCTCAAAAAGAAGACCTAGAAAACCTAATGTCATTAACAGTGAACTTACCACAGGATTTGTCAGAAACCGAACCAATTTTTCTGACCAATTTACACCCATATAAACAATTTGTGGATCTTCAAACCCAAGAATATCCAAAACTTCCTCGAAGGTTTCCGCTGTATCATCGGCGATTTTGTATTTCAGCGCTTTTTCAGTAGTTAGGGTAACTAATTTTCCTTCCTTTGCTCCCTGAATATCATCAACCACAATGGTATCACCATCGATTACCACGGTTTCAAAACTCAATTCCTCATCCACCATCCCCCTTATAATCGCAATATTTCTCCCCTGTTGCTCGGCAGTGGATGCCATTTCTTCCCGCATATATGAGATAACTTTTTCGCTCGCCTTTTTCCCCGACAGATCAACAGCTGTTGCAGCTCCAATAGTACCGCCGCCAGTCATTATTATCTTATCGCAAGAAAGTGAGATGAGTGCACCCGCAGATATCGCCCGCCGGTTAATGAATGCCACCGTCATCACTTTTGAACCCAGGATAGCATCCTTGATCTGCGTGGCTCCATCCACTCGACCCCCAAACGTATCAATATCAAATATGATAGCAGAGGCGCCTTCCAATTCAGCCTGTCTTATCGCTCTTTCTATAAATGCAGGCAGTCCCAGATCGATCTCCGCATGAATGGGAACATGATACACAATGTCCTTAGCAAATGAAGTCGCTGCTAAAAATAACAGGATATATAACAATCTTTTGAATCTCATAACTGGTAAAGTTAACCCTCAATCTCGACAAAAGTCAATGCTTTCCCCCAGAGAAATTCTATTTTTATATTGCCTATGACGTTTAGAAAAAACTATAAAACTTTTGATCTTTATTACCTTGTATGGTAAGGTATTTAGCATTGATGAACGTTAAAAATATGGGTCAGGTGTTTTTGGTTAACTATCTTATATTACTTTTATTATACGTACATTAGTCGTACAAAGAGGTAAAATTATGCGAAGGAAATTAACCATAAGTATTGATGAACAAATATATAATGCACTATACCACATTGTTGGTAAGCGAAAGATCAGTCGCTTTATCGAAGATTTGGTAAAACCAAAAGTTATCAATGAGGAATTAGAGTTAGCTTACCAGCAAATGGCAAAAGATTCCTTAAGAGAAGAAAAAGCTATGCAATGGAGTGAAGGGACGTTTGAGGAATTTCATAATGAAACGTGGTGAGGTTTGGTGGATAAATTTTGATCCTTCAATTGGTAGGGAAATTAGAAAAAAGAGACCCGCTGTGATTGTAAGCAATAACATGTCTAACAAATACCTTAATCGTATTCAAGTAATTCCTTTGACAAGCAATATTAATAAGCTCTATCCAAGTGAAGCATATATCATATTAAATGGGAAAAAAGGTAAAGCTATGGCTGACCAATTGACCACCGTGAGTAAATTACGCGTGATAAGAAAAGCTGGGGAATTGACAGATGAGGAAATAATTGAAATAAATAAAGCTATTAAAACTCAATTAGCGTTATTTTGAGAATTAACTGAAAAAAACAAATTAAAAATAGATGCTGTAAAAATGATGGGAGATATTCGTGATAGGTTATCTGCAATATATGCAAAGCCTCCGTTTATTGAAAAAATTGATTTAAAAAAAATAACAAAGAGATACAGTATTAAGAAAAAGGATAAGGTTCATATTTAGCCTCTGTAGTGACAGCCACAATTTAATTTGATTTTATAGTGACCTGGAGTTAAAATCTATTCAACGTGAGATTGGAGGGTAACATTTCGGAAATCATGTATTTTAAATTTTACATATTCACAAAATGATATAAGAATACCGCCATCCAATCGACGGAAAAAACTAATGGGGGATAGAATAGGACAATATAACATCCGAATTAATAATCAATGGAGAATTTGCTTTGAATGGAATGAAGATGAAGTCAAAATATATGAGGAAGTTCATGAGCACATCTAACATACTTTTCCGCAATATTCTTGGAAAACCTCATATTATCCTTTAACAAGAATTCCCAGGGGAAAGAAAAAAGATTAATTCTTTATTCCAGGCGTAGTACAGCTTTCTTATAATTATCACAAATAAATCGGTTATTTACTAAGTTCCACTATGTCCTTCAAAGCCCATTTGACTTATCTGTTACTACACATCATTTCCAAAATATTAAACCGTGTTTCCAATCGTACAGCAAGCGGTATCGGCCAACGAGTGGGATCATTAGTATATCACTATTTCCCTGTACGCAGTGATGTAGCTCAAAAGAATTTGGAAAAGGCATTCCCACAGCAGTCTGGCGAATTTTACCATCATACTCTTAAGCGGGCTCACTGTCATTTTGGTGAAATATTTATAGATGCTCTTCGATTATCTAACTTTAATTTCGATAAACGAATCATTGTGGAAAACAGAGAGGTACTCAATGAGGCACTTGTGGAGAGAAAAGGCGTTATTCTCATTTCAGGTCATCTGGGAAATTGGGAGATTATTCCTGTCTGGTTTGCAAAAAATGGTTTTCTATCTTATCCCATAGCAAGGCGTCAAAAGAATAAAGGAGCGAACAAATTTTTTATTGAACTTCGAGAAAAAACCGGTACCCATCCATTTTACGCTGGAAGTCAGGCTCAGAAGATGCTCCACGTACTCAAAAAAGGCGGGATTTTAGGATTTGCCAGCGACCAAGACGCCCGGCGAAAAGGAGTTTTTGTGGACTTTTTCGGTATTTCCTCATCCACGCCCCGAGGGGCTGCCATCTTCCACTTGAAAACGGGAGCACCCATGATTATGGCGCTTTGCCTAAAAGATTCAGAAGGAAAATATCATCTGAAGTTCACAAAAGTCCCGACTATGCCGAGGAAGAACACTTCAGTAAAAACCATAACTCAGCAATTCACTTCTATTTTGGAAATGGAAGTGAGAAAAAATCCTGAACAATATTTCTGGTTTCACAGACGTTGGAAAACAAAACTACGCGATAAAACCGGAACATAAATGGTTGACATCTGTAATATCAAATCGAATGAATGTTTGAACAGAGCCGCTGACATCATCAAAAATGGGGGAGTAGTGGTCTATCCCACGGATACTTTATACGGCTTTGGTGTGGATGCTACAAACGATCGAGCAATTAACCGTTTGGCTCAATTAAAAGAAAGGGGTGGACCTTGGAGCATCGTGGTAGCTGACTTTAAAATGATAGAATTGTATTGTGATATTTCAAAAGATAAAAAAGAATTTATTACCTCTAACCTTCCGGGAAAGGTAACGCTTATCCTTTCAGTAAAAGACTCACCCCTTTCCCGGGATATTTTAAGTGAGGAAGGAACCGTTGGAATTAGAATTCCAGAACATCCATTTCCAATAAAATTAGTGAAGGAGTTAGGATATCCCATTACTACTACGAGTGTAAATAGAACTGGCGAGGTATGTATGAACGATCCCCACAAAATCGCACAGGAATTTGGGGAAAGGATTGACATGATTGTGGATGATGGTCCCCTGATTCCCTCTACAGGTTCTCGTATTTACGATGTATCCTCGGATGAAATAAAAATATTACGAAACTAATGTAGCGATTGAAAACGATGTTAATATTAAATTATCATTTAGTATTCAGGTGCTCAAGTGTTCGGGTGTTCAGGTGTTTATGTAATAAAGTGTTTGAGATGTAGGTAGGTGAATATACTTGCGCACCTGAATACTCAAACACTGGAAGATATAAATGGCATGGTTTTAAGGAAAATATTCAATTGTATGAAAAAACTTAAGTTCGTTTTTCTATTACTGTTCTGCATTTTACAGGGCCTCTTTCCCCAATCTAAACCCCCATTTCAATTAGGTGAGGTACTGCATTATGATGCAAGTATTAACCTCATTATTGCAGGCAAAGCGAAACTTGAAGTATCTTCCATAGATACAATCCTCGGTTTTCCTGCCTACCATATTATTTTTAGCGTGAAAAGTAATCCTCTCCTTGATAGACTCTATAAAGTCAGGGATAAGGTTGAAACCTGGATTGATTTAGAACATCATTTTACCAGGAAATTTAAGAAAAAAATAAGGGAAGGTGGCTTCCGAAAAGAGTTTTCAGCAATCGTCAATTATGAGGATTCTTTAATCACCACAACTGATATGGAGTTTCCGTTAACGTCAACAGTACGAGACCCCTATTCTCTTTTTTACTATCTGAGAACCATTCCGCTTACCGTAGGTAATATCTATCCTCTCACAACTTTTGATGATAATAAATTCACGGATATTAAGTTTACCGTACGTCACAAAAAAAACGTTCGCGTTCCTGCTGGACTGTATAACTGCCTGATTGTTGAACCATTTAGAGAAAGCGGGTCTCTGTTTAAAAGCAAGGGGGGTATGACCATCTGGTTTTCCGATGATGAGCATCGACTCCCTGTGAAAATTATTTTAAAAGCAAAATTTGGCTCAATGGTGTTAAAACTGAAAGAGATAACATTTTAATACTTATGTTTTATGAACTGTCCGCAGGATCTTGAGATATGAATAATCGCCTATTTCTTGCTACTTTGTTTAAGCTGAGATTTGATATTGGTGAGTGGTTAGCGGTTAACGGTGCCCAAACTAATGTATGGTCAGGCCTGTCTCCCCGCCTGACCAAAGTCGGGCAGGTGCTCATCCCGAAGTTTCGGAAGATAGGGGTAGCAGTTCACGTTTTACCATACGAATCTGCGATCAACTCCACCACAGTTGGGATGTAATAGCGCTAGGAACAAGGCACAAATCACCACTCATCAGTTACCAGTTACATCTGAACTTTTAACCACTTTTTCAATCGGCAAAGATCATACGATATTAAGAACAGCGCCATATTAATCAATGTCTATCCAAATAATCCTGTTATAGGTAAAGTTCAAACCAATTTCCGTGATCCCAAAGGAGAAGAACTAAATCGGTTTATATGAGTAATTATTAAACAGATACTAATTAGCAAACAATCGTGAGATATCATTAAATACTACGACCAGCATTAAAAGGAACAGGAGCGCCATACCGACCTGTTGAATCACCATCCGTGTTTTAATTGAAAGCGCCCTCCGACCAATACTTTCTATCAGAATTATAAACAAATGACCTCCATCCAATCCGGGAATGGGTAGGATGTTGAGGAAAGCCAGATTGATACTGATTACAGCCATAAAAGATAACAATACGGAAAATCCGGCGCGGGCAGACTCTCCAGCCAATTGAGCGATAAGTATTGGTCCACCAATTTCCTTTAACGATGCTTCCCCTGTAACAAGCATTTTAAGTGACCGCCCTATTATTCCAAACCAGAATCCTGTTTTTAATATCCCATCCTGGAAAGATTCAATTATCCCTGCATCGCGATTCGTATATCCACCGGTAATTCCTATTAAACCAATCTTTTTTATTCCCTCATCGGTTTGAGTTGAAACCTCTGTAGTCAATATTTCTGTGGAAAATATTTCATCTCCACGTTGCCACTTGACAGCAATCACCTGGTTCGGTTTGCTGTGAACCAGATTCGTAAGCACCTGCCAACTTTCGATCTCTTGTTCATTGATTGTAAGGATTCTGTCCCCGACTTGGATACCTGCCTCTTGAGCAGGATAATCGGGTTTTACTTCCATGACTACGGGCTCATTGGTGATGTCAGGAATGCCCCTAAAAAATGTAATGCCGCTAAAAAGGAGTACTGCTAACACCGTATTCATGAGCACACCAGCAATCATAACCCATGCCTGTTTCAGGCGGCTTTGTGATGCAAGTTCATCAGGAGCACCTGTAATAATTTCGTCTAAACTTTCATCAATGGCTCCCGCCATTTTAACATAGCCACCCAAAGGAATAAGGGCTACGCAATATTCAGTTCCGGTCAGTTTTTTGGGTATCCTTGCAAATAATTTTTTGAATACAGGTCCCCAAACCACTTTCCCCTCCTCGTTTCGATGATAAAAGAATAAATTCAGAATCCACCCCTTTTCAGTGGGAAATAAAGTGATTAGACGAGGTGGGAATCCGAGTGAAAACCTATCCACACGGACACCAATTGAACGGGCTGCAAAAAAATGACCCAATTCATGGACAAAGACGAGAATTCCCAATACAAATATAAAAGCTAAAATTGTTATCATATTGTCATACCTTCCTCTGCTTGTTCATTAACAAATACTTTTCCTAATTTTTCAAGTTCCTTCAAATAGTTGATGTCGGGATGTGCAACCCAATCGTGGGAACGCAAAAATATTCCATTAGTTTCGGGGATTTGCGTAAAGGGAATATTCCCTTCTAAAAAGTTCCTCACCGTGTTATCATTTGCAACATTTAAAGCGGCAGGGGCTGATCCTCCCATCTCTAAAGCTTCATAGGCAAGTTGAATAGAAGGAAACTTCTCTAAATCAGGTTCTTCAAAAGTTAAATGTCCTACTTGCATAAAATCCGTGGTCTCCCAATGGGCTGGCATTCTATGAGGATACGTCAAAGCATATTGTATAGGAATTTTCATATCCGGGAGACCTAGTTGAGCCTTCACCGAACCATCAACAAATTCTACCATACTATGGATAATTGATTGGGGATGAATCACGATGTCTATCTGTTTTATCGTAAGTCCAAAAAGCCAAAATGCTTCGATTACTTCCAATCCCTTATTCATCATAGTGGCAGAATCAATAGTGATCTTCCTCCCCATTTTCCAATTGGGATGCTTTAGAGCTTCTTTTACGGTTATGGAGGAAAACTCATTCAATGGTTTTGTCCGAAACGGACCCCCAGATCCTGTGAGAATAATTTTTTTCACTTGATTCAAATCTTCACCTACCAGACATTGCCAGATAGCGCTATGTTCACTATCCACAGGATAGATTTCAGCACCTGTTTTGTTTTTTAAACGATTGATGATATCTCCCGCCATTACCATACTTTCTTTGTTGCTTAAAGCCACATTTACCCCAACCTCAATGGCTCTGATCGTTGGCTCCATCCCGGTGCTGCCCACAAGAGCATTCAGCATGACATCCACATCATCCCTTGATGCAATTTCTAATACACCTTCCCTTCCCACCAGGATTTCAATACCCATTCCCACCAAAGCATCTCTTACTTCACCTGCTGCAACCGAATCAATAATCGCTATTGCAGAAGGATGAAATTTAAGTGCTTGTTCAATCAGTAACGCTGAACTTTTGGCTGCGGATAAATATTTGACATCAAACTCACCGGATAAATTTTCCACCACCTTTAACGCGTTAACGCCGATGGAACCGGTTGACCCTAATATGGATATCTTTTTTGACATTAATAAATCGCTCGATTAAATGAAAGGGACATTACAAGAACTGATGGGTGAACACGGAATTCAACCTCACCAAAATAATTCTTTCCAATATTTTTGTTTGTACCAACCACTATGTATTGTGTCTTTCCTTCCAACCTTCTACGATAGGTCGGCTTACTTTCAGGATAATGCACATGGATGCCCGCTGTATAAAACATTATTCCAATTCCGTACCACCATCTTGACTCTCCAGAATTTATCCCTCTAATCAACTTTGCGCCAACAGTTTTCAGAAGGAAATCGTCAGCCCCTTCCAAAGTACCACGATCAAATAAAAACTTCCAATCGCTCTCACCTTCTTTAGTACTACCAAAATAAAAAGTCAATCCTAACGATGAAAAAATGACAACATCCCTTTGACTGGAAAATCCTGTCAAGGAACCCATCAGCCGGAGATTTGAACCAATTCCAATGGATCCATTAATCATGGGTAACACTCCTGCCCGATTATAGAGGTTTTTTCGCTTGTAATCAACTCCGATAGAACTGGAGAACCCAATTAATATATCTGATTCAGAAGATGAGGAAGAGACAATGTTTGAAGTTGTTTGAAGAGAAATTAATCTAAAAAACGGGTGAGCATTCTCTTTGAAATTTGAACCCACCCAATTATCCAAATCATAATCAGGCAATTGTGCTGTACTCAATGAGACAAAGAGGATAGAGATCAAAATGTATTTTAAACTAAATAATGCCTCTTTTACTATTTTCAATGAACGATGTGATCTCCATAATTTCTGATGTTTGTGGTAATACCTCTTTGATTTCCCTCACAGCCTGGCTGGTATTATATGAGGAGTTAAAAATAATTTTATACGCTTTTTTTATTAATTTTCTTGTGTTGGGATCAAAACCCCTTCTCCTTAGCCCTACGGAATTTAAACCATTATATTTCAGAGGTTCACCCGCCACAAGAATGTAAGGGGGAACATCCTGGACTACTCGATATCCACCCGCAACCAACACAAATTTCCCAATATGGCAAAATTGATGTATAACCACCGCTCCACTGACATAAACCCAATCATCAACTGTGACATGACCCCCCAAATAAACTCCATTTGCCATGATAACGTTATCACCAATAATAGAGTCGTGAGATACATGACTATAAGCCATAAAAAAAGAACCACTTCCCACAATCGTCTTGAGTCTATCTTGAGTTCCACGATTTATTGTTACATGTTCTCTAATGACAACATTTTCTCCAATTTCAACTGTTGTCTTTTCCCCTATATATTTGAGGTCTTGAGGTACCTCCCCAATAACAGCACCATGGAAAATCTTACATTTTCTTCCAATGCGAGTACCTGCCTTAAGAGTAACATGATTCCCAATCCAACAGTCATCTCCAACCTCTACATCATCATCGATAACAGAATAAGGACCAATTTCGACATTGTGACCAATAGTAGCTCCGATACCAATAATTGCGGTAGAGTGGATTTTTGTGTTTATTGGTCGACCTTCCTATCTGCGAGGGTTGCCAGAAAAGTCATTTCTGCAACTACCTCACCATTCACGTAAGCCTTTCCTGCAATTTTTGAAGATCCCAGCCTGACCTTTAAAAGATTTAACTCAAATCTGAGCTGATCCCCAGGCACAACCTGCTTTCTAAATTTTGCTCGTTCGATTGTTGATAAGTACATCAATTTCTTCGTGGGATCTTCTACCATATGAAGTAACAGAAACCCACCTGCTTGAGCCATCGCTTCGAGCACCAAAACGCCGGGCATAATGGGTTGCCCTGGAAAATGACCCTTAAAAAATTCCTCCTTCCCCGTCACATTTTTAATTGCAACGACAGATTTCCCCGGATCTAATTCGAGAATCTGGTCAAGAAAAAGAAAGGGGTCCCGATGGGGTAAAATTCTTTTAATCTCCTCTGTATTAAATACGATTTTCTGCTTATAGTTTTTCTTTTCTATCCGTGTTTTTTCCATTTCTCAGCTATAAATCTCTTTTATCTTTTTTACCATTTCTACATTCATTGTATGACTCGGCTTCTTTGCCGTGACATGACCTTTGATAGATTTCCCCAGTAAGGCAAAATCCCCGATGAGATCAAGGGTTTTATGTCGCACCGGTTCATCATCAAATCTCAATTTTTCTCTATTTAATATTCCGTTAGAACGAGTCATAATCTCTTCTGAAATCCCAAAATTCTCCTTAAGCAGCTTATAATCCACCTGTTCAATTTCCGTATCCAAAAATACAACCGTATTTTCCAAACTACCCCCTTTTGCCAACCCTATATTTAAAAGACCCTCCACTTCACTCAGGAGACAAAATGTCCGAGCCGGTGCAATCATTTCTGGGAAATCCTTCATGGAACTTATAGTGAATTCCTGCTTTCCCAATGGAGCTATTCCATAATCAATAGAACAACTGACCATAAAGTTATCTTGAGGTACTATGTTCATTTCAATTTCGAAATTCGGATCTGCGTACGTCAATGGCTCTTGGATCACGATATAATCCTTCAAAGCAACCTGATCGACGATCCCAGCCTGCTGAAGTATCTCTACAAAATGAATTGCACTGCCATCCATAGCAGGGGGTTCCTTTGCTGATAGTTCAATGGTTAAATTATCAATTCCCAAACCGTAAACAGCCGATAAAATATGCTCTATTGTAAGAATATTGAGCCCATCTCTTCCAATAGTAGTACCCCGAACAGAACTCACCACCCAATGGACATCTGCAGGTATCGGGATCGAATCAGGAACGTCAGTCCTTACAAAATTGATCCCTGAATTTTCGGAGGATGGGTTAAATACAACCGTGCTTTTAACACCGGTATGTAATCCAACTCCGGAACACGAAACAGACCTTTTAATTGTCTTCTGGTGAATTCTCATTTTTTACTTTTTAATTCAGCAACCTTTGATTCCAGTTCTTTAATTCTGTCCATCAGTTTGGGAAGACGAGCCATGAGGGCATCAATTTTATTTTTTTCATGAATTTCCTTTGCTGGCATTCCAGCATACATCTTATCTCCAGGTATTGATTTTGTCACACCGGTTCTTGCCGCCAATTGTGCATGACTCCCCACTTCAACGTGATCCCTAACACCTGCTTGCCCTCCAATTGAGACATAATCACCAATTTTAGCACTCCCGGCAAACCCAACTTGAGCAATCACCAAACACCCTTTGCCTAATATTACATTGTGGGCAATGTGTACAAGATTGTCTATCTTGGAACCCTCACCAATAATCGTATCACCAATCGTCCCGCGATCTATCGTTGAATTTGCTCCGATCTCCACATCGTTCTCAACTACCACCCTGCCAAGCTGATGAATTTTGTGATGAATATTTTTATCCGTAACAAATCCAAATCCATCACTTCCAATAACAGCACCGCTATGAATTAAGACATTATTCCCGAGAACACAATTGTGATATAATGTAACAAATGCTTTCAGTTCCGTATCCTTCCCAATGACACTATTTTGTCCAACGAATGATTGAGCACCGATTCGGGTATTACTCCCAATTTCCACGTTAACTTCGATAATTGAATTTGCCCCAATCGCTACATTATCCCCTAATTTTACACCATTACCTATCAAGGCTGTTGAATGAATACTTGTATCAAAAGGTAATTTTTCAGAAAAATGTTTTAAAATCTTAGCAAACGCAAGTAACGGATTTTCTACTCGAATTGTGGCAATATATTTAACTTCTTCCTCCTTCGAAACAATCACTGCGGACGCTTGGGTGGAGGTCAAATATTTTCGATATTTGGGATTAGTAAGAAACGTGATTGTTCCGGATATACCAGATTGAATTTCTGATACGCCTGTAATTTTCAATTTAGAATCTACACTGATCCGACCGCCGACCAGTTGGGCTAAATCTCCTAAGGTTGTCAAATATCAGTTTCCTGAATCGCCTTATTCATCAGCTTTTCTTAATTCATAAAGGACATCATCTGTTAAATTGTGTGTAGGTTTTGCATAAAGTAATGACACCGAATCCAAGATGTAATCAAATCCTCTATCGATAGCAACTTTCGAAACAGCTCTTTGTACCTTTTGAATGATTTCAGTTTCCATCTGTAGTTGCCTCTGATACAATTCACCTTCAGGTCCTACCTTTCGTAATTGAAAATCCTGAACCTGTCTCTCGAGACCTGCTATTTCCTGCTCACGTTCGCGTTTCCATTCCGGTGAACTCATCAATCGCTGTGTTTCAAATGCAGCTCGTAAACTATCTAATCTATCTGACATCGTCTGGAACTCAAATTGGGCTTTTCGGAATTCCAGTTGCAACTCGTTTTCAGCTACTCTGAACTCTTCATATTCGCTTCTGATGCGCTCAGACTGAACATAGCCTACTTTTATCTGAGACCACCCTAATTCATGAACACATAGAAGAACCGTTGCCATCAACAATTTATTCTTTAATTTCACTTTTACCTCCTGTTCAACTATTAATTGAGTGAACACAATTTGAATCTCACCCTGAAAAAAATCGTTTTTATTTCCGATAAACGCTACGAAATCTACATAACATTTTCGCTAAAATGGCATCCCGAAGAGAATATGGAATCGCCATCCTTCAGGCGACTCAGGAGTAGACAATACATCGTCAAACCCATAACCCATGTCAAATCCAATCATTCCCAACATAGGCATAAACATACGAACCCCAAAACCGGCTGACCGTTTTAAGTCAAAAGGATCCGCCACAGAAAATGATTTCCAAACATTGCCCATCTCTGCAAAAACCAATCCGTATACAGTTGGATTTTTGGAAAACCTGAATCTTAATTCCGTTGTGTATTTAAGCATCAGATTGCCTCCAAGCGGTCGGGAATTGTAAGGACCTACCGTGTTATCCAGGTATCCTCGGAGCATAGTGCCATAAGGAATGCCACTTCCCCCCATAATATACTTTTCATTCAAAGGAATGATGGAAATTCCTCCATCTCTGCCGGTGAGTTCGCTAATGGTCCCCATATGAAGCAAGCTTAAAAGTGCAAATTCCCAAACCACAGGAGTATACCATTCCAGCCTTAATTCATGTTTCTGAAAATTTTCGTTGCCGCCTAATAATCCACCGGATAAAGTAGACGTCCACCTCATTACCGATCCTCTGGAAGGATATTCCGGATGATTCCGGCTGTCTCTGGTAATAAATTGAGTGATGCTGATTCCCTGTGTTTTTTTAAAACCCCCCACATATTCCTCAAGATCTTCTTTACTTCCTGTATACAATTTTCGTGATCCTTCCACCATCCATGACCCTCGAAAATAATTATCAGGCCATTTTAATCTACGTCCCCACCTCACTGACACACCGTAAATCTCTTGATCAAGGGGAAAACTAAAGTAATTAATATTTTGTCCTCTCAGGGAATAGTATGCTGAGAACCCTATCAAATTAGGGGTATCATTCACCATGGGGTCTGTAAAGCTCACCGATATTGATCGATATTTAGATGGTTGTGCCCCCCCTATTCTGAATTGTGTCCCCTCGTTAAAACTCAATCTCAATTGCTGACCTTTACCAGCAAAATTATTAAATTCAAATCCAACGCCACCTGTAATGCCAAACTGTTGATTATATCCAACAGACGCCGTCGCTTTATCTGATGATTTCTCCTCCAGATTAATGAGCAAGTCAACTTCATCATCTTCCACAGGAATAACATCCGGCACAACATCAGCAAAATAGTTCAGAATAAATAATTCTCGAGCACTTCTCATCAGTAGTTCCCTGTTAAAAATGTCTCCCGGCATAATTTTCAACTCACGACGAATCACATTTTCACGGGTCTTAGTGTTACCTGCAATATCAATTTTCCGAACCGATACCTGGTTATTTTCCACAATCATAAAATGAACATCCAAGGAATCTTCTCCTACAGGGGTCATTTGAGGTGTGATCTGACTGTAGATGTATCCTTTGTCCATGTACAATGATTGGACTTGCTCAAATACTGCCTTATTGAATTCTTCTTCATCGTATACATCACCTTTATGAAAATCCAATCGCTTGAACAATTCCTCTTCACTATACAATGTGTTACCTTCCCACGTAAATTCCCTCAAATAATATTTTGGGCCCTCAAAAACGGTGATATTCACGTACATTTTTCGTCCATTCTCTGAAAAACTTATGGAATCAGAAAGTATACGGAAATCCTTGTGCCCTAAATTTCGGTAGAACTGGGTAAGAAGTATTTTATCTTCCTCAAATTTGTCCATTTCAAAAGCAGAGCGCCAGAAAAGATACCATTTTTGTATCTTTGTCTCCTTAAACTGACGTCGTAGTTTTCTATCTGAATAGGTTTCGTTTCCAAAAAATCGCATGCCCTTTATCTTTACCTTTTTATGTTCTTTAATATGAAAAATGAGATTCTTTACATCCTCAAATTTACCGTCCTCTAACTCCGGTTCAATCTCAACTCGAAGATAGCCATCCTCGGCATAGAGTTCCTTCATCTTGGCAACAGCCTCTTTCATATGATGGAGTTGCAGCCGTTGACCGGTATTTAGATTCAATTCTTCCTCAAAATCCTTCCATTTCTTTTTCTTGTTTCCTTTAAGCTTAATCTCTCCCAATACAGGGTTTTCCTCTACCTCAATCGTTACGTAAATTCCTTCGTCAGTTTCTTTGTCAA
This sequence comes from Fidelibacterota bacterium, assembly GCA_004124475.1. Lineage (GTDB taxonomy): Bacteria > Fidelibacterota > Marinisomatia > Marinisomatales > SCKK01 > SCKK01. Next base: position 28,315 of record SCKK01000034.1, read on the forward strand.
GCATAATCTGTATATTTGCAAATAATCCTGTCCGCCATAACTTCTTCACTGATAGACCAAAATCTCCTGGGATTATTTCCTTTCCTTCCATCAAACCTGATGTATATTTAATTACTGTAGTGGATGTACTATTATTCCCCGTTACTTCAACACCGAGTATCTTGATAGGTTTAGCTGTCTGGGCAAATAATAGACCCCCAATTAACACCAATACAACTGAAAGTAGTAATTTCCTGAATATCATGCTGTTGACCTCTTCATCTGATCCCCTATCCTGCCAAATCGTCTCTCCCGTGTTTGATAGTTCAAAATAGCTTCATAAAGCTGCTGTTTACGAAAAGCAGGCCACGGGGTAGACGTAAAATATATCTCCGTGTAGGCGATTTGCCACAAGAGAAAATTGCTAATCCGATACTCTCCGCTTGTCCGAATTAAAATGTCTGGGTCGGGAAAGTCATTGGTATAAAGGTAAGTCTGAAAAAGTTCCTCGGTTAGATTTTCATAATGTGTATCGCCATTTTCAACGTCCTTACAAAATTTTACCACGGCATCAAGAATTTCCGTACGAGCGCCATAATTCAAAGCGAGAATTAGATTGAGGCCTGTATTTGAAGCCGTCCTTTTGATGCCTGTTTCCATTTCCCTTCTTGGTTTATCAGGCAATTCATCTAATCTACCTATCACGTTTAGGCGAACATTATTTTTCATTAAATCATCAATCTCGGTTCGGATTGTTTCAACTAACAGTTTCATAATGGCCGAAACCTCCATAATAGGTCTCTTCCAATTTTCTTTGGAAAAGGTGTATAAAGTAAGTACTTCAATACCCAATTCTCCACATTCCCTGGTGATCTCCCGAACAGAATTGATCCCCTCCCGATGTCCCGCAATCCTTGGCAGTTTCTTACTTAATGCCCAACGACCATTCCCATCCATAATAATAGCAATGTGGCGTGGCAAATTGCCAATTTTTAATATCTTTGTTTTCAACTCTTGTTCTGTCATTTTTTAGTTGCTATAACAGAGAAAATTAACTGCTCTAATATCGATAGTCAAGCTCTGGTAAACATCAGAAATTTTTCTACTTAATTAAATTTTATTGGAATTTTCATTTTATTTTTTTTGAAACTTACCTGTCTGCCGACAGGCAGGGACATTATGGAGTTATTTCCTAAAGTGGTTCGTCCGAAGGATCCTGTGGACAAGATACCCCTCTCGATGGAATCGGGATCGGGGCGCTACATTCACTTTACTAAACCTTGAATGTTCAGTAATGTTTTGTAAAAATGGGTTCACTCAATATTTACCTGAAATCAAAAAATCACCACGTTTCGTACTTTTACTCATATCCACTTAATCTGTTTCATAAAGTTCCCCTGTATGATGATCGAATGAAGTAATGGTCTGAGGTATAGTTGAGAAATCCCTATATTCAGATTTACATCTGTAACAAATGATAACATCATCTGTTTTTCTATACAAGAACCAATCTATTAATATCAAAACGGGTAAGCTGAATCCATAGGTAATGGGCATTAATCCAGCCCCAATTAAAACAATGAAACATCCTAACACCTGGTTAAAATCTTTTTGTTTGTAAAAATTACCGCAATCACAAATGACACATCGTGAGAAAGTTACAGAATCACTATCAATCTTTCTGTTTCTCTTACCGCAGTTACGACATGGTACTTCATCATCTCGTGATATGTCTATCCGATAAAATTTTCCACAAGATGGACACTCTCTGGTGATGGAAGGCATTAAAGAAAAAGACCAAGTTGGAGCAAATAATACTTATAAAAGAGGTCGCCCATCACCACAGAAATGACCACAACATACAGCAAGCCTGTGGCAGACTGAGTGGAACGAATGGCTACGGTTCTTAATGTCAACAGGCAAAGAATAAAGGGTATGACTGTGCCGAATAACAACGCTATAAATAGGAAAAACCCATTAAAGGTCTGCAGAAAATGAAATAGTCGTATGCTTTCCCCATTAAAGTCAACCGAACCAAACAAAATAAAAATCAGATCCCAGACAATCCTAATTCCAAGGAGAAATAAAAGAATACGTACGATGCGTTGCAATATCCTGATAGGAAGATTAATTACGTTCAAATACCAGTGTCCAAGAATCATCGCAAAAATTGAGCCACAAAGAATAAAACTCCCGATAAATGACACAATCCATAAGTTAAAATCGGGAGCTACTAATTCTGTGTTCAACACTATAAAAACTATGGCTCCCAAAATAGAAGGAATGGTCACAACCCAAGCTTGAATTCGATCCCTATTCCAGTAGAACTGGGTGACCGCCACTAAAGATATAAGCCAAACAACAGCCGCCAGTCGGTTGTGATTATCCAAATCCAAAAGCCAGAAAAATGTAACGCCCATCCCCCCTATGACACTACTCAATCCCAGGGTGAAACGATGGAATCCTCTATCTATCATGGTTTCATTGGTAACAACCCAAAGGTAGAGGGGATAAATAGCTCCGAATCCAATAAAGGTCATTGTGGAAAGTATGGTCAACATTGCAAGAAAATTATCTTAGCTAAGATTCTTCGCCACAAATACCGAAGGTTCGGGATAAAGGACACAAATATTGAAGAAATATAGGGTTATAAGGAAATTGCTCTTACATAAATCTTTTACCTTTGGGACAAGTGATTCTTTTTGCCCACTGGATCCTTCGGACAACCTATCTAGAAATATTAGTGTAATTTCATCTGCCAGCTCTACGAAGTCCAGCTGTAAGCAGTGACTGACTGACGACTAATGAATAGATTGTATGAGAGGCCAACATAGACAAATTCAATATGAGCTAATATAGAAGGTATTATTCCATGTCGAATGAGATCGTAAATCAATTGGACGAGACTGCTATTTCAATCTTATCCACAATTTTGCCAAAGGTTTGACTTATGCTGGCATTAGGATCTTTAATAACAATAGGCGTCCCCGCATCACAAGCTTCCATCAATTCTTGTGAGACAGGAATCTCCCCTAAGAGGGGAACCCCCAGTCGCGTACTCTCGGCTGAACCGCCACCCCGCTTAAAAAGGTCAATTTCCACATGGAACTGACCCTTTTCATCTGTTTTTGAATCCACCATTCCATCCAGGATGGGGAATGATAAAACTGCACTTTTCATAGGTGTTCCCTCAACATCCCTCACCACGCCGGTAATAGCAAATCCGGACATATTTTCAATTACGCCCATGACAGGTGTATTCACCTTCCGAAACATATCAGCACCTTTTCGAACATCCGCCAATGCAAGATCCTGAGGTGTCGTCACCATAATTGCGCCGGATATTCTCAATTTTTGAACAAGCGTCAGTTGGATATCTCCTGTTCCGGGTGGTAAATCTAATATCAAATAATCGAGCTCTCCCCATAATACGTCATTGAAAAACTGTTCCGTCATTCTTGACACCATGGGACCCCTCCAGATCACAGGTGTGTCATTACCACTTATAAATCCGAACGACATCACTTTCATCCCATAACTGGACAGAGGCACTAACTTTCTTTCTTCAGTGATCAAAGGACGTTCGTTTACCCCAAGAAGAATAGGAAGACTCGGTCCATAAATATCTAAATCTAACAGTCCTACTTTATATCCTCGAGAAGCAAGCGTAGCAGCAATATTAACAGCGACCGTAGATTTCCCCACACCGCCCTTGCCACTTGCTACAGCTATGGTATATTTAACATCAGGAATTGGATTCACCTGAATTTCGGGAGTCCCACCGGGTGCCTGAACAGGGCTTGTCTGAGCTGCCTTAACCAATGATTTTACATCGATTCTTTTAAATGACCCAGTCTCTTCTAAAACCTTCCGTACTCTATTTTCAATCTCCCCCCGACTATCATCACTCGTGGTAGAAATCTGAAGATCGACCGAGATAGTAGTATCCTCAATCCGGATATCCTTTACAATTCCAAACGAGACAATATCACGGCTGAATCCCGGATATTTTACCTCCTTCAATATATTTAATATATCATTTTCAGTCATTAAGCAAGACCTATATGAATTGACATAGAAAATCTGCGCCCCAAACGAACAGCCATTAAAGCAAATGTTTACTACTGCTTAAGTGGCAAGCTGTTTGAGCTTTTCCCACATTATTCTCAAGGAGCTTCCTGTCCAAAGTGCTCGTAGTTGATGGCAATAAACTTTTCCCATTCCTCGGGCACCTCGCTCTCTTCAAAAATTGCCTCTACAGGACATTCCGGTTCACAGGCTCCACAGTCAATACATTCCTCGGGATCAATATACAATTGAAGACCTTCTATATTTTCACCTGCTTCAATTTTCTTCTTGGCTTCTTCCCCTGCATCATCCTGAGTAAAGTGAATACAATCCACAGGACAAACTTCCACACATGCTGTATCGCAAACACCCACACACGGTTCTGCGATTATGTACGTCATTGATTCCTCCTATATCCGTTTAATTCTGATCACGAAATTATAATTACTTTTACTTAGTTCTTACACAAAATTTACTTTGACAATGAATTTATGGAAAGAATTTTCATGAATTAATTTCAGTTTGATAACAATTTGAACATCTACAAATTAATTTGAAGATGACACGGTTATTCAAGAACATAACTGCGTCCCAGAGGAACTCCTCTGGAGCAAATTAGATTGAAAAGGCTACGGCTTAGGTTAAGGAAGTAGATAGTGGTGGGTAGTGATTGGTGAGTGGTAGATTAATGAGTAGTGGAGTGGTAGTACCAATAACCAATAACTAATTTTACCGACGATAAACATTGATATTCCGATACAGTAAATTATCTTCCATTAATCGATCTATCTTTCTTCTCTGGATCGGTCAACTCATCTCCCACGCCGGAGATGCTATTTATATGATTGCCCTCCCTTGGCTGATTCTCGAGTTGACAGGATCGAAAACAACAACCTCCCTAATTGCCGTCTGTGCTTATCTTCCTGCAGTTCTTTTCAGCCTGCCGGCGGGTGTAATCGTAGACAGGTTCAATCGTCGTGCCGTAATGATTTTCTCAGATGCCGCAAGAATGATTACCATCGCCGGTCTTGTAATTTTTTTGTTAAACGATGGAGTTTCACCTTTGGTGATCGGCACTATTGCATTTATCGTCGCCTCATTTTCTACACTATTTTATCCTGCGAGAGATTCCTTGATCCCAAGTCTCATTCCAAAACAATCCCTAACCTCCGCCAATGCTTTCATATCCACATCCGGTCAATTTGCTCATCTGGCAGGACCCGTTATTGCCGGAGTCCTCATCACATTGGTAGGGTTAACGCACCTGTTTACTCTGGATGCCATCAGTTTCACTGCCAGTATGATATGTATTCTGTTTATCGTTCAAAGAAAAAAAGAAACAATTGGTAAAAAATCTCCCCATTCCCATCCCCATCTACATGACCTAAAAGAGGGTCTAAATTATGTCATCCGGAAAAGACCTCTGGCATCTCTTCTTCTTTTAACGGCAGTCAACAATTTGTTCATTATGGGACCTGCTATGATTGGTACTCCCATATTTGTACGGGAGGTACTTCAGATGAAATTTGCAGCTTATGCAACCATTGAAGCTTTTATGGCAGGCGGGATGATTATCGGTTCCATATTGGTCTGGAGAATTGGTAAGAATTTTAATCCTTCCCTCGTGCTATTTATCGGTATGATTATGGATGGCTTAACCTACAGTTGTCTTTATTTCATCCATACTTACTCTGGGACGAAACTTCTTATTCTGATCCACGGCATAGGTATCCCCATGATTACCATCTCCAGAACCACAATAATACAGAAAGTGGTTCCGGATCGATTCCGAGGTCGTATTTTTTCCATGGTTAATTTGTCTGTCATCGGTTTAACTGCCATATCGTCTGGTCTGATAGGTCCCTTCGCAGAAATCCTCTCAATTGGGACTATCTTTCTTGTCATCGGAATTGGTGCAGCTTTGTGCGGAATCATTGGATTAAATCACCGCGGAATGATGAAGCTCATTGTTTAACAAAATCTAAATCTCAAGCTCAAACTGGGGCGGGCACGAATCACGTTTCACGTTTCAGGTTTTTGTTTCCCTGTACATTCCCCAATACTCTCTCTCGAAACTTCGGGATACGAGGGTTCTTGGCTCTTTCAAATTTCTATTTCCACCAAAAATTAAGGCATAACAGTAAACCATTCTTTTTTATTTCCCTTCAAAGTTCAGGCATTTAATTTTAGCAGGTTTATTTCACAATAATTAGAGAAAGTTAACAATGAAATCTACATATGGTTATAAAAATATCTCATTAGTCCCCAGAAAATTATCAAAAATCCCATCTCGGAGTGATATCGATTTATCTGTCTCACTACAAGTGACGAATAAAAAAACCTCACTAAAAATACCCATTCTCCCAGCTCCCATGGATACTATCTGCGGTATGAATATGTGCAGGAGTTTTTATGAGAACGGAATGTTAGGGATGATTCACAGGTTCCAAACAGTTGAGGACAGAATCATAACCTATGAAAAACTGACCAACGAAATGATGGATGCCTTTATTGCCGTTGGTTTGGAGGAAGAAAAATTAGTTCGGCAATTCCACGATATGGGAGCCAGGTTCTTTATATTAGATGTGGCTAACGGTTTTAATACCTCCGTTGAATCTATCATTAGTTTCATCAAAAATTTAGGAGACACGTTTGTTATCTGTGGCAATGTTGCATCCAAAGAAGGCTTTAAATATTTATCTGGCCTGGATGTAGATGCTGTCCGGGTGGGTATTGGAACTGGATCAATGTGTACTACATCGGTAATGACAGGGATCGGTCAGGGAATCGTATCGGCTCTTCAGGAATGTGTAGAAATCAGAAAGGAACTGGACAATTTCTCTCTTATCATTGCTGACGGAGGTATAGTTGATGTGGGTGACATTGGCAAAGCTCTTGGACTTGGCGCCGATCTGGTAATGATGGGTAGAATGTTTGCAGGAACCAAGGAGGCAGAAGGGAATATTCTCAAGTATGACGGAAAGTTGTATAAAGCTTATCGCGGATCGGCTTCATTCGCTGTCCAGAAAAATAGAGGGAAAAATCCCTACTATGTGGAAGGAGACGAAACCATTGTCAAATACAAAGGTGGCGTGCAAAATATATTTGATCAAATAGAAGCAGGTTTGCGAAGTACTTTGAGTTACATGGCTGCCGTTGATTTAAAGGAATTCCGTGAAAATGCCTCTTTTGTACTCTATCCCATATAAACAAATTTGAAGATATTTCACTGAACGTCAAATTTTTTTCTCTTTTCTCTAGGGTTTGGTGGAGAATTGTTTCGAACGGTTCCGATATCAACTGTCTCTGTCAATAAGACAGCCCCATATTGTAAAACATAAAAGACCACATATCCGCTAATTCCTCAATAATCTTGGAGGTGGGTTTTCCCGCACCATGACCTGCTTTGGTCTCAATGCGGATGAGGAGGGGTAGTTCATTTTCCCCAGCTTTTTCCTGGAGGGTCGCTGCATATTTAAAGGAGTGAGCCGGAACAACTCGATCATCGTGATCCGCCGTAGTGATCATCGAGGCTGGATAGACACCGCCAACTTTAATATTGTGTAGGGGAGAATAGCTGTAGAGATTTTTAAAATACTCCGGGTTGTCACTGTCACCATATTCAACCGCCCAAGCCCATCCAATAGTAAACTTGTGAAAGCGGAGCATATCCATCACTCCCACTGCAGGGAATGCCACTCTGAATAGGTCTGGTCGCTGGTTCATTACTGCACCGATTAAGAGCCCACCGTTGGATCTTCCTATAACGGCTAATTTTTCAGGGGAAGTGTATCCCTCACGGATGAGATATTCGGCAGCTGAAATGAAATCATCGAATACATTCTGTTTGTTCAGCAGCATACCGCCTTTATGCCATTTGTCACCGTATTCTCCTCCACCTCGTAAATTAGCCAAAGCATAAATACCTCCTTTCTCCAACAGGATTATATTGCTGGTACTGAAAGATGGCGTCATGCTGATATTGAATCCACCATAGGCATAAAGGAGGGTAGGATTCGTCCCATCCCGTACCATTCCTTTCTTGTAGGTAATGAACATGGGAACACGGGTACCATCTTTACTGGTATAGAAAATTTGCTCCGTTTCGTAGAGATCGGGATTGAAATCGACCTTTGAGGTACGAAAAACTGTTGATTCGCCAGTATTCATGTCGTAATGAAATATAGTTGGGGGATAAGCAAATGATTGGAAGCTATAGAATACTTCTGTCATATCTCTCTCACCCGAAAACCCTCTGGCAGTACCCAAAGCTGGCAATTCAATTTCCCTCTCAAGGGTCCCATCTAAGCTGTAGACATAAACCTTGCTGGTAGCATCTCGCATATACCGGGCAATGAGCTTCCCACCCACACTGCTCACGCTGGCTAATGTGTGGTCTGTCTCAGGTAGAATATCATTCCAATCCTCTTCTGAAGGATTTACCAGATCAACCTGAACCAATCGGTTTTTAGAAGCATCCCGATCGGTCATCATCAGAATCTTGTCATCCACATTGTCAACAACGGAATGTTCCCCATCAAAATCAGTGACAATATCAATAAAGTCAGATTCGGGATTTGAAAGATCCCGAACAGAAACGGTATTGCCGTAGGTCCCTTTAGAGCGGTAGAGTACCAAGAACCGTTCATCTTCTGTAGTGCTCACACTGGGGAAAATCCTCGGATTATCCAAGTCTTCATAGATGAGCTTATCTTCTGCTTGATCCGTTCCGATGCGGTGATAATAGATTTTGCTGTTTTCATTGGTCCCAGACAGTTTTTCCCCTTCTGCCGGTTCGGGGAATCGCCCGTAATAAAATCCGTCTCCTGCCCAGGACATCCCTGAAAACTTGACCCATTTCAGATGATCCTCCAGGTCATCTCTGGTTTCCAAATCCATGATGTAAAAATCACGCCAATCTGAGCCTGAGGTGCTCTTTGAGTAGCCCATGTATCGAGTATCTTTGGGAAAATAAATGCCACTTAAAGCGACAGTACCATCTTCGGAGAAAATATTGGGATCAATGAGAATGTCTGCCACACTCTCCAAATCATCCTGGACATAGAGAACGTATTGGTTCTGAAGTCCTTCATTCTTGTAAAAATAATAGTTTTCCCCTTTCTTGAATGGGACGGAATACTTGGGATAATCCCACACTTCCGTCAGCCTATCCTTAATCTTATCCCGGTAGGGTATCTGTTCGAGATGATTGAAGGTCACCTCGTTTTGAGCCCTCACCCAAGCAGCTGTCTCTTCTGAATTGTCATCCTCCAGCCACCGGTAGGGGTCTGCCACAAGTGTACCGTGGTAATCATCCGTAACATTACCTTTCCGGGTTTCCGGATAGGACAGAGGAGACGGCTGCTGAGCCAGGACAACAACCAGACACAATAAACTTGCTATGTTTATTTTTTTCATTTACTTATCTCCTACTAATAATTGGTTATAGGTTTGTTTGTAAGTTTTGATAATTGAATAAAAAGTTTGAAAGGGCTGAGGGACAGTAGAGACAATTTTATTCTAGGTCTTTGAACCTCAAAAGGAGTCTTCTCG
>SCKK01000035.1 GCA_004124475.1 Fidelibacterota bacterium
ATGATGAAATAATACATACCATGCAAAGATTAAATAACCGCCCCAGAAAAAGACTTGGGTTCAAAACACCAAACCAGGTATTTTTCGGAAAGAATCAACAAGTTGCACTTACTACTTGAATCCAGGTAATTGTATAGGAATTTTCATTTTATTTGTTTGTATACTTAGAAATTATGGAGTTATTTCCTAAGGTGGTTTGCAAGATAACATCTTGCGCTACATTCAATGAAGAAATTTTCTTGGAAGATATATATTATATCAATACCTTTTATGTTGGTTATAAATTCAGATCTTGTATGATTAACTATAATTCACGTGATATAAAACACATGAGGAATCATATTACACAGATTTGGACATTTCCTGTTTGTGAATTTCAAGTAGTAGGCATTACTTTCTCCTGAGTTTTCTGTTCTTTTTGACATGATACTAAGTTGCTTCATATCGATTGGGAAATGTAAGTGACGGGGCGGAGCTATGCCCCGCTGCGCGGGGAAGATAAAAGATAAATCAGGATCGCCTGTCTGATCCCGACTGGTCGGGAGCAGGCAATGACATTGCTGCTGCGCCTGGAAATCGAAAGAATTGTTCTGTTGTTCCTACTTTCCGAAGGGTAAATTCACGAGGATAGAAAAGCTTCCATTTGACGATGAAATTCTTTAGTAACAAAGACCGGATCGATAAAATCAGAAGGACATGGATGGTCACGTCTGTTGTCATCCTGACTTCTGGCGTACTTTTAGGTCAGACTGCAGAAGAATTAAAGGAATTTAAAAAACGGATGGCTGAGCTTGAAGCACTTCAGGAGACAATCAGTCCCGTTGAACCTGCCGAAATCGAAACGGAGATTCCAGCAAGAGGCGAGATTGTGATTGAAAGGCCTAAGATAGAAAAGGCAGCTCTTCCTTACTTTGGTTACGATTTCTTTACTAAAAGGGAACGTTTGGATATTTATAACAACTTGCCCCTACCTCGCGATTATCAATTGGGTCCCGGCGACGAAATAATTATTTCAATATGGGGCGAGACGCAACTGCGCTCCAGCCATGTCATCAATCGAGATGGAGAAATCTTCATTGATAAGGTTGGGCTGGTGAATATATCCGGGATCACTATGAGGGAAGCGAAAGCTGTCTTGCAAAATCACTTCGAGCGTGTATATGCAACATTGAAGACTAACCCTAAATCCACTACATTTTTAGATGTGTCCTTAGGCGAACTTAAAGCTATAAACATCAGCTTTGTAGGCGAGGTGACTGTTCCTGGGATGTACTCCATACATCCGTTTTCTACTGTCACTACAGGCTTAATCCAGTCTGGAGGTGTGGCGTTGACGGGTACTTTGCGAAATATTCAGGCAATCCGTAACAAGCGCCTAATTCAGCAAGTAGATCTGTATTCCTTCCTTCTTAAGGGAGAAACAGAAGGTGACATTCGTCTTCAAAATGGAGATATTGTTTTTGTGCCGGTAAGGGAATCGACAGTGACTATAACGGGAGCGATTCGACGGCCGGCGATTTATGAGACAAGAGGAAACGAAGTTCTAACCAGCCTTATTTCCTATGCAGGACAGTTGCGAGCTGATGCAGGATCGCAAATTCAATTGAGCCGAATCACGCCGATTTCAGATCGAATTACGGATGATTACGCAGTTAAAACGTTCCTTTTATCGATGCAAGAAGCGGATAATTTTGAGGTTCATGATGGGGACAAATATATTGTAACGAAGATTCACGATGTTGAACGGCAAATAGAGGTTCTCGGGCAAGTCAAAATTCCGGGTGTCTACCCCTTTAACAAAGGGATGGATCTAAGGGAAGCGCTCGAACTGGCAGGGGGGATATTCGATGAGGATTACTGGCAGTCGATTTATTCAACTCGGGCTGAAATTCTTCGCAGGCAAGAGGATAATGACTACGCTGAAATAATTGTTATAAACCTTGAGGAACTAAGGGCAGGTAATGAAGATCAGAACTTGCGTTTAGAGAATTACGACCAGATTGTGGTTCACCGAAATCCTAAGTTTGAACCTCAACGAAATATCGTGATCACCGGAGAAGTTGAGCTCCCGGGAGTTTACTCCATTAGGAGAGATGGTGAAACGTTGCAAGAACTCTTTGAGGTGGCAGGTGGATTTACAGAGCGAGCTTTTGAAGAAGGAATTGAGATGACCCGCGGTGGGAAACGAGTGGTTCTGAGAGACTATACCATTCCCGTTGCCCCTGGGGATAGTATTATGGTGCCTGAATATCCTGGAGTGATTACGGTTATCGGGGAAGTCCATAACGCCGGCCTGATTCATTATAAACCGGGGATGTCGCTGAAAGATTATATTGAAAGCGCTGGTGGATTCACCACAAACGCAAATAAGGGTGACATATCCATATTATATGCCAACGGGGATGTCAAAAAGCGAAGCTGGATTTTCGATCCGAAGATCAGGGAAGGTGCAACCATCATTATTCATCGTGCTGAAGAAAGAGAGCCCTTCGATACGACGGATTTTCTAAAAGAGATGGCGTCTATTGTGGCATCATTGGCGACAGTTATCTATATTATTGCAACTATATAATGCTAGTGCGGACATTCTTGGGCATATTCCTTTAATTGAGTTATATACTGCTGTGACCAATACCCTGATTGCAAAACACAACGATAGCATATTCTGTGCCCTCGGGGCAATAGTACGCAATCCTTGAAATTAACAATTTGGTGACATGTATGAAGTGTTTAGACAAGGTGGCCAATTAAGATAATGTAAAAAATTTCAATAGATGAACCAGGCTTTAGGATACAGTGAATTCAAACCACTACTTGACAGATTTGTTGGGGATGTTCAGCAGTGTCACGGTGAAAACTTATTGAGTATTGTTCTTTACGGATCCGTTGCCCGGGAAACGGCAAGTTTCAACAGTGATGTTGATCTACTTCTTGTATTAGATAAAGCACCCAAGGTGTATTGGAAGCGATTGGAAAGTATTACTCCCATCCTTATGAACTTGCGAGGTGAGAAATGTTGGAAAGAGTTGGAAGAAGCGGGCATCACACTGGAAATAAATGTATTAATTTTCTCCCGCGAGGAAGCGGATCAGAACCGTTATCTTTATCTGGACATGATCGAAGAAGCTCGAATTTTGGTAGATCGTGCTGGTTTTTTTCGGGGAAGATTAATAAAGTTTGAGAAACGGCTGGCGAAGTTGGGAGCAAAAAAAATACCTATAGACGGAGCGTGGTATTGGGATTTGAAGCCTGATCTTAAGAAGGGCGAGACTGTTGTTCTATGATGACGCGAGAAGAAGGGGAGAAACTTATTCATCAGGCGGAATGGGTAACACCCCCCTCGAGGGGGGATTTATTGAGCAAAGTGAGGATAGCTTGGGAAAAAAGAAACCACAATTTAGTGGTACGGCGAGTTCAAGAAGTGGTGGAGCTTGCCTTGAAAGGTGGGGTGAGGGTACTGGGTGGTGAGTATCCAAAAGTGCATGATGTGGCACCCGTGTTCTGTCGTCTGACTCACCAGAAAATTGGAGTTCCCAATAGCGATTTGGTACCGATTCTTAGGATTTCTCAGTGGCTCAGTGAAGCGAGAGCTCCCTCGTTTTATATGGAAATGGATTATCCGGAAGAAGATGCAAAGAGAGCGTATGACGATGCTCAGATAGTGCTTAATCCAGTGAAAGAAATGTTGGATATAAAGTAAATGACTCAAGTTTCGCACATAGTAAGTGTTTTATATTTCAGAAGATGTTCATTAATAAAGTCATTAAGTATCGCAATAAAAAAGACGAATTTCTTATTGTCGTTATTCTCTGTACTTTTCTTAGCGTAAGAAAAGTACCAAAAGAAACTGTCGCTAGAGAGAAATTTTACCCGTCTACACCATCGTTACGGGAATGAATTAAACTCATCCGCCAGCTAGCGGATTCAAACAGTAATTCATTCTGATCCTTCACGATGGTTTGACGTTAATGATAATCCCGATGCATCGGGACTAATGCGACAAAATCACACATTCTGCGAACATCAACTACGTAAATGACCGTAAAGAGGTGCGAAACATAAGTAAATGATTTACTCCCTGATTATTATCTTCTTTCTTTTCTGTACCAAAATATAAGCAAATGCACATGGAAGAAAAAATACAGATCATCAAAGACGACGAGATCGATATGCGTGCGCTGACTAAGGTTATCTGGGCTGGGCGGCGGTTTATTTTTCTTTTCACGGGAGCTTTCACCCTATTAGGTGTAATCTATGCTTTATTAGCAACCCCATATTACAAGTCCACTATTACGCTGTATCCAGCGACGAGCGAGAGTGGTGGTTTGGGCCAGTTCAAGGGGTTGGCTACTACATTTGGTGTGGCCATTGGCGGAGCGGAAACCAGTTTTAACATCCCCGATGTGGTGAAATCAAGAAGGATCCGCAAAGCCGTCCTTGGCGAGGCGTGGACGACGGAGAAATATGAATACCCCGTCGACCTGATCACGTACTGGGAGATCAACGATACGACCGGGACCGGGATATCGTTGAATCCACTAACGTGGGTGAAAACCCTCTTTGCAGAAACGAGTGCCGCGAACAGGGATTTGTCTAAAGTATGGGAAGAGTCTGCGTTGGAACGACTGGGAGATCTGATTTCCATCTCTGAGGATAGAAAAACAGGGTTGATTCGTATCGATGTACTGATAGAGGAACCCCAATTGTCGGCTGATGTGGCTAATTACATTGCTGAAGCAGCTAACCATTATATTCAGGCTGAGAACTCCTTTGAGGCTTCTAGAGATCGCAACTTTATTGAAGAAAGGCTCACGGTTGTGAAAAATGAATTAAACAAAAGAAAGGTCGAGGATGGGTCTATTATTGTTGTTGCGAAGGAGGAAGAAGCCGAACCGCTGGACAAGACGGAATTTGCCAAGGAGATTGCTTTCATCTTGGCGGATTTTGCACAGGTTATTGTGATTATTATCTTGGCTACTGGTACCGGTTGAGGATAAAAGTAATTGGTGATTAGTAATTGGTTAGTTTTGAGTTTATTGTCATTCAGATCCCCCCGACGTGTCAAGGTAGTGAGAGAAATCTCTGAAAAAAGAAAACAATCTTAGTGGGTCAACTGTGAAATTTAACGAGTTACAGGATTTCCTAAGAGATGCCAAAGGAATAACCGCCCTAGCTGATATCGCTCGGGAGTTGGGTATCTCTCCTCAGTCCGTCAGCAACTGGAAGGCACGGGATCAGGTGCCATACAAGTATGTGGTGGAAATCCGGAAAAAGTATGGAAATCCGGAACCGGTAATGGGCAATCAGCAGCCGGTAGCGAGTCCACAGTTTCCAGTTTCTCTCTATCCCCCCTATTACGAGGAGGATATCATTTCCATTCGGGAGATTATTGACATTCTCAAGAAAAACTGGAAGACGGTCATTATCACCCCGACTGTGACGTGCATCATTGCTATCATTTATGTGTTGTTCATCGCTCAGCCTGTATATGTAGCAACGGCGAAGATTATCCCCTCCATGGGTGGGGGTTCAACATCCCAGTTACGAGGCCTGGCCGCTCAGTTTGGTGTAACCATTCCGGGAGGCGAGACAGAAACCGTTTCTCCTCAGAGGGTCTATCCGGAGATTCTCCAGAGCCGCACTCTGGCGCGTGCCCTACTGAAACGCAATTTTGATACGGAAGAATTTGGTCCAGACCAACCCTTGCTGAAGATCCTCACTTACGGTGAAGAGGAACCGGAATTCGGGCCCGATACACTGGAAAAAATTGCTGTCAAAGCTCTGTTAGGGATGATTGATGTTTCCAAGGACCGCCAGTCATCTATTCTTACCCTGGAATTGAGTGCCTCAGAACCCCAGTTGGCCGCAGACATAGCAACGGCTCTTATCGAGGAATTGGACCGCCACCAGCTGAAGTTTAAGATTTCCCGTGTGAGCAAGAAGCGGCAGTTTATCGAGGGCCGGATTGCGGATGTGCAGGTTGATCTGGAAAAGTCGGAAGAAGAACTGAAACAATTCCGGGACCGGAACCGGCAGATTCAGAATTCCCCAGCTCTGCTTTTGCAGCAGGAGCGGCTCATTCGTGAAGTGGAGGTTGAAAAGTGGATCTTCATCACCCTGAAACAGGAGTATGAGCTGGCTAAAATCCAGCAGGTGGAAGATGCTACGGTGTATGTTCTTGATCCACCGGAGGCGCCTTTAAAGAGAAGCAAACCCAAGCGTAAACATACTGTGATTCTCGCCGGGCTCTTGGGTATTGGCGGTGGTATCGGTATCGTATTCGCACGCGAATACTGGAAAAACTCAACAGAGTAATGCGTATTCTTGTCTCCCTGTTGAATAATGGGAGATTCCACCCCGATACGTTCGTTCCTCACTACGGGGCAGGCCCCCGCATCCGCTATGCTACTGATGGGATTTCCCTGCCTGGTAGGCAGACAGGCGCTATGCTCAACAATGACATAATGACCCTAGTGAAATACCTCCTTCGTCGGATTTCACAGGGCAAGCAGCGCAGCGAAGTTAATGACTATCAATAGTGCAATGAAATGAACAGGCAAGAAGAAATAATAGAAGAGATAGAGAAACAGTTATGTCGAGTACGACGCGAATTAAAAGGATATAAGGTTTTTCTTTTTGGTACACGTGCCGCCGGGGTTGCCCATAAACATTCCGACTTTGATATTGGTATTCTCGGTGATCGTCCAATTCCTTTGAAAACGTTTTTTAAAATTGAGGATCTCTTCGATTCAATAGATACTTTGTACACTATAGATTGGGTGGATCTAAACCGTGCCAGTGCATCTTTTCGTGAGGAAGCTCTGAAAAATACGGGAAATATCATGAATAAACACCGAATACAGTATGATTCTCCATTGGATGCACTTATTGCACTGGTGAAACAACTCCATGTTTACGAAATGTAATATCACATGGACTCTGAAGATTTTAGTGACAAATTTCAGAAAGGACAACTGGGGGATTCCATTGACTTTATCGAATGGGCAAACACATACCAGCATCACATAGCTTTGCGAGCCGAAGTCCAAAAGCTTCTCGTCTATGTTGCATGAGATAAGTGTATTGAATCCTATGGTTGATCGTTTGCCACTGTGTCGCTGTTCAAAGAGGAACTAATGGAGAAAAGGTACATAACAAAGGAACATAATCCTATCATGGAAACAATAATTACGATACATATAGAAAGACTACCAGAGGGGATTTACCTTGCTACCTCTGACGATGTGCAAGGTCTTGTCGCTCAGGGACGCACGGTAAGTGAGACTCTGGAGATTGCGAGGGACGTGGTTAAGAAATTGATAGAGGCTCAGGGTAAACCGCTGGCACGGATAAAACGAGTGAAGAAATCTTTTGATTATCCGCTGGTGGTGGGGGTATAGTTGGGGCGTCTAGCTGGTTTTAGTTACCGCAAAGTAGGGAAGAAATTGAAGAGGTTAGGATTTGAGTTTCATCGACAAGCTGCTGGAAGTCACGAAATTTGGCATAATCCTGAAACGCACTTGTATACAACCATTCCTAATCACCCAGGTGATATTCCTGAGGGAACTCTTCGTGCGATACTGAAGCAGGCGGGAATCAACCCAGAACAATTTCTTTCACCTTAGGTGATGGAACAAAAGTCAGGAAGCAGTGGGCGGGTGTCACTGATCAGGGTTAGTTTGGAAGGAAAGGAGGCAAACTTGACATATGTAGAGAAATGCACTCGATGCAGTGGAGAAGTAGTTGAAAAGAATGTTAAAGAGATTCTTTCCGCTACAGTTCCCGATGTTTCGGGACGGACGGGAAAGGCCCCGAACAGTCGTTTCTAATAAAGCTTCGCAACCTGCCCGACTGCGTCATTCAGGCGGGCGGGACAGGTCGTTCCCTACCCCAGTACGCTCGTTCCTCGCTACGGGGTTGGCGGGACAGGCAGTATTTTGAGTTCTGTTTTGAATTAGCCTGGAAAAGCATTAAAATTTTTTGTGAAGAACAGGGGCTCAGCGATTGTAATTCACCAAAGAAAGCACTCAAACAAGCTTTTGCTTTAAAATGGATTGGAAAAGAAGAAATTTGGCTTGAAATGCTTTCGGCAAGAAATCAAATGGCACATACTTATGATTCCAAAGATGCTTTACAAATCTATTATCGTTTGTCCTTTTTTGTCCCGGAGCTATCAAATCTAGCAAAAAAATTGCAACAGGAATTGACAGATGGTAATAATCCCTGAGTTGTGCTTTCAACTTGAATGTACCTGCCCGCCCTTATTTTTCGCTAACCCAGTATGGTCGTCCCTCCCTACGGGGCAAGCGGGGCAGGCATTCTTCCCTATAGGGCAGGCGATAGATAAACTTATAAGGTGAATAATTAAAGTTAGGTAAGTGAGGAGGTAATAATCACATGAATGAAAAAATATCTTCTTCGAGATTTCAGGAAGCAATAGAAACAGTTGAGGCGTTACCAAAAGATGATCAGGCGCTATTGATTGAGATACTTAAACAACGTTTTATTGCGCATAGGCGTAAAGTAATAGCAAACGATATTTCAGAAGCACGCGAAGCCTATGAGCAGGGTAATGTTCATCGTGGGACTGTTGAGGATTTGATGCGGGATATGGAGGAGTGAAAACTCTGGTATGGAGTAAAACGTTCCTGCGAGCATTTAAACAAGCCATTCGAAGACAGCCTGAATTGGAAGTAAGAGTAAAACATTCACTACAACAATTAGCGGAAGATCCCTTTCACCCATCGCTACACAGTCATAAGTTGAAAGGATCGTTAAAAGGATCTTGGGCCTGCACAGTTGATTATGATAATCGAATTTTATTCGAATTAGTAAAGAATCCGGAATCAGGTGAAGATGACATTTTATTATTGACAATGGGAACTCATGATGAAGTTTATTAAGTACTTAGTGTATTGTAAGCCTGTAAAGTTCATTAAGTCTAACAAAGCCAATAAACTTTGAATAGCCCTAATAACAAAAAATCCTTAAATTTATTCTTATCCACAAATGGCCCGTCTACACTGCACTACCCATCTTCACTTCCATCATAATTTCATTACGATGGATAAACCGTTACGATGGACAGGCGACGGGCAGGCCCGCCAAAAAAACCGGTGGGTCAGGCAATGACCACTAAAAACCTTATATTTCTATTCGCCTGTCCTGTGAAATACGAAGGATGAGCAAATTTCTACAGGATGGACAGTGATTAGTGGATAAAATACTTGTTACTGGTTCTGCCGGCTTTACCCTGTGAAATAATTTCATATTTCTAATAGAGATGAAAATGTATTACACATATGTTTTGCTGAGCGAAAGGGATGGAAATATGTATTCTTGATTTACTGAGAATATGAAATTAAGATTTGAGCAGCATCAAAAGGGATTTGTTGATTCAACAAGAAATAGGCGACCATTAGCGTTAATTTACTATGAAGCATGCAAGAGTAAAGATGATGCGATCAGACGAGAAAAGTATTTTAAAACCCACTATGGTAGGATGTTTATCAAGAAACGGCTCAAATCTTATTTCACGGGGTGAATCGGCTTTCATCTCTCAAAGTCACTCCTTGATGATGGCTACCAGGTGCTGGGGATTGATAATATCAACGATTACTACGACCCCAAACTCCCTCTTGAAAAGGTAGATATTGCAGATAGAGAAGCTCTCACCCAATCATTTCAATCATTCAATCCTGACAAAGTTGTCAACATAGCCATGCAAGCTGGAGTACACTACAGCATTGAGAATCCTTATGCATACATGGATTCCAACTTGGTCGGCTTTTTAAATATCCTAGAATTATGCCGGCACAATAAGGTGGAAGGATTTGTTTATGTGTCTAGTTCTTTGGCTCATGGATGTAACACCAAAAATACATTTAGTGAGGACGGGGTTAATAATCCAATTTCATTGTATCTAGAATATATTAGTTCACATGGGTAATCATAATATTAAACTTCTTGTTTATGACTTCGATGGTGTTATGACTGATAACAAAGTCTATGTTGACCAAAAGGGAAATGAAATGGTTCAAGTAAACCGGGCGGATGGGTTGGGTGTTAGTGAAATAAAAAAACTTGGTATTGAGCAAATCATTATTTCAACAGAAAAAAATACTGTGGTAACATTTAGAGCCGCTAAACTTGGTATTCCCTGTTTGCAGGGGGTTGATAATAAGAAAGCAGCTTTAATGGATTATTGTAAAAAAAACGATATTGATATTCAGAAAGCAGCTTATGTGGGTAACGATATAAATGATAAGGACGCCATGGAGATTGTAGGCTTTACATACAGTCCTGCAGATGCCCATGAAAGTATTAAAGCAATTTCAGATCAGGTATTGAGAACAAAGGGTGGCCATGGCGTCATCAGAGAATTATTGGATTTCATCATAGAAAAAAAAGGAGTATAACATGTCAATATTCATAACAGCTGAAATCGGTATTAACCACAATGGCGATCTTGGTATTGCCAAAGACCTCATTGATGTAGCAGTTGATGCCGGCGCAGATGCGGTTAAGTTTCAAAAAAGAACGATCGACTTAGTTTATACCAAAGAAATGCTGGATAGTCCAAGAGAAAGCCCCTGGGGCACCACCCAGCGCAAACAAAAGGAAGGCCTTGAATTTGGTCTGGGAAAATACCAGGAAATTGATAAGTACTGTAAAGAAAAAGGAATTGAATGGTTTGCTTCTGCCTGGGACCTGGAAAGCCAGAAATTCCTGCAACAGTTTGATCTTAAGTACAATAAAATCGCTTCTGCCATGATTGTGTATGAAGATCTGCTCAAAATAGTTGCATCGGAAGGCAATCACACATTCATTTCTACAGGGTTAAGTACACTTGAGGATATTGATAAGGCTGTGAAGATCTTCCAGGATGCCAATTGCCCCTTTGAACTTATGCACTGTGTTTCTACCTACCCCATGAGAGATGAGGATGCCAACTTGAAAATGATACACACCTTGAGAAAGCGTTACAACTGCAATGTTGGCTACAGCGGCCATGAAGTTGGTTTGGCGGTCACGTATGCTGCTGCTGCATTAGGTATTACATCGCTTGAGCGGCATATCACTTTAGATAGAGCCATGTATGGATCTGATCAGTCGGCATCTGTAGAACCAGCCGGATTCAAGATGCTCGTAGGTGCAGTCCGAAAAATCGAGCAGGCCATGGGGGATGGTAATAAGCGAATTTTGGAGGCGGAAATCCCTATTGCTCAAAAACTACGAGCGCACATAAAATGGGAAGCGAATGAATAAAAAATTACTATCTAACATCATTTGAAAATAATTGCCCTCATTCCTGCGCGTGCTGGATCAAAAGGGATTTCCAGTAAGAACATAAAGAAACTAGGTAAATACCCTCTAATTGCATATTCAATTGCTGCTGCCAAATTATCAAAATACATTGAAGAAATAATTGTCACAACTGATTCGGAGCATATTGCAGAAATTAGTAGAAAATATGGTGCTGAGGTACCTTTCCTACGGCCCACTGAGATATCCCAAGATTATTCAACGGACATGGAATTTTTTGAACATTTTATTTCCTTCAATAAAAACAATAAACTAAAGTTACCTGATTACATAGTTCATTTGCGACCAACCTCACCACTGAGAGATATCGAAGTTTTAGACGAAGGTATTGAACATATGCTTTCTAATAATAATGCAACAGGATTAAGGTCGGTTTATCCTAGTTCAATCTCACCATTCAAGATTTTTCTGATGGAAGGATCATTCTTGAAAGGGTTTTTTCCAGACGATCCAAGAGATGAATATTATAATCTGCCGAGGCAAGCATTTCCACAAACATACATTCCAAATGGTTATGTAGATATTGTTAAACCATCAACATTAGAATCTGGAGTATTACATGGTAACAAATTGTTGGGATATTTAGTTAACAAGGTTCCAGATATTGATGTTGAAGAAGACTTTGTTTATGCGGCTGGATGTCTTAATGATGCACGCTTTTCTAATCTAATTAATGGAATGGAGATTTTATATGGTTGATTTAAGAGAATACTATAACAAACTTTATAGTGAAGGCAAAGAGAAGTATTGGAATGACTATAGCGATTCCAATCAAACACTGAGCGGGAGTCGGCAATTCATAATTGATTTGGTTAAGCGAAAAAACTTGAATCCTTCCTCTATACTCGATTTCGGTTGTGGCGAAGGGAATTTTTTGAACTATTTTTCAAAGAAAGCTAATAAAATCAGAGTAGGGATTGACTTTTCTAGCGTCGCGATCGAAAAGGCAAAGTCATTTTACCCTAAAATTAATTTTATACTTGGTTCTGAAGATAAAATTGAAGGAACATATGATTTTGTAACATCCATTGGTGTAATAGAACACACAGATGACCCTGCTTTGCATTTTAAGAAACTGTACATCGCAACTAATAGAAAGGGCCATTTATTCATTGTTTGTCCAAACCATTGTAATACTAGAGGAATTATTTGGCAGACCTTGAGTCTTCTTTTTGATTTTCCTATTTTCATTGGCTGATAGGCATGTAATTAATTTATCAGATATTAATAAAGGAGTATCACAAAATGATGAGGTTGAGTTTTATACCATAGGTAATGATGTATCAATGAGAGAGTGCATGATTACAGACTTAAAAAAACGCCTGACAAATGCATTAAATGATGCTAATATGGATAATAGTAAAGTTGATGATTTATTAGAGTGGCTTGAAGGTAATTATAAGTTTTTTCCAGTAAATGAATATAGCGGATGGTTATCTGTTTTTGTTATATCTAGAAACTAGTCCGATACATATATGAGTGATTATTTAGAGACAAATTATTTCAAAGATGAATATGGCGAAAATGACTATCCACAACTTCTATGTGATTATATAATCAATAGATATTTTAAATCTCATTTTGGTGATATTTCTGAACTAAGTTTGCTTGACATAGGAAGCGGCAAAGGTAATCATCTTGTGGGTTTTTCAAGAAGAGGTATAAATGTAATAGGACTTGATAAGAGAGACGAATGTTTAAATGCTTTAGAGGGATTTGATATTAAAGAATGCGATATTGAAAATGAAAAAATGCCATTTCCAAATAACTACTTTGATATTGTTCATTCCAAGTCGGTAATCGAACATGTGATTAACACAGATAACTTGATTTCTGAAACATACAGAGTTTTAAAAAAAGACGGTTTGGCAATAATTATGGTACCCGATTGGGGCAGTCAGTATAAAACATTTTTTGATGATTGCACACATGTAAAACCTTGGACACGCAAGGGTCTACAGAATGTTTTGAGAATGAACGGTTTTTCCGATGTAAAATGTGAATATTTTAGACAATTACCTCTGTTATGGAAATATCCATGGTTAACTGTCTTCTGCAATATTATATCCTTACTTCCAGAATCATTTAAATGGAAAGATAAGGAAGAAACACTACATAGGAAGTGGGTGCGCTTCTCAAAGGAGAAAATGCTCCTTGCAACTGGATCTAAGTGAATTATTGCCAAAAATTGTAACTAAAAATAATTTGATATGCTAGCGATAAGACACATAGGGCTGACCGTATCTGATATGGAAAAAAGCCTTAAGTTTTATCAAGATCTACTTGGTTTTAAGCTAATAAAAAATAATCTTGAAAGCGGTGACTACATTGACAATTTTTCTGATTTGCAAAAAGTTCAAGTTACAACTGCTAAATTGTGTGACCCTCAAGGATCCCGAGTTCTCTTGGAACTTCTCCAGTATCATTCCCACCCACATGAACCAAAAAGTACGCTAAGACCTATTTGTGATGTTGGCTATTCTCACTTTGCTATAACAGTTGATAATCTAGATCAACTTTATGAAAAGTTGCTTAGAAACGGAATCAGATTTAATTCTCCTCCGCAACACTCTCCAGATGGATATGCTAAAGTTACATTCTGCCGGGATCCTGAAGGTAATTTAATTGAATTAGTCGAAGTCATTGGTGACTGATATCAAAAATAAAAAAGTATTAATCACAGGAGCCACGGGTGGACTTGGTCAAGCATTGATTGCTCGATTAAAGAATGAACGATGCAAATTATATGTTACCGGTCGCAATAAACAAAAGTTGATAAAATTAAAAAAAGAGTATGATGTGGTTGACTTTGTTGATGGGGATTTAAATGATTTAGAATTTACCGAATCAATTCCATCAATTTTTCCAGATATTGATATTTTAATAAATAATGCTGGTGTGTTTCCATTAAAGAATATTCTTAATTCTGACGTTAAGGATTATGAGACATGTTTTAACGTTAATGTAAGAGCTCCTTTTATATTAAGCACTAAATATGGTGCTATGATGAAATCTAAATCTTGGGGCAGGATTGTGAATATTGGTTCTTCATCTGCATACAATGGTGATAAAGATTCAGGTTTATATTGTGCATCGAAACATGCGATACTTGGTTTATCAAGATCTTTATTTTTAGAATTAAGAGGCACTGGAGTCCGGACGTATTGTATTTCCCCTGGTTCAATGCAAACTGATATGGGTAAAACGGATAAACGACAAGATTATTCTACCTTTATAAAACCAGATGAAATTGTGGATTTTATAGTATACACTATAAAGTTTGACTCTGAGATGATACCAGAAGAGGTTCGTTTAAATAGAATGATTGATAAATGAATGAATATATAAAAAAACTATTTAGTTTAGATAATAAAGTTGCTATTGTGACAGGTGCGGCTCATGGGAATGGTAAGGCAATGGCTAATGCCTTAGCCTCAGCAGGTGCAATAATTGTCGGGGTGGATTTGGACGCAGCAATTAATACAGAGATTTATGATATATCTTTATTAGGGGATATAACAAAAAAAAGAGATCGTCATAAAATAGTTGATTCAACGTTAGCTACATACGGAAGGATTGATATCTTGGTCAATAATGCTGGTGTTTCCTATGGATCTAATTTCTTGGAATATCCTGATGCTAGTTGGGATCTAACTTACGAGGTTAATCTTAAAGCACCATTTGAGCTTGTAAAATTGGTATTACCACATATGATGAAAAAACATGGTGGATCGATCATTAATATAACAAGCCTAAATTCAGAATTAGGATTTTCGAATAATCCCGCCTATGTGACCTTCAAGACTGCGCTCAAGGGTTTGACCAAAGCAATAGCAGTTGATTTTGGTGCTTATGGTATTAGAGCAAACAATATAGGACCGGGTTATTTAAAAACTTCTATGACGAAGAAAAGTTGGGATGATTCTAAAAGAAGAAAAAAAATCAAAGATAAAACTGTATTAGGGCGCTGGGGTGAACCGAATGATTTGGCTGGAACAGTTATTTTTTTGGCATCAGATGCATCGCAATATATTACAGGCCAAGACATTTATGTTGATGGTGGCTGGTTGATTAAAGGACTATAGTATAATAATAGACATATTTATATCCATTTGATGTTTCTCAAGATAGAAGTTATACTAGAAACAAAAAAGATTTATCTTCTTAACATTAAATGTTCGGTGTACTATAGCTAGAATGAGCGGCAGATATAAAATGCTACTTTTATTAAAAACAAAATTTACAATTATAGCTTTTTATTAGCGAAAGCATAGAACCTTTAAAGCTAAACCGCTATTTTTTTGTGTACAGATAATTCCTATTGTATTTCATAATCTATAAATAATTCAACATATGCAAGTAGGTAAACACCTAAATATACAAGTATGTTTTCATGCCCCTCGTCAAAGTAATATCGTTTTGTTTTATGAAAATAATATAGACTTAATAAAAAGATATATATTGACTGACATTCCATTTTTTACCTATAGTACTAAACCCGAAAAGTTTTATTTTTGTCTTGGTGTGATTTCTTATTTTATGAGATCACTGAAAAATTTCGATTGGAAGGAATTTATTATCAAAAAAAAATTAAAGAGATTGTTAGGCATATTATTGAACCACTATAGACTAGCAACCTTGGAATATATAAATCCCAAAGTTGTAATTACTTATATCGATAATTCCGAATTGTTTCATTGGCTAAGCAGAAACTGTAATGGTAGTGAATTTTTTGCAATTCAAAATGGTAATCGGACGAACTGGGAACTTGAACGTGTTTCTAAAAATGATTATTACCTAAAACATTTTTTTTGTTTCGGTAATTATGATGTAGACCGTTTTAAGGCATTTAATCTAAAAATAGATGACTTTTATCCCATTGGTTCATTGAAAGGTGGAATTATTTTATCTGAGGCAGCGAAGCATATCAACAACAATAAATATGATATCTGCTTTATATCATCTGGAACTTTGGAAACGAAATCGAAAGAATTTAACAGGGATTACTACTTATCTTATGAGTTATTAATTACATATCTTGCAAAATTTATTGAAGAATTTGATTTAAGTATTTCAGTAGCATTGAGATTTGATAAAAAATATTTCCCTGGGTTAAGTAAACTTGAGAAAGAGCACTTCGATTGCAAATTTTCAAAGAAAGCTGATCTAATAGAAATGAATAGATTGAGCACCTATTTTAATGCGCTAGATTCTAGTGTTTTGATTGGTTCTGGTACATCAGTTTTGGCTGAATGTTTTGGGTTCGGCAAGAAGATCCTATACTGTGATTTTAGTGAGAGGAAAATATATAATAATCATGATTCAATGGTATTATTTACAGAACCTAATTATGATTCTTTTAAAAATCGATTAAATGAATTAATAAACGAACCTTATGATAAATATTGTGAACGGACAAGAGATTATAGATCTTACGTGATGAACTATAACATGGATTGTCTTCCACATGTCTTTATCAGAAAAAAAATAAAAGAATATCTGTAATTATTGAACGACTATTCGTTTCACCCATTAAAAATCATTTATATATTCGAAATGATAATAGTACTGTTTTGTCTAAAACAAGAATTCTTCAACAGGGATAAATCTTGTTCTTTTCTTTATCAAAAAACTCTTATGTACAATTTTACTGCGTCTTTCATCTAATTGATAAAACATTATTTCTATTTAAAAATTATTCAAAACCATTACTGTCCGGTTAAAATAGTGCTAATTGGGGGTCAGGTTCCCTTGCTTTCTTAATTGTTTTCGCGTTTAAAGACAAGATATCGATCAAATTTGTCCGCTCCATTAACACTTCTCTTACCATTCTACCCAATTCTGTAAGAGAATATGCATATTTTGTCTGATATTTAATGTACGTGAGCAGGAGATAATAGCACATTGCTACCCAAATTTGTGTTAACACTGCATTGGGACTAGTTCCCAGGAAAGATTTAATCTTCAGATTTTGCTTTATCCATTTGAAAAAGAGTTCTATCTGCCATCTGGATTTATAGATGTCTGCAATGGTTTTTGCTGACAGTTTCCAGTTATTTGTTAGAAACTCATAATGTTTACCGGTTTCAGGATCAGTGTACCCAACAATTCGTAGATCCCCCGAGTATTTCTGCTTGGTATAAAAGCCTGTTAGTTGGACAATATCATCCCGGTCAACCTGTTTATTTTTGATTGGTTTATGCTGTCCGATAACTTCGTATTGCATGTTATTCTTTACACGGGTCACGAAGAAGACATTACGCTTGTTTAAAGAATACAACCAGTTATAATCTATGTAGGCTTTATCGATGGAGAGGATGCTGTCCGGCAAGAGGGCAAAATCAAGTTTCTCCTCCTGTCTGGCTACTCTAATATCGTGATGTCTTCCATCGGTCAGGGTCATAAATGACGGTAAGGAACCACTGTGATCGTACAAATAGTGTAATTTGATAGCCCCTTTACGTTTCCGGAAGGTGGCCCAGGGAAAGATCGATAGACACAAATCAATAACCGTGGAATCCAATGTATATAGTGGATTCTTAAACTTAAACCGATGCTTCGGGGTTACCGACCTGCATTTCTCCAAAAGCTTATAGAATAATCCTTCAAAGATTTCATAAGGCCGCTCACGCATTGCATCTGACAGGGTGCTTCGCTTGATCCCTCTCAGCCCAATATGATACCACTTGGAATATTGAACAGACAACGATGTCTCAATATCTCTCAAACTGTCTTTCCTTCCAGCCTGGGCAAACAATAGGGTGATCAACTGCTGCCAACCCGTAAAATACTTCGTGTAATGGTTCCCACTATAACGGGATACTAACTTCTCAAATTCATATCTTGGAAAAAGTTTTAACAGTTCCAGCATAATGGTGTTAACTTTTGACATGGTCTGGTCCTCCTTGATAAATCAATGTTTTCATCGGGATAATTTATCCCAATTTCGGGGAGTTCCAGACCTTTACTAAAACTTTTACCGGACACTAGTGATTCAAAACATAAGTGAACAATCTTTAATGCTGAATTTTAATAGTCAAAAATCAAAATAATATGGCAACTAGAAATAAATCCTTTTTACAAGATTCATCCATTTATTTTTCTGCGATTATCATATCCACTGCCATTGCATTTCTTACTTTACCCATTTATACTAGATATCTTTCCCCAGCCGACTATGGTATTGTAGCCTTATACATGATGTTCGGCCAAATCTCATCAGGTTTGGTGTCAATTGGTATACACAGTGCGTCCTATAGATACTATTTTAAATATAAAGATGACCCTGTTGAGTACAAGATCCTTAATTCAACCAACTTACTATTTCTTTTTATTGTTTATACTCTGGTTGGTATAGGTGTTTATTACTTAGCCAGTTGGTTTTCGTCAAATTTATTTAATGGCAAAATTACGGATGCACTTATTATTTTGTCTTTTATAAATGGGTGCATAAACTACTTTATCAATTATACTACACTAATTCTAACAGCACAGTTACGTTCCGTTACTTTCTCAACAATTATAATTTCCCAAGCCCTTCTAAGAGTAGCGCTTGCTTTATATTTTATATTCATGTATTCTATGACATATCTGGCCCTCATTTATGCGACTATTTTTACAAACATTATAATAGTTGTTTTGCTTCTATTTTTGATTCGCCAAACATTAGGAATTCGATTTTCGCTTTCCAGTTTGAGAAAGTCGCTTCTATTTTCCTATCCTACTACACCAATTAAAGTTGTTGGGCTGGTTTATTCATCTTTTGATAAAATAATGTTAAATAAATATACCGGATTGATTTCAGTAGGGTATTATATTTTTGGTCAAAAATTTGGGAATATGTTAAAGATGGTTATGGATTCTATAGGAAAAGTATGGACCCCATTTTTTATGGAAAATGCGTATTTAAATACAAAGAAAGCACAAAATATTATCGTCAATCGTTTTTATGAACTGGCATTTTTTTATATGACTATTGGACTGGGAATTATCTATTTCTCTGAAGAAATGATTAAAATTTTAACCACAAAAGAATATTATCCATCTATGTATGTAGTTCCAATTTATGTATACTTTTATTTTTTCAGTATTATGGGTACCATCACTGTGCCACAGCTTATGTTTGCCGAAAAAATGATTTATAGACTTCCTATTTCAGTTGTTTCCGTAATTGTAAATATTGTTTTGAATGTATTACTAATACCAAGTTTTGGTGCGATTGGGGCAGCGGTTGCTACGACTTTGTCACAGTTAATGGTGGGTATTATTGGTCTTTATCTAAGTCAACGGGTTTTTCCGTTACCGATAAATAAATTAAAATTAATTAGACTATATTTAATTCTTTTGATTTTTACAATACCAGTTTATCCCATCATGGCCTTGGGCATAAACTTCTTACTCAAAGTAGTGATTAAACTAAGCATTATTCTGCTTTTTATTTGGGTAGGGGTTAAGATCAAACACATTACCTTTAAATATTTTAGTGATACTTTTTTTCACTTGTTTGGCCGAAGATTAAGTTTAACATAGTTTTTATGAACTGTTTTCTTTACAACAATCTAAAAAATATTAGGTTTACGATAATCTCAAAATAAAGATGGTAATTATAATTTTAGCAGGTGGTTTTGGCAAACGCTTACAGTTCATAAGTCAGGGAATACCCAAAGCACTATTGCCTATTGGCAACAAAGTCTTTCTAGACAAGATTTTTGGTAATATTTTCAAATTGAACATTGACCATATTTATCTAAGCCTCTATTATAAACCGGAATTGTTTGAAGCTTATTTAAGAAGTAGCTCCTACAGTAATAGAATTAAGCCAATCATTGAGCCCAAACCATTAGGGACAGGTGGTGCTATAAAATACGTTGTTGAAAGTACATCGATTTCATCCCCTTTCTTTGCTATCAATGGTGATACGCTTTCAAATTTAAATCTTGGTAAGATGAAAATCGCCTTTGATGAATCCGGATATGATATTATGGTTGGTGTATCATATATTAACAATGCAAGCCGATATGGGACAGTTAAGTTTGAAGGTGATCGATTGATTGATTTTATTGAAAAGGGCAGCGCACTGTCAGGGTGGATCAACAATGGTCATTATATTATGAATAAAGATGTTCTCAACGATATTTCTGTAGGGGAATTTTCCATTGAATTTGACGTTTTCCCTAAACTTACATCAGATGGTCGTATAGGTGTTTTCCCAGTAATAGATGATGACTTTATCGATATTGGTATTCCTGAAGATTATCAGCGTTTATTAAAGAGGAATAAACAATAACATTAAAGGATAAATAGATGGAAATTGAAATTTCAGGTAGGAAGATAGGTGATGGACACCCTGTATTTTTTATCGCAGAAGCTGGAGTTAATCACAATGGTTCAATAGAATTAGGTAAAAAACTTATTGATGTTGCTATTGATGCCGGTGCCGATGCGGTGAAGTTTCAAACCTTTAAAACAGAGAATATCATTACGCCTGATGCTCCGAAATCTACATACCACGTAGAAACAATGGGAGATGATAAAAGTCAAAGTTGGTTTGATTTGTTGAAAACACAGGAGATGTCCCGTGATATGCATATTGAGCTCATTGAACATTGTAAGAAAAATGGCATAGTCTTTTTGAGTACCCCTTACGATGAGGAAAGCGCTGATTTACTTGAACAGCTGGACATTCCTGCCTTTAAGATCGCCTCTACGGACACCAACAATACGCCCCTATTGCGGCATATCGCCCGCAAAGGCCGTCCCATGATCATATCCACCGCTATGGCTACCATGGCGGAGGTAGAGGGAGCCACCGCTGCTGTTCGAGATGAAGGTCTGGAAGATATTGTTGTGCTTCAATGTACAGGCAACTATCCTTCCCGACTGGAGGATTCTAACCTCCGCGTTATGTTAACCTATAAGAACCAATTAAATTGTCTGGTGGGCTACTCGGATCATACACCAGATCTTATCAACCCTGTTGCCGCTACCGCTTTGGGGGCTACTGTATATGAAAAACACTTCACAATTGATAAGGGTCTACCTGGTCCAGATCATCGCATGTCATTATCTCCAGAAGAATTAAAAAAAACCGTTCAGGCGATCAGGAAAACTGAAAGGGTTATGGGATCTTCTGTAAAAATAGTGTTACCGGATGAAGAAGAAAACAGACTCAAACTGAGAAAAAGCATTGTTACAAACTGTAACATCAAAAAAGATCAAATTATTGATAAAGCAATGCTCGGGATTAAACGACCTGGGAACGGCATCCCACCATCTGAGATTGAAAGATATATCGGCAAGAAAGCCAAACATGATATTCTTTCGGGGACGGTCGTTACACATGAAATGATATATGGTTGATAAAGAAAAAATTGCAATTATTGGTGCCGGCGGATTTGGTAATGAAGTATACCATTTATTAGATAAAGACAAGTTTGAACCCATTGGATTTATTGATAATAATAACTTAAAGGAAAACCTCCCTTTTTCAGTTATTGGTAACGAAGATGTTATGTCAACACTTATGGAGAATTATCAATTTGCTTCTTGTGTCATTGCAATAGGAAATATCAAGAAAAGGCAAAAAATTTATAGTAAAATAGGAGGAATGAAATTACGGTTTCCACAAATTATTCATAGCTCTATTCAATCCCATAGTGCTGATATTGGTGAGGGAACAATTATATATCCCAATGTAGTCATTATGAATGGTTGCAAGGTTGGAAAATTCAGTTTGATAAATTCTGGGGTTACTTTTGGACATGATGTGCTAATCGGAGATTTTTGCAATATAAATCCTGGTGTACATCTAGCTGGCAAAATAACAATAGGCGACGGTTCCTTCATTGGTATTGGTGCAAGTATTAAAGAAGATATTCATATTGGCGGAAACGCCGTAATCGGAGCGGGGAGTGTTGTGCTTAAAGATGTGCCTGATGGTACCACGGTATACGGCGTTCCTGCCAAAAAACATTAAACACTGCATATTAAATAATTTTTTTCTATCCAGTGCGTTTCTTCCAGATGGATCACCATTATTCGAATCTCTGAATTTATGTAAAGAATATAATATCAATTCAGTTGAGATTGGATCAAACCACTGCTTTGAAGATAATTATCTTTATCTGGGTAATTATCATTTTGATTTCCTAGTACATAACTATTTTCCAATACCGAAAGATTCTTTTGTACTAAATATTGCTTCATTTAATAAAAAAATCAGGACTAAAAGTATTAATCACATAAAGAGTGCAATCGATTTTTGTGAAAACATCGGTGCCAAATTGTACACGTTTCATCCCGGTTTTTTAACGGATCCGCTCGGCTCAAATCTATCTAAAGCAAATTATGATTTTCAGTGGGATGAAAATCAACTTGCTAAAGCTAATTATACTAATACAAAATCTTTAATGTACAATGCCCTTGATGATATAATTAACTATGCAACATCAAAACCGGTAAGAATCGCTATAGAAACAGAAGGTTCGGTGTATAAAAAAGACTATCTACTAATGCAACGACCGGAAGAATACAAAGAATTTCTAGATAAATATTCTCCAATGGATATAGAAATTAATCTCAATATTGGTCATTTGAATCTTGCTGCAAATACATTCAACTTTAAAAAAAAGGATTTTGTTAATCTTATTCAAGATTATATAGTTGCCATGGAATTAAGCCATAATGATGGAATTGAAGATCAGCATTTACCCTTGCAGTCAAATGAATGGTACTGGCCTCTAATTTGCGATCCACGTTTTAATCATGTATATAAAATCTTGGAGTTTCGAAACACTGGGATAGTTGAAATAGTGGAAAATATTAAATTGTTCCAAAAGGAAACATATGCCATTTAAATACCTAGATAGAATTATTTTCGGGGAAAATGCCTCTTTGAAGGATGTATTGGAAAGGTTTAATGAAACTGCTCTCCATACAGAAAAAAACGGATTTGCAATTATCACCAATAAGAAAGGTAAATGTATTGGTGTAGTTAGCGATGGTGATATACGTCGCAAAATATTAGAGGGAATATCTATTGATTTTTCTATCAAGTTAGCATTAAATACGGATTTTTCCTTTGTTTCATTGAATGACAGTCCACACAAAGTGTTAAGGCAGTTTGATAAAAAAGTCACCAATCTGCCTGTTCTGGACCTTGATGGCAAACCAGTAGACCTGTATCAATATTCTAAATTCGTGGCCTCTACGCGAGCTGAACAAAGAATCATCCGCGCCCGTGTCCCCGTTCGGGTAAGTTTTTCCGGTGGCGGAACAGATATGAGTAGTTACATAAATCAAACATCTGCTGCTGTATTGAGCTCAACCATTAATAAATATTGTACTGCCTCGGTAATTGTGCGAAGTGATGATGAAATTCACATTACCAGTAAAGATTTGAATTTAAAATATTCTGCCAAGAATTTTAAGGTTATTGAATATGGTGATGATCTGGACTTAATTAAAGCCGCCATAAAAATAATGGAGCCGGATTTTGGCTTTGATTTAGAGACATATGCTGAGTTTGAACCCGGTACAGGACTTGGTGGTTCATCCGCAATCGTTGTATCTGTTTTAGGTGCTTTAAACTATTTTAGAAATGAACAGCAACTTAATATTTACCAGCTAGCTGATGTGGCCTACCAGGTTGAGCGCATTGATATGCAAATCCACGGCGGCTGGCAGGATCAATATGCGACTGCTTTTGGTGGCTTTAGCTGGATAGAGTTCCGCCAAGACGAAGTAATTGTAAATCCAATTATGCTACAAAGGGAGACACTTTTAGAACTTGAATATAATTTGATGCTCTTTCGCCTAGGAGGGCAGCGAAGTTCTAGTAATATTCAGGAAAGCTATATAAATGAGATAAAAAATAAATCAAAAAATTTAGAGTCATTTACAAAAATGGCGGAATTATCGATTAAAATGAAAGAGACGCTTCTCAAAGGGGAGGTAAAGACCTTTGGAGATCTGTTGCATGATTCTTGGATGCTCAAAAAAGAAATGAACAAAAGTATAACTAATCAATTAGTAGAAGATTGTTACAATACCGCAAGAGATTTAGGAGCGCTTGGCGGAAAACTTTTAGGTGCCGGCGGCAGCGGCTATATGCTTATTTATGCTTCACCTTTGTACTGGAAACAAATTACAGAGGCCTTAGCAGAAAAAGGGGCTGTTCAAGAAATATTTAAGTTTAGTAAAAATGGACTGGAAGTTTGGTCTACAAAAAAATGAGGATGCATGAACAATAAAGTTTTAGTCACAGGTGGCGCTGGATATATTGGTTCCGTGTTCGTACCGCAACTTCTTGCAACTGGTTATAAAGTAACGGTTCTCGACAATTTTATGTATAAACAGGATAGTTTACTGGATGTTTGCTACCATCCTAATCTTGAAATAATTCCCGGTGATGTCCGGGATACAGATTTACTCAAAAAAGAAATTGAAAAGCATGATATTATTATACCACTGGCAGCGATAGTGGGCGCTAGGGCCTGTGACAGGGATAAATCACTAGCCAAAGAAATAAACCAAACACAGGTAGAAAATATTGCCGGTTGGGTTGTCGATGAGCAGATGGTTTTATTTCCGGTTACTAATAGCGGCTACGGAATTGGTCAGAAAGGAAAATATTGTGATGAAACTACCCCGCTAAATCCTATTTCCCATTATGGCCGGAAGAAGGTAAACGCTGAGAAAGCACTTTTGGATATGGGGAATGCTGTTACTTTTAGATTGGCTACAGTTTTTGGAACAGCGCCAAGAATGCGGATGGATCTTCTGGTGAATGATTTTGTCTACCGCGCCTACAAAGATCGGTTCATAGTTCTTTTTGAATCGCACTTTAAACGTAATTATATACATATAAGGGATATTGCATCTGTGTTTTTACATGCCGTTGACAACTATGCCGCAATGAAAGGCAAAGCATATAATGTGGGCTTGAGCGATGCTAATTTTTCTAAGCGTGAATTGTGTGATAAGATTAGAGAGCACATACCAGACTTTCACATTTTTGAATCTGAGATTGGAAAAGATCCTGATAAAAGAAATTATATGGTCAGTAATAAAAAAATTGAGGACACTGGTTGGGTGCCAAAATATAATATCGATGATGGAATACGAGAATTGATTAAGATGTACCAATACCTAAAGGTATCAAATTATCAAAACTAGATTATCTAAAATGTCTAACTCCATCAAAATAGATACATGTCCACTTTGTTTATCAAGAGAATTTGAAGAAATGTATACTGACTTTGAGAATAACAATTATGTTAGATGTGTTTCCTGTTCACTTGTATTTCAAAATCCACGAGCGATCATTGATTATGAAGAAGATTATTGGAGTCACTCCAAAGATCCGGATGGTAAAATAAGAAATCTGATGAGTCCTGAGGAAAGAAATTTTAAAGTAAAAAACAGGATGAAAAAAGAAATTGATTACGTCAATTCATTATATGGTGGTAAGATTTTAGACGCAGGTTGTGGTCCTGGATTTTTTTTGGCAGAGCTAAATAGCAAGTGGGAAAAATACGGAGTTGAAATATCAGAATACAATATAAAATACATAAATGATAATTTTCCAAATATAAATACATCACAATCCAAGCTTGAGGAGTTACCATTTAGTAATTATTATTTTGATATAATTTATTGTTTTCAAGTGTTGGAACATGTTGAAAATCCTGTAAAAATAATTAGGGAGTTTAAAAGAGTATTAAAGCCTAATGGGACAATAATTTTGAGTACACCTAATATTGAAAGTTTTTGTTCTAAAAGATTTAAAGGAAATTATAGACTACTAGGGACAGCACATATTGTTATATGGTCGCCAAAAACAATTAAAAATTTGCTAAATATAATTGGTTATGAAATTGTAAAAGTTAGATTCCCTTATTTTGGTACGGATTACTTTACATACAAAAATGTCTTACGATTGTTTGATAAAAATAAAATTTCACCATCTTTTTACGGGAATGAAATGACTGTTTATGCAAGACCAAAATATAGTTAGTTGTTTTTATAATGAAAGTATTGTCTCTCATTCCAGCCCGAGGTGGATCTAAAGGTGTTCCCCGAAAAAATATTAAGTTATTGAATGGAAAACCTCTTATCGCGTATACCATCGAGGCCTCTTTAGGTGCAAAAATTATTGATCGAACTATTGTTTCAACAGACGATAATGAGATTGCAGAAATTGCGTGTGACTTCAAAGCAGAGGTGCCTTTCCTACGTCCTAAAGAATTAGCAGGTGATACAGTTTTGGACTTTCCAGTCATCAAACACGCCATTAATTACTTAAAAGAATATGAGGGATATGAACCTGAAATTGTTGTCTATTTGAGACCTACTATTCCACTTAGGACATCAAATGAAATCAATCAAGTGATTAAATTGTTGATAGAGAATAAATCAGCAGACTGTGTTAGAACGACTAGACCCGCTATTTACCCGCCTTATTGGATGAAAAAAATTAATAATGATGGTTATTTAGAACCATACCACTCGCATGTAAAACCAAATGTTTTTACACGTCGACAGGACCTTCCCAAAGTAGTTATGTGTGATGGTTATGTAGACGCAGCGCGAGTTGATTCAGTACTAAAAAACATGGAATTTCCTACAGGTAAAAAATTATCATATTACAGAGAAAACATTCCGTTTATTGATATTGACACAGAAGAAGATTGGAACTATTGTGAGTACTTTTTTAAGAAAGGAACTACTTGAGAAAATTTATACCCGTTTTTGAACCCTACTTAACAGGAAATGAAAAGAAATACCTTTTAGATTGTATTGATACAAACTGGATATCTAGTCTTGGAAAATATATTTTGGATTTTGAAAAATCATTGGCGGATTATCACCAAGTTAACAATGCGATCGCGACCTCTAGCTGTACTACTGCATTACACTTGTCACTAAAAGCTTTAGGAATTGGACATGGAGATGAGGTGATTTGTCCGGCACTTACTTTTATAGCACCTGCAAATATGATCGTTCTCTCTGGTGCAAAGTTGGTTTTAGTTGATATTGATCCTAATACATTAACTATTGATCAAAAACTTATTGAAGAAAATATTAATCATAATACAAAAGCAATTATAGTGGTTCACCAGTTCGGGCACGCAGCTCACATGGATGAAATAATGGCTATTGCCGATAAATACGATTTGAAGATTATTGAAGATAATGCTGAAAGCATTGGCGGGAAGTATAAGAACCAGTTGCTTGGTACTATCGGGGAAATATCGACTTTAAGTTTTTTTGGGAATAAAATTATCACGACTGGCGAGGGTGGTGCTATTCTTACTAATGATGATTACATTAATATTAAATGTCGTGAACTTCGTGATCATGGAATAAATCATAAAAAGAAATATCATCATGTAGACCTCGGGTATAATTATCGAATGACTAATATGCAGGCTGCTGTTGGGTTAGCGCAAATGGAAAAACTCGATGAAATACTGCAACTGCGGAAAAAGCAGATGGAATATTATTATGCACAATTAGAAGGGCTGAATGGAATTGCTGTACGAAAATATGCTAACTGGTGTGAACCAGTACACTGGATGATGACCATTACTCTTTATGATCAGTATAATAGAAATAACTTCTTAAAATATATGAAGAAAAAAGGTATTGATTGTCGTCAAATGATAAATCCCGTGCATTATGCAGATCATTTCAAAAACGTTTTTGATATTGAACAATTTCCTATAGCTGAAAATGTTTCTCGCCAGTCAGTACATTTGCCAAGCGGTACTGCATTGTCAAGAGGAGATATTGATTTTATAGTTAATACCGTAGAGACTTTTCTTAATAATTGATTCCCTATGAAACTGAAGACTGATCTGGTTGAGAAACTCCACACTTTAATTCCTGGAGATGAAATTAATGATCCTAAAATCACTAAGAATCAAAGATTGGTGATCACAAAATTGGGGATGGAAGGATTAGATGATATGTATGATTATTCAAAAAAAAGTGTTTTTTATCGAAATCTTAATATAGAATCTCATAAAACGAAAAAGGATACAGAAAATTATTTAAACGAATTAATCAGAAGAACGAAAGATGGTTATGCCGGCTGGAAAGCAATGTACTGGTTTATTAGATTAAGATCATCGCAAAAAGTAATTGGAACTTTTGGGTTTATGAATTTAGATGAAAATAAAAAGTCTATTCAAATAGGCAAAGGTTTATCCCCTGATTATTGGGGTAAGGGTTATGTCTATGAATTACTTGGAATAATGTTAACCTATGCTTTTATTACATTAGATCTGAATTATATTTATTCCATGACTCAAAGAACTAATATTGCAAACATAAAATCTATGGAAAAGAGTGGCTTTAAGGTAGTTAAATTAATTGATGATTACGTTGATGGTATTGGTATAAAAAATGATACTGTGAAAATGATAGTAAGAAAAGAGGAAGCTAGTCCTATAGTGTGTTTTGATATAGCATTTAAAAAGTATAAAACTTTATAAACAATTCATTCGTTTCAATCGTTTATGACTTTTTACCAGCTTAGATGATATTCGGTAGCTATTAACTATATTTTCCAAATTGATAAAACGTATAATTTTCTTCCCTCAAAATAAATTAAGCGATAGAGACTACAGTAGATTTGGCCTTGATATAATTCAATTCAGGGGATATGAAGCTGAGGTGTGGGATTTTACACCGGTTTTACGACCATATTATTTCAAGAATTATGATCTCCCAAATCCTTCCAAGTTCTCAGGTATTAAAGTTTTCTATGATAAAAAGCAAATTGAAGAACACATTTCCGAATTAACCCCAAATGATATCATTGTCTGTTTGATTCATTACAGTGAATCAAACAGATTCATTTTTGAAAAATTAGACAAATCAAATGTTGAATATGGGTTTATCAGCCTCACCTCGCATCCTGAGACTTATAGTAAATACATGAGGTATGTACAACATTATGAGGATATAAAACAAAATCCTTCTTTGTTGATAACTAAAGTAAAGTCCCGTTTATCTAATTTAAATACCAAAGAAAAACATAAGAGCATAATACCATCTTTTATCATAACTGGTGGTGAAAAGAGCATTCTTAAATTTCCCCAATATATTAACAATAAAAAAATTTCAATTATTAATGCTCACCATTTGGATTATGATATTTATTTAAATGATTTATTAAAACCTAAAGATCCTGTAGTTGGTAAAGAGTCTTACGCAGTATATATAGATATGTATTTACCATTTAGTATGGACACCAGCCATGGAAATGAAAAAAATCAGCCATCAGCCAATGCAGATACATTTTATCCTGTAATTAATATTTTTTTTGATGAATTTGAGCGTAAGTTTAATGTGGATGTTGTTATTGCTGCGCACCCTCGTTCGGATTATACTGGTGAAAAAAAATCTCTCTACGGTGACAGGTTAGTTATAAGGAATAAAACACATAATTTAATAAAATATTCAAAATGCGTATTGACACATCATAGCACTACGGCTGGTATTGCCGTGCTCTATAAAAAGCCAATGATTTTTATATCACCGAATGTTATTAGAAATCGTTTAAGAAGAAGAATCAAATTTATGGCCAATAATTTTTGTAAAAAGCCTATCAATATTTCATTAAACCGCATTCCTTCTATCAATATTGATCCTATTAATGAAGATGCATATAAGGAGTATAAAAATAGTTATATTAAAATGGAAGGCACTCCAGAAAGACCAATATGGGATATATTTTGTGATTTTATTGATTCTAGAAATAAATATTTATAGAATCATTTTACATAGCAATTTTCAGTCATGAACGAGCCA
The DNA here is from genome assembly GCA_004124475.1 of Fidelibacterota bacterium. Classification (GTDB taxonomy): domain Bacteria; phylum Fidelibacterota; class Marinisomatia; order Marinisomatales; family SCKK01; genus SCKK01. Next base: position 30,145 of record SCKK01000035.1, read on the forward strand.
GTCAAACTATTAAATGAATTCAAATTGTTTCAAGGGAACCAGTTTAATGTTGTGGAAAGGGATTTTTCCCTACCTGGAATTAAAAATGTAAAAAAAGAAATTATAATATCTAAAGCAATCATTGTTGTAGTCCCCGTTTTAGATAAAAACCAAATTATTTTAATTAATCAATATCGTTTTGGTGCCAAAACATATCTCCTGGAATTACCAGCGGGCACAGTAAAGAATGATGAAGAGCTGTTAGATTGTGCTAATCGTGAACTTGAGGAAGAGACAGGTTACACTGCCGCCAAATTTGAAAAAATTAACTTCATTTTGTTCATCACCAGGAATAAATACAGAACATGTCCACTGCTATATTGCAACGAATTTGAAAAAGACTAAAAACAACTTAGACTACGATGAAATTTTAGATCCGGTAGTAATAAATAATGATAAAATCTTAAACATGATAATTGAAGGTTACATTAAAGATGCAAAAACAATAATTGGATTATTGTTTTATTTTTTAACAGAAAGATAGGAAATTGAAAGCTAATGACAATTGAAGAAATAATAGAAATAAATAATGAAGTTTATAATATACTTGCTCCAGAGTATAATGAAAAAATGGATTTATATACAAAGCATCAAATGCAGGTGTTAAAACCATTTATTGATGTACTTAATGAAAATTTTAAAAATGATATCCACACACTAGATGTCGGTTGCGGAGTAGGACTTGATTTAAAGATTATGAACGATCACGGATTTAAGACACATGGAATAGACTATTCATCCAAAATGGTTGAATACGCAAAAATGAATAATCCCAAATCAACCATTCTAAATAGTGATTTTACCAGTTGTGATTTTGACCGACAGTTCCACGGTGTTTTATTGGATGCATTTATTCATTTATTTCCGAAAAAGGAAGTAGAAAAAATTTTTAAAAAAATAAATCCAGTATTATTGCATAAAGGCTTTGCCTTTATTTCGACAACAAAACATAATCATCCAAGAGAAGGACTATTTAAAAAAGAAGATTATAAATCAAAAATCAAAAGATATAGAGCATACTGGTCTGCAGATGAATTAGAAATGTCAATTAACAATTTTGGGTTTACAATTATAAAACAATACGAAGATTATGAAACTAATTTCAAGAAAAGCTGGATGAATTTTATAATTCAAAAATCTTAAAATCAGCTTTAACAAAATTAAATCAATCTGCTAACCCAATATCACCGGTTTCCAAAGAAAGCTATAGTCTATGCAAAGTATAAATGAACTAAGGTCAATATGCCAAACAAAACCAATCGGTCGTAGCCATGATAAAAAGACTAAAGTTGATTTATTCTTTTCAATATATTTTACATGGCTTTTTCTTCGTTTGGGTATTAGCCCCAACGCAGTGACAGTTTTATCGGGAATCATGTCAATTATTGGCGGTATTTTGTTATCTTCAAAATCCTTTTTGATTTTGATTCTTGGTGTGCTTTTTCTACACTTATATTACCTTTTGGATTATAGCGATGGAGAAGTAGCTCGTTACAATAATAAAGTAAGTATTACTGGACATTTTCTAGATTGGTATATGCTTTTTGTTAGGGATGCTGCTATGTTTATTGGATTAGCGATTGGGGCATTCACAATTGAACCAAGTAAATTCATTATTATATTTGGATTTTTTGCTGTCCTGACTCCAATCATGGATAAAACTATACTCAATAGTGGATGGACAGTAATAAGCTGGGCTAGGTTCAGAGCATTAAAAACGGGGAAAGAAGTTATAGATGATCCTGAAATTTTTCAACAAATTGAAGATCATATGGATTCCTCAGAAAAAAATATAAAAAAACCTATTGGAAAATCACCAAAATTGTTCGTGAACCGTTTATTAAAAGTTACTAAACACTTATCTACTGCTATTTTTCAACATCACTGGTCGCCACTAGTATTATTAATATTAGCATTAATGCAAATAATTTTGAATTATACTACAATGATTTCATACGATTTTCGACCCCTCTTAATTATTTATGCTGGTATTATCGGTCCAATTTATATAGTAGTTAAGATAATCATATTAGTTAAAAAGAATGCTTTTGAGGATGGTTACAAACGTCTTTTTTATAAGAAAAACGGTATTACTTCAAGTGATTATTTTTTTTAGACGTTTAGTGTTGAGTACAATGATGAATGTAACAAAAAAGTTCTGCTGAAAGGATAACTTTATGGATGTAATCATTTTATGTGGCGGTAAAGGGACCCGCTTAAGTGAGGAAACCACAAAGAAACCCAAACCCATTGTTGAAATTGGCGGGAAACCGATCTTATGGCATATTATGAAGATATACAGTCATTATGGTGTAAATAGGTTCATACTCGCTCTCGGTTATAAAGGTGAGCAGATAAAGCAATATTTTTATAACTACAGAATAATGGGATCTAATTTTACGCTAAGATTAGATCCTAGACATGATATTGAGTTTTTAAATCATACAGATGAAAAAGATTGGGAAATTATCTTTGTTGATACAGGTGAAGAAACATTGAAAGGTGGACGGATAAAGAGAGTAGAGAAATATATAAAGAATAACTTATTTCATTTAACCTATGGGGATGGCGTTAGTGACGTTAATCTAAACAAATTGGTTGAGTTTCATAAGTCTCATGGTTGTATAGGAACAGTTACGGCTGTAAGGCCTCCTTCGAGATTTGGAGAATTGAATATAGATGAAGATGATACCGTATTGGGTTTAGAAGAAAAACCGCAAATGGGACAAGGTTTGATTAATGGCGGTTTTTTTGTTTTCGATAAAAAAATGCTTTCATATTTAACAGAAGATGAAGATTGTGATTTCGAGTTTGGCCCTCTTCAGAAAATTGCAAAAGATGGTCAACTAAAAGCATTTGTACATGATGGTTTTTGGCAATGCATGGATAACGTGAGAGAACGTGATTATCTTGACAAACAATTTAGAACTAATAACGCACCCTGGAAGATGTGGAAATAACAGAAACAATGTTTGGACGTATTTATAAGAATAAGAAAGTATTGATCACAGGTAACACTGGTTTTAAAGGCAGCTGGTTGACAATCTGGTTATTGAAATTAGGTGCCAGGGTTTATGGAATATCTAAGGATATTCCTACTGAACCTTCCATGTTTAAAGAGCTTGGATTAAAGAAGAAAGTCGTTCATTATAAGAAAGATGTCAAAGACTTAGATTCAGTTATTCGAATAATTAAGGAGGTTAAACCTAGCTTTTTATTTCATCTTGCCGCGCAGTCCTTGGTTTCAGTATCTTATTCAGATCCGATTGAGACAATTTTTACTAATGTACTGGGGACTACGAATGTTTTAGAAGCTCTGAGAAAATCAAATCACAATTGTGTAGGTGTCATTATCACCAGTGATAAATGTTATGATAATGTGGAATGGGCTTGGGGTTACAAAGAGACAGATACCTTGGGGGGTAAAGATATTTATAGTGGTTCAAAAGGCGCAGCAGAATATATTTTCAATTCTTATTATCATTCCTTTTTCAAAAATGATGATTCCAATGTAAAAGTTGTTTCAACTAGAGCCGGTAATGTAATTGGTGGTGGTGACTGGGCAAAAGATAGAATTGTGCCAGATTGTATGCGTGCCTGGAGTAAAAATGAGATCGTAGAAATTCGGAGCCCAAAGGCGACCAGACCATGGCAACATGTTTTAGAACCTTTGAGTGGCTATTTAACCCTTGGACAACAATTATATGAAAGTGATGATTTAAATGGTGAAAGTTTCAATTTTGGACCTCTTTCACAGTATGGTCATACTGTGGAAGAACTCATACAGGATTTGAGTAGATACTGGAATTTCCAAAATTTAGCAAAAGCATATAAAGTCACTGGAGATATAAAGTTTCATGAGGCTGGCTTATTAAAACTTAATTGTGATAAGGCTCTCTTTCATTTGAAATGGTTGCCAACTTTAGACTATGAAAAGTTGATTGAATTTACAGGAAGTTGGTACTTCAACTTTTATAATGGCCAGGGGAATATGCTTGATTCGACTTTATCTCAAATTGAAGAGTATGAACATAAGGCGACAGAAAAAGAGATTCCATGGACGAAATAAATATTAATGGTGTGTTCCTCACCCCGCTAAAGAAAATATATCATCCCAAGGGTGATATCTTTCATGGGATGAAAAAAAGCGATGCAGGATTTGCTGGTTTTGGTGAGGCATACTTCTCAACAATCAAAGGGGGTCAAATAAAGGGTTGGAATAAACATACAAGAATGACTTTGAATCTTGTTGTCCCCATAGGTACTGTTGCATTTGTGCTCTATGATGGGCGCGAAGGTAGCAGCATGGAAAGTAGTTTTTGCAAAATTGAAATTGGCCGTGATAACTACCACCGCTTAACAGTCCCTCCGGGGGTATGGTTGGGTTTTATGGGGAAGAGTAATGATACAAACTTGATACTAAATATTGCTGATATGGAACACGATCCGTATGAAATTGAAAGATTGGATCTGGATCAGATTAACTATAATTGGGATTTTGCGTGAAAAAAGTGTTGGTGACAGGAGCCTGTGGTTATTTAGGAGCCAGATTAAGCAAGTACTTGGCGGAAAATGGATTTAGAATAACTGCTTTTGATAGTTTTGATCCTTCTATGTATAGCCAGTGGACTTCGTTAATGGAAGAGGTGATTATTGGAGATATTCGTGATGAAACAATTCTTTACAATTTAGCCAAAAAACAATTTGATATAGTTATTCATTTAATATCATTAGACCATAACAGGTCTGAAGATGAACCCAATTTTGTTTCTTCCATAAACGTAATGCCAACATGGAATCTGCTTGATAAACTATCTAAAAATGGTTTAGAAAAGTTTATATATTTTTCTACTCAACAAGTACTAGGGAAATTACCTTCTACAATAATAGATGAATCTTCCCCACCAAACCCAATAAACAAATATGGGCTAACTCATTTATTGTGTGAGCAAATTGTTAATTACTACAACGAAATAACAGAAACTAAGTGTATTAACATTCGGCTTTCGAACGGGTATGGAAGTCCAGTCTTCAAGGAAAACAATTGTTGGTGGCTGGTCATTAATGATTTCTGTAAAATGGCGAATGAACGTGGTGAAATTAAATTGCTTTCAGATGGTTCTCCTCAAAGAGATTTTATACATAATTTGGATATTAGTAGAGCTGTTGGTGTATTAATTAAATCTAAAGAAGATTTCATTGATAATATATTTCACATTGCTACTGGGGAAACATGGGCTATACTAGAATTAGCTCATATAGTTGCTGATATTTACAAAGGAAGGTATAATAAAGAAATTCCAATTTTTTTACCTGATAATTCTATTTCAGAAAGCCCAGAATTATACCAAAACGAACAAAGATTTAATATTGATATAACAAAAATGAAAAAACTTGGTTTCCAACCCGAAATTAGTTTACAAAAAGGAATTTTAGAACTTTTTGAATATCTTAATTCATTGTATTTGGATTCAAGTGATATTTACTGATTTCCTGAATAAATAAACTTAGTATGCCCCCTTTTTTCAGCGTTGTTATTCCTACCTATAATTGTGCTAAATTCCTTAAAAGAGCCCTCACGTCGGTATTCTCACAGACATACCAAAACTTTGAAGTCATTGTTGTAGATAATTCATCAACAGATAATACAGAAAATGTTATAAAAAGCTTTGCTGAAAATAGAATGAATGTAATAGAGGTAAACAATAATGGGATTATTGCTTACTCAAGAAATAAAGGAATAAAAAATGCAAAAGGTGATTGGATTGCCTTTTTGGACTCTGATGATGTTTGGAAACCTAATAAATTGGAAAAAGTTAGGGATGTTATAGATCATAATTCAGAAGTTATTTTAGTATGCCATGATGAATGGCATGTACATAAAGGTAAGATTAAAAATCGCTTGAAATACGGTCCTGCTGGACCTGATATGTACGATAGACTAATATTTAAAGGAAATTGTATTTCAACATCAGCAGTGTGTTTGCGTAAGGACATTGCAATAAAATCAGGCGGTTTTTCAGAAAGAAAAGCTTTCGTAACTGTCGAAGACTATGAATATTGGATTCGTTTAACACAAGAAGGAAAATTTTATTTTATCAATGAAGTATTAGGCGAATGGCATACTCACGGAAAAAACTACAGTGATGATGCAATAATACATGCCGGTGCTTTAATTGCCGTAATGGAGCATCATTTAGATAGGTGGTTAAAAACATTTCCAGGTTCAATCAAGCGAGTGAAACAAGGCCGGGCTACAGTTTATACACAGGCTGGTCGAATCCTTCAAAAGAGAGGATTATTTCCAAATGCCTATCGGTATGCATGGAATGCAATATTGAAAAGTCCATTCCGAGTGAAAGCATGGATGATCTTATTACTTTCCTTTTTCAGGATAAATTATCCCAGATAAATTCTACACCCATTACTTCTCCCACGCCCGTACCGCTCTCAAATACGGTTTGCAATCCCTGATACTTAAATCTGAAGATGTCATTCTTTTGCCGGAGTACATCTGTAATGTGGTTCTTCATCCCCTGAACCAGCTTGGAATTTTATACACGTTTTATCCTGTAGATGCTGGTTTGAAACCACGGTGGGATGAGCTAGACAGTCTGGTAAGCGCTAAAACGAAAGCTGTCATGATGGTCCATTTTTTTGGTAAATCCCAAGATATTTCCGCTTTTCAAGTGTTTTGTAGCAAACACAACCTGCTTTTAATCGATAACAATGCTCACGGTCACGGGGGAACATTTAATGGTCAGCCCCTTGGAAGCTTTGGTGACATCGGTATAAGCTCACCCAGGAAGATATTAAATACTTTCAGCGGAGGCTTGCTTTGGCTGCGTAATATTGATCTAAAGTTCATCCTTGATCTTCAGCCTTTCCCAGTGTCATTCAAGCAGCATGTAAAGAGAAAGATTTTCAACTCTTATCCATTATTGAAAAATTCAATCAGGAAAACCTTAAAAAACCGCCCAAAATATGAGGATCCTTGGGCCTGCAGGGAGCTAGTAATTTCAGATTATACTATTGATAAATGGTCAAAAGAAGTTATTGAGCATACAGACTGGGATAAACCGAGAAACACCCGTCAGGAATCCTATCATAGGTGGCAGGGATTCGCCATGAATAATGGTTTGAAACCAGTGTTTAAGGAACTTCATCCTGAAGCCATTCCCTGGTGTTTCCCAGCCTATGCCAAAGACCAGCAGGAAGCTATAAGATGGTTTGATTGGGGTTGGGAAAATAATGTGAATATTTTCTCTTGGCCAACGCTTCCAAAAAAAATAATTAATGAAAATGGTTCTGCGCTAAAATGTTGGGAAAAGCTAATTTGTTTTTCCACCGAGGATAATTATAAAGAATAAGATTAATTAATAAGCTGGATTCAAGTAGTAAGTGCAACATTTGAAAGTTCCCCGAAAAATACCTGATTGGGGGTTTTGAACCCAAGACATTTTCTCGGACGGTTATTTAGCTTTTTAATAACTCTGATTATTTCATCATCTGTGATGGTTCTAAAGTCTC
>SCKK01000036.1 GCA_004124475.1 Fidelibacterota bacterium
AAATGTCCTTTAAAGTCTTTTGGTGCCTTTTACCCAGTTTCACCATAGTATCAAGTTACAGTATCATATATTATACTGTAAAGAATTAATTTTAACTCAACTTTACTAAAACTGAAAACCATATAACAGGGTAGCTGAGGTGCGTGAAAATTATCACCACCCTGCCCGCCGTAGGCACGAAGGCGGGTCAACTTTTCCTTTCCAATTTTATATCTGTAGAAATCCAAAACTTGAAATTCACGCCAAAGCTTTTCACGACAGCTCAAGCGAGGGTTATGTGGCGACCGTCTTCCTATCTCATAAGTAGCATCTTTTTCGTTTGCATAAAATTACCAGCCTTTAACCGATACAGATAAAGTCCACTCGAAACCTGAATACCTGTATCATTTCTGCCATTCCATTGAACATAATGAAAACCAGCGTTTTGATATATTGTGACTAACGTACGAATTTTTTGACCAAGTGTGTTATAGATGACAAACTCAACACTGGATGCAAGTGGCAGTTGATAATGAATCCGTGTTATTGAATTGAATGGGTTAGGGTAGTTCTGGTTTAAGGAATATAACTGTGGTACGTTTGACACAATAAGTGAATCTTCTTCAATACTTGTTGTAATATAACTCCCTCTAAAGACACCCCCGCCTCGCACCGCGGCGTAAATTAGTCCTCCTGTGGCATCGAAAGCTAAATCTCCCACATCCAAAGCAGTAAGACCTTGGTTGACTATGCTCCAATTTTCGCCACCGTCATTGCTTAGAAAGACCCCGGCCTGTTCCGTTCCGACACAAATTATGTTTGAATTAGATGGATGAAAAGCAATGGAAGTCACTTCTAAACCAACAGGTCCATTATTTATTTTTGACCATAATTCTCCGCCATCGGTGGTTTTAAATAAACCAATATGAGTCCCGGCATAAACTGTGCTGGTGTTAAAAGGATCAATTGCAAGGGTATGTATGTTGAGGGTTGTAAGTCCCTGGTTTTTCTCTATCCAGGAATTTCCACCGTCGGTTGACTTAAAGACACCAATGCCATAGCCCTGATTGTGAAAGATGTCCCACTTGTACGTTCCTAAATAGATTATGTTGGAATTTGATGGGTCTATAGCGATGGTATGGACGCTAGAGCTATCAGAAGGGTAGCCGTCATTTATTTCAAACCACGTTGCGCCTGCATCGGTGCTTTTGTATATAGTACCAAAGGGGGGAATTTGATGAGAGTTCCATGGCGGCCCGCCAACAGTTCCGGCGTAAACCACATTTGGATTGTTCGGATCAATAGCTAAGCCGTGAAAATGCACGTCTTGAAAAACCGGCTCATTGAGAATTGTCCAACTGTTTCCCCCATCCGAGCTTTTGAAAAGCCCATCATGATCGGCCAGGTATATAACCCTGGAGTTAAAGGGATCCATCTTTATGTTCATGACATAATGAAAGTGTTCAGGCAACCACTTCCAATCATCCCCAGCATTGGTGGACTTGAAAAGCCCCCTCATGCACCAGGTGCCAGCATAGATAGTGTCCGGATTGGCCGGATCAAAAGTTATTTTCCAGATGTCAAGTTCAACGATGCCGTCGTTTATGGCCGTCCAACTGTTTCCTCCATCACTGCTTTTGGCCATGCCCTGCTCGTTTCCTGCATAGACACTATTCGGGTCAGTAGGATGGACCGCAATGGCTGGTTCAGGGCCTAAATCAAAACCAGAGTAATTAGTTAGAAACCAACTATAGCCCCCATCATTGCTTTTGAAAATCTCATCGTTTGTCCCTGCATAGAGTATGTTAGAATCGGATGAAGCGACTGCAAGCACGATGCGCTTATCAGTAAAGGTAGTGGAAATTTGCGTCCATGTATTACCCCCATCAATACTTTTATGGACGGCGTCATTGGCAGCAAGGTAGAGGGAGTTGGGATTGGTTGGGTTCATGACCAGCGAACCGTCCTGTAGAGGCAGATTGCTTACCTGTGTCCAGCTAACGCCGCCACTAGTACTCTTAAAAACGCCTGCTCCTGCTACACCTGCGTATATTATATTCGCGTTCGAAGGATTTATAAGCAACATACGCACGTCGTAGTTGAGACCGATATTACCCACATTGCTCCAATTATCGCCCCCATCCACGGTCTTGTAGATGTCGCCTCTATCATCCCCGACGTAAATCAATTCTGGGTTCGATGGGAATATACCTATTGCTTGAACGCCCGCCGACTCCCCGCTGCCGATGCCCTGGCTCTGGAAGGTGGCTCCTCCATCGGTAGAAATGTTGACCACACCATTGCTGGTGTAAATGATGTCTGGATTGATTGGATGAATAGCGACAGGGGCGAAAATGTGAGACCCTAGTCTTGCGCCTTTAACCTCCCAACTCAACCCTCCGTTTATGGTGCTGTAAAGATTGCTTTTGCGGGTGGCAATATAGATGGTTTGCGGATCCGATGGCGAGATGGAGATAGACCAAAATCCTCCCCCTGGTGGATAACCGGTCTGCATCCAAGTGATCTCTGAACTGCTGGGGATTGCGAGGCTGACAGTGACATCATCAAAATGGGTATGGCCACGGTTTTCGAAGGAAGAAATACCTCCGAAAAGAATAGGGTTGTCGGTGTCAGTGTAGTCAATGACAAGCGATCCCTCGACATAGATCCTGATCCTATTTTCGTTTCCATCGATTTTTACCTGATACCATTCATTCATATTAAGAGGTACACTTGCCCCTGTGAGATTCTGATAATTTCCATTTATTTCTTTTGACAAACCCAAATAATTGGGTGACACATTAATCGAGTAGAATCCATAACCACCTTGTTCAAAATAGGACCTATAAAAGATGCTTGCATCCTGTTCGATGAGTTTAATTTTGGTTTCAAAGATATAATTCCATCCTCCTTCTGTTTCGATAGATATACTTCCCAAATTACTAGGGCTTACCCAACTATGTAAGACGTTGTTTCCATTGTCATTCTCGATATTCCAGCTTGGATCTCCACTCCATCCATCTAATACGCCATCCTCAAAGTCATCCTGAAAAATAATGGTTTGAGCAAGAGTTAGTGAAGAAAAAAATAGCCAACAAATGATGAAAGGAAAAAGATTTTTCATTGTGAATACCTCTTTTTTATTTTTAGGAGCTCTCAGAGAAAATGTCAATTTTCATTTGTATGCAATTCAGAAGATTGAACAGCCACATAACGAGATAGCTGAGCTGCATGAAAATCATGACCACCCTGCCCGCCATAGGCACGTAGGCGGGTCAACTTCTCTTTTCCAAATCTACACTTGCAGAACCCAAAAACATGAAAATCACCGCAAAGCTTTTCACGTCACCTCCAGCGCGGGTTAGCTGGCTCGTAATGAAAATCTTATACATTCAATAGCTTGCGAATAAAACTTTCAACAGAATCTTCATCCCATTTGGCTCCACCAACGTGCTGGTATTCTATCATTCCTTCTTTCGATATAATAAAGGTCGCAGGGATACCCCTTGTCATCAACACTTTTGGTTTCCATCCTTTCATAATATATATAGGAAGATCATAACCTTTTTCCTTGATGAATTCTTCTACTTTTTCAGGGTTTTCATTAGATATGCAAACTACTTCAAGACCTTCATCTTTCAATAATTCATAAAGTCTCTGGATGGATGACATTTCAGCTATGCAAGGGCGACACCAAGTTGCCCAAAAATTGAGAAATACTACCTTTCCCTCATATGTAGAAAAATCGATTTCTGCGCCTTCTATTGATTGAATTTTCCAATTAAAGTCTAGTTTTTGTGTTGATGGAAGTGGGGGAGCGGGTAATGGAATCTCTTTTTTAGGCTGGTTACTTTTTTCTATCGCCATCGTAGATTCTACCGATTGTTTGAAGAGGTGGACTATAACAAATGTGCTGGCAATGAGTAACATAATAGTCAAAATAATGCCAGAACTAAGTCCAATAAAGAATTGCTTGTTGAATACTTTCATATCATTGCCCTCTCAAGTATTGATGAATCAAAATAATAATCAAGATCATAATATGTAGAGAGACAGCTAACGGATAAGCTGAGATGCCCCGAACACTTTCGGGGTCACCTCCAGCGAGGGTTAGAATGCCTACTTGCTTGATACGTTATTGACTGTCTCTAATTCTTGATCAATACGCTCTTTCAAAAATATTTTCATTAAAGATTGATAGGGAACATCCCTTTTATTAGCGATAGTTCGTAATTCCTCTAACATATATTCAGGTATTCGTAATGAAATAGTTTTGGTAGTCGGTTTTAGTTTTGGAAATATCGCTGATTGACCTTTAGACCATTCAATATATTCAGTTGAATCGTGGGTTGACCAAAATTCTCTTTCTTCCTCTTCGGTTTTAAACGTTGGAACGTTTTTCAATTTGTTCATGATACGCTTTCCTTTCTTTGCGATTCATATCTCTTGCCGAAATAACACGAATTCTATTATTTCTGATTGTGAATGATATAAATAGAAACCGATTTGAATCTGTTCTTCCAAGAACATAATACCGCTTTTCTACATTTGAGTGTTTTGGGTCTTCGGAAACCAATATTGGTTGATTGAAAAACACTTCTTCACACTTATTTTTTGAGACACGATGTCTAATCCAGTTTTTGTCTCTGTTTCCTTTGTCCCATTCGAAGCCTTCACAATCACTAATTCTAATCGCCATAGTCTACCGTATATTACAGAAATATACACAAATTTCAAAAAGCTATATAACCAGTTCTAGAAATCTTTAGGCATTCTAACGGAAAAACTCACCGCGCGTGAGACTTTGATTCTCAAAACTTTTGTTGATCAAATTAACTTTCATTTTTCTCCTAAACTCTAAAATTACGCTTCCAGTTCCTCACGTCCGGTGGAGTGAGTGTTAGGATGCAGAATTATTCTACTCATTACAAGCTGTATCGCATTCTTCATATGTTGCAAATGGAACGTAGCCACCACATCCACTCCATTCAAATTCTTTACATTCATGATCATTGAGGTCATAATAATATTTAACTATTGAACTATCACATTTGCCATATTCAGGTTCTTGGAAGCAATTTTCAGAGTATTTGAGATAATTAATATATGAAGAATAAGGTGGATTAAACTTTATAGGTAAATCATGATCATATATTTTTACTAAATGGATTGGATAGATTTGAGCATAACAAGGTTCTCCTAGATAAAAATCAAAAACAATATGGAGTGTATCATTAAAAATAAATACTGATTTAATAGATTCTGAATAATCATCACAACCAGATGTTTCATTCCAAGTGACCCCTACTAGAATTGAATCTGTAAATTCTAATTGTTGACACGAAACTGTCGAAGGTGCCCGATATTTTCCACAAAAATCTAACCACTCATCATTTGAACTATAATAGAAGTATCCTTGTCTACCAACACGGAGTGCTTGATATACTGAATTTTGAACTTCGTTAAAATAAACGAAAGTCGTGTCTTGAATTTCATTATTTATTGAATCGGAGTTATCTTTGCAACAAAAAGAAATAAAACCAAACAAACTTAATATGATCGTTAATAATATAGATTTAAGATTGTTCATATTGAATCCTAACGTCGCAAATAACCGGATGCCAAGAGATGCAGAGCGAAGCGGCGCAGCTTTTGGCAGTCCGAGTTGATTTGCCTTGTTGGGCGTAGGGATAAAACTCACGCGTGAATCCTGTTCAATTCCTCAATGATCATGTCCACTATCTGGATTCTGAGATCGGTTCCGAGCGGTCGTTCACTATGCTTTGTGATTTGGTCCCCTTTCCAGATATACTTACGAAAACCACTCCAAACAGCAGCTCGAACATCATTATCTGTCATATACCCATAAACTTCTTTCATAGCATCAAACAGAGTGTCCAGTGGTTTGCCATTGGGATCTCGAGCAACTTCTTCGATTTTATCCATACAAATAGCCCTGATTTTTTTCTTGTGCTGCTCGGTAAAAGGAATCCTGCATTTCTTGATCAGAGCCTGCCCCAAATATGTTAATGAGGATTCTTCATAGCTTCTTTCTATCCCTACATTTTGTGTGTCAAAAGTATCATTTTCCTGACCAAGTTTTACATGAATCAAGTTTAGCCTCATAAGACTATCAAAAAGAACATGTAATTGATCATCAGCTATACTCAGGGCTAACTTCAAAGTGTGTGCTGACTGGTAGCTTGGCAACTGCCTCGAATAGAGTCGAGCAGGGTAATCCCGCTCTTCATACATCACCTCCAAACACATTGCTTGAATGGGTGTTAGCTGACGAAGTAATTCAACATAAGTAACATAGTCGGTGGTACTCTCTCCTTGATTGGCCGCATTCGCTAGCAAAGCCGCCCATCTTGTTTGCATATCTTCATTTTCTTCCCAAGAACAGTTGTCAAGAAGGTTAGCTATGAATTTGAGAGGTACTTCTTGTGGTTTGCATCCAAAAAATCCATGGAATTTTTTTGCCTTCTTCAGAATTTTCAGCTGCGTCTTAAATCGGAAGTACCTTACATGATCAGCGAGCAAGCCCCCCAATTCCTTTGCTGGCTGTCTTGTAATATCAGCTAAAAATCCAAAAACATTAGCTGCTGTCTCTTGACCAAAGGCTTTTGCTGCCTCCTTCTGAATTTCTTGGAATGGCACAATGTCGTTCATTTGATATCTTTTCTTTCTTACGCCTAACTAATATTTATATAGAATTTTTAGTGGACTCATTATATTGATATTCTCCCTATTTCTGAATGTGATATAATCAGTTACTAGTTATAATATAATATCATTAAGGTGGTTAAAGCAATTTGCTTTTCTCGTTTGCATATAGTATTATTCTAAATACCATGACTGATAAATATTCTAAATATCATTCCAAGCCAAAACTGCTTGACCAAGTATCGCGACTGATGCAGAGACGCAATTATAGTCCGCGAACCATAAAAACCTATACCAGCTGGATCAAACGCTTTATTATTCATAATAACAAAATCCTCCCCTTAAAGTTGGGTGAAAAACAGGTCAGTGAGTTTCTTACCTTTCTTGCCGTGGAACGCAAAGTCTCTCCGTCAACTCAAAACCAGGCCCTCCAATCGATCCTGTTTCTTTATGCCCAGGTATTGAAGAAACCGGTCGGCTGGATTGATGGCTTTAAACGTCCCAGGCGTGCTATTCACCTACCCACTGTATTTTCTAAAAATGAAGTAAAACAAATCCTGGATAATGTTAGTGGGATACATTGGTTGATCCTCAACTTGATATATGGTGCCGGATTGCGTCTGTCAGAATGCCTTCGACTCCGAATAAAAGATATTGACTTTGAATACAAGCAAATTACGATTCATGATGGCAAGGGGCACAAAGATAGGATTACTGTACTCCCTGAACGGTTGATTCCACACCTGAAAAGGCAGATTGAAAATGTAAGAATAGTGCATGATAAGGATCTTGGGCGGGGTTGTGGTGCAACAGTATTGCCCTATGCCCTTGCGCAGAAATATAGAAATATTGCTAGGGAATTTAGCTGGCAGTACATATTTATAGCCAAGAGTGTCATCAAGGACCAAGAAAATGATATGCTACGACGTTATCATATTCATGGCACTTCCGTACAAAAAGTGTTCAAACGCACTCTTCGGAAATCCGGAATTACCAAACACGGGTCTACTTACACCCTGCGCCACAGCTTCGCAACCCATCTCCTGGAAGATGGTTACGATATTCGGACAATACAAGAATTACTAGGTCATAAATCAGTTAAAACAACCATGTTGTACACGCATGTTATGAATAAAGGTGGAATGGGCGTGCGTAGTCCCCTCGATTAGGAACCTGGTAACTGCTTACTGTTTACTGCTGACTGGTTTTCTATAGAGTATCGAAGAAGTTCATTCCAAGGACAAACAGGAATCTTCCAATATAATAGTGACTTACGCATTATAAAAATATGTCATTTAAAGATGAACATCCGTTATAGTGAAAATCACACCTAACAAAGTATTTCTGGGAAATGCAATCCTTCAGACAGAAGGGATCGAAATTAACCATACTGATTGGCCAGAACTATTATATGAACGCCTAAGCCAACTAAATTTCACGCTGGTTCAGAAAGATGTTCAGTCTTTTTTGAAACAACCAGACGACGCTCAACTGATTACCCAGGAGAATTTCAATATGCTTCTCAACCTGATTAATTCATGGCACATGAATTATTCAGGTTAACAAGTATAATCAATAGCAAAATGCTTTAGCCAATGTGAGTTTAGATTACTTCAAAAACCGGTCAAACCATTCTACAATAAAATTCAATCTTGCTTCCCTTCGATCTGGGCGACCATGACGTGACAAGCCATGAGGCTCCTCGGGAAATCGGACATATTCCACTTCCCGTTTCAGATACTTAAGAGCCATAAACATCTGATCGTCCTGCTCCACATTACACCGCCAGTCGTGCTCGCTGTGAATGATGAGAAGAGGCGTCTTACACTGTTTGATGTATGTAATGGGTGACCATTTAGCATACAACTCCGGATTATCCCACGGTGTGGATTTAAATTCCCAATCCACATCGAAACCCACGTCCGACGTTCCGAACATACTGGCAAGATTTGAGACACTCCGCTGAGTAACCGCAGCTGCAAAACGATGGGTATGAGTTACCACCCAGTTGGTCATATACCCACCATAGCTTCCGCCGGTGACGCCCATCCGTTTCTCATCGACAAATCCCAATGATATTGCATAGTCCACGGCTGCCATTAAGTCCTTCATGGCAGGATCAGCCCATTTTGATGTGATGGCATCTGCAAATTTCTCCCCATATCCCTGACTCCCCCGGGGATTAGTGTACAACACCACATACCCATTGGCAGCTAAAATCTGCATTTCATGAAAGAAAAGCCGACCATACTGACATCGAGGGCCCCCATGAATTTGCAGGATAAATGGATAATTTTTTTGAGGGCTAAAGTGTGGTGGTTTCAAAAGCCAACCATGGATGTTTACCCTCCCACTTTTGAACCACACTTCCTTCGGAATATTAAAACCACGACTATTCAGGTAAGCTCGATTGAGGTAGGTCAACTGCTTAATTTTATCGCTTTTAATCGTGAGGGAAAAAATCTCATCCATATGTGACAGTTGCCCCCCGTGGAATGCCACCGTATTTCTCTCAGTATCGAAGGAGAATGTCACCACTACTTTGTCATTCACTACCGTTTCTATCTCATCTGTTTGGGTGTTCACTCGATAAAGGGGTGAGCCTCCTTCCGATGTGGCGTTAAAATAAATCCACCTTCCTGACGGATCCCAAACCGGGGAGGTGACGACAAAACTTGGTGTCAGGTCCCCTAACGTTACAGGATACGTTGTCCTGTCTAACTTGTCGGTGTGACTTTGGTAATCGTCACCATTCAATTTAACGGTTCTGACGGTATAATTGACCACGCCCCACCCTTCATAGGGTCTGGTATGACCAAAAAATGCCACTTTCTCTCCGTCTGGTGAAAAGGATAAACCTTCTTTAGGCCCCGCCAGCGCTGGAATATGACGAGGATTTCCCCCTTTGGTTGAGACCATATAAAGTTCATCCTCCTCAAGTCTGTATTGCCAATCCTTCCAGCGATTGGAAATAAATGCAATCTTTTTTCCATTGGGAGACCAATCGAAAAATGTGTCGTTATATTCGCCCTTCACAACTTGATGTGCCGCACCTGTACGAGCATTCGCTACCCAGACATGAGTATTTTCACTATCAAAAAACCCCTCTCCATCTAATCTATACCAGATGTTCTTGATATGGCGGTAGGCTGGTACTTCCGGTTTACCTTCCTTATCGAACGATACTTCTTTCCCTACCGGGTGAAACAAAAATCCGATGGATTTACTATCAGAAGACCATTTTATTCCACTCACCTCTCCTCTCGGTAGTTTCGTTAATGGATAAGCCTCCCCACCCTCCATGGGAAGGAGCCAGATCTGATCCGAAGGATCTTTTGAACCAGCGCCTTCCCGCTTTGAAATAAAGGCAAGTGTTTTCCCATGGGGGGACCAGCGTGGGCAACGGTCATTTTTCTTTCCATGAGTTAATTTTCTCACTCTTCCTCCCCTTGTGGGAATAAGATGGAGATTGGTGTAATACTTTTTATCCTTCTTGTGCATGGTTTCCACTACAAACGCAATCTGTTTTCCTTCAGGTGAAATCTGTGGATCGCTGACCAGTTTAAATCGATATATATCCGATATCCGGATTTTTTGCTTACTCATCCTTTTTCCTCTCTATTTTCTCCGTAGAAGCTCCTTTGACCCGAAGGGTCTCCCTTGGAGGAGCAATGTCACTATATAGATAATAACAACATCAGATGGATGCCATCTCCACCTATTTTCGTATGAATAGTCATTCTACTATTAATGACTTCTTTTTGATAGGCTTTACCAAACCCCCGTCCTATGATTGTTCCTAACGCCGCTCCTGCAATGACATCTGTCAACCAATGCTTATTGTCATGAATGCGCTGAAGACCCACAAACCCTGCCAACAAATAAACAGGAACACCCAACTTATGTCCATAAAGTTCATCCGCTACCGATGCCAACACAAAACTCCCGGACGTATGCCCCGTGGGAAAGGAACGCGTACCCCGACCATTTGGTCGCTCTCTACCGACAGAACGTTTCAGAAAATCTGTGATTAAAGCCGTAACCCCCATAGCTGTGACATAATATTTCATATCCGAGACAACACTTTCCTTTCCACTCCTCAAATATGAAGTTATCCCTACAACCACCAAACCTACCGGATAGGCACGCCCGCCTCCATATTCATCAAGGAATCGGGATAAAGATTCAGACATCAACCCATTCTCACTAGCATACTCCTGAACATCATCATCGTAGGTATGCAACAGTAAAGTTGACAACGCTGCACCACCAAGAATCCATTGATTGGTTCTGTCTGTAAGGATATTTTTAAATCCATGAGCCAGATAATTAGGATAACTCATGATAAAATTTTGATCGGTATTGGGTGATAGCGCAAATGTTGCAGTGAAGGAACAGAATATTAATAGAAAGCAAAAAAACGTGGTGCAGTTTTTTACCACTAAGGACGTAGAGAAGGTGCAAAGGGCACAATGTAAATAACTATCTTGATAACCGTCTTGTATCCTTTGTGTTTTCTGCGGTTTCATAATATCAAGTCACAAGCTGGTTTAGAATTTTCATGCTCACCTTTTTACTTTTTTCCCCCACTTCTTTTGCAGGTCCCACACATGATGGACAACCAGAGTCACACCGGCAATTCCCAATTAATTCCCTCGTCTGTTTAAGAATATCTTCATGAGTATCGTAAAGCTGTTGACTGAATCCAACTCCCCCTTGATAGTTGTCATAAATGAAGATGGTAGGTTGAAATTTGGTCAGATCTGTTGATTTGACCTGGTGATCTGAGAATCCTCCATTCGCTGTGGAATAAAGCCCCCGGGATCCAAAAACATTTCTGATGTACCATTCTGCAGATTTATCCCCTATACTCCGGTGAATATCCAATACGGTACACATTAGATTCAGAGCACACACATGGTGAAGTGCATTCGCCATTCCAAGAATACCATCAATAATGTCCGCTCGTGAAAAGCGAAGTTTTTCCAGAAAGGATTCAGGTAGCGTAAACCAATAAGCAGTAGTTTGAATTTCCATATCCGGCAGGTTAATATCCCCATACCCCACATTTTCCATGGTGTAAAACTTGATTTTTTTAAATCCCACTGCCCGAGTAGTAACTTGCACTTCACCCAATGTAACATCAATTCCGCCTGCTCTCCGATTTTCAAACTCGTCTAATACTTTTACATTTGTGTATTCTACGGCATCGGTGTAGTAGTTCGAATCGGTATCACGCACTGTCGCTTTCCTTCCGTCCCAGTCCAACTCATCTACAATGTACTCATTTCCATCGGTCATATAGATGGCATCGGGGTATATCGTTGTGATAGAGTTGGTATAATCCACTTCGGCTATGATCCGGGACTCTTCCCCCCGTTTTACGACCACGAAGTTCCCCTTTTCTATTCTCCGCAAAGGAACATTTACAGCAGGATAAACGTCTTCCGTCCAATGCCACAAATCACCGTCTCGAAGAATGACATTCCCCTCCTGAAGAAATTCAAGAATATCATTCAAATCATCAGCAGATACCTTTCCAAATGTCTCCCCTTTCCGGAATGGCAATTCAAAAGCAGCACACTTCACATGATCCACCAGGACAGGAAGATTGTCAGGATTTATCCGGGCATGTTCCGGGGAAGCGCCGAAAAAGTAGTCCGGTTGATTCATTAGAAATTGGTCTAAAGGATTTGATCTACCGATGAGAATAGCCACAGAGGATTTGTCTCGCCTCCCAGCTCGCCCCGCCTGTTGCCAGGTAGAAGCAATGGTGCCGGGATATCCTGCCAGCACAGCTGCCTCGAGGCTACCAATGTCAATGCCCAATTCAAGAGCGTTGGTTGTTACTACACCTCTAATATCACCGGACCGAAGTCCTTTTTCAATTTCACGCCTCCGATTAGGAAGATATCCACCACGGTACCCTGCCACAACCTCGCCAGAAACGAGGGCAACTCGACTTGATTCGAATTCATCCTTCAAATATTTAGTGAGAATTTCAACATTAAGGCGACTGAGAGCAAAAACGATGGTTGATATATTTTTATTTAGTAGAACAGAAGCCAACTTGCGTGCCTCCTTAATGTAACTGCTCCGGATGCCTAATTGTCGATTCACTACAGGTGGGTTGTAAAAAATAAAGTACTTTTTACTTGTGGGGGCTCCGGAATTATCTACCAGCTTCATAGGTAGTTCTAATAAAGCTTCCGCATGTTCCTTTGGATTAGCAATGGTAGCAGAACAGCAAATAAATTGGGGTGAAGATCCGTGGAACTCACATACTCTTTTTAATCTGCGAATGACATTTGCCACATGACTACCAAATACTCCTCGGTAAGTGTGTAACTCATCAATGACAACATATTTCAAATTCTGAAATAGAGAAATCCACTTTGTGTGATGAGGCAGAATACCTTGATGGAGCATATCCAGATTCGTTACCACAACATTTCCCTGTTTCCGGATAGCCTGGCGGGCATTCTGAGGCGTATCCCCATCGAAAGTGTACACTTTAATCGACTCCCCCATAACGTCTATCACGCCATTCAATTCCGCAACTTGATCCTGTGACAATGCTTTAGTGGGGAAAAGATAGAGGGCTCGACAGGTAGGGTCATCTAAAATAGCTTGAAGTACGGGGAGATTATAACATAGTGTTTTCCCTGACGCAGTGGGCGTCACCACAACGAGGTTATCACCAGAACTCAGGATGTCCCAACACCTCTTTTGGTGAGAATATAATCTTTCAATCCCCCGGGATTTTAATGATCTGGCAATCCGAATATCCAAATCAGCAGGAAAATCCACATATTCGCCTTCATTGGCTTGAATGAAGTGAACGTACTCAATATTTGGACCTACGTCGGGATGAGCCTTGAGGAAATCGATTATTAAATTGGTGTCAGTTTTTTCGACCATAAAGGAATGATAATTTAAGGAACTACCACAATCTTTAAACAGGGTTTCATTACGGAGAATCCACTACACCCGAAAGAATCACTTATCTGCCATTTCCGTTCCCATACCCAAGGCGAAAATGACAGGGGGGATTACACCACTTTCATGTATGGAAAAGATTAATGGTCTGAAAGCGGCTAATCTCAGCCTGATCTGCATTCAATCACCAGGAGACAGCAATCTGGTCAGATCTTTTTTCATCTGGGCATCATTCTCATAAAGAATCGTATTTAACCCAAAAACCTGGGCTCCTTTGATGTTGTCAATATTATCATCAATAAAAAGGGTTGATTCAGCCTTAGCATCTGATATTTTTAATGCAGTTTTAAAAAACGTGAGATATGGCTTTCGTACTCCAATTTCATAAGAATAAATACAACCGGTAAATTTATCGAAAACCCCCTGAAGTCCATTTTGAATGTGATATGGATTTGTATTAGAGGTTAACCAAACTGAGTATTTATCTATCAATGAGAGAGCCAAATCCATGGTGTCCGTGGGCTCCCCCAAAAGTTGTAACCAGGCATGAAAAAAATCCGCTTCCGTAAGATGGTTAGAATGAGGAAAACATGCTTTTACCTGCTTGTAAAATTCGCTATCCGTCAGTTCACCCCGTTCATAGGCATGGTGAATCTCACCTACTAAGAGTGATTCAATCACTGATTTATCCAACCCGGTTTTCTCACATAAGTAGCGCAAAGTACGGTACGGATGAATATTCAAGAGTACTCCACCAATATCAAAAAAAATGGTCTTAATCATTTTCTACACACATATATCTGTAATCTGCTGTTCTCATCAAAAGGATTACCATCGTAGTCGCCCAAGTTATCCCTAATAATCAATCCAGCCTCGGTAAGAAGCGTGTCCATTATATCGGGATAGATCATGTGCATATCAAACTCATAAATCTCAGGTGTATCCGCACCTTCATTGTAGAAATACCACCGGATGTGGTTGATCTGTGTTTCAGGGTCATATCTATTTCTCTCACGTACCACACAGTGCGGTCCATTTGGATGGTCAAATTCCATGACCTCATAGAATCGCTTCTCATCCTTATAAAGAAATTCCGAGTCAGGCACAAAACAGTCAATGAGGAAGGTGCCTGTATCTGTCAGGTGTTCTCTCACATGCTTAAAACAGGATAGTACCTGTTTATTCGTGTTCAGGAGGAGCAGAGAATTAAAGCCTATAAATATAAACTCAAATGTTTGGTGTAAAGCGAAATTCTCCATGTCTTCGAGAACAATTTTCCCCCGTTCTCCGTACGTCTTTAACTTCTTCTCAGCCCAAGCGACAAATTCAGGACTGTTATCGATTCCCACATAGGTATATCCTTTTTCTAAAATGGGGATAGCCAATCGACCCGTGCCTGCTGCCAGTTCCAAAACCGGGCCCTCCACCCGATCTGCCCAATTGACGATGAAATCGATATCGTTTATTTTCCACCAGTGGGCGGTATCATATAAAGCAGGCTTAGTGAAAATATTACCCATAGATTTAGAACAATTGCGGGGAATTAAAAATCACATAATTTAGTCTGTAACTATGAGCTCTTTCGGGGTTTGATTAAAGATCTCATATCCATCTCTTTTGACCAGCACATCATCTTCAATCCTGACACCCCCAAACTCTGGAATGTAAATCCCAGGTTCAATAGTGATTATGTAATTTTCGAGGACTACGTCCTTACTCGACTGAGACAATTTAGGCATGGTGTGTATTTCCAGTCCCAAACCGTGACCCGTACCGTGGACGAAGTAATCCCCGTAACCATTTTCAGCGATATAGTCCCGGCAGGCTGTATCTACTTCTTTACAACTCACGCCATCCTTAGCCATAACAATGCCCCTCCGTTGAGCTTCAAGAACAATGTCGTAAATCTCTTTATGTTTGTCGGATGCTTCCTCCACCACCACCGTCCTAGTCATATCGGCATGATATCCCCGGTAGCGGGCACCGAAATCCAGTACGATAAAATCCCCACTCCTGAATTTCCGATCTCCCGGCGTTGCATGAGGTAGGGCTGAATTCGGACCCCCTGCCACAATTGGACTAAATGCATCGCCATCACCCCCCATCATCAGAATGGCATATGAGATCTTGGCTGCAATTTCTTTTTCAGTAACTCCTTCCCGAATTTCCGGGACTATCTGCTCAAACACTTGATCGGTGATCTGCACTGCTGTTCTGATGGAACGTATCTCTCCCTTATCTTTGACTGCAGCAATCTCTTCCACAAACCGGGTAGTAGATTCCCACTTGCAGAAAGGAAAAAACTCTTCCAACTTCTCCATTTGAGAAATAGGTAGAAAATCTGCCTCAACACCTAATTTCAACCCATTTTTTAATAATGTCTTTTTCTTAATGATGTCCAGGTGGGGATCGGCATCAATAACAATATCCATCCCTTTCACCTGTTCTTTGGACTGTGTAAGATATCGACCATCTGATATGAAATAATTTTTATCAGGAAGAATGAGACACGTCCCTGCAGATCCTGTGAACCCGGAAAGATAGTGGACATTGGTCAAATTTGTTACCAACATCCCATCGAGAGATTCATTAGCTAATCTCTCTTTAAGTTTTTCTAATCTTTGTTCTATCAGTGACATGAGTTATACTTTCTCCCCACTGTTGAGAATCCGTAAGAGTTCTTCTTTCTCATCCTTAATTCTCTTTTTATCAGCGTCTTCTTTCCTTGCCATGAGTGAAAGAACTTCAATAGCTTGTTCATACAGTTTCTGACTCTTTAAAACCGCCACCAGTGTGAAAGTTGCCAATTGTGGACTGATAGGGAGTGATACAAGCTCATCTCTTGGCGTTTGCTTTTTCTCCTTTGAAGTTTTCTTGAGTGTAGGTGCTTTTTCCTTTTTCTTTCCAATATCTTCCAGCCATTTCATTGCTTTTTCATTCGTGCCGTCCATTTCAAGAATACGGTTGAACAACCTTTTTAAGGTCGTTTCTGACCGCTTCAATTCAACCTGGACTTCTGCAAGTTTAAGATGGGCATTCAGGTAACCGGAATCTTGTTTTATGATACGTTTGAACACCTTTTCAGCTTTTGTGAATTCTTTTTCCGCCAATAATGTTTGTCCTTGTAAAAAAAGTCCCGGAATATAATCCGGGTGGTATTCCAACCCGATTTCACAGACTTTTTTTGCTCTCTCTAAATCCTCTCTCAGCAGATACTGTTCTGCAAGCATAGGAAACAGGAATGTATCAAAATGATATGCGAAATAATGTTCAAGGTCTTTAATATTGGTCAAGTCCATACTCATAGGGGAATATTCCCATGTTTTTTCTTGGGGTTGAAATCCACTTTATTTTCCAGCATCTTCAAAGCATTGATGAGATGGAGACGAGTTTTTTGGGGCTCAATAATTTCATCGATATATCCTCGTTCTGCAGCGATAAAAGGGTTGGCAAATTTTTCTCGATATTCTTCAATCAGTCTTTCTTCAGTTGTTTCGGGGTACTTCGCCTTTGCAATCTCTTTCTTAAAGATAATTTCTACTGCTCCTTTTGGTCCCATCACTGCAATTTCAGCCGTTGGCCAGGCAAGGTTGATATCTCCTCGGATGTGTTTGGAGTTCATCACATCATAGGCTCCACCATACGCCTTACGAGTAATCACCGTTACTCTAGGTACTGTCGCTTCGCAGAAAGCATATAGCAATTTTGCTCCGTGTCGAATAATCCCGCCCCATTCCTGTTCAGTCCCAGGTAGAAAACCAGGGACATCTTCAAATACAACAATTGGAATATTGAAAGCGTCACAAAACCGTACAAACCGGGCACCTTTAACCGAAGAGTTAATATCGAGCACTCCCGCAAGGTGAGCTGGTTGATTCGCAACAACCCCAACACTTCTGCCGTCAAATTTGACAAATCCCACAATGATGTTTTTAGCAAATTCAGAATGAACCTCCAAGAATTCACCATTATCCACAACCTCTGAAATAATATCGTACATATCATAAGGTTTACTGGGATTATCCGGTATGATAGTAACCAGTTTCTCATTTTCACGATCCACCGGATCGTTGCATTCTAATAGTGGTGGTTCATCAAGGTTGTTTTGAGGAAGATAAGACAACAGTTTTTTCACCGTATTGATGGCTTCAACTTCATTGTCACATGCAAAATGGGCAACACCACTTTTGGTAGCATGGGTTATCGCACCACCCAATTCTTCTAATGTAACATCCTCATGGGTCACTGTTTTCACGACATTGGGACCCGTCACAAACATGTAACTGGTTCCTTTCACCATTATGATGAAATCAGTGATAGCAGGAGAATAGACAGCCCCGCCCGCGCACGGTCCCAGGACAAGGGAAATCTGAGGCACCACACCCGAAGCCAACGTATTCTTTAGGAAAATCTCGGCATAACCTCCCAGTGATGAGACTCCCTCCTGAATTCGAGCGCCCCCGGAATCGTTCAGACCGATAATGGGCGCACCGACTCGCATGGCATGGGCCATAACTTTACAAATTTTCCCCGCATTGGATTTTGACAATGAACCACCGAGAATAGTAAAGTCCTGGGCAAAAACAAAGACCTGCTTGCCGTTGATAGTTCCGGCCCCTGTGACGACTCCGTCTCCGGGGTATCGTTTTTCATCCAGTCCGAATTCGGAGGATTGGTGCTTCACAAACATCCCCATTTCCTGAAAAGACCCTTTATCCAGAAGAAGACTGAGGCGTTCCCGAGCAGTAAGTTTCCCCTTTTTATGCTGGATTTCGATGCGATCTTTTCCACCGCCCTCTAAGGCTTCTTTACGGTAGGTACGGATAGTTTCTATGTTACTACTCATTAATGCCACCGATTTTTTTTAACCCAATCCTGAATATAATCAATCGTCTCCTGAATAGGTGTGCCCGGACCAAAAAGCTTTCCTACACCCTGTTTCCCAAGCACCTTCATATCTTTTTCAGGGATAATTCCTCCACCTGTAAGGAGCACATCATCCATACTGTTTTTTTTCATCAACTCCAATACATTCTGAAAAATTGTCATATGTGCCCCGGAAAGGATGGATAGGGCAATAACGTCTGCATCTTCCTGGAGGGCGGCATTCACAATCATTTCTGGTGTTTGGCGAAGTCCGAGGTAAATCACTTCCATTCCCGCATCTCGGTAGGCCCTCGCCAACACCTTTATCCCCCTGTCATGACCATCCAATCCAGGTTTTGCCATGATGATCCGGATTATTCTGTTCATATCTGACTCCCTTAATATAGTTTTCCCCACGAGGAAGGGGCTGGTCAATTTCGCACTTCTTTTGAAAAAAGTGAAGGGAAAACAAGATAAAAACGTAATGTCTCATTAATAGGTAGGAAATCGGTGTAAGTTTCCCACAAGGTCCTTCGGATAAGATGTAAGTAATCCCGATGACTTGGAGACTACACAGAAACCTGTTTTATATTACCCTCAAATATCTCATTTCCCATTTTCTAATTTGAATTTTACACACACAGAAGCTTGCCATTTCAAGAATGCGGAATTACATTTCAACCAATGAGATTGTTGATAGCCTATACTCTATGGACATCGGCTCTCTGTGCTGCATTTGAACGTGTTCCCCTATCATTTTCCCAGACAGCATGTGGATTGTCCAATTTTATGCCCACCTCCTCTCCCATAACATTTTTCAGCCATCCCGCAAATTTAGCCAGGTCTCAATCCAAATCAGTCGCCATGTTTTTTGAGGCTCCTTTTCAGATCACCGAACTACACAACTTCGGTGCTGGGTTCACTATGCCATTAAAATTTGGACAATTCGGTGTGGGATTCCACGCCCTCGGGAATAATGTCTACCGGGAATCGACAGTTACAATCGGTGCGGGGAAAAAGTTTGGAGACTATTTTGAGGCAGGACTTGTTATCAATGGGAACGAACTTTCCATAAAAAATTATGGGAGTACTCGGACAGTAAGTTTATCGGCTTCCTTAAATTATTCGCTCTCTGAGACCATACAATGGTCTCTACTCTATCAAAATTTTAATGGCCCTAAATTGGGTAATACAGATGAACTCCTTCCCCAAGTTATCGCCATGGGGTTTGTATTTTCTCCAACGTCTACAATACAGTCAGTCATCGAACTTGAAAGAGATTTAGAGTTCGAAACCCGCTATAAATTTGGTGTGTTGTGGCAATTATTCAAAAGCTTAACACTCGCTACAGGATTTATTAATCATCCTGCTCAGATGACAACAGGTATTTCCTTTAAAATAAAAGGTCAACGAATCAGTTATGCGTTTTCTACTCATCCGGAACTGGCTTTCAGTCAGTTACTTACTATTCAATTTTCTCTACCTTAATCCCCTTCAAGGACAAACATTAGAAGAAATCCTTGCATCGATTCAGATTGAGGAGGACGGTGATCTTCTCACGGACGATGAACTGCTCATCCTTGAAGAAATGGTACAGCGACCATTGGATTTAAATAGAGCCACCAGAAATGATTTAGAGATAATACCCCTCCTTGCTGCAGAAGAAACAAGCCTGATACTACGTGCAAGAAAGCGTTTGGGTAGTTTTTCATCCATGGAACAAATCACCTCTATACCAGGACTTTCATCATTAACTGTTCTTCTATTACCGATGATAACAACTGTAAAATTTTCCCCTCCTCTCAAAATGAAACTGCGTAGTCGATGGGTTTCCTCCGGCGAGGACGTCCGCATGTTGACACAAGCCACCTTTACACAATCGTCCATCTCTGGTGGTTTTCTGTTGGAACGTGATCCCAATGAACCATCGCTTGGAGATTATGTATCAGCTTTCTTTTCAACTACGAGAAAAAACAACACACGCATTATCTTTGGGGATTACCAGATTATTCATGGTTATGGTCTTCTGTTTGGCCGGTCTGCCCGAACCATCAAGGGACAATCAAGTATATCCCGATTGACCAAACCGGGGAAAAGGATAAAACCTTACCGTTCAGCCATGGAATATTGGACTCTTCGCGGGATTGCAGTTGAACACACAAACTCTATAGGAAGGTGGCTGTTTTCACTCTCTGCTTCGCCAAAAGATGCAACTCTCGATTCAAACAGGGTAATCTCCTTTGCCACTTCAGGTCTTCATCAGACTGAAAATTCACTATCCAGGAAGCATAACCTCAGAGAAGACCTGGCAATTGTCAGTTGGGGTAAAGAGATCAACGATGTAGGAGAGATAGGTGTTTTAATAGCTCGGGACAGGTTAATCGTCAATGGGGTAAGTCCGGTAAACCGAGATCCCAAGTCATACGGATCAATTTATGGACGAACCATGTTGTCAAATCTGACACTTTTTGGGGAAGTTGCTACATATATTGGTGGAAAACCATCAGCAATCGGCGGGTATGTTTTGACAGAAGATAATCTTCGTTGGGTAGCAACTGTTAGGTATTATACACAAGGATTTCAGGGACCCAGATCTCAACCATTTCGAGAGTGGAGTAGTCACAAATTAAATGAAATAGGTTTTTACCAGGCTCTTTCCATCAAGATGGGACGCCATAGAGTTCACACGTATGGTGATATCTATCGCCAAAATGCCTCAGCGAACCCATCAGTAAAACCAATAAAGGGATATGAGACAGTGGCGATCTGGAGCTATAAATGGCAAAAAGACCCAATCACATTTAGATGGAAAAGAGAAGAAAAAACCGTAGAAAATGATATCACATATGTAGAAACATTACTCGATGAGGTATTAAGTCGAAACTTCTTTAGACTTCAATTAGTTCGTACATTATCTTCTCATTTTCGATTTCAATTACAGGGGGATTATACATACATTAGTGAAGGAGATTCAATAGACTTTGGGTACGGACTATCCACAAAAATCCATTATTATGGCAAACAGTATCATTTTAGCGCTAACTGGGTTGGATTTGTAGCAGATGACTTTAAATCCAGAATCTACGTTTGGGACGTGAACCTTCCCGGTGAACTTAGAAGCAAAGCGTTTTTCCCAACTGGGCAGTCCGTTGCGCTCCTATTTCGGGTGAAAACCATCACAAATGCAACTATATCCGCTCGAATTCGTAGTACCTGGGAATTTTCCCGTTATACTGGAAAATGGTATAAACCCGATGTAGTGGGGGGGGTTCAGATGGATATTGCTTTATAAATCCTCATCACAATAAATTTACCATGATGAAACATATTATTCCAATCGCTCTAATTCTTTTATTTTCGCAAACAGTCTCCGCTGTTACAGAAGTGCAGGTTTATTTCCCAAATGATCCCTCTAAAAAAGAATCTGTTAAATCATTCGAAATTGGTAGTTCTATCTATATTTCTACAAAGGACTTTGTTAGAATTCTTTCAGCCGGAATTTTTGAAAACATTGAAAGGAGTAAAATCGTTATCTATTTCAGTGGACACAAAGTAAAAATTTCTGCCAACTGCAGCTTTATTTTAATTGACGACAAAGTTTACCAGATGGGAACTCACGCTTTGTTTGATGGCAATGATATATATCTTCCCATGAGGACATTCCTATCACTTTTCCACCGCCACGCAGCACCTGGAGTCTTATATGATAACAATAAAAAAATGATCGTAGTAGAACTCCTCACATACAATATTACGGGTCTAACCATTGAAGAAAAGGTAAACGGGACAATTATCCGAGTGAAAACGACTCGATTATTTGATGGGGGTTCTTTCACTGCCTGGGCTGCAAAGAACGGATGGTTTTATCTTACCATTGCCGGCGGAGTTGCTGACTCATCCGCTATTCGCCAGACGAGACTTCATGGCATCGTTAGAGCAGTTCAAGTTGATCAGGTAGGAAAAACCACACAGCTTGCCTTTCGCCTTCGTGGGGAAGTGGAAAATCACGAACTTTACCAGAATTCAGCTCCGAACGAGATTGTCCTTAGTCTCAGAACACCCCTTAGTTTCAGTGCGGCAAAGATTAAAAAGATACGGGATTCGTGGTATATCGACACCATCATAATCGATGCAGGACATGGCGGAAAAGATGGAGGTACTGTTGGGAAATATGGTTTGAAAGAAAAATTCATCGCCCTGGACATTTCCAAACGGGTAGGAAGATTATTGGAAAAATATACCAATGTGAAGGTGATCTATACCCGGGATGAAGATGTGTTTATCCCCCTCTGGAAACGGACTAAAATGGCGAACGAAAAGATGGGGAAATTATTTGTCAGTATTCACGGGAATGCAAATAAAAACCGCAGGATTCGGGGATTTGAAACTTATATCCTCA
Organism: Fidelibacterota bacterium; assembly: GCA_004124475.1. Lineage (GTDB taxonomy): Bacteria > Fidelibacterota > Marinisomatia > Marinisomatales > SCKK01 > SCKK01. Next base: position 22,850 of record SCKK01000036.1, read on the forward strand.
GCCCGGGTAAAACTGCTGATGCTGCTGCTGTAGCTGAGCGAGAAAATGCTGTAATAAAATTAGAGGAAGAGACATCCAGGTACGAAAAATTAACAGAGGACAACTTTATAATCGCCTCTCTTGTCCAGAATTCGTTTATGAAAGAGAGCGAAGACCTTGCAGCCATGATTCAGCATGAACTAAGAAAAAGTATCCCATCACCTGACCGTGGAGTAAAACAGGCTGGTTTTTTTGTCCTCATTGGCGCTTCCATGCCCAATGTTTTGGTAGAGGTTGGATATCTTTCAAACCCTCAAGAAGAGAAGCAACTCCGGAAACCCGGATATAGGCAGAGTATTGCACAATCCATTTATCAGGGAATACGAAGATTTAAAGATAAATACGAAAGAGTCTTGGATGAGGAGTCAAAAGGATGAATCGCAATGCTCCTATCGGCGTTTTCGATTCCGGTCTGGGTGGACTTACTGTTGTTCATTCCATAAAACAGAGCCTCCCTAATGAGTCTATCATCTATTTTGGTGACACAGCAAGAGTCCCTTATGGTGCCAAAAACGCTAATACCGTCACCCACTTTTCACGACAGATTATTAATTTTCTTATTGACCGTGGAGTAAAAATGGTGGTAGTTGCATGTAATACTGCCTCAGCTCTTGCACTCACCACTTTAAAAAAACAAAATTCCATCCCAATCATCGGGGTTATTGAGCCAGGAGCAGAAGCTGCCGTAAAGCTGACCCGAAATAATCACATTGGAGTCATCGGCACTACGGCAACCATTCAATCTGATGCCTATTCCACTGCCCTGAAAAACATGAAGTCAAACCTTATGATTTCAACCGCTGCTTGTCCTCTATTCGTTCCACTGGTGGAAGAAGGGTGGACTAATGAGCCCGTCTCCCTAATGATAGCAGAAATCTATTTAAAACCACTTTCAGACAATGGTGTTGATACAGTAATTCTTGGCTGTACACATTATCCTATAATAAAAACGATAATTCAAAGCACATTACATTCTTCCGTAAAACTTGTGGATTCTGCCGATGCGGTTTCCGAAAAAATTGCCGAGATTTTAACACTGAAAGATGCACTATCAGAACCAGGTAACTCTGATTTGACATGCTATGTCACTGATCTTCCTCAAAAATTCGAGGAGTTGGGCGAACGGTTTCTCGGAGAGAAACTGGCTAATGTGGTACTTGTTCAACTGGACTGAAAGTTCAAATAAACCGGCTTACCAACGTATCCCACAATAATGCTCGATAGAGAGACACAAAACTATCTATTTACCTTAAGACGGCGCGGCATTAAGATTGGACTCCACCGCACAGAAACGCTTCTTGATAAGTGTGGGAATCCTCACTATAATATTCCCGTCATTCATATAGCGGGTACCAACGGAAAAGGATCCACTGCTGCCATGATCGCCTCCATACTTCGTGAATCCGGAAGAAAAGTGGGTCTCTACACTTCTCCTCATCTCATCAGGTTTAACGAGCGAATTCGTGTAGACGGTAAACCAATCAAGGACGATCAAATCACAAAATTTCTCAATCGTTATCGAAGCGACATTGATAGCCTCAGCTCAACATTTTTTGAAGCCACGACTACCCTCACTTTTTCCCACTTTTATCACAGTGATATTGATATTGCGGTCATCGAAGTAGGATTAGGTGGACGGCTCGACTCTACCAATGTCTCAAAATCTGTTTTATCGGTCATCACTCCAATCGATTATGATCATATGGAATTTCTTGGGCATAATCTTAAATCTATTGCTAAAGAAAAATTTGGTATTATTAAACCTCAAACTTCCGTGGTATCAAGTCTGCAACACCCGGAAGTAATGGATATTTTGGAAGAGACCGTTAAGAAGTATAAATCCGATCTCAATATATCAGTGATATCCACTCCTATAGAGAACTCAGTTTGCACAAATAACGGATCCACCTTTTATATCCATGGACAAAAATATTATCTACCCCTTCTTGGCAAACATCAAATCAGCAATGCCCAAACAGCCATTACAGCTTGTAAAGTTTACGATTGGCAGATAGAAACCCAATCTATTAAAGAGGGGTTAGCGAAAGTTTCGTGGCCTGGGAGAATGCAAAAATTATCCGAGAATCCAATAGTATTTTATGACGTAGCCCATAATCCACACGGTTTACAGGCAGTCTTAGAGTCTACACGGGAACTTTATCCGGGATTTAACATTGCATGTATTTGTGCTTTAAAAAAAACAAAGTCTATAGAAAACATTGTAGAGCTTGTAAAAAAATATTGTAAAAACATCATTACAACGATGCCCGGCCACGGTGATTTTTTCACCCCCCGGGCTTTATGGAAAGAATTTAAAAAACAAGACATTAATGCCAAATTTGCAGAGACTGTTGTAGATGCACTTTCATTCCACACTCATACAAAGGAAAATAGACGTTGTGTTTTGCTGATTTTTGGTACGCATTATTTTGCTGAAGATATTTTTACCTACTTTAATTTTTCCTTTGACAATGGCGAGATTTGACCTAAATTAATTTAGACAATCAGTCTGTTAGCAGTGTTATTTTTATTCCGCTAGCTATAGAAAATCTCCCAAAGTTTTATCAAAGGTAATTTTTATGGATATTAACCAACTTCAAGGGTTGAAGATCAAGGAACTTGCTATACTCGCCAAGGAAATAGAAGTCCCTGGGTACTCGGGTCTTAAAAAACAGGATCTTATAATTAAGATACTTGAGGCCAGAGCAAAAAAGGATGGGATTCTACTTTCCAAGGGAGTCTTGGAAGTGATGCCGGAGGGGTACGGGTTTTTACGCTCACAAAGCTACAATTATCTTCCTGGACCCGATGATATTTATATTTCACCTTCTCAAATCAAGCGGTTCGGTTTGAGAACCGGACATCAAGTCTCAGGTCATATTCGTCCACCAAAGGAAAATGAACGGTTTTTTGCTCTTTTAAAAGTAGAGACAGTCAATAATGTCCCACCAGATGATGTGAGAGATGCAATACTTTTTGATAACCTGAAACCCTTATATCCCAACGAGAAAATCCACTTGGAGAACGGTCAAAAGGGATATTCCATGCGAATCATGGATTTGATGTGTCCTATAGGGAAAGGACAGCGCGGTCTAATCGTTGCACAGCCTAAAACGGGTAAAACAATTTTACTTCAGAAAATTGCCAATGCCATTACAACAAATCAACCTGAAATTAAACTCATTGTTTTACTAATAGCAGAACGTCCGGAAGAAGTAACAGACATGGAAAGAAGTGTAGAAGCAGAAGTTATCAGTTCCACATTTGATGAGCCTCCTGAAAGGCATGTTCAGGTTGCAAAAATGGTTTCTGAAAAAGCCAAACGAATAGTAGAATTTGGTACCGATGTTGTGATATTATTAGATAGTATTACCCGTTTAGCTCGAGCACATAATGCCATAGCACCTCACAGTGGAAGGGTTTTATCAGGGGGGATCGATGCCAATGCATTACATAAGCCAAGAAAGTTTTTCGGATCAGCCAGAAATACAGAAGAAGGGGGAAGTCTTACTATTATTGCGACTGCTTTAATAGACACAGGTAGCCGCATGGATGATGTGATCTTCGAGGAATTCAAAGGTACCGGTAATATGGAACTGGTCCTGGATAGAAAACTTAGTGATAGAAGAATTTTTCCGTCCTTTGATCTCATTCGATCAGGTACAAGAAAAGAAGAACTTCTTTTAACAAAAAAAGAACTTGCAAGAATGTGGATTTTAAGAAAAATTCTTAACGAAATGACGCCAGTTGAAGCTATGGAATTTTTACTTGATCGAATGAAACGAACTCAAACCAATCAGGAATTTTTAGATACAATGAGTCACTAATCTATTTTTAACAATGTAGTTGTTTTATATTTTTATATGACAAAAAATCAAAATTCAATTCCCACCATAGTTGCAAGGCTTGACACAGACAAGCCTGTAAGGAAAACACCCTATCAAGTCAAAGGAGTAATCATACGTGATTTCCCTGATCACCCGATCGTTCCTTTTATTAATGGTGCATACCGGGATAATTTTCTTTATCCACGTATCCAGGTAAAAATACTAAATGAACAAATTAATTTTATCGGAATTAAAGAAGGGGTAAACCCGATTAAATCGTTAGTAAAAAAGCTAAAGATCATGAATTTTGGCAATATAACTTTTGAAGTTCTTGATCATAATATCGATCTGGCAACCAACCGATTTGCGCTTGCGTCTCATCTAATCAGGTACCGTTTTCTGACACCCTGGGTTGCTCTCAATGAACCCAATCTCATGAAATATAAATACTTATATGGAGAAGAGCGGCTGAAATTCCTTACACGCCTTTTAAGCCAGAATATCGTCTTCCTTGCCAAAGAAATGGAATTGGAATTGCATTCAAAGGTTTTCTCCAAATTGAAACTTGATTCTCTTTACCCAAGAATGGTCGATGATGGAAAAATGGGGGCGTTTTATGGCGATTTTCACATCAATTTTATTCTACCAAATTTTTTAGGTATTGGTAACGGAATTACCAAAGGATATGGAGTTGTTTTCAGCCAATTCAATCCTTCTGATTTTACCTTTGATGAATCGGAAGTGAAAGAAGACGCTGACAATGGTTCATTTGTGGAAAAATTGCCAGAAAATTGGGAGGAAGAAGGTCTTTCCGAGGATGATATTCCAAAGAGTCGACGTGAAAAAAATCAGGTTCATGAGCCTGATGAACCCAACTATAATACATTGAAATATCACAGCCGTAAGTTGTAGTTACAAATCACCCTAAAACTTTTATGATTTCTAATCGAGTTAGTCGGATTCAACCTTCCTTTACGCTTGAAATGACCGCCCGTGCAGCAGATCTTCGCAATCAAGGCAAAAACGTCATCGATCTTGGTGTTGGGGAACCAGACTTCAACACTCCCAAACATATCCGCGAAGCTGCAAAAAAAGCGATGGATGATGGATTCACAAAGTATACTCCCGTATCCGGTATGTTAGAATTGAGACGGGCAATATGTGATAAACTGGAAAGGGATAATGGTCTAAAATTCTCTCCTGAACAAGTTATTGCTTCAAATGGAGCAAAGCACTCACTCAGTACCGCTTGCCAGGCGCTCTTTAATCCGGGTGATGAGGTCATTATTTTTTCACCCTATTGGGTTTCTTTCCCTGAATTTGTCCGACTGGCAGATGCGGAACCTGTTATCATCCAGACAATGCAGGAAAGAAATTTTACGCCGGATTTTGACGAACTTGAATCGAAAATCACATCTAATATCAAAGGGGTCATTCTCAATTCACCTTCCAATCCAACCGGAGCTGTCTGGGATGATGAAACAATAAAAAGAATTCTAAACTACGCCGCTGAAAATAATTGGGTGGTGATTTCAGATGAATGTTATGAACAGTTGGTTTATGACCAATCATTCACAAGCACAGAATTCTTGAATGATGGCGATGTGCAAGTTTTAACGATACAAAGTTTGTCAAAAACCTATGCGATGACCGGATGGCGTATCGGGTATTGTGCCGGCGATGTGGAAATTATCAAAGCCATGGGAAAAATTCAGGGCCAAGCCACTTCCTGCCCCAACTCTATTGGTCAAAAGGCTGCAATTGAGGCATTGATGGGAGATCAGAGTACTGTAAAAAAGATATTGGAAATCTTTTCCCATCGCAGAAATAAAATGCTTGAAAGACTGAATAAAATTCCTGACGTAACTTGCACTTATCCTGGAGGAGCGTTTTATGCCTTCCCCGATGTGAGCTCTTATATTGGTCTTAGTGGGAATGGAAAAAAAATATCCTCTTCTTTCGATCTCAGTGATTATATTTTAGATTGTGCCAGAACGGTAACCGTAGCTGGCAGCGGATTTGGTCGGGATGGCCATATCAGGTTATCCTATGCCACCAATGAAGAAACATTTTTAGAAGGGTTGGATAGAATTGAAACAGTTTTAAATAAATTATCATGAAAAAGGGACAAAATGAAAAAAGATATACATCCGGAATATAAGCTCGGTACCGTAATCTGTGCTTGTGGAAATACTTTTCAGGTGCGAAGCATTGTCGGAGATATGCGAGTAGAAATCTGTTCAGCGTGTCACCCGTTTTTCACAGGGAAACAGAAATTAGTCGATACAGCTGGCCGTATTGAAAAATTCAGAAGAAAGTACAGCCTACAAACCGAAGAAAAACAGACCGTAGAATCTGGCGGATAACTATAACTAAATAACGGTTTCCACCTTCCAATATTTAACTGGGGGAAGCCGTTATTATTTTGTCCGAAATCATTAGATATGCGAAATAAAATCGAAAATATAATCGAAAAGTATGATGCTTTAACCATACAACTTGGAGAGCTATCATTAATCGGTGATCATAAAACCTATGGTGAATTGGCAAAACAACATCATAACATGGAACCCATGGTACATAAAGGACGGGAATACCTGGAATTATTGAATCACATCGATGATGATAAAACCATTTTAGAAGGGGACGACGAAGAGCTAAAATCCATTGCCAAGGAAGAACTGGAAGAGCTGCTCAGTAGACAGGAACAGTTGGAAGAAGAACTTAAAATCCTGCTCATACCGAAAGATCCTCGGGATGATAAAAGTACGATTGTGGAGATCAGAGGTGGCACAGGAGGTGAAGAAGCAGCTATCTTTGCTGCAGATCTTTATAGAATGTATACCAAGTATGCAGAACGCAAGAAATGGTCTATTGAAGTTCTGTCAAGCAATGAAACAGGAAGTGGAGGACTTAAGGAAATCATTTTTTCTTTAAATGGGAAAGGCGCCTACGGGGCAATGAAATTTGAGGGGGGGGTACACCGAGTTCAAAGAGTTCCCGTTACAGAAACGAGTGGCAGAATTCATACCTCTGCTGCAACTGTGGCTGTTCTACCCGAAGCCGACGAAATCGATATTGAAATAGAACCCTCCGATTTGAGGATTGATACATATCGAGCGCAAGGCGCTGGTGGTCAACATGTAAATAAAACCGAATCCGCCGTGAGAATTACTCACATTCCAACAGGAGTTGTAGTCATCTGCCAGGATGAAAAATCCCAGCATAAAAATAAAGCCGCCGCAATGAAGGTCCTACGTTCACGCCTTTTGGCTCTTGAAGAAGAAAAACAGCGTTCTGAAATTGACAAGGCACGCAAATCCATGGTATCCACCGGAGACAGAAGCGCCAAAATCCGCACGTATAATTTCCCCCAAGGTCGAGTCACTGATCATCGAATAGAACTAACCCTTTATAAACTTCAAAGTATCATGGATGGTGATATCGAGGAATTGATTGAGCAACTCCGTATTGCGGATCAATTGAATCGTTTAAACGAAGAAATGTAGAACAAGATGGCATCTTGTTCTACAAAAGCCTCTTTAAAACAAAAAAAACAGCACTGGCGAATTATCGAAATCCTCAAATGGGGGGAAGAATATTTCGCCTCGAAAGGATTCGAGTCTCCCAAAAGAGAAATTGAGTGGCTCTTGGTAGACCTTTTATCCCTGCCCAGAATAGACCTCTATTTACAATTTGATCAACTTATCAATAGTACAGACCTCAGCAAGCTTAAATCATGGATCAAAAGGCGATTGAATCACGAACCCCTCCAATACATCACAGGTAAGACAGAATTTTATGGCTTACCCATTGAGGTCAATTCCCATGTACTTATCCCAAGACCTGAGACAGAGCGGCTGGTGGAAATTGCTCTGAAGTTGGCTGAGGATATTGACGCCAAGGAAATAGTGGACGTTGGGACGGGAAGTGGATGTATTGCCATTGCCTTAGCCGCGAATCTGAAACATGTCAAAATCCTTGCCACAGATAACAGCGAACGGGCATTACAGGTTGTACAAAGAAATGCCGAACAGAATGACGTGGCAAAAAATATTCAATTTGCTAAGTTGGACATCCTAACAGAGGATTTGGAAGGACCATTCGACATATTAGTAAGCAACCCCCCATATGTGCGAAAAGATGAGATTCCAACACTTATGCCGGAGATTCGAGATTATGAACCAATCGGTGCTTTGACAGACGGCGCTGACGGGTTAGACTTCTACCGTCGATTTGCTGTAATTGCAAGAAAGTGTGTGCGGGAAGGGGGATTCCTCGTGTTGGAGGTTGGATTAAACCCTCATCCCCAACAGGTAAAGGAAATTTTCGAGGAGGGTAGTTTCGAAGCAATTGAATTTTTTAAAGATTATAATGGGGATGATAGAGTGATCACCATCAGTGTCCAATAAAGATACCATGATCCCACTGTAAGATTATTTTCTAAAAGAAGTACCTTGAAGGTTCCTATGCACCTTTTCAGGATATATACGACTTCTATCGAATTAAAAGCAATTTCTTCGCAGCGGTAAAGTCCCCTGAGCTGATTGTGTAGATGTACACTCCGGAAGGTACATTCTTCCCTTGTTCGTCCTTTCCGTTCCACAACACAGTCCTTTTGCCTGCTTCTTGATATCCATTGAGGAGTGTGGCTACTTCTCTGCCCAACAGGTCAACGATGGTGAGAACAACGAATGCATCCTCAGGAAGGGAGTAGGTGATGGTAGTTGCAGGATTAAACGGATTCGGGTAATTATTATGAAGAGCATAGCGGTCCGGAAAGCTGACATCAGCAGTCTCAGGTTCAATGACAGGTTTATTCAATGACCAACTTACTTTCTCGCCCATTGCTTCGCGTGCCATATAGGTCAATTCATCATCAGGATATTTTTCCCTTAATAAGACCATATATCTTGATGCTTCCTCAATATCATTCAAATCATTCAGACAAGCCAATACCAAATAATAAAGCGCTGTTTTCTCTACATAGGTATCCGAAAATCTGTACATTATCGTTTCAATAGTATTCAAAGAGCTATTGATATCCTTATTGTTGAGAGATGTGTTCAATAATAATAAATACAAAATCCGATGAATATTTTCATCAATTTTAGAATTATTCAACAATCCGTTCAAATAGTCGGCCAATCCGTCTTTTCCTGTCTCACGATAGAGGTGATAGATTTTAACCAGGGCGCGATTTGCATAATTGTCGTCGGAGAATTTGCTAACAAGCATTTGATATACGTCAATGGCTTCTTCAAGTTTGTCATTTATAAACAGATAATATCCCCAAAGCCAGAGATAGGAGAGACTGTTAATATCGGGATTATTGGGATCAAAACCAGCCCACCTGTCTTCATTTTCCCATCCGGAATTGTCTTCAGTTATAACAACTATCTTACCTAAAGATGAACCGCCGCCGGGATCACTCCCAAGTGCGTACGAATAATTAATTGAGGAACCGTAGCTGGCCAATCTAACCGGCGATGTCCCCCACCAATTATACTCTGCTTCAATATCTGTGTAAAAGTAAGCTGTTGCATCTCTGACAGAATTATCACAAATACTGTTATATCCGCCAATCCTGTCACCCGGGTAGTAACCGTGACTTCCCAGAAAGGGCTGTGAATAATACTGGGCATATATCCCGTAGGAGTTTTCAGTAATAACATTATTTCCTTTACCAGCTGTCCCGGTTGGTCCAAATTTCGGACTGGATCCAGATACAAAATAAGCTCCAAAAGAATTTTTATCAAAAGTATTGTCATAAAAAATAGGCGCCCCTCCGGAGAATGAAACGCCGCTTGAACTATTATCCCGAAACAAATTATCTGTAATATTAGGGCTTGAGGAAATCCCTTTAATACCGGTAGAATTATTTGTAACTGAGTTTGTTTCAATATTAACCGGCGAGGAATAATATAAATAGATGCCATAATTACAGTTAGTTATTGTATTGTTTTGAATCTTCGGCTTAGCCCGATTACAGTAGATGCCATATGTAGCATATTCAATATTCGCATACTTGATAATACAATTGGCATCCACACTTGAATTTTCAAACCTGATTCCATACCAACTGCCGGATGAACCGGATCGGGTGAATGTTATGTTATTACTGGCAGTACCTTCAGCTATTAATGTCCCATAAATTCGCAGTTTTTTACCATTATTGAATTTTACAAGCGTACCGGGTTCAATCGTTAACGTAACTCCATTTGCTATTGTTACATCTCCTGAAACATAAATATTATCAGTCCATACTTCATTTGCATTTATTGTGCCAGATTTTAGCAGATTGAGTGCTTCATAAGCATTTATTCTACCGTAGCCAAGATACTCATTCCAACCATTTGCGTTATAGGGATGATTAATATCGTCAATTTTATCTGCTGAAGAGGTAATAATATCGGTAATATCCATAACACTACCGGAATATTCAGATAAGATTAATCCCGCTAGTGCGGAAACTAATGGGGCAGAGAATGATGTTCCATCTTTACTAGTATAACCTCCGTCTGTATGTGTTACTAATATATCTACTCCTGGTGCAGATATATCTATAAAATCACCATAGTTCCAGTCTTCGTTGAATATTTCTTGACCGCCATCTAGCATCGTCCCACTCACAGCGATTACATCATTATATTGCGCCGGATATGACTCAAAAGGGAAACTCATTGGATTACAGTCTTCCTCGTCAGGACCTGTTTTATGTATCTTTCCATTACCACCTGCAGCTATACAAATCACTCCCATCGCAATAGCGTCCTCAATAGCATCCTCTACTTCTGGATAACTCTCTGGGATAACATGCGGGCGAATAGCCCACCATTCAGGATAATCACAACCAGGTAGTTCTAAATAATCACCGATAGTTGCTAATCTAAATGTCCCCCAATTCATATTTATCACATCACACTCTTCACTTGCGTCTCCTATTTTTTCTACCAGTGAAATATATTCATTCTCAACATCATCATAATTACCATCTGGGACACCATATGTACGAAGACTAAGATCCCATCCTCTAAGCTGGCAATTCCTATTCCATCGTTATCAGTATCTGCTCCAGCCACACCTGATACCCATGTACCATGTTCTCCTTCAATTTCATCTCCGCCAATAATTTTACCCACTAAATCCTCGTGATCTTGCATAGTTCCTTCATCCACAATTCCAACAACTATATTAGCATTCCCTATAGTAATATCCCATGCAGATGATGCCTCAATGGCAGACAGATTCCATTGATCTGGGTAAAACTCATCATTTGGTGTCTCATACAACACAATAGATATAGGTTCATGTGCATATTCTACTACATCCAAGTTCTTAAACATTGAAATAGTGGACACTAAGGGTACTGGGTTAGAAAATTTTAATGTAAATAATTGAGAAAAATCATGTATATATATCTCTTCTCCAGTCCTTCTGTTGAATCGTCTTAAATCTCCTGGTGAAGCATCTTTAACTTGTTTAATAATTATAATCTCACCAAACTGAGACTCTATATCATTTAATAAACCCCTAACATTTTCATAATTTTGTTCTACATTGATAATTTGTGCAGCTCGATGACCACTCGGCACCTCAATCACATTTTGATTAAATTTTACAACAATACTATTTGTGTATAAAACGCTGTCGGCACTATTATAGTAAAATCGACCACTAGAAAACACATTCTCATTTACTACCTCTACTAACTGAGAAAAAGCGCTTCCTAACAATAATAGATGAAGCATGATTCCGCTTAATATATATATCAAAGACCTATGTATTATCATCATTAGCCTCCTTCAATTATTTATTCAATTCAGTAAAACCATTTTTTTAGTTATCTTTTGATTATGTATCTCTAATCGATAAAAGTAAATCCCACTAGCTACATTGCTGGCGTCCCATCGGACTTTATGTAATCCTAGGGACTTGATTTCATTTATCAAAACATCGATCTCTCTTCCAAGCAGATCGTAAATAGTTAGAACCACCTGTGTATGTTCCGGGAGATAAAACTGGATGGTCGTGATGGGATTAAAAGGGTTTGGGAAATTTTGAGTAAGTGAAAAATCATCCAAAAAATTATCTCTTTCATTGTCTATTTCCACCGGTGGATTATTAAAATCTATAATACTCACCTTTATCGATGATTCGGGAGTAGTCCAGGATGTATAAATATTACCATTCCAAATATCCACGGTGGGGACACTATAGTTGATTCCCCCTCCTTCACTTAACCGGGCAACGATAAAATTATTACCCAATAGGTTGATGTCACTACCAAATCGTTGAGCGGCTACCAGAGAGGTGTTCGTAGCAGTATCAATCCCCTCCCAAACTATGACTCCCCAATCAGCTTCATCAATTGCAAGCTCGACAGTCGCTGCACCTAATGCTGGATAATCATTTATTGCAGCGCTTGACCCAACAAATGATCCATCCGGATTTATCACTCTCAAGTATACATTCCAATGTGAATTATTTATTTCAGCAGTATAGCAGACAATCGCTTGACCGTTTGAATTGACGATAACATCGTGTCCCCAAGAGTAAGTCATATCGGGAATTTCACTAACCAGATGACTGGAATCCATCGGGGTTCCGTCGTTAGTGAATAACCTGTAATAAACCTTTGGAATTTCAGTCCGGTCGTCTATCCATGTAATAACAAATGTAGAATCCGATCGATTACTTCCCAGTCTTGGGTTTCCAGGTGGATATTGATAAGTGGCAATATTTTCACTAAGTAATAAATCATTTCCGTCAAAATTGAGATTACTATCTATTAATTGACCATAAATACCATCATATTCCGGTCCATCCGCTTCCCATGCTACAATCGCTGTGGTGTCAGAAATATATGATACTCATGGTACCCAGCGGTAATAATCAAAATCCGGATCATTATACTGAATAACTTCGCCTAATGTTTCTCCATTGAGATTCAGGAATCGACCGCGTATATAAGAATTAAAAGTAAATGACCCCCGCTCCCATGCAAATATCAGGTTTGATGACCCACAATCGAAATGATGAGAAAAAACATTGGCAGAATTTGATATTTTATAGGGTGGGATTATTTCGTTACCCGCAGTGTCAAAAATACAATAATAAATCCCATGAAAATTGCTGCCGCCGCTGTGTTTAATCCATGAACAATGGAGATTTCCATTATTGTCAAATTGTATAATTGAAAATACAGCCGAATCAGCAAGCGTAAAGCTTTCCGGTTGCTGGGCAAATATTATAACAATTGAAGCACAACAGAATAAATGTAGAAAGACTATTTTTTTATAACATCTCATAAATATTGTTACAACCTTATAATGAAGTTTACCATATTTTGAAATAATTCTCAATAGGGAAGTTGACCCCCTAGTTTGTACAGATTTTGTAGAAACTTAGGTGTCAAAGTTCCGGTGTTTATCATGCTGCAAGATTCCTATCGGCTGTCTGCGAGTATACCTCATCAGGAGTAATTCTATCAAGTGATTGATAAGTTCTTTCATAATTGTAAAAATTCATCCATGTTTTGATAGATGCTCTGGCCTCCTTAACTGATTCGTAGGCTTTCAAATAAACCTCTTCATATTTTAAGCTTCATGATATAGCGATACCAACCACATTAGCGCGCGACGTGCTTCCTTTGAATGTGGATGTTTTCTTATCAAAACCTTATTAGCATGTATAGCTTTCTCGGTCATTCCAAATGCCCACAAGTCTTGAACCCATGCGGTTAGCCAATCGATAGAATTTGTATCAGGTTCATCTTCACTATCATCACCTGTGTTTCCTAAGGTCTTCCCTAAGCTACTTCCGCTATTGGCTGGCTGGGAAGATAACCAGGGATCATAGTCAACCCAATCCGGAGTCCATAGCTTCGATCTAATTGCCTATTCGCTTGTTGTGCCCCACCATGTATGCTCTGCGTCTATGATCGTACTTTGAAAGTTTACATCAACCCGGATATTGTAATCATTCGCTCCATCATGCCCAAAAATGCTGTTACCCCCTCCAATCTGTCCACCGTACGAATCAGTGCTGCCCAAAAAGGGAGTCGCGTCCCGCACAAATATACCATAGGTGACATTGTTCTTAATCAGATTGTTCCCCGGATAACTCCAATCAGGTAGAGCAAACCTTGGAGTACTGCTCCAGGCAGCTACAGCTCCATACCTCCCATTATAAGACATCGTACTTTGATAAATATTTGGGCTAGAGGTATTAATGGCAACAACTCCATATAAGGCGTTACTACTAATCAGATTGTTTTCAATTGTGATAGTAGAATTGTTAAACCAGATACCTGTATAAGAATTGTTCTCTATCACATTGCTCACTACTGTTGGAACCATTGCGTCATGAGCAATTGAATATGACGGCGAAATTTTTAATCGATGTCGCGAAACAGAATTTAATTCGCTACAAGCCACTTTCGGTTATTTGATTTTTACTTGACCAATACAATTTACGCAATCTGCGTTGATTGGTCATACATTCCTTTCT
>SCKK01000037.1 GCA_004124475.1 Fidelibacterota bacterium
TTTTAGTGTTACGCTTTTTGAGAAAGTGTCTATTTATCAACTACTTACAGAAACAGGATCCCAAAATTTGATGGGCTCTCCCTCTAACCAATTGAATTTATGGGACTTATAACGGGACAGTAGTGGTAAATTTTATACAAATTCACTCCTCAATGATACATTTGAGATTACGCAAAATTTAAACACTGTTCTAACCAGTAAGGAGGAAAAATGAGTGAAAGTCATAGAGTAAGTGCTGAAAGTGGATCAATTAATTTACCTGCATTTGAAGTAGGCTTTGCGTCAATTTGTGTAGCGATTGTTGCCGGATCAATTGGAGGCAATATTGGTACATTACTTACGGATGTTTTTCCATTTTGGGGCTTACTAATATTTATCCTTGGCCTGGGTTTTATTATTCCCTGGGTTGTTTGCAAATATCTCTTCAAAACAGCCCATGCCTGGTACGGGAGCAGTACTTTGAAGCATAGGCTTTACGATGGAGTCGGAATGATTTCTGCCGTTGTTGCATTTTATATATAGCGCGTAGTACTGAAGAAATTCAGCTAACACGGCGCTACACTTGACTCCAAAAGCAAGAGAAAAATAAAAGGTTTTTAAATAGATCAGAGAATAAAGTACCCTTTTTTATTCCGAGAACTTTTATCTGATAATACCTAATTGACGGTATTTAACCTGGTATTTTTCGTAAAGTGTTTTATGTCTGTTACCCAGATCAATCCGTTTTCCCTGGATAAATTCCATTTCAACATTTGTAGTAATCTCCAATGGATCACCGTCTGTTACGATAAATGTGGCGTCTTTACCTATGTCGAGAGAACCAACTTGGTCGTCGATTCCTAATATTTCTGCCGCATATAATGTAATTGATTTTAACGCCTCACTTTTGGGCAGTCCATAAGCCGACGCAGTAGCTGCTTGATAGGGAAGATTCCTCTGGTGGGGAGCTTGGAAGGAACTGCTGCTTGCGGAAATACAGAATTTGACGCCAGCTTTATACAGTTTTACAGCGGTGGTAAAAGGGGTATCGTAATCTTCGAACCTTCGTGCCGGTAAGGAGTGAATATTCTCCAGAATTACTGGAATACCGTTTTTCTTTAATAAGTCCGACACTCGCCAGGCATCCTTCCCCCCGACCAAAACCATTTTAATTTTTTGACGATATGTCCAATCTACGGCCATTTCAATCTGTTGTATTTCATTAGCATGAATGAAAACGGGAATTTCTTTCTCAAGGATTGGTATCATACTTTCCCAACGAAGATCGGTATCATGATGGGGGATTCCTGTTCGACCTGAAGCCTTTTTCGCCAGGAGATATCCTCGCGCTTTTTCAAAGACTTCATCCAATTCTCTAAGCTGTTTTTCCCTTTCCTCTTTCTGTTCTTCTTCACTCTTAGTAATCCTGGGAGCCCGATTGATGGTCATGCGAGGCCAGTTGAGATGGAGACCGATGGGAGCTTTCAGGGTGGCGTCTTCCCATGTCCATCCATCTAACATCATTGCAGCGGACGTACCCGAAATGAGTCCACCCTGGGGAACTGTATGGACGACTGTAATCCCGTTTGACCGAGTGACAGGGATCAGATCGGAATCAGGATTGTAACCCACTTCCGCCCGGATGTTAGGATTGATTCTTCCAACTTCCGTAAAATCTCTTGTCGCTCTGACTGCATTAATTTCTACCAGACCTACAGTGGTTCCTGCGGCGATCAGACCCGGATAAATGTGTTTTCCTTTCAGGCTGATGATTTCCACATCATCGGGAAGATCATGGATTTTCTTCCCTATTGCGGTGATGACGCCATCCACAAACAGAATCTGACCATGACTAATATTTCCGGAGGAAAGAGGATGGATTGTTGCGTCTTTGATCAGGATAGGGTGAGTCTGGGGTGGAGCAGGAATCTGGTCGGATGCCCAACTCAGAGAACAAAAAACCAATAAAATCATTGAAAGAACCAGCCTCATCGAATTACCCCTTTTAGACAGTTGAAAGGATGAGACAATTCATATTCATGTCCGCTTGGGGTCATCGTTTCCCCTTTTGAATTATCTTTAGATGAGAGAATTTTTTGGATGAGTTCATTTCTTTCCCGCTTAATTTTTTTCCTCATTTTCCGGTCTCTAATCAAATTAAAGTAGTTGATTCCATCAATCCAGGTTTGCTCACAAACAGCATATGTGGAGAGTGGGTTACCGCTCCAGATGACAAAATCTGCATCTTTTCCTTCTTCCAAGGAACCGACCCATTTATCTATTTTTAACTGAATAGCGGGATTGAGTGTGACAAATTTTAATGCCTCCTCTTTGGATAAGCCTCCATATTTAACTCCCTTTGCTGCTTCAGTATTTAACCGTCTTGCCAATTCATCACTATCCGAATTAAAAGATGTCACAACTCCAACATCGTGCATCAGCGACCCGTTATAGGGAATGGCGTCAATGACTTCAATTTTGTAAGCCCACCAATCTGTGAAGGTCGAGGCGCCTGCTCCATGTTCGGCAATTCGTTCAGCGATTTTATACCCCTCAAGGACATGTTGAAAAACACCTATCGTAAATCCAAAATCGTCGGCAATTCGGGTTAACATTAATATTTCATCTTGTCGATAGGAATGACAATGAACCATCCGTTTCCCGTCCAGTACTTCCACAAGGGCATCCAATTCCAGATCACGCCTTGGGGGAATTTTTGTGGTCGGTTGGAAAGTACGTTTTCCATTTCTCTGAATGGTGTAGTCTTTTGCTGATACAAATGCATCCCGGATAATTTGCTCCACTCCCATCCGCGTCTGGGGATATCTTGTAGTAAAGTCATCCCCCCAGTTACTCTGTTTCACATTTTCACCCAGAGCAAATTTGATTCCCTTAGGAGCTTGTTCAAATAATAGTTCATCGGGTGAATAACCCCATCGCAATTTGATGACAGCATTCTGTCCTCCGATAGCATTGGCAGAGCCGTGAAGGATATTGGCGATTGTAAGCCCTCCTGCCAATTCACGATATATGGCAATGTCATCGCTATCTATTACATCTTCAATGCGTACTTCAGCTGTCACAGATTGAGTGCCTTCGTTAATTGAAGCTGCAGCGGTATGACTGTGGGCATCGATCAGTCCCGGTGTAATATGTTTGCCACGTGCGTCAATGATTACGGCGTTTTTTATTTTACCTGAAATCTTTAAATTTTTCCCGACCCTCCAGACCTTACCTTTTTTAATCAGAAGATCGCTGTCTTCCAGAATGCCTCGTGGTCCAGATGTCCAAATGGTGGCGTTTTTCACCAGCACAATAGGAGGCTGGGTAGGGAGTGATTCCCATCCAAAGGCTCCTTCCGGATAGAGCGGTAATAGTTTGCTGGGGATAGGGGGTTGTTCATCTTTATCTTTTTTATCATCATCCTCGATTGGGGACTCCCATTGGGCTGCCCAAACGATTTGTTTTCCGTCCGGGGTTAACCCCAACCCCTCCATATATTTTCCTTTTACGGATCCCGACAATCTGAGTATTCCAGGGAGTCCAAGTGAATCTCCTTTTGCTACCAATGAAAATGTATTTTTTATATAAGTTATTTCATCGATGTCGATTTCCGTAGAGTCGATAATAATTTTCCCTTTTAATTTGTATTTTTCTTGGCCTTTCTTTGAAAACCAGGGTGCCTTCGTTTTCTTTCCTTCAATCTTTAAAGTGGCGAGAATTATCTTGGTATCGATTGTTAACCGTAGCGTCCACTGACCGAGAATATCAAAATCGGACTCATAAAGAATTCGATATCGGTTTCCCTGTATCCAGACTTCCTGCACGACACTTTCTTTGTCAAAATAGTCGCCATCAGTGATGGTAAGGTTGGCAATTTTACCCCGTTCAATGGTTCCCAAACGATCTCCTATTCCTAACTCAGTTGCAGGAATTATGGTCAGGGATGCCAGGGCGTCATCCTTTGAAAATCCCCTTTCAACCGACTGTAAAAGATTGGTCCGGAAGGACAAGCGGTCTTTCATTCCTGCGGAGGTGAGTGAGAAGCGAAGTCCCACATCACTCATCCGTTTTGGATTGTCGGGCGCCTGATCCCAATGTCGCAACTGGGCATTGGTATATTGTAGTGCTTTTTCCCAGGTTTTGACATCAGGTTTTTTGGGGAAATTGAGGGTGAGAATAATAAAGGGGTTGAAATCTGCCAGGTCTTTTAATCGCCTGTATTCGTAGCCACTTCCTCTGAGCCATAAAGGGAAGTTGAATTCCTTGGCAATTTTTATTGCTCGAAGGGCAGCCAATTCGTCTTTGATCTCAAAACAAAAAGCGCGTTTTTTCCTTATATGATTTCCTAATACTTCCAGACTAATATTAACTTCCGGCTGTTCATTGTGTTGGGAGAATCGATTATAAATCTTCCAGGCTTTCTGATACCAATCCGCATCTAAAAATGTTTGTCGAATTAGGGCAATACAGCCGAGTAGTGAATTAGGATAGTTCTTATCTCCCCACCCTCCGTATTCAAAGGCGAGAACTTGTGTGGGACCATCCTCATCGATAATTGATGCCTGGGACCAGTCATCTAAATGAATTAATGCTGTTTTCCCACGGAATATTCCTGATTCGGGAACAAGTTGAGCTGCAGTGAAACCCAATTGATGTAAGGTTTCGAAGTCTTTTGAGTCAGGTTTATAGTTGTGAAGAACTGAATATTCGGGTTTGATTCGAGCATTCCAGTGAGTAGTTATCGTCTGTTTTGGATCTTCATTTTTTTTATTCTTATCATGATTGTATGTGGAATCATTGTCTTTTCTGATCAAGTAACTTTCAATGAATCCCGGGTAGACGATCTTTCCCGACAGATCAATCTCAAAGGCATCTTGGGGTACTTTTACATTTTTTCCAACGGATTCAATAATTCCATCACGGATGATCAGTTCACCTCCAGATATGATTTTCCCCGGTTCGGGAATGATGGTAGCGCCTTTTAATAAAAAGACGCGGGGTGTGTTTTCGTGAAGACCTTTTGTTGGAGATACTTGGGCGGAGGTGATTTGAATGAGAAAAAGAACTGTCAACCATATTATTGAAACGCCAATGATTTTTATTTTCATGTTTTTTTAACCTGGATTATCAACAGGATTTTCCACAGGATCCTTTGGTTGAGATTTGCCACCTCCATAGGTCATAATGGACTCTCAGTAAGAGTCCCTGCGGGAAAAGAAATGAAGACACTTCCCGAAGTATCGGGATAATAATAAACAGCATAAACCAGGAAGTTTGATTAAAAAAGTTGAGATCTAATTCTTCAAATAACTTAATAATTTTTATTCCTTTGTGACTTGTCCACAGGATCCTGCAGAGCGCCTGGTGGACAGATAAGATTAAAAATTCCTACCTTGCAAGTGTGTTTGGGTGAGTTCTTTTGTTAAGAATGTAAATGCGTCATCTACTGAGTCGGAAAAATGGAATAGATTGAGATCTTTTCCGGAGATGGTTCCCATTTCCACAAGGAAGTTAAAGTTAATCACCTTTTTCCAGTATTTGGAATCGTAAATTACGACGGGTAATTTTTTCTTAATTTTTCCAGTCTGAATTAAGGTGGAAAGTTCCAAAAGTTCATCGAGGGTTCCGAACCCACCGGGGAAAATAACCAGCGCTTTTGCAAGGTAAAGGAACCAGAATTTTCGCATGAAAAAGTAGTGGAATTCAAAATCCAGTTCAGGTGTTGTGTAGGAATTGCCTTGAAGTTCAAAAGGGAGGCTGATATTGAGTCCTATTGCATATCCGTTGGCTTCCGAAGCTCCTCTGGCGGCTGCTTCCATGATTCCACCACCACCTCCGGAAGTGATGATAAATCGGTGTTTTGGATCGCGGAGCGACTTGGACCAATTTGTAATCCTTCCGGCTAATTCTCGCGCATCCTGGTAATATTTTGATAGCCTGATAAGTCCATCGTGATTCTTCTTAATCCCGGATTTCATTTCTGCTACATCCTCCGGGGATGGAATTCTTGCCGAACCGAAAAATACGATGGTATCCTTAATTTTCTTTTGACGGAATCTACGCAAAGGTCCGAAATATTCCGCAAGCAGTCTGGCGGGTCTTGCATCGGGACTATTTAAGAAGTCAAGGTCTTTATAGAATTTTACTCTTTGTCTTGGTTTTTTCCCCATGTTAATTTAATTGTATATACAACATCCGTCAGACTTCGGCGTGAGCTCAGTCGAACGCTGACGGACTGGAATTTTCATTTTTGGTGATTTTCCATCGGTGATTCCCATTTAGACAACGAGTCAGGCGGGTCGCCGAGCAGATTCTTTCTCTTTTGAAATGTTTCGACACATCTATCTGATCACCGACCCCGACATTTCATGTACGGGGATCGGCGACAGATATTAACTCGATAACCACATATCCTTCATTTTCAAATATTGTGAGTGCGACATTACTAAGAAGAAAATTGAAACACAAGAGAAAGCACAGTCCGATGACGTTCAGGAAAATGAATTTAAGTGTTGTCTGACCGAGAATGGTGGTCGATCATCCCGAAGTTTCAGGACAGTAACCTGGTAAGTACACATATTGCCGTCGATGATGTAGGGAAAATCGTTCAATTCAGGTCGGTGTTAGAACGTAAAGTATTGCTCAAATCTGGAAAGTTTGGGATTCGAGTAAATAAGAGTCCCGAAACTTCGGGGTTAAATTTAGGACTAAGTAACTTGGATTGCTTTGTATGGCTTTGTACTTTATTCCATTAATTTAAATACGAAGTAGGGAGGAATAGGGTATAGATTCTCAATTTAGTTCTGATTGAACATTAATTTTTTCGAAAGATGAAAAAATATTAGTAGTATTATTATTCTATCATGCGGAAGTTTTCTCCACTAAGATTTGATTGTACATGAAATAACCTTTATTCAATGTTTTATTATGTCAATAAAATGATTGCAAATTAATAGCGTGATAATAATTACTGATTTTAGTCAATTGTTCATTGTGACGGTAATCACATGAAATCTTTTGTTCTGATTTTTTATGATTGACACCATTAATTTGTGTGATTATAGAGTCTGAAACTCCACCGAATTATGGGTAACAGAAAAGTAATTCATCGTAATAGGATAGTTTTAAAGGTTTCAGTACAAATACAGATCAAGGCGGTTTTACTGTAAACATAAGATTTTTACATAGGCCTTTTGCCTGTAGAATCGCTTCTCTTATCTGAGCTTCAGACTTCTCAGTAAATACCACGTTACTACTTGGGAATCAAAGTATGTAAGTGACGTGGCGGAGCTATGCCCAGGATGATAGGCCACAGAGGACACGGAGAACATAGAAGAACCAAGAAAAATGAACAAAAATCCAAGTATCGGGATACAATTCTCAGTGTGAAAACGGGATTACCACGGTCCACTATGTTCTGCTCGTAATAACTTAGTGTTGCTATTTTTTTCCCATAACTGATGGATTACTATCTATTACTTTTATCTTTGATTTGGGAACCAAATTTTGATTGATTTTCATAATCATGTGCTTCCAAATGTTGATGATGGGCCTACATCAATGGAAATGTCTCTATCCATGCTGCAAACGGCTGCAGAGCAAGGAATTACCGATGTTGTAAACACAGTGCATTATCAGCATCCAAAAATGGGGGGGAAAGAGGTTGGAATTGATGATTTAAGATTTAAGATTGGAAATTTACTGAAAAGATCAAAAAAGAGAGGGATTGATATTAACATTCATTTGGGTGCGGAGGTTTTTTATCTTCCTAATCTGGTGAAAATTGTGGAAGATCCTCATGTAACTATGGGGAATGGAAAATATATGCTGATCGAATTTCCGTTTCACATGCTGCCGGATGGACACGAACAGGTTTTATTTGAATTAAAAATGAAAGGTATTACACCCATCATTGCCCATCCGGAGCGTTATAGGCCTGTTCAGCAAAATTTGGAAATAGTGCGTAACTGGATTTACAGTGGCAGTTTGATACAAGTGGATGGGGGAAGTTTATTGGGATATTTGGGTAGATCAGCAAAGGAAAGTGCCGGTAAAATTATCAGTGAAGGGCTATGCCATATAATTGGGTCTGATGTTCATGATGATAGAAGACGCAATTTTTGTCTGGAACAAGCAGTCATCGTAGGAAAGGAACTCATAGGTGATCGAATCATGGAGATGGTGACAACTATTCCTGAAAAAATTTTAAAGGGAGAACCCGTGGAGATTGAGGAAATAGAGGTTACCTATCATTCTCCAACATTATTAGATAAAATTAAACGTCGTTTTGATAAAATTGGGAAATAAATTCATGACAAGATAAGTGAAAAATCAGAGGTTTTATCATGATGAACGATATAGAAATCAGAATGAAGGGACTTCAAATCCTTATATAATCTCTTGGTGATGTTGAAACAGAACGGTTTGTTTCCCTGATTCAAAAAGAACCCTTTGATTATACGAAGTGGCGCCAAGGATTAGATGAAAATTTGTCCCGAAGCTTCGGGAGGAATTTAGTCAAAAAGCAATGTCATTGAGAAACAAAACACCGAACCAGGCACTTGAGTTGTCTGTTTTCCACTCCACTCCGCTCTATTCCAGGGGGCAACTCAGCTTAAACGGAAGATGTATTTTATGATGAAAGTATCTATATTTCGATCAGGATTGGCTGTACTTCTGTCTGTTGTAATATTGAACACGACTGTTTTCCCTCAGACACAGTTAGAACGACAGAGATATGGCCGGCAGGATTTTCCCCGGAGCGGTGAAAAGTACATCACCGACGAATTCGGCGTGATTCGTATGTGGGTAAACGTGTGGGGGCATGTCAATAAACCGGGGAGCCATATGGTCTATGACGGAATTGATCTTGTGACACTTCTATCTGTAGCGGGAGGGAATAAAACGGGCGCTAACTTGAAAAAGGTAAGGCTCTTCAGGGAAACACCGGATAACAACGGTAAGATGATGTACGTTATTAATATGGAGCAATTTCTGAAAACGGGTGACAGGAGTGATTTTGTAGAAGTGCTTCCTAATGATACATATATTATACCGCAGAAAGTATCTTCCTTTGTTTTTTCTCGGGCTGGTCTATTCAATACATTTCTAAGCATGGTTAACATTTACTTACAAATTCTAATATATTCTCAGAGAATTTAATGACGGAACTTCAACAGTATAACAGTTTCAGTAACCATCAGTTCGGATTTGAAGAGTCAGAGCGGAGTCTGAAAGATATCTATTATGTACTTCGACGGAACAGTAAGGTCATATTCTGGGTGGGATTTATTGTATTTTTTGTGACAGTTCTTATGACATTGTGGATGATTCCCGTATATGAATCCACAGCCATGATCATGGTGGAGGAACCTGACCGGGCAATGACGGTTTTTGATATCGGTTTTGGGGAAGACATCAACCTGCTCAACAATGAGATAGAAATTCTGAAATCCCGATCTTTGGCAGAGGCGGTTGTGATGAACTTCTGGAATTCGGATCAGAGAAATAATCTGTTTCTATTTGGTACGAAGACATACCAACCGATAGGAATCAGAAGAACGGTGAGGAAGGTGCTGACCTTTGGGTTATGGGAGCCTGATGATGTTGATCTTCCTTACTATGAGGGTGAAATCAGCGATTCTCTGTTTAATGCATTCGTAAAAGCAGTCAGGGGAAACATGACCGTTTCCAATCAGAGAAGTACGAATATTTTAAATGTCATGTACACAAGCAGCGACCCTGTCGAGGCGGCGTTGATCTCCAATACCATCGTCAAACTCTACCAGGAGAGAGATCTGTCATTGAATGTCGGTGAGTTGATCAATCTGAGAAATTTTTTAGAAGACCAATTAGTAAAAACGGAATCAGATTTGGCTGTGTTAGAAGATTCGTTAAAGTCTTTTCAAGAAAGGGAGCAGATCTATGGATTGGAAGGAAATGCCGATCTTCTTTTAAAGCAGCTTACTGATATCGAGTCGAAGTACTTTACCACATTGGCGGAAGTAAACATCGTAAAAGAACGTATACGGTATGTAAGTAACATGTTATCCCGGGAAGAGAAAGAGTTAAAGAACAGACTCCTCAATTCCATTAATCACCGTCTTTTTGCTCTCCGGACAGAAATAGCTCAGAATGAAGCTGATCTTATCCGGAATGCCAGTATTTATGGGGAGAATCATGAAGCTGTGAAATCAGTCAGGATTAAGATCGGAAAGTTGAAAGAGAATTTGAAATACCAGACCGAAGAGCTTATCGCTCAAGGGATCTCATTTGCTGATCCTATAAAATATCGTCAGTCGCTCATTGATACGGCACTTATCTTTGAAGCCCGGGAGGCGGGACTTATCTCCCGGGCTGGGGAATATAAAAAAGTGGTAGACTTGTACAATAATCAACTAAGTCTTTTACCGGCGAAGTCGCTCCAATATGCTCGATTAGAACGTGATCGGTCAGTCTTATCACAAACCTATCTCCTGATGCGGCAGAAGTTGGAGGAAGCAAAAATATCCCAGGCATCACAATTGGGGAAAGTGAGAATTATTGATCCTGCTATTCCTCCTGAACATCGCACCAAGCCGAAAACGAAACTCAATCTTCTTCTGGGTTTAATCCTTGGAACGGGATTGGGTGTGGGAGGCGCCTTTTTGTTAGAGTACCTGGATAATACTGTCAAATCAGTGGAAGATATTGAGCGGAGAGGACTCACTATATTAGGTATTATTCCAGAGATTGGAGAGCAAAAGCGGTATGGGAAGAAAAGGGGAAGAAAGAAGTCAGGAGCAGGGAATCAGCGGTCGAAGGATGGAGGTGGAAAGGAAGTATCAATAAGGATCCAACGACGATTGATTACCCATGAAGATCCCAAATCACCCATATCCGAAGCTTACCGTAGCCTCAGAACGAGCTTAATGTACTCCTCCGCTGATAAGGAGGTGAAGTCTATATTAATTTCCAGTCCGGGACCAGGTGAGGGGAAGACTACCACCGTAACCAATCTTGCTATTACCTATGCAAATTTAGGAAAGAAGACTTTGCTTCTGGATACGGATCTGCGGAGGCCTATCCTTCATAGGGCGTTCAAACTGAAGCGCGATCCGGGGATCACCAATTATTTATCCGGAGCAACTAAGGACTTTAACAGTCTGGTTCATGAAACTGAGGTGGGAAATCTTTTCGTTGTAACATCCGGAGTAGTACCCCCAAATCCTGCAGAATTATTAGGGTCTAACAGAATGGTAAAATTGATGGCAAAACTGGAGAAGGAGTGGGATATAGTCCTATTGGATTCTCCGCCTCTTGTGGCTGTAACCGATGCGGCGATGATTTCCAAGGAGATAGACCAATTGGTGATGGTAGTCAAATCGGGATTCACCGATAAAGGTGCATTTAACAGAACCTTGCTTGCGATGGAAAACATTGATGTTCCCCTGGCTGGTGTGGTGCTGAATGCGGTAACATCGAAGAATTCCTATGGGTCATATTACTACTATTATCAGTATTATCATTATTATGGGGATAGTTGAGAATTTACAATTTTATATTGCTACGTGGTTCATGGAGGACTCCCTCCAAAGAAGACACTCTGGGTCAAGGAGAGCCCATTCGGGGAATATTGAAGATATGGAGAGAGCCAGTTTTAAAGAATAAAGATAAAAGATGTGCCACAGGCATCCCTATAGGAAAAGACAAAATATAAAAGTGAGGCGAAGTCTAATGCGGGGATGGAAGGTAGTAGGGAGATGGATGATGTGGATGGTTGATGTCGGAGCGAAGCGCCCATAAGAAGTGTTTTTAAGTGTTCTGGTGTTAAAGTGTTCAGGTGTTTCCCTCCAATGGAGACCCTATCCCAAAGGAATCCCTACGGGATGGATCGTAGGAGCTCCTATCGATGAGAATTGTCTGCCTACCGTCAGGCAGGGGGATGTTGATAAATCCTGCGACTAATGAAGCTCCGTTTATATAGAGAAATAGTAACAGAAAAGCCATACCTATTCTGGAGTGTCGGGAATAAAAGGGGACTTAGCACAGAATCGGTAGTAGGAGCTGTGTTAAACTATGGAAATTTTGATGATGTGTTGAATTTGTTCGAGATATTAAGTATCAAACGGGTATCAGAAATTTTTTACAAACAAAGTGGGCTGAAAAGAAATAATTATAAGAAACAAACACAATATTTCTTCGATCAATATTTCAAAAAGCGTGGATTTTAAAGTACTAAGCTCTCATCAAATGGAATTAATACCGTTTATAAGTAGTTTTTCACCTGAATTTTATCTGGCTGGTGGTACTGCAATTGCGTTACAAATCAGACACAAGCGGTCCTTCGATTTTGATCTTATGACAGATCAAGATATTCATCATAGAAGGATAATAAATTATATTAATCGAAGTAGGTTCGAGTTAGAGGATATTCTGACACAATCTGTTGATGAGTTGACTATTATTATCAATACGGTCAAGGTTACGTTTTTATCTTATCCTATTTGCATCCTGGCAGATGTTCCCGTGGATAGCTATTTGTTGATGCCAGATCTGGTTCAATTAAGCGCTATGAAAGCGTATGCATTGGGATGGGACGCCGGAGTAAATGGAGGGATTATGTGGACTTGTATTTTATTCTAAAATATCATGTATCATTTGAAAAAACAGCTCAGAAAGCAAAAGAACTTTTTGACAAGGCATTTAATGAAAAACTATTCAGAGAACAGCTGTCTTATTATGATGACATCGATTTTTCCGAATCAGTAGATTTTTTTTCTGAATCTGAAAGTGAAAATGTAATAAAGTCTTATCTGACAAAGCTTGCGATTTCATAATATTGGTATGGGGGATATAGTAATCTATGAAACGTAAAACGTGATGCGTGATGAGACATACGTTACGGTTTTATGCAAACATGCTGATGCTCCCCGTGCTGTCTCCTTCAGCTTACGGATCCCTACCTGTCCGCCTGTCTGCTATGTCGGTACGACAGGCAGGCCGTTTCACTCCGGCAGGCGGACGAGGCAGGCGAAAACCATCAACGTTACCCCCGAACATTCGGGGTTACCGATAATCGAATCACCGTGGTATCTTCGGCCTTCGTTTGTCGTTTACCTACCTGAACTGCCGTGACCCATCTGCATAGCTATTACGCCGGGCAGGCGGCAGGCAGGCGACGCCCGTATGGAAATTCGGTATTCGTAAGCCGTAGTTATACTTTGTAGCTCAAGGTAGGATATGAAACCAGTAGACAGTCCCGAAGTTTCGGGACACTGAATGGGTGACTGCCACTTTTGACCCAAACGAGGGATTGCGATTTCCAGATGTCGAGTATTAGCCTCTCCCAAGAAAAGCTGAAGGAGTACCTTACGACAGATCATGATGATTTTGATTACGATCTTATTGTGCATAGTGCAAAATGCATCATTGATACCCGGGGAGGATATCGCCATAATAAAATGGCCGTAAGAGCATGAAGAGAATTGATCTGGTTGTAGGTGCACGGCCCAATTTCATCAAGGCCTTTCCTGTATATCACGCACTGGAGAGAACCGGACAGTTTTCATTGCGTCTTATCAACACTGGGCAGCATTATGATGAGAATATGGTTGCCGTGTTTTTTAAACATCTGAAAATGAAAGAACCTGACATAAACCTTGGGATCGGTAGCGGAAGGCAGGGAGAGCAGACAGGAAGAATTCTTAAAGCAATTGAAAAGGTATTTATTGACTCAAGACCTGATTTGGTAATGGTCTTTGGTGATGTGAATTCTACTCTAGCAGCCGCACTTGCCGCAGCCAAGCTCCACATCCCTGTGGCCCACGTGGAAGCGGGGTTACGTTCATTTGATCGAAGCATGCCGGAAGAGATCAACAGGGTTCTGACTGATCAGATCAGCGACCTTCTTTTTATCACATCACCTGAGGCGGAAGATAATCTTCTTAAGGAAGGCAGAGATAAGAATCAGATCCACTTTGTGGGCAATACCATGATAGATTCGCTGATTCGTTTCCAACCCCTTTTTGACAGTACTCATATTAAAGATGCGTGTGGTTTACAAGACAAAGAATACATTCTTATTACGTTGCATCGGCCATCCAACGTGGATGACCCCGCGAATTTGGAGCAGCTCATCACCTCATTGAACAGAGTTGCTGAAATAGCGCCCTGCCTCTGGCCGGTACATCCCCGCACCAGGAAAAAGGTGAAGACCATTCAGGCTAAAACTCACGATAGACTTGTCATGACGGATCCGCTCGGTTATCTGGAATTCATGGGTCTTCAACGGGACGCGACTATGGTAATTACCGACTCTGGAGGAGTTCAGGAAGAGAGTACTTTCTTCGGAGTTCCTTGCTTAACTGTGCGGGACAACACGGAGAGGCCCATAACCATTGAGAAGGGATCTAACAGACTGGTTGGGACTCAATACTCTAATCTACCCGATGCTGTAATGGCATCTCTTGAAGAAAACACTAAAGCAAAGACACCAGAATTATGGGATGGAAAGAGCTCGGAACGGATAGCAAGTGTTTTAATGAATTATTTAAGCTGATAACCCAAGTTCTATGCTATATGTTAATACTAACATTTCTCACTTCAAAACGTGATTTGAAAACCTTCGCCAGTTTGTAAATTCTCAATCCTGCCTGTGCTGGCACTATGGTTAGCAGGTAATCCTCTCAACACTTTGTATTCGGGAAAAAGGTAAATCCTGAAAGGATGTAATGGTTATAGCTATTTATATAATACAAGCTGAAACCCTGAAAGGGTGAAATAAAAATCACTAACATTTTTCAAAATGAATTCTTTCCTGTCTGCCCTGCCTGACGGCAGGCAGGCGACAGGCAGGCAGTTTCTCAATAACCGTTGACATCTTCTAAAACAACCTCTTGGTACTTTTGTCTTGATACAAAAGTACCAAAAATCAAGACCGGCTTAAAAATGTTGCTAAAATTCAATGAAAATGCCTAAAAAATAAAAACTCACTTCGTTCAAACAGTTTATTTTTCTTAACGGTCTTTTCGTAGAATTTCTTAACGCCATTTTTAAAATGGTCATTTTTCAGTTTAACCATATTTTAGCTTATTTTGAATTATCTATGTCGTTAAATGCAGATTATATTACAGTTGTATTATTAATATGAAGTGAGAAATGTTAGTTAATATATAATATCCAATATCTAAATTTAGGCTATAACCAGTAATTAGGCTATATGCATTCTTATGAGTAGAATACTGATCACTGGTGCCGCTGGCTTCATCGGCTTCCACCTCTCAAAATCCCTTTTGGATGATGGCTACCAGGTGCTGGGGATTGACAACGTAAATAACTACTACGACCCAAAATTAAAATGGGCGAGACTGGATATTCTAAAGCGGTATTCACATTTCACGTTTCAAAAAATAGATATTGCAGGTAGAAAAGCCCTCACCCAGGCATTCCAATCATTCAATCCACAAAAAGTTGTTAATTTGGCTGCCCAGGCCGGAGTGCGGTACAGCCTAACAAACCCTTACGCCTATATGTATTCAAATCTGGTTGGATTTCTCAATATCTTGGAGTTATGCCGACACAATGATGTAGAAGGTTTGATATATGCTTCCAGTTCCTCTGTCTATGGTGGTAATAAAAAAATACCATTTAGTGTAGAAGACAGAGTGGATAAGCCTATTGCATTATATGGAGCTACAAAACGGGCTAATGAACTCATGGCATATTCATATTCCCACCTCTATGGTCTTCATACAACTGGGCTACGGTATTTCACCGTGTATGGACCTTGGGGGCGTCCTGATATGGCCTACTATCTATTCACTGAAAAAATCTCCAAAGGCGAACCAATACAAGTATTCAATCATGGGAATATGAGACGTGATTTTACCTACATTGATGATATCATAGCAGGGACTCGGGTAGCTCTTGATATGAACTACAGATGCAAGGTTTTCAACTTGGGGAACCACAAAAGTGAGCACTTGATGGATGTTGTAAGACACATCGAAGAAATCGTTGGGAAGAAAGCAGAAATTGAGTTTTTACCTATGCAGCCAGGAGATGTACCAGAAAGTTTTGCTGATATTGAAAAATCGAAACAAATGCTTGATTATCAACCAGCGATCAATATAGAGGCTGGGCTTAAGAAATTCATCGATTGGTACCTCGAATATAGTGATGAAACGAATCAATGGATTGAAACATGAAAAAAGTTTATGTTGGGATGTCCGCAGATGTTATTCATCCTGGGCATCTGAATATCATAAGCCAGTGGCTGGAAACTGGATAAAAACCTGGAATTTTAGTAAATCCAGACAGGTCGGGTACGCCAAGAAGCGTATGTTTATCTGATGGATGTGCGCAGCATGCTGGGCAAAAGACCTTTCGGGATAGAACTCATAAATGAGTCTACTCCTATCGGATACGACTCATAAATTCAAGTCAATAAATTGAGGAGATTCGTTATGTATGTAATTGAACAAAAAATAAAACAATTGCCCCAGGATATGCAGCAGGAGGTCTATGATTTTATTGATTTTTTATTGACTCGAAAAAGAAAGGCGTATAAAAGTAGAAAACGATTGAAGTTGGATTGGATGGGTGGCTTAAAAGAATATCGCGAGTAATATACCGCGCTTGATCTGCAAAAAAAAGCTTTAGAATGGAGAGATTAGTGTATCTCATTGATACAAACGTTTTTCTTGAAGGACTTTTGGAACAAGAAAATTTCGAATCAGTTCAAACGTTTTTTCAAAATGTCCCAATTGAAAATATTCATATTACCGACCTCTCCCTTCATTCTATTGGAATTATCCTGTATCAGCTCAAAAAATACGATCTATTTAAAAGATTTATCGATGATATGATTGCTGATGGTATCAACATTCTTTCCATTTCCCCCATTGATTTAACGAACCTGAACATAACAGTTCAGAAACTTTACCTCGATTTTGATGATGCTTACCAGTACTTCGTAGCTGACAAATATGATTTGCAGATGATTAGTTTTGATAAAGAATACTTGGATTTGATCAGTCCAAAAAACATAAAACCTTTAAATCCTCATCTGTGGAATTTGCTAAGGTAGGGATTCAATTAATAAGATTGGACACTGACGTGATCCGTCAGTGTTCGACTGAGCTCACGCCGAAGTCTGACGGAGAACAATTGACTCATCTACACTACGTTACCCGTCTTCACCTCAATAAATCAGGTTTACCTGTCTATGCTGTCGCTACCTGTCTGCACTTTCGTTACAACAGACAGGCGACAGACGGACGACGGACAGGCGATGAGCAAGCCAATGGCAAGTAACAAGAAAATATGAAAAGAATCTTAGTTACCGGCGGTGCCGGCTTCATCGGCTCCCATTTATGCGAGAGATTGCTGGCAGAAGGCAACGAAGTCATCTGCGTTGACAATTTCTACACTGGGAGTAAGAAGAATATTGAGCATCTGCTAGATCACCATTATTTTGAGCTTATTCGACACGACATCACATTCCCACTTTATTTGGAGATCGACCGGATTTACAACTTAGCCTGCCCTGCCAGTCCAATCCATTACCAGCGAGATCCTGTATTCACAATTAAGACTTCTGTGCATGGTGCCATTAACATGCTAGGATTAGCGAAACGTACAAAGGCAAGAATTCTTCAAGCCTCTACATC
Source organism: Fidelibacterota bacterium (assembly GCA_004124475.1). Classification (GTDB taxonomy): domain Bacteria; phylum Fidelibacterota; class Marinisomatia; order Marinisomatales; family SCKK01; genus SCKK01. The sequence continues at coordinate 17,634 of SCKK01000037.1, forward strand.
AGAGGTATATGGAAATCCCCAAGTTCACCCACAGCCAGAAAGTTATTGGGGACATGTGAACCCCATTGGAACACGAGCGTGTTATGACGAAGGCAAGCGGGCAGCTGAAACTTTGTTTTTTGATTATCACCGCCAACATAATGTGGACATCCGAGTAGGCAGGATTTTCAACACATTTGGCCCCCGTATGGCCGAGGATGATGGTAGAGTGATCTCTAATTTTATAGTTCAAGCTTTGAGAAATGTGCCCATAACCATTTATGGGGACGGGTCGCATACCCGTTCTTTTTGTTATGTGAATGACATGGTGGATGGGTTGATAAAGATGATGAACCAGGAAGAAATCATAGGTCCTGTTAATATTGGCAATCCCGATGAGATTTCAATAAAGCAATTGGCAGAGGAGATCGTGAGGTTGACTCAGTCCCAAAGTAAAATTGTGTATGAGTCGTTGCCTTCTGATGATCCCATGCGAAGGAAGCCTGATGTATCGCTGGCCCAAGACAAGCTAGCATGGAAAGTCAACAATCATCGGCTTAGTGGGCTGCGTAACACAATTGACTATTTCGTCAAAGTGCTGGGGTAGGTAACATGCAGCTAAATAATATGAAGTGTATTCTAGTAACCGGCTGCGTCGGTTTCATCGGAGCTAAAGTCTCCGAATTCCTCCTGAATGATGGCTATACAGTCGTAGGTATGGACAATATGAACGATGCATATGAGATGAGATTAAGACATTGGCGACTGGATCAAATCATAAATCACTCAAATTTTGAATACACAGGAAGGAGAAAAAATGAGTAAAAAATTATCAATAGAAATTATAAGGAAGCGATATGATAACGAGTGGGTTCTGCTTTTGAACCCAGATGTTTCATCGGAGACTAAGATAGACGGAGGAGAAGTAGCATTTCACAGTAAGGACCGGGGAGAGGTCCACAGGAGATTATCGGATTTTGAAGGTAATAAGGCTATTGTCTATACGGGAAAGATTCCTGAAGATGTTGAGGTTCTCCTATAGATGGCGTCTGTCGATTTCGATATTCATGAAAAACTAATACTTCTCGATTTAGGAATTACCTCCTCTGATGGTTCATGGATAATGTACCTACCTGTGGTTATGGATACGGGTGCTACGAGGACAATTCTGTCCGCGGACATTCTGGTTGATTTAGGTTATGACCCTGGACACCCATCACTATCAAGGATTAGAATGATAACAGGCAGTGGTGTTGAATATGCACCATGTGTCAATGTTAGTAGCATGATTGTGGGAGGTGAAATTATTAATGGCGTAAGCGTCTTATGCCATGATTTACCAGCTGAGGCGGGTATTGATGGACTCCTTGGTTTAAACTTCCTTAAGAATTTCGATTTTTCTATTGAATACAGTTCGGGAAGAGTTATGTTTACGAGGATCCAGGCATAGATGACTCACTATTTAATTGTTGTTCAAGAATTGAAACTCTCGGAAATAAAATTAATCTTTTTATACAGGCAGTTGAAGAGAGCATTGTAAGAAATAAATAAAAAATGCCAGAAGCCAGAAACCAGAAGCAAGTAACAAGTAACCAGTAGCAAGTAACATTATGAAAAAAATTCTAGTTACAGGCGCTGCCGGCTTCATCGGATCACACTTATGTGAATGTCTTCTTGGCGAAGGCAACGAAGTTATTTGCGTAGATAACTTCTACACTGGAAGTAAGAAAAACGTGGAACACCTCCTAGATAATCACTATTTTGAACTGATACGCCACGACATCACATTTCCGCTCTATTTGGAAATAGACCAGATTTACAATTTGGCCTGTCCGGCGAGTCCAATCCATTACCAGCGAGATCCTGTGTTCACAATAAAAACGAATGTACACGGTACCATAAATATGTTGGGTTTGGCCAAACGAACGAAGGCAAGAATTCTTCAAGCTTCTACATCGGAGGTATATGGAAATCCGCAAGTTCACCCACAGCCAGAAAGCTATTGGGGACATGTAAATCCAATTGGACCCCGAGCGTGTTATGATGAAGGTAAGCGGGCAGCTGAAACCTTATTTTTTGACTATCACCGCCAGCATGGGGTAGATATCCGGGTAGTCAGGATTTTCAACACATTTGGTCCTCGGATGGCATTGAACGATGGGAGGGTAGTATCTAATTTTATTGTTCAGGCATTGAGGAACGAGCCCATCACCATTTATGGTGACGGGTCGCATACCCGTTCTTTTTGTTATATTGATGATATGGTGGATGGGTTGATAAAGATGATGAACCAGGAAGAAATCATAGGTCCTGTTAATATTGGCAATCCCGATGAGATTTCAATCAAGCAATTGGCGGAGGAGATCGTGAGGTTAACTCAGTCCCAAAGTGAAATTGTGTATGAGTCGTTGCCTTCTGATGATCCCCAACGACGGAAACCTGATATTTCCTTGGCAAAAAGTAAGCTCTCATGGTCTATAAATAATCACAGATTAGATGGATTGAAAAATACAATAGAATACTTCAAAAAGGTGTTGAATGATTAGAAATAAAGCTTTAGTTACCGAATTTTATAAGCCAGGATGGTTCCTGTTTTACTGAATATTCCATGAAAAAAACAACGAAGTCCATGGCATGATGCAGCAGAATACTTCTTTAAATACCGGCAAGATTGAAACGCCTTACAATGATTCGGTAATACTCACAAGGTACGTTTGTTCATCTATTAAGTTATAACGGATTACTAAAACATGAACTGAAAGCTGGGGAAAATTGGTACTTTACGTTTTTTGCATACATTCAATGAGACTTCACTGGAGACTAAATTCATGAATCACTTAGTAATTTTTAAGAAATCCTCCAGACTAAAAAAATAATTTTATTTCAGTTAACCGTTAGATATAGAAATATTTATTGGCCTTTAAATTAATAACCTCAAGTCTGACGAAATTGAAAAGATGGACCTGTTTTAATTATGATTAGGGAATAACATATGGGAGAAAAAGATTATCGGGACCGCATTTATCAACATTATGTTCATTCAAGGCTAGAACCACTTGCACCGAAGAGCATTAATGAACTTAAACCGCGAGCCCCTTACCTGAGAAAACTAATTCGAAAGTGTTTCCCATCTGATAAAAATGCGAACATACTGGATCTTGGTTGCGGTCACGGAGCATTGGTTTACTTTGCTCGGACAGAGGGTTATTGCAGCGTGACGGGCGTAGACATTTCACCAGAGCAGGTTGCAGAGGCTAAACGTCTTGGCATTGAAGGAGTGGAACAAGGCGATCTCATGGAAACGCTGCGGTCATTGCCTGACGGCTCGCAGGATGTGGTTATTGCTTTTGATGTGGTAGAACATTTCACCAAGGATGAATTGGTTCCTTTTGTGGATGAGGTGTATCGCGTTTTGCGGAAGGGGGGGGGTAAATGGCTGATTCATTGTCCGAATGGCGAATCCCCTTTTGGCATGCGTATACTTTTTGGGGATTTTACTCATGAACTGGTGTTTACCCGCACATCCATTGCACAGATTATGCTTGCTTCCGGATTCAGCGGGGTGCAGTCGTATGAGGACAAGCCTGTTGTGCACGGGGCAAAAAGTCTGGTTCGCTGGTGTCTTTGGGAAACCTTCCGGCTTTTTCTTCGGCTTTATTTGGCGGCAGAGACAGGCGCCGGTGAAAAAGAGTGTATTTTCAGCCAGAATTTTTTAACTGTGGTGGTAAAATAGATGTGCGGCATTGCTGGAATCGTATCTAAAAAAAATCCTATAGAAACAAAATGCTTGCTTAGGCTCCAGGAAGCTTTATCGCATCGCGGCCCTGATGATCAAGGCATGTGGATCAACAACGATCAGACCGTTGGGCTGGCGCATACACGGCTATCCATTATCGATTTGACTCAGTCCGGTCATCAACCCATGCATACTTTGGACAGCCGCTATACTATTATTTTTAACGGCGAGATCTATAATTATCAGAAACTAAAAAAAGAAATGGAGGCGCAGGGAGAAAGCTTCTTTTCAACAAGTGATACTGAAGTTTTGCTTAAACTCTGGGTAAAGAAAGGCCGTGGCGCTCTGGATCGTGTCCGGGGCATGTTTTCAATGGTAATCTGGGATGAGGCTGAATCAAAACTTACCCTTGCCCGCGACCCTTTTGGAATCAAGCCTCTTTATTTTTCGCAAGATACCAATTATCTGGCATTTGCATCGGAGACAAGGGCGCTTAGAGCAGCCGGCTTTGGCGGCGAAATTGATCCAAAGGCCGCTGGGGCTTTTTTGAAATGGGGTTCAATTCCTGCTCCCATGACATTTCATCAGGGAATCGAGTCTTTAATGCCTGGAGAATGGATGGAATGGGAACAGCATACAGGCAGGATTGCCAGGGGGATCTACTGGAGCTATGCCGGGCAGTTTAAAAGTGGCAACAGGTCTGCGGTGACAGATCAAAAAGAAGCTGCGGAATTGGTTCGTCAAACCTTACTTGATTCCGTTAAACACCATCTTGTGAGTGATGTCCCTGTGGGCGCGTTCCTAAGCGGCGGCATTGATTCTACCGCTGTGGTTTCTCTGATGCGGCAGGCCGGTCAGGAACGGATCACCACATTTTCCATGACATTTGACGACCATGACCTTGATGAGTCATATTACTCAAGACTGGCGGCAAGAACCTATCAGACAGATCACTATGAGTGGCGTGTGAAAAAGGATGAATTCAGAGCGCTGAAAAATGAGTTTTTCGAGGATATGGATCAGCCAACCATTGACGGGCTGAATACCTGGATGGTCGCCCGTTTTGCCCGGGAGCATGGCTGCAAGGTGGTAACTTCAGGAGTGGGGGGAGACGAGTTTTTTTATAGTTATGACGGCGCTTTCAACCTGCTTCCGGCCATGATGAATCGTTTGCGTATTTTTCCGTCTGTTTTAAAAAAACCTGCTGCCGGCATATTGGGTCTGCCGTTTATCAGCAAAATCCATCCTCAGAAAACAGCGAAAATAAGATCGTTTTTAGAATATACGGCAACTCTTGAACAGGGATATTTAATTTACAGGCAGTTATTTTCAAAACGTGAAATACTGGAAATGTTCGATGATAAAGATTTTGCAAAAGAGGCTGCGTCAGTGGATATGACGGCTTTTTTGCCGCAAAGTTGCGATGATACCAACAAACAGCAAAATGTGAGCATTCTGGAGACGTCGCGTTATCTTGGGAGTCAACTGCTTCCCGACTCTGACAAGTTCAGCATGGCCCATGCTCTTGAACTCCGCGTCCCGCTGGTGGATCGTGTGGTAGCTGAAAATCTGAGTAGGATAGATTCCGTGCTTTTTTATGACCGTAGAAACACGCCTAAAGCCTTACTTGTAGAGACTGTCGACGATATACCGGATGATATTGTGTATAGAAAAAACAGGGGTTTACAATGCCTGTGGGGAAATGGATCAAAAACAATACATGGAAACCGGTAAGTGAATTATTAAGCAGAAAAACTTGTGCCGATATTCATAATGCATTTTGTGCCGGCAGGATGCACTGGTCAAGACGGTGGAGAGTGGAGGTTTTGGATAGGTGGCTTAGATGGAACAGGACATGAAGAATAAAAAGAACTTGTTAGTGGTTTTGCTTTCTTGCTGGATAAGTGAAGGCGGAATTCAGCGTGTTAATAGAAGTATTTTAAAATATTTTTCTCAATCGAATTCTTTTCGTAATATATCTGTTTTAGTTCTGTTAGATAGACCCTTGCAAATTGAACAGGCGGTTCATTCCGATACACTTTACAGTCGTTGTAAAATCCAAGGATTTTCCGGTGGGAAATTGAAATTCATATTTGTCTATATTAAACGTATTTTAATCAAAAGACCTGATTTTGTATGGTTTGATCACGTTAACTCATTTCCTTTAATGGTGAGTGTAGCTGTTCTAAATATTCGCTACGGTCTGACAATCCATGGTATTGAAGTATTTAGACCAATAGGTTGCTTAAAAAAAGTAGCTTTGAAGATGGCCAAATATATAGTTTGCCCATCGGATAGTACAAAAAACGAAGCTATCAAGTATGCCCCCATTTTCAAAAAAGCAATGTTATGCCCATGGGGATTTGATGTTCAGCAACAGAACCTTATACGTAATTTACCCATTACCTTGGATTTCAAAGATCGTAAGACTATATTGATTGTAGCTCGTATGAGCAGGGAAAATGCATATTCCAAAGGTCATCAGGAGTTAATAGAGGCGGTTAAGCTTTTAAATAAAAGATTACCTGAGATACTGTTAATAATAGTAGGCCGTGGGTCATCCCAACCAATATTTGAAAAACTGGCAGTAGAAAAGAAAATACAAAATAATGTTCTATTTACAGGATTCGTTCCTGATGAAAAATTACATGTTTATTATGAACACTGTGATGTTTTTGCCATGCCGTCCCGCGGAGAGGGCTTTGGACTGGTATATCTCGAAGCAATGGCCTATGGAAAACCTTGCATTGGAAGCAATTTGGATGCTGCAAAAGAGGTGATATCAGATAGCGAAACAGGTTATTGTGTTGACCCTGACAATATTGAGGAATTGGCAGAACGATTGTTTCAACTCTTGACAGATTCTGAATTGAGAAAAAAGATGGGGCAAGCAGGACAAAAACGATATTTAGAAAATTTTACTGAACAAAAATTTCATGAGCGGTTTATGAGGATAATTGGTGATGTTTAAACTCGCATACTTTGTCTCCCACCCTATTCAGTACCAGGCCCCGCTTTTGAGGATGCTGGCGGGCCAACCAGAAGTAGAACTCAAGGTCTTTTTTTTGAGCGATCTATCAGTTAAGTCGTTTCGAGATAAAGGATTTGGGGTGTCTATACAGTGGGATGTACCTCTTTTGGAAGGATACTCGTATGAATTCCTGCCTTGCATAAGGGATAGAGGCACAATTGGATTTTGGAACCCTCGCAGCGAGGACATTTTTCCATGGCTCTAACATACTAAATTCCAAATAGATATGGCAAAATTAAGTGCAACTTTCGTTACCAATTACCATAATTTTTATATTTTATGAGGTATAACATTGGCACGGCGGTTTTTAATTGTTAATGCTGATGATTTTGGCAGATCAAGTGATGCTAATAAAGCAATACTGAAATCAATTTCAGAAGGTATTGTAAAAAGTGTCACAGTAATGGTAAACACATCTCATGCGTATGAGATTTGTAATATAAAAAAATTGCTTCCCAATCCAAGTATAGGATTACATGTAAACTTAACGGAAGGAAAACCAATTTCTCACCCAGACGTTGTCCCTTCACTTGTTAATTATAATGGTGAATTTTTAGGTTTTAAAGGTTTTATAAGGAATTTGGTCTCTGGTAGAATAAAAAGGGCTGATTTAAGAATTGAAATTGAAACACAGATGGATCGACTTTTTGATATTATCGGTACTGTTGACCATATTGATTCGCATAAACATATACATATATATCCATCGGTTTTAAAATCAATGCTTTCTGCCGGTAAAAAACGCGGTATTAGTCGTATAAGAACTAATTGTCGATATTTTATTGCCAGTAAAGGTGTACAGTACCCCCAACTATTAATGGAATTTAAACATTATCGGAAGAACCCTCTTTCTATTTTTGGTAGAATTATAAAATCATTTCAATATAAACTTATAAAGAGTTATAATTTTCGTTCTCCAAACTATTTATTAACACCACTTCCTATAATTAAATCAACATCAATAGATAATTATTTTATAGATTCTTTTCAATATGTTTTTAAATATTTACCCTATGGTATTTCGGAGTTGAACTTTCACCCAGGTAATGTTAAGGAAGAGATGGAATTACTGACCAGTAATGAAATAAGAGATACTCTTAATCGGAACCAAATACAATTGACGAGTTATCTTAATATTTGAAAAATTCCATATTATAGGGATATAAATGAACCTTAATAATAAATACAACGACATAAAAATTAACATTGGCTGTGGCCAAATTGCTGCTGATGGTTGGTTTAATTTGGATAAATCACCGAATGCGTTGTTGGCAAAACACAAAATTATTCGAAAAATTATAAAAAAATTAAGCATTGTCCCAGCTAGCGTATTCGAAGCAAATTACCGTTCTGATATTAAAATAGTAGATGTTCACAAAAGAGGTTTACCAGTACCCGATAATTCAACTAGTTGGATATATTGTTCACATGTAATAGGTCACATGAGCCGTGATCAAGCACTAAACCTTGCAAATGAATGTTTGAGAGCCTTAAAACCAGGCGGTCGTTTACGGATTGTAACACCAAACCTTCGCGATGTAGCAGTATCTTGGCTGGAAAAAATAGATGCTTACTTGAAGAAAAATCGGGATTATTTTTTAAAGTATGATGAACCGGATATTGGAATTGGTGATTGTTTTGTAAAATCGATTAACCTTAATCTATACAATAGAGCAAACCTTAGTCGTATTCAAAGATTATTTGATTATCCTCTCCAGCACTATTATGATTTGGATTCATTGACTTTATTATTAAAAATTGCCGGTTTTTCTGATGTCAAAGAATCATGTTTCAGAATAACTTCGATGCCAGATATCGAATATCTAGAAAAGAATGCTGAATCTTTATATGTTGAAGCAATAAAGTGATTATTTACTACCTTTTTATAAGATCAATATAATCTTAAACTAAAAGTAAAGGGATAATAATACATATGAAAGCACTAGTTACTGGAGGTGCTGGCTTTATTGGCAGTCACTTATCAGAAAAATTAATTGAACAAGGAGATTATGTAACCGTAATTGATGATCTTTCAACAGGTAATTTCAACAATATAAAACATTTAACTGATAATCCCCATTTTAATTTTGCAATTGAAACAATATTAGATGAACTTGTTATAGACAGATTAGTAAGTGAATGTGACATTATTTATCATTTGGCTGCTGTTGTTGGGGTTGAGCTTGTGGTAAAGGAATCGGTGCGTACTATAGAGACCAATGTATTGGGTACTACTATAATGTTGAAAACTGCAAATAGATATAAAAAAAGAATTATTTTGACTTCAACATCTGAAATTTATGGTAAAGGAGTTAATGATTCATTTGGAGAAAATGACGATAGATTAATGGGACCAATTGTAAATAGCAGGTGGATTTATGCTTGTTCAAAAAGTCTGGATGAATTTCTTGCATTGGCATATTTTAATCAAAAGAAATTACCAGTGGTGATATGTCGTCTATTTAATACGATTGGACCTCGACAAACAGGATTTTATGGAATGGTAGTCCCACGTTTTATTCGACAAGGTTTAACTGGTAAAGATTTAACTGTATACGGAGATGGTAGACAATCTCGTTGTTTTTGTAATGTAACAGATGTGGTTGAAGCATTAATACTGTTATCAAATAGTAGTAAAGCGGATGGAGAGGTTTATAATATAGGTAGCACCCAAAGTATCACAATTTGCGATTTGGCCAAAAAAATAATTTCCTTAACAAATAATTCTTTAAAAATAATATTCGTTCCTTATGAAGAAGCATATGGAGAAGGATTTGAAGACATGCTGAGGAGAAAACCAAACATAAAAAAAATACATAATGCGTTTAATTGGCAGCCAAGGATCTCTCTTGATGATTCATTGCAAAGTATAATTGAATATGAAAAAGATTTATTGAATATACCCCAGTAATTTAATGGTAAAGTTGCAGTTTAGCCACCAATGTTGTTAATTTACACATATGTCAAAATGATTAAATTGTTTACGTATTACTTTCAATCATCCAAAATGGAAAGTATTAAAGATATTTAATTTCCCCCATGAATATATATTTATTGGAAAGCAGTAAGTAACATAACAGCCCTTAGAATCCAGAAATATGAAGGAAAACTTTAAATGGGGTAAAAGAAACACGGTTATAAAATTAGCTGGATTATTTTCTCATCCCATTCAATACTTTGTGCCTTTATTCAAAGAGTTAGCATCACGCCCTGAGATTAATTTGACTATTTATTATTGTAGCCGTCAAGGATTAGAGCCATCCTTTGATCATATGTTTGGTCAGTCTTTTAAGTGGGATATTCCCCTACTTGAAGGTTATCATTATGTATTTCTACCGAACTTGCGTAGAAGAATATCAGTAAAGGGTTTCTTTAGCCTAATAAATCCGAGTATTATTAGAGAATTAAATAAAGGTCGTTATGATGCTATATTAGTACATGGTTATGAACATGCCACGAAATGGATTGCTTTTTTAGCTAGCACGTTGTCAGGTATAAAGATAATGTTTCACGGTGAATCTCACCTGGAAGCACCCAGATCAAATTTAACGATTAAATTAAAAGAGATATTATTAAGACCACTTTTCCGTGGTTTTGATGTCTTTTTATATATTGGAGAACGAAATAGAGAGTATTACAAATATTATGGGGTTAAGTATAGTCAACTCTTTTTCACCCCATATACTGTGGATAATTCATTTTTTAGAAGGGCAAAAGATAAAATTGTTGAAAAACGAAATGAAATTAGAAAAAGTTTTGGGATTTTAGATAATAATCCTGTGATTCTATTTATTGGAAAGTTATATAATGTTAAACAACCAATTTTATTGCTTGATGCTTTTTACCGCGTAAGAAAAGAATTTCCTTGTCATTTATTGATTGTGGGGGATGGAGAATTGCGGAGTGATATTGAAGCTGAAATTTGCAATCGAGGTATACCAGACGTAAAAATCACAGGGTTTCTTAATCAAACAAAAATACCTGAAGCCTATGTAGCAGGAGATGTCTTTGTATTACCGTCATCTAAAGAGAGATGGGGAATTACCGTTAATGAAGCGATGAATTATTCATTGCCCATTGTGGTGAGCGATCGTGTCGGTTGCGCACCAGATCTTGTAAAACAGGATATAAATGGATATATTGTTCAACACGATAGTGTTCATGCTCTAGCTAATGCTATTGAGAAGTTAGTGTTAAATGATAATCTAAGGAAATCTTTTGGTGAGCGTTCTTTAGAGATTATTGAGAATTGGAATATAAAGCTTACAGCTGATGGAATTATAGAGGCACTTAATTTTTGATTTGAATAAGGAACCTATCTATTTATTTTTATCCTGTAAGGAACTTTAATTTGGGATAATTTTATAATTATATATATCTAAGCTATTTTCTTAACCAATACTTTAATAAACGAATTCATCTTTAATAATTTAGTACTTAGAATACGGATTATTTCTACGCTGGAACTAAAGCATTGGATAAACTGCCATGAAAATTCTCTTCATTGGTAACCTTAACAAATATACACGCTCTTATCAACGATTTAGAGCCATGGTTGAAATGGGTTATGAGGTTAAGGGTTTATCATTCGAACCTATAGGGACTGTGGCAGGTATAACAGAAGATACCCGCACTTTATATCAAAAGGTTATGAATAAACTTGGTCACCCTTTGGATATAACAGATGTAAATGGGAAAATGATAAATGAATATAATAGGATACATTATGATTTGGCCTGGATTGAAAAAGGATTGATGGTAAAACCAAAAATACTTAATCAGATTAAAGAAAAGGTAAAGACAAAACTTTTGTTTTATTCTAATGACAATATGTCAAAAAAACATTATCAATCAAGATACTTTTTACAATCAATCTGTATATATGATTATATAGTTATAATAAAAGAATATAATGCAGATTTTTTCACTATTAGAGGATGTAAAAATGTTATATCAGTTGATCGTTCATATGATAAATATTATATAAAAAATCGACCTGACAATACTCCATATATATATGATGTGGTTTTTATAGGTACTTACGAAAAACATAGGTACAAAATGTTATTGGAATTGGCGAATGAAGGAATTACTGTTACTGTTTTTGGAAACAACTGGCCAATGTATTCAAACCCGTTTTTAAATATTATGCACAGGCCAATATATGGAGACGAGTTTATATATGTAATGCACACGTCTAAAATTATTCTTAATTTTCTTAGAAAATGTAATGATGATAAAACCACCGGTCGGACATTTGAAATCCCCGCATCTGGTTCCTTTATGCTTTCAGAAAGGACAAAAGAGCAGTTGAAATATTTTGAGGAAGGCAAAGAGTCTGAGTTTTTCGGTAGCAAAGAAGAGTTGTTAGAAAAATCAATTTATTACTTGAATCACGATGAAAAACGTGAGTCTATTGCAAGAGAAGGGAGAAAACGTTGTGTGTATAGCGGTTATAGTCACCATGATCGTTTGGAATACATATTGAGTGAAATTAACAGAACACGTAATTAGTATGAAAAACTTGATTAAGAAATTTTATCACGAGCATTTTATTACAGATTTAACACGTCGTTTAACAACTTTAAAGTTATTCGATGAAGTTAGGAGAGATGGGGGTAAAATTTTGATAATTGGTGCAGGTGGAATGAATGAATGGAAATTCTTTGAAAACCAATGTTTTGATGTACATGTGCTGGATTTAAGAAAAATAGAAGGGCCAAAACATTTCTATCAGCAATCAATAACAGAAAAAACACCATTCAATGATCAAGAATTTGACTACATCATAATGTCAATCGTACTAGAATACGTTATTGATGATATTAGAGCGCTACAAGAAATATTCAGGATACTGAAAGATGGTGGGTCATTGATTATCCAAATTTATTACTATAAGGATAAAACAAATTTTCCACTCAGAATTTATTCCAGAGATACGATTACTGATATATTGAAGTATGTACAATTTAAAATAATAAGGATTTATCCCTGGGGATTTATGAACTATTTATTTTCATATCGACTGATAAAGATATTAATCCTTTTAATGATTAAGTTTTTTATTAAGGACTTATCTGTCTGGGTAAAGATTGACAAACTGTTGTCTAAGAAATTTGATTTTATGAGAAAATACATAAGCTTTCCAGGCGGCGGTTTTATAGTTTGCAGGAAAAACCACAGTTTGAAGTTTCAACATTATGTAGATATATAAAATTTTCTATTTCTGTAATTTTCAAATATTTGATTTATATTATACTCGATTATATTGTATTAATAGCACTTATCGATCATGCCTGTCATTGATATTAGACAATTAGACAACAAAAGAATCATTAATTCGGATGTATGTATTGTTGGGGGGGGTATCTCTGGCGTTATTTTGGCAGAAAAACTTAGTGAAAAGTCTAAGGTTTCTCTTATAGAAAGTGGTGATATTAAACCAAATGATGAAATACAATCATTATATAATCTAGATTGCGTTGGTTATCCATTACGACCCGATTTTCAGAGTAGAGTCAGGCAGCTTGGTGGTAGCTGCAACTTATGGCCGGGACGATGCATGATACTCAATGAATTAGATTTCAGAAAAAGAGAGTGGGTTAATTATAGTGGGTGGCCAATCACTTATGCAGAATTGATACAATATTATCAACCTGCAGCGGTGATACTCAACTTACCTTCAATTGAATTATTTAAATCTGATTATAAATTTAATGAATATTGTAATATTGGAAAATCTATACGATCTACTAATAAATTTATCTTTAGGAATTCCTTATGGGCAAAAAAACCAGAACGATTTGGACATAAGACAAGGCACTGGCATACACTTAAAACAAATCAAAATATTACTATGTACATCCATGCGAACCTGAATCATATAGAATTGAGCGAATCGAAACAGGCGGTAAACAGTATTCTGGTAAAAACCCTTAGCGAGAAATCATTCATTTTTAAAAGCAGGTTTTTGATTCTGGCCTGCGGAGGGATTGAAAACGCAAGGATTTTGTTATCGTCAAGGAGCCAGATGAAGAATGGTGTTGGTAATGACCATGACCTTGTAGGAAGGTACTATATGGATCACCCAACCGCTGTATCAACCGAAATCAAACTTAAGAAGAAAATTTTTCCTTCTTATTTGTTTGGGTTACCAATTAAAAACGGCAGGGTACAAATAGGCATAGGTTTTAATGATGATTACCAGTCAAGAAAGGGTTTGCTGAATAACTACGTTCAACTTGAACCTAAGTTTCCTCAAAAATATGAGGAAGCCTATGAGGTAATTATCAGGAACGCAAAGAAATTGTTAAGAAAAGGTTATTCAGGCCATCGATTTACTTTTGGCAACGTTGGAATTACGAAAATACCTGAAATTATATATCTTCTAACTCCCAAAGATCTAATCCCTCATTTCTTGATCAGGTGGTATAGTGGTTGGCAGAAATTGTTTGCCAGGCCTATTGGTGCTGACCAATTGGTTATGGTACATCATTTAGAACAAGAACCAGACCCCGAAAGTAGAGTATTATTAAATCATGAAAAAGATGTGCTTGGGATGAATTGCGTTTCGCTTAATTGGAAGATTAGTAACAAATCAAAACGAACTGCAGACATCTTACAAAGACAATTATACCAATACCTAAAACAAACAGGTTTGGTTAAAAGGAACGATACCTTTTTTAATGAGAATTTATCTGACTTTAAAGATGCTTCACATCATATGGGAACAACCCGTATGGGTGAAAATGAAAAAACAGGTGTTGTGGACAAGAACTGTAAAGTTTTTGGTATTGATAATCTATATATTGCTGGCAGTTCCATATTTCCCACATCTGGCCATGCAAATTCGACTCTGACCATTGCAGCTTTGGCATTACGACTTGCGGAACATATACGGATGCGCATGTCATGAGCCGATCATCATTGATTATTTTCAGGGGTTTAAGTATTGTATACAAAATTTTCTATATACTGCAACCCGTTGAAATATTGAAGAAAGTATTAAAGGTATTATCGGTTTCTTCGGCAGTCATCAAAAATCAAACTACTTTTTATCCTAAGTTTGTCCTAGATTTTGAAAACAGTTTTGCAGAATATATTGGTTGTAAATATGGTTTGAGTTTCTGCAACGGTACGTCTTCGATTGAAGCAGCCTTATTTGCATTAAACATTGGCCCTGGTGATGAGGTATTAGTACCTTCTGCAACATTTCACGCGTCCATAAATCCTATTCTGAATGCAGGCGCTACGCCGGTGTACATAGATATTGATAAAGAAACTGTGACCATTTCACCATCAGATTTGCGTAGAAAAATAACCACCAACTCAAAAAGCATAATGGTAGTACACCTGTGGGGCAATGTAGCAGAAATGGATGAAATCATTCAAATTGCAAAAGATCACGGGCTAAGTATCATTGAGGATGCATCCCACGCTCATGGTGCCGAGTGGGATGGGGAAAAGGTAGGGTCCCTTGGTGACATCGGTTGTTTCAGTTTGCAAGGGTCCAAACCAATATCAGCAGGCGAGGGAGGTATGGCTGTCACAAATTCTGAAAATCTATTTTACCGGATGTCAATGTATGGGCATTTCGGTAGACATGGAACTGAAATAAATTATCAAGACAATAATATTAGTAAAACAGGGCTGGGTACAAAAAGAAGAGCCAACCCCCTTGGGATTGCCGCTGCAAATATAGATTTACGATATAACGATTACTATAACAGGAAGAAAAACAAGAATTGGAGAAGATTGGGAAATACAATAAATAAAATGCTGGGCTTGCAAATGTCTGAAAAATCAGCGCAAGTCTTAATGGGAGGTTATTTTGGCGGAATTCCATTACGTGTTAATAACAAAAAAGCAAGTGTGCGTACCATTATAAAACTGTTGAATCAATGCGGGATTGCTGCTCATGCTTACCCTTACCCTATGCATCATCAAATGGGTCATATGATTGATGTGGACTATCGGAATATACTTTTTAATGTGAAGGCGACCGAAAACATTGAATTTGATTCAGTATCATTGCCAGTCACTGAAACATTGCCATCCAAATTATTGTTCCTCGATAGCAGATTTCTTGTTTTCCTTCCTTTCTGGATGAAATGGGTTTTAGCTAAAGTACTCAAACGGTCAACAACAGTTTGAGTAATATAATGTTGAGTCAAATAATGACAGGGAATAGAGATATTGGCGTGACAAGATATGATGGCAAGAATATTTACGGGTACGGCAATGTGAGATTAGCACCGCATTATGTTATGCATCTAATAAATCCTTTATTTCCATTCTCGAGTTTGTTGGACATCGGTTGTGGAGATGGAATTGTCAAAGATTATTTACCCGAAAAAGAAAGGGGGGAGGTAGATTATATCGGCATTGATATTGGTGCCGGTATTTATGAGGAAACCAAGAGTCCTAATATAAAGTACGTACGGGACCATCAAAAGTTGTTGAATAGTATCAATGATACATATGATGTATCTATTTTGATCAATGTCCTTGAGCACACCCTGGATTTTACCAGTTTGTTTAAGATGGCATTAGAAAAGACAAAAATGTATATACTTGTTACTTTGCCGAATGCAGAAAACATTCATGAACGTTTGAGGTTTCTTTTAGGAAAAGGAATCAAAACACATATGTTGGACATGATAGGTCTTCACCCTAATCACCGCCATTTGTGGTTGATACAGATAGAAAAGGCGGTAAGGATTCTTGAGTCAATAGCAAAAAATTATGAATTTCAATTGATTAATATAACACACTACTTAGCGTTTCCAACAACACCATGGAAAAGAATGATCTATCGATCTGTGGTTTATCCTTTGCCTTGGTCTGTCAAAGCGAGAAGTTTTGCTATGTTATTTGAAAAAATTTAAACATCGGTTAAACAATGAAAATATCAGTCAGTATCAACGGTAGGTTTCATTTTTTTGATATCGCTGCTCAATTTCATCAACGAGGGTATTTGCAACAGTTAATTACATCATATCCAAAGTTCAAAGTAAACGAATGGGGCGTGCCAAATACCAAGATTAAGTCCATGGTTCTTTTGGAACTTATGAATAGATCAGGAAAACATTTTGGTAATGGTAGAAAATATTTAACGTTACTCCAAAAAAAAATGTATGGAAAATGGTCACGAATGGTCCTAGACAACGACATAGATATATTCCTTTTTTTTGCAGGTAATGGTTTTAATTCAAAGCTACTAAATGATCTTAAAGAAAAGAATGTAGTCACAGTTGCAGATGAAGGCAGTTCACATGTTTTGTATCAAAACTCGATCCTTAAGGAAGAGTCTGAGATCACTGGAATCAATTTTTTTAAGGAACCGAATAAGAAATTGGTTGATGAGACTCTACTCGAATATGATTTATCTCATTATATCTTAGTCCCTTCAATTTTTGTTGAGCGTTCATTTCTTGATCAGGGAATACCAGAAAATAAGCTGATACGCATACCTTGGGGCGTGGATTTATCCCACTTCAAACAGGTCCCAAAAGAAGATGAAACCTTCAGGATTGTTTTTGCCGGTGGTCTAACCCTGCAAAAAGGTGTACATTATCTCTTGCAGGCTTTCCACGAATTAGACCTTCCCGATGCAGAACTCTGGCTTGTGGGTGGCCCTGGATATGGAATAAAGCATTTTCTTACACAATACAACAATGGCAAGGTCAGACTTAAAGGTCGTCAGCCTCAGTCGCAGCTTCACTGGTTTTATTCTCAGTGTGATGTCTATTGTCAACCTTCAATTCAGGATGGATTTGCAATGGTGATATCCCAGGCAATGGCCTGCGGTCTGCCAATCATCTGCACCACCAATACAGGTGCGAAGGATTTGATTGAAGAGGGAAAAGAAGGTTTTGTGGTGCCCATCCGTGACGTGAAGGCCTTAAAAGAGAAAATCCTCTATTTGTATCAAAATCCTGATATTTGTAAGAAAATGGGATATGCCGCACGAAAAAAAATTGAGACGGGATTTACTTGGGATGATTTTGGTGATCGTTTCATAAATGAATGCAAAAGGATTTTGGGATGATCAAAGAATTCAATGTTTCAAAATATCATAAGTTATTATATGGCCTGCTCTATAAGGTCAGGCCAGCTTTTCTTACTGATATATTAAAGCGATTACTACTTATTCGTAGACGTGTTTTTGTGACTAAGTATGGAAAATTATTTATTGATCCTGTTACGACTATAGGCAAGGCTCTTATACAAGATACTCAAATATGAACCCGATATGACATATTCAATAAAAACTATTCTTAACAATGGAGATAAATTCATTGATATCGGTGCCAATGAAGGGTTTTTTTCATTAATTGCATCAAGAATAGTCGGGAGTTCAGGGAAAGTCATTGCAATTGAGCCACAAAGTCGGATACAAGAAGTTTTAATAAGGAATATATCAGAGAACAATGCATTAAATATAGAATTACATCAAATAGTTATATCTGACAAAAAAGGAGTTGCTACCCTGCATTTGTCACCTTTAAGTATACATGGATCTACCCCGATTTTTAAAGGATGGCAAAAATATAGTGTTTCTACTGAATATGTATTAATGACAACATTATCTGCGTTCCTATCTATGGTAAATATTAGCAAAATTAAGCTAGTGAAAATTGATGTTGAGAGTTCGGAATATGAAATAATCTTAGGATCTAAGGATGTTTTTTCAACAGGTCTCATTGAAAATATTGCACTGGAATTACACCCCGATAGGTTAAAAAAAAGAGGTAAATCAGAAAAAGAAATTATTGATTTTTTACTGTCAATCGGCTACAAACAAAACTACGCATTTAAGAATTTAATCTTATCATGGGGAATGGAACAGTGAAGTCTTTATTATGAATAATATCAGTAGTGTCCGGTTAAAATAAGTATAAGGTCTGGTAATCCTCATAAAGGAGAGTAATTTCTCCTTATGAAATCATAGAATAACAGAGGAGAACCAGACCATGAGGCAAGTTAACACGATTATGT
>SCKK01000038.1 GCA_004124475.1 Fidelibacterota bacterium
TCCCGGCTTATCGTCGATTGATGAACCCCAATATGTTCAGCAATCTCTATCTGATTAAATCCCTGGTTAAGCATAAGTTTTATTCCATACCTTTGCTCTTGGGTGAGCTGCTTGTATTGTTGCATTTGTGCTCCTCGTTTTTGTTTGGAAAAGAGGAAGCAAGAATACGGCAGCTTGACCCCTTCTTAAAACAATTGAGATGCACTTAATAGTTGAATTCAAGTTAAATTATAAGCACCCTCTTAGAACAATAAACTACCTAAATCGGTCAAAGACGAAACCAAAAATCCCGAAGGTTCGAGATTACCCTAACCGCTCCGTCAGGAGTCCCCACGGGAAAAGACGAAAACATCTCACCACTCTTTGGATTTTCGATTTATCCCGACTGACCAGGAACAATTTGAAAAATCTTATTTCAAATGAAAATAGTCCCCGATACAGTTCCTGACGCGTCGGAACCTTGCTGTACCTCCTTACCTACCCGACAAAGCCATTCAGGCGGGCGAGACAGGCAATCGTCAATAGTCAATCGTTTCCCGCCTCCTTAGCCTCAGCCTTTTTACCCCCCCCCGACCCCGACTTGTCGGGGGGACGCAGCTATGTTCTTCTACTTCACCTCGACCCGAAAGTATTCCTGTAAACTCTTCACCTTCAATTTTCCTCTCTGCAATGTCCGAATTCCCCTGACAGCCGCCTGGGCTCCGGAAAGGGTAGTAATCACCGGAACGCTATGCTGAATAGCTGCCCGGCCGATGGCATATTCATCGTATCGCGATTGAGAGCCGAGAGGAGTGTTGATGACAAGCTGGATTTCATCGTTCTTGATTGCATCCACGACATTCGGTCTTCCTTCTCCCACTTTAAATATTTTCTTAGCCTGAACACCGTTCCGGTTGCACGTTTCCGCTGTACCCTCCGTTGCAACAATATGGAATCCCATCTCCGCAAAGTCGCGAGCAATGGAAATAGCCTTCATCTTATCGTTATCATTAACACTGATAAAGACAGCACCCTGGATTGGGAGTTTATCTCCTCCTCCAATAAGGGCTTTCGCAAAAGCATTGCCAAATTGATGAGCCATCCCCATTACTTCACCCGTAGATTTCATTTCAGGACCTAAAAAAACCTTTTCGTTTGGGAATTTATTAAAAGGAAATACAGGTTTTTTGACAGCGATAAAACCATTAGAATGACCTTTTGGTAATTTGTAATCGGATAGTTTCCTGCCCAGAGCCAGTCCGGTCGCAATCTTTGCTAAGGAAACATTTGTAGCCTTACTCACAAAAGGTACGGTTCGACTTGCCCTTGGATTTGCCTCTAACACATAGATTTTCCCATCTTTCTCTGCAAACTGGATGTTGATAAGTCCTATTACGCCTAAAGCCAAGGCGATCTCACAAGTATAATTTTCGATCTGAGATAAACTCCCCTGACTAATCCAGTAGGGTGGTAACACACAAGACGAATCACCGCTGTGTATACCCGCTTCCTCGATGTGCTGCATGACACCCCCGATGTAGACCTCCTCGCCATCACAGAGGGCGTCAACATCAAATTCAAATGCATCCTCAAGGAATGTATCAATAAGGATGGGATGTTCCGGAGAGACTTCAGATGCCAGGCGAACATAATTGAGAAGTTCCATATCATCATACACAATTTCCATAGCTCGACCACCCAACACATAAGATGGGCGTACCAGGACCGGATATCCGACCACCTTGGCTACTTCCACGGCATCTTCTTCAGAAAAAGCTGTCCCATATTCCGGTATTGTGATATTCAGATGGTCTAATAAAGCCCCAAACTTTTGGCGGTTTTCTGCCAGATCGATGGATTCAGGGGATGTTCCCATGATAGACGCTCCTGCTTTCTGAAGTTTTTTAGCAATGTTCAATGGAGTCTGCCCCCCGAACTGAACCAGAATTCCCTCCGGTTTCTCCAGATCCACAATATTCATTACATCCTCAAATGTGAGAGGCTCGAAGTAGAGACGGTCTGTAATGTCAAAGTCCG
Organism: Fidelibacterota bacterium; assembly: GCA_004124475.1. GTDB lineage: Bacteria > Fidelibacterota > Marinisomatia > Marinisomatales > SCKK01 > SCKK01. Next base: position 2,017 of record SCKK01000038.1, read on the forward strand.
TAGAGACGGTCTCCGGATTGCAGTTTACCATGATTGCTTTCCACCCTAATTCTCGAATAGCAAAAACCGCCTGAACGCAGCAGTAGTCAAATTCAATCCCCTGACCTATCCGGTTAGGTCCTCCTCCGAGGATAATCACCTTTTTCCCTTCCAAAGGTTCAATCTCGTTTTCCTCTTCGTAGGTAGAGTAGCAGTAGGGAGTGTTTGCTTCGAATTCAGCAGCACAGGTATCTACTACCTTATATGTGGGAATAACCCCTTCCCTCACACGTCTTTTTCTAACCGCAAGCTCCGAAAGGTTATACATACGTCCAATCTGCCGGTCTGAAAACCCCTCTCCTTTCAACACTTTTAAGGTGGATACATCAAGGCTACCTTTCTCTTTGAGATTGATATTATCATTTCTCACAATGAGCTCAATCTGGCGCAGAAACCACGGATCAATCTTTGTGATGCGGTGGACTTCCTCCACCGATTGTCCTTCCAAGAAAGCATTCCTTATCTTTAAAAGACGGAAGGAGGTTGGAAACCGCAGTTTGGTCATATCGAGGGGACGCTTCCCCGGCTTCGGCTCTAAACCATCAAGTCCGATTTCAAGGGATCGGAACGCTTTCTGTAGCGATTCCCGAAATGTTCTGCCTATGGCCATCGCTTCCCCCACTGATTGCATCTGCACTCCCAAATGTCCATTGGCAGAAGGAAACTTCTCGAAATCCCAGCGTGGAATTTTCGTGACCACGTAATCTATCGTCGGCTCAAACGCAGCCAGTGTTTTCCCGGTGATATCATTTTGGAGTTCATCCAAGGTATAGCCCACTGCTAACTTTGCCGCTACCTTGGCAATGGGAAATCCTGTTGCCTTGGATGCCAGCGCCGACGAGCGGCTTACTCGTGGATTCATTTCAATGATAACCATGCGACCTGTTTTGGGATGAACAGCAAACTGTATATTCGAACCTCCTGTGTCCACACCAATAGCCCGAATGCAAGCGATAGCCCAGTCCCTCATCTTTTGGTATTCCCTATCCGTTAGTGTTTGAGCCGGCGCCACTGTGATGGAATCCCCTGTGTGCACACCCATAGGATCAACGTTTTCTATAGAACAAACCACAATGACGTTATCGTTCCTGTCCCGGATCACCTCCAATTCAAACTCTTTCCATCCTAACAATGATTCTTCGATAAGTATCTCTGTTGTTGGGCTTTCTTCCAATCCCTTTTCCACTAATGGAAGAAATTCCTCTTGGTTAAAAGCAGCGCTACCCCCCGTCCCCCCAAGGGTAAAGGATGGTCGGATAATCACTGGGAATTCAAGTGTCTGCATAATCGTAACAGCATCATCAGGAGAGTGTGCAAATCCTCCCTTTGGAACATCTATTCCCACAGTTTCCATTTCGGTCTTGAACTGTTTTCTATCCTCAGCTTTCCGGATAGCTTCAATGTCAGCACCAATGAGTTCCACCCCGAACTTTTTCAAAATTCCTCGGTTTTGAAGTTCTACCGCTACGTTTAGAGCAGTTTGACCTCCTACGGTTGGGAGCAGAGCATCGGGTTTTTCCTTTTCAATGACAGCTTCAAGAATCTCAGGTGTAACAGGCTCAATGTAAGTAGCGTGAGCCATCTCCGGATCCGTCATGATGGTGGCTGGATTGGAATTGACCAGTACTACTCGATATCCCTCTTCTTTCAATGCTTTACACGCCTGCGTACCTGAATAGTCAAATTCGCATGCCTGCCCGATCACGATAGGTCCAGCACCAATGATGAGAATGGATTCTATATCAGTCCGTTTGGGCATCTGTCTTCCCTTTACTCATTTAGATTGTCGTCTATTCAAATATTTTATCCTTCAAGCCCTGATTAATTTTGTAATTGTTGAATTCCATCCTAATTGAGCCTACGAAATCTTTACCCAACTCAAAATCACCCGGTTCTTCATGTTCACCGAATGGACCTCTCCCTTCTCTATGAAGCGCTTCAACAAAATCGCCTTTGATGTGGAATTGAATGTCCGTCACTTCCGGTAGAAAAAATTCTTCTCCGAATTTTCCATATGTTGATTTTACAGTCATAATTTTCATTGTGTCAATATACGTTTCAACCCGTGGGACCACCCCTTTCTCCAAATCAATCCATAGTCTCATCAGCATCCGTTTGGATTCATCTTTCATAAAAGTCCATGTCTTATGATCACCAGAACTGGCTCCCAGACTACCTTCCACTACCCACAACAGATTCCCCTCTAAAGTATCGAGACCTGTAATGTGCGGATTGTTCAATCCTTTTAGGAGATTCCCAGATGAGGTTGCCAATCCTGATTTGGGGATAATAGCAAACCCCCTCGTTTTTACCTTCAACTTATCCGGTTGCTTGAAATAAAGTTTAACCTTTTTCTTTGGCATTCGAAACCCAGGCATTTTCACGGTTATTTTTACTTTTACCGTATAATCCTTAATAGAAAGAAAGCTCTCCTCCAACCGTTGGAATATAGAATCGATGGTAACCCGGAATTCTCCCATATTAACCTGCCCATAACAAGGAATAATTAGCCCACCCATAATCACAACAAGATAGATTGCTATCAACTTTATCTGAAAATCCTTCAGACACAAATTCATGTCAAAATATCCTTTCTGGAAAAAACTACAAAGCTAACACCAAGAAATCCTGCTGTATAGATAACGAGTATCAAAATACTCATGCCGATCTCACGCCATGGAATGGGGTCATAAAAAGCTTCCTTCCAAATGTCTATGTATGTTGTAAAGAAATAGGGTCGAATCTTTACGAAAAAATCGAGTGGCAGGTTAGAGACTGCAAGTCCGACAAAAATAACAGCCATTGCTCCAATAATGGGACCTATACCATTATTCACCATTGTGGAAAACATGAAGCATAAAGACGCCACAACCAACATGACACCGATAGAAAAGATAAAGGAAAGAGCAAAGCGCATCCAGGCTATATCCGATGGAAGAATGAGAATCCCTTTGTGAATGACAATTAAATCCCCGGTTCCCAACCAGAGAGAGCCAAGACCCAAGCTCATAATGGCAAAGAAAATAATAAGGGCTGCTGTGTATATGTAGGTTGCTAATAACTTTGACAGAAGAATTTTCCCCCGGGATACTGGACGAGTCAAATAAATTCGAAACGTACCTGCAGAACCTTCTCCCGCCACAACATCCCCAGCAACCAGCGTTATGAGAAATGGAATATGAATCCACAGAAAATTCATCACTAAATACGTTGCTAAAAATCCATTAAAAACGGAACCGACCACAATGAAATTTTCCTGTAGTTGCTCAGTCATATCCCGGTGAACCTGACTGCCCCCAACTTTGAAGCCCCAGAGAATCAACGGCATAAGAATACCAATTACAATAAACCCAATAAAGCTACGCCGCTTCCCCCCTATCTTGATCAATTCATTTTTAATGAGTCGCCATAACATATCTAACTATCATCTCCTTTCGTCAGAAACAAGAAAAAGTCCTCTAATGAAGAATGAGGCACAATGGCAGACACTTTTATCCCTTTTTCTACAAGAACAGTTGTCAGATTCGGTAAATCATCCTTGCTAACCGACACTTTTATTGATTCCTCTCTCACCGCCACGATTTTTACAAAGTCAAGTTGCCGAATAACAGATACGGCCTCATCTACGGGTTGTGCTTGAATCTCAGTCGTAAAAAGATCGGTCTGTTTCAGCAGGTCTTTAACCTTCCCGGAAACCACCAATCGTCCTTCATTGATGATTGCCATTGTTGAACAAGACTGCTCTACTTCGTGTAATAGGTGGGATGAAAGGAAAACAGTAATTCCTTCATCAGACATTGATTTTATCAATTCTCTTACTTCTTTAATTCCATGTGGATCGAGTCCTGAAGTAGGTTCATCCAGGATCATCAACTTAGGATTGTGAAGGAGAGCTTGTGCAATCCCTAATCTTTGTTTCATTCCATGGGAGTAGGCTTTTACCTTATCATCCGCTCGATCAATCAGTCTGACAATCTCCAACACTTCGTCAATACGCCTATTTGTCCCTCCTCCCAGATTTGCTAAAATTTGAAGGTTACGTCTCGCTGTGAGATTTTTATAAAAGGCAGCTTCTTCGATGAGCGCACCCACGTTTTGTAGAGAGCCATTTCGATGCTTCGTCACCCATTTGCCAAAGATTTCCACATCCCCTGAATCCGGTTTTATTAGTGACAGAATCAGACGGATAGTAGTAGACTTCCCAGCGCCGTTAGGTCCGAGAAAACCGAACACCTCTCCTTCAGTTACTTCGAGATTTAAGGAATCAACTACCTTTCGATCTTTAAAAGATTTGGTAAGATTCTTTATTCTCAGTATTACTTCACTCATTTCTCACATTGTAGGACAAGATGGCATCTTGTCCCTCTTCCCTCCACTCAACTCATCATATACCCTTTTCATAATAAGGCAAGATAACATCTTACCTTACATTCCGATGCCATATACATTATTGTAAAATATCATTTCGCACATATGTCCATTTCCAATTATTCCATTCCTTAACAAGTCCAGCATGGACTGGATTACTAAGAATATAGGAGACCACTCTTTCAAAATCATCGTAGTCACGTATGTAATGGTCATAGCTTTCATGAACCCAAAAATCACCATGTCTACATAAAATCTTGTTTCCCTCTCGTGCGGTATGCCTTTTTAGCGAATGCATTATCATTGATAGTGAGTGGCAATCGTCATTCTTTTGCAAGGGTTTTAACAGGATGTGGACATGATTTGACATGATGCAGTAACAATAGAGTTCCTATACCTTTCCATCCCTGTAATGCAAAGCTTCCTCAACGATTTCTGCTATTTTTTGGTTCCTCAGCCAAAAATGTCTTGTTGATTTTCTGTCAAGATAGGCATCAACCTTCTCAAAATACTTTATCTTTAGTTCCCATAATTTATCAGCAATAATATTCTTGCCTTTAATGTTACTGAACTTTCGTTTGTGATTTTCATATTCCTGTTGAAGATTTTCCAGAACACTCTTGGGAATGCTTCCCGAAAGCCTGAACGTAACAAAAATAATTGATCCCTTGGGTTGGATATGCGGGAGTTTCCTTTTATAAGAAAGTTTATACTCCAGATTACTCATTTCCCTCCTTGTCTGTATTTGTAGGACAAGATGTTATCTTGTCCCTCTTCCCTCTACTCAACGCATCATCTACCCTTTTCATAATAAAGCAAGATAACATCTTACCTTACAATTTCCTTTTATTTCATCATATTAACAAACGTTTCAAATAAATACCTCGAATCATGCGGTCCTGGACTTGCTTCAGGATGGTACTGTACAGAGAAAGCTGGAAGGTCCTTACACCTGAGTCCCTCCACTGTGTCATCATTCAAATTCCAGTGTGTGATATCAACATCGGAAGGCAATGAGTCAGGATCTACCGTAAAGCCATGGTTCTGGCTTGTAATCTCAATTTTCCCTGTTTCTGCATTTCTAACAGGATGATTAATACCCCGATGACCAAATTTCAATTTGTAAGTTTTCGCATTTAAAGCCAACGCAAGAATCTGGTGACCCAGACAAATGCCAAATATAGGTTTCTTCCCAAGTAACTCTTTCACCGTATTGATTGCATAAGTTACCGCTGCAGGATCCCCCGGACCGTTGGACAGGAGGATACCATCAGGTTTAATCGACAGTATTTCAGTAGCAGAGGCAGTAGCAGGAAACACAGTGACGTTGCAACCGTGGAAATGAAGAAGACGAAGAATATTCCGCTTTATCCCATAGTCAATCGCAGCAACTTTCCATGGCGGATTTCGGACTGCCGATTTCGGAATGATGTCTTGTGCCCGCAATCCGCAATCCGATATTCGCATTCGATTTCTCCATATGTAACGTTTCCCACAGGTTACCCTTTTTGCCAAGTCCAGACCCAACATAGATGGAACCTGCTTTAGTTTGACCATCAGTGAGTCGTAGTCAAAATCAACTGTTGAGATGATTCCGTTCATAGCTCCCTCAGTCCGAATGTGTCGAACAAGAGCTCGTGTATCAATTCCTTGAATCCCTACAATACCCTCTTCCCGGAGATAATCCCCAATAGATTGTGTTGACCGATAATTCGAAGGTACTTCTGTTTCTTCCTTTACAATAAAACCTGCCAACTGTATCCCACGTGATTCAACGTCATCCGGATTAATTCCATAATTCCCAATATGAGGGTTAGTCATAGTTACAATCTGGCCACAATAGGAAGGGTCGGTGAGAATTTCCTGATAGCCTGTCATCCCAGTATTGAAACAGACCTCTCCACTGGTTTCACCTTTAGCACCAAAAGCAAATCCTCTGAACAACCGACCATCTTTCAACAGTAATATGGCTCGTATCTTCTCCATCACTTATCTACAGCTGTCAACGCCACAGTCTTAATATTTAGGCTAAACAAACGGTCAGGAAAATCATTTTTCTTACCAACGTTACAAAACATATCCAACATGTTATTTTTCGACTTACTAAAAAAAAGTCCCGATATCGGGGCTTTTACTCACTATTCTCAATATCCACCCATTCTTACAGATTTGAACCTGACCAATACCCTAAAACGAGGAGGATTCCTACGGAAAAATGAGTGCCAATGGACGAAACATTGACCATCAATAAGCTATAAGGCAGTTTCTGTCTATCGGCATTTTTTCCGCCCACTGCTCCAAACACAAGTATGAAAAGAAACGTGACATACAATGATCCCTTATACACCACAAAAGGTTTTGCATAATTCGCTACGTCTCCCCCTTCTGCTGAACGGACAATCTATGTTCTTTTATCCCCTCAGTGCCATCAGGTCTAATGACGCATTGAACTTTGGGATTGACTCGAATCTGTTCCGCCGTTCATGTGGAGTGAAAGGTAAAGAAATAAAGATCCCATCCGTCCCGTGCAAAAAATACATTAGAGGCAGATGAATTTCCCCCAACTGATGTCCCAAGAGTAAGAAACATCGCTTTATCCATGAGATTGAGTATATTTTTATCCAATTCCCGATTCATTAGGTTTCCCACATTAATTAATAACTGTGAAATAACTCTAAAAATTTAGAGAGAGAATATAAATTCTACTACTAAATACAACAAATGAAAGAAACTATACAATGCGAATTCTTTTTAATACATTGATCTGATAAATGAATATTTTAATACTACATGGTCCAAACATGAACCTTATCGGATTGCGGTCTGCCCAGATAGGAGAACGCATTACACTGGATAAAATTGATACGGCTCTAAATCGACAAGCAAAAAAACTCAATATTGTATTAAAAACACTACAAACTCATAAGGTGAGTAAAGTTATCACCTTTCTGCAGCGAAACCGGAATTGGGCTGACGGACTACTTTTCTCACCAGGGGCATGGTCAATGTGCCAACACGATATTTTTGATACCCTAATGCTTACAAAAACCCCGTTTATCGAAATATTCCCTTCAGCCCAATTTATGTTGGAAAAGTACGCAACTAATTCCATATTTCATAAAATTGCACTTGACATGGTAATCGATCACCCTATTACAGCATATACGGAGGGATTGAAAAAACTCCACGCTGTTCTTTTGACTGATCAATAAAGTCACTCATGTTCCGCAGTTACAATTCATCATGAAATCTATGTTAAAAGGTATACGGTTTATGGGTAAAGTAATATGATGATACGAAAGGTCGCTTTTACAGGTTTCATTATTCCATTCTTTATATGCTGTTCACATAATATTCCCAGCACTACGGACGAAACGGGGTCAATGACAATTATTGATATTGAGACGGTCAAACTTACACATCTTGAGTTCCCCGGTAGTGAATCAACTATTGATAACTTCTCATATCTTTCAGGCATCGATCTTCTGTTACCCTGTCCCGATGTAGCTTTACCCGACCAAACGAATCTCCTTCCCAATGCTGCACGCCAATATCGAAACGGGATTCACCGCGGAATCGATTTTCAAGCCGATTATGGCACTCCGGTTCTGTCTGTTATGGACGGCATTGTAATTCGTGCCGACCACGGTTTTCAGGAAGTAACCCCCCTTTTCCGCCAATCACTATTAAAGAAAGCAGCCCGGATTGGGAGGACACCCTCTGATGTGTTTAACAATATTTTACTCGGGAGAAGTGTCTTTATCGATCACGGTACTGACCTTGTCCCTGGTAAACGTTTGTTATCTATCTACGCTCATCTCTCTGAAATCGACAGCGTCATACAAATAGGGCGGGAAGTAAAAACAGGACAAATATTAGGATTGGCAGGGAATAGCGGGACAAGTGATGGTACAAAAGGAAATAAAGCCGGAGCCCACCTCCATTTTGAGCTCATCATTCAGGATGCAGAGGGGGAACGGTATATGGGGCAAGGTTTGGAGTTTCAGGAACTCAACATATTACTCAATTCAATCTTCGTCCAAAAAATAGAGAGTACCAAACAGTTATAAACTTTCTTGTGGAGTACTGTAAGAAGAGATAAACTTGCTATTAATACGTATCTTATAACTCTCAACCAAGGATTGGATCAGAATTTTCTCACTTGATATATCAGGATTTTCTTCAGCAAGCTGGAAAACGACTTCTTTACGTAAAATAATTATCTTTCTCCGTTTTCCCTGGCGTTCGATGTGTCCGTGCCACTCATCATCCCGAGTCTCCTTTGCAAATAGAATAGTCAGATAGCGATAAAAGATATGTTCCAGAGTCAGCTTTAAACTTCTTTCGCTAAGAATAAGAGATTGAGTGATACGACCGCCGAACGCCACCCGTTCCTTAAACCATTCCACACCATAAGGCTCACCATCCGCAGTACAGACAATCCCATTTACATCGATGTGTGGAATCTCTCGTGCCGTCAGTGCACCTTTCTTCTCTCCATGACTTCTAACAACTGCATTGAATATTGCCGATACTGTCCTACCGTTAAACCGTACCCTATAATGCCGTTTCAGCATCGATTCAAACCGCTTCAGTGCCATTTCGAACTCTTTCCCCCTACCCCTCCGAATGAACTCCTTCAGTTTTGTAATTTCCTCTTCAAAAGGTGACAGTTCCACCATGCGAATTCCCGTGATCCAAATCAGGTGGTATCCAAAATCTAACTTAATGGGACTTGAGAGTCTTCGCAGAGGCAACGAGAATGCCACGGTTTGTACAGGTTCAAACAGTTGTCCCCAACGTAAATAACCCATAAAACCCCCTTTAGTTGCAGATGGACCATCAGAGTATTTTCTTACCGCGTCCCTAAAGGAGATTTGCTTATTTTCAATGTCTTGCTTGATTCTACTTATGAATGCCAGTGCTTTCTCCTCAGACCGATCGGACTTGTTACGGGGAGACCCCTTAAATGTGACAATTATGTGATTGACGCCCACTTCCCTCCCAAGGCGCTCATAAAGAAGATGCAATGAAGAATCGGATAGGAGGGGTGCCCATACCTCTTCTTCGATGACTTTCTCAACTATCAAATTATCCTTAAGACTAGCAATTTGTACCTTTATTGTGCTATCTCGCTGAATGCCTCTCTGCTCAGCCTCAAGAACCAATATTTCTTGCCGGATAAGTTCGTCTACAACTACTCTGCGACGCGATGTATCAAGTTTCACAAAATCAGATTCTATCACCTTGCTTAAAAATTCCGATTTTGTGTAAACCTTCCTGTCTATGGCTAATACTTCATCCTCCCTCAGCTTGGAGCAGCACGCACCCATCATTGTGGCTAATACCCCCCAGAAAAAAAACCTGCTCAATTCTCTCATATTACTCTGGTTTCGCAGAAGATGTAACAAGCTGCTCTAAAAGTTCTCTCCTTTGTGTTCAACCCAAAAGAAAAAGGGGCAGCATACGAAGCCGCCCCTTTTTGGTTTCATCGTATGATCTACTTTACTTCAGCAGAATCATCTTCTTGGTCGCACTGAAGTCGCCAGCATCGATCCTGTAGAGATAGACACCGGTGCTTACAGACTGACCAAGTTCGTTTCGTCCATCCCAAGTCACAGTATGTTGCCCTGCCCGACGATGTTCATTTACCAGCGAGGTAACCTTTTGTCCCAGCAGGTTGTATATCACCAACGGTCACATCGTTATCAGTGGGAAGGTCGAAGGGGAACGTTGTGACCGGGTTGAAGGGATTCGGGAAGTTCTGACGAAGAGCAAAAGCCTCCGGAACGATCCTAGCCTCTTCATCGATAGCAACGCCAACCGCCCCAAACCATTCCATCATGTTTCTCAGGAACGCACCATTCGGCTCAGCCCAATTATCTGTGGTATCCGTTGTCATCTGATACCACCCAATGGGGTCGGCTGCAAGAAAAACCACTTTGCCACCTCCTGTAGCCGAGAAATCGCGTCGGACGCCAACAACATTGGATGTGACAGGGGTGCCAGCCGTATCAGCTAAACCTACCCCCGTAATGATAGGTATCGCATCTTCAGCATGCTCAATCCGGTCTGAATAGTTGGTGTATCCGAGTAACCCTGTAGGATCGAAGATCATGTCCGTAAAGATAGCGTCCCCTGTTATGGGGTCATTTGCCACACCGTTCATCATGGTATCTGCCACGTCATTGAAGACCTTTGTGACACCCATCACCTGGTTGAAGAAGGACCAGTCAGGAATATCAACGGCGGCATCAAAGGAATAATAGGCTCCCAGGTAGTCTTGAGCCAATATTCCCAAATTCCCACCATTTGCCACAAAGTCCGTCAGCAAGTTTACTTCCGCGCTATCATTACCGATACCAAGTGTAGCAAAAGCACCGCCATTCCATATTAACGTTGAAATATTCTGCATGGCCTCTGCACTGGGCAATAAGCCAATTGATCCCACATCCCACAGGAAGTACTCATATTCGCCCTCAAGTGAATTCCCAACATAATCGGTTAGCCAGAATAAATCGAATATCCCTTTCACCAACACAGTTTTCTCTTTCGACTACGCCTACTCAGACATCGGAATTTTGCAGGGCGTCCAGCGGTTCACCATCTCACTGAGTTTCTGAGAGCTCATCAGAACGATCCTTCGGGCAGTTCCCAAGAATCAAGTCCCAAATTCCGCCGAAATGGCACCCCCTTCCCGTAGAGACTCTCCATAGGAGTCCTTTGTGACCTTCGGAGTGGGACAATCACTAATCTTCAGTCCCTAGCTCCGTTTCCACCTTTTTCTCCGCCTCTTCTTTTGCCCGTTTGCGGTCGTACTTTGTCTTAGTCTCTTTTACTCTTTTCGGTGGAATGGGGTGAGTAGACTGTCGGAGGGATTTCGAAAATTTTTTCTTGCGCCGGGAGGGTTTTCGCTTCTTTGCCGTGGTCTTTTCCCCTCAATGCATCCCGAACGGCAGGAAATTAGAGACCGATTCTAACTGTACCTGTCCGCCATTTCCGAGAATGATGTCCACAAGGAGCACAATGTCGAAAACATCGATAACAGTATCGTTGTTAAGATCGGCAGCCCAGGCCTGCTCCTCCGTTGATAGCGGGCCGATGCCAAGCATGAAATTGATGATCTTGATCACATCATAAATGTTGAGAATGCCATCACTATTCACGTCCCCTTTCATAAATGTGCACCCCTCAAAGTGCACCACGAATAGGCCGTTGGAAATATCTGAAACGTAGGCGTAACAACTTTCGGTGAAGGGGTAGGTTCCCCAGGCCCCTTCGTACAGCCCGGAACTATCTGGATAGGTGTCGTAATAGCCCGCTGTTACTGGATTGTACGGATCGGAAATGTCGATAACCTGAAGTCCTAAAACATAGTGACTGGCGTAGATGTAGTCGTCCCGGACAAACACATTGTGAACGGATGCCTCTAATCCATCATCAGCCATCCACTCCGACACCATGTTGATATTATTAAAGTCACTGATGTCCCAGATTTTTATATGTCCGCCTGTCGTCTCATCGGCTGTTATGAGAAAGTTCCCGTCTTCAGTCAGCCAGCAAGCGTGGGCAGAACCTGGATAGGTCCAACTCGATACAGTAGTCGGATTGGTTTTATCGGAGATATCAATAATATACATAGTACTGGAAAAAATTCCACATCCGTAGGCGTAATCACCTCGCACATATACATCGTGAATATACTCTCCATTCCATCCCCCCACTTTCACTGGCTCGGCAGGATCGCTCAGATCGAGGATATGAAGGTCATTACCTCCTGCACCTACTACATACAGATATCCATCCGCCTGAAAGATGTTGTGAGACTTGGTTACACCCGTCCATGTATAAACCAATTGGGCATTGGGTGGATCTTGAATGTCCACCACCTGAATCCCCTGAGAAGCTTCCGTCCCCACATACATGTAATGATCATACGTTTTAATATCTCGCCATTTGGAATCTTGACCTGAAATAAACGCCACTTCCGTGGGATTACCGGGATCTGTACTCACATCCACAATGGATGTCCCTGTGTAGGTGCCCACCAGGGCATATTCTGTCCCATCACTGGCGACATATCCCCAGATGTCGTTCAAAACCTGATCATAAGCAAGATGACCTACCAGTTCCGTGTTGTGCACTTGAGCTGATAACACAATGGGGAAAAATAGTATTATTCTAAATAGCTTCATAATGATCGGTCGAGAAGTTAAACAATTATTTCTAAAAAAGAAAAAAGGTGGCGTCCGTTAGCTGATGTATGGAATCTTTAACTTTAATCTGGAAACCTGGTTTTGAAAGTATTCCCCTATTTTTTTCATTTTAACACGATTAATTTCTTCGTTTTTTGTAGGATAAGCTGCCAGCTTGTCCATCTTTCCCAAACTACTTTTTCATTTCAGTACTATGAGTTTTTTGGTGTCTGCATAGGACAAGATACCATCTTGTCTTACAACCAATCTATAAAAGTAAACTCCACTTGCCATATCAGAGGCATTCCACACTACTTCATGGGTACCACTTACCACTCTACCACTCACTAATTCCGCTACTTCCCTGCCAAGAATATCGTAGATCACCAATTCCAAATTCCCAGCTTCAGGTAAACCAAACCGGACGGTGGTAACAGGGTTGAATGGGTTTGGATAATTCTGTTCTAATGAATATCCTTCCGGTATAATATCTAAATATTCCTCCGTTGAAATAATTAATGTGGTATCTACCATGAGATAAAGATCATCTAAAAACCACCCTACATACGTTTTATTTTCGTCCGATGTCATCCTGAATCTGAGCCAAAGACCCGATTCAGCTATATAAGGGGTAAGATCAATAACTTCTTCCCTCTCCACACGAATCCCGGTAATAGAAGAAACTATCGTCCATTCAATTCCATCGGTAGACAGTTCCACCAAACCAAAATCTTTGTCTGCCTCCAACACTGATTTGTGCCAGAAGAGAAGGTAAGCAGATTCGTAATAAGAAATATTCATCGGTTCTATTAGTGACAAAACGTTGTTGGCATTATTTTCATAGAATCCTTCCGGAGAATCGTTCATGACACGTCCATGACCTCCAACATTAACAAACCCCCAGCCATCCCCGATGTCCCAGCCGGATACATCCTCTGCTTCCCAATTGCCTACAGCTAATTCTTTAGTAATTGTAAAGAAATTGGGGTCAGACTCCGCCATGTTTTGCTGGCTTGAACTGTCTGTTGCAATCACACTGAAGGTAATAGTAGTGTACCATTGTACATCTGCCCAACTGATTTCCCCTGTCCAGACATCAACCCCATCAAAACTCATGGGAACTGTAATTACTGCACTGCCTGTGTCACTGGAGATTGAATATTCAAGAACCACATTCCCAACCCCGATATTGTCCACCACTTCAGCGGCTATTTCAACCGAGTTTGTGGTACCAAACTGATCCTCCAATTCAGTAACAAATTCAATCACAGGAGACACTGTATCCGCTCCGGCATAAAAACTGTAAACATTTTGTGGTGCCCCCACCGGACTTGCCCACGAATAGTAACTATGAACCGTCTCGATGTAGTAGTCGATTCCGGAAGAAACTCCAACTGCCGGAATAGTCCCTGTATAATCTCCACCACCTGAACCTGCCATCAAACTACCCACGAAGTCATCCATTAATTCTGTTTTGAAGTATAGGGTCACACTTTCAAGATCAGTGCTATCCCCGGAAACATGAATGGTAATTTCATAGTCAATATCGATCACCTCGGTATCGGTAAGGGGTTCATGTTGGATGAAGTTCAAGTAGGTAAGTATCCGTTTTAGAGCGGTACGTTGCACGTCATTGATATCTTCAGGAGGAACAGAATTATTGTCACTCCCAAACGCTTCCAATCCAACACCGGTATACACAAGTCGATAGTCACCTTCGTACCTGAGACCCATCCCGAGGCCATTGTCATACTGAAAAACAAGGTGAGCTGTACCATCTGGTGTAAACCAGTCAGGATATTGACTACTACCCCCAATTCCGGGCTGATAGACAGGAAAGCTTAATTTATCTCCAATGGGATCATTGTTAATTCCTATCACTTCCATGGTGCCCGCATGATCCCCACCCCATTGAGCATGTAAATAATCGGCGTAGAAGTTTTGGTGAAAACTGAAACCCGGATTCTCATTGATATCCCATCCGAGGTCCTGTCCTGAAATATAAAGATTGCCCCCACTGTCCAGATACTCCTTCAAAGCGACAATATCCAGAGAATCGAGGCTGGGGAAATCCCACTCGGTAAACCAGATCACAATGGGGAAACTTTTAAGGGCTGCAGGGCCTGGGGAACGCAAGCTGGCATGATCCCAAACACCACAGATGAGACCTTCCTCATCCAAAATACCTGTGTAGAATCCACTCGCTTCCGTATCCCCGCAACACGATTCATTATCATCTTTAACAATAAGAATTGGCATTTTACCTACAATGATAGATAGAGTGTCCGTGTCTTGCATTTCACCATCCACAAAAAGAGTGAGAGCAACTTTCGCCATGTGTGGCTCAGCGCTCCCCGATATGGAGAAATTCATTTCATTCTCAATTGTATGTATAGTATCAGAAGGGAAACTGTAAGTGACAGATATACCGTTTATGATAGTTAAATCAGGATCCTCAGTGGTAAGCGTGACATAATAACTATCTGCACCGCCCAATGAATAATTTCTGGATGTAACAGAAAAATGAACTTGTTCTCCCACATCTAAAACACCATCACCGTTTCCTGCAACGGAATCTGTGATTCCACTCCCGAGGAATCGTACTGCAGGTGGAATGGAGACAAATTGGGCATCATCATAAGTGAGGGCTTGGCTGGCATTGATCCGACCACTTCCTAACAACCCTGCATAGTTCTGATTTAGGTTATCGATATTATCAGTGGTTCCAGCTACTCGAAGAGCTATTTCCTTGTTTGTGAGGTCCGGATAGAATGATTTCACCAAGGCAGCAAGACCGGCTGTAATGGGAGACGACATGGATGTACCTGAGAGTGCGCCATATTCTCCATCGGGCAAGGTAGACAGTATGCTCTCTCCCGGAGCAGCCACGTCGATCAGGATGCCAAAACTGCTGAAACTGGCTCTTACGTCATTGCTGCCTGTGGCGGCGACGGCAAAGACCTTTTCGTACGCCGCCGGATAGAGAAAAGCATCTGAATTTGAGTTTCCGGCTGACGTTACCAGCAGAGCGCCAAGGCCTGTGATGTATTCAATGACATCTCTTTCGAATTCGGAGAAGCCGCTGCCGCCCCAGCTCGCATTAATAACATCTGCACCCATCTCAGCAGCATACACAATGCCACTGTATCCAAAGTTTACGAGATCTCCCAGATCGTCATAACTCACCTTAACCGGGAGTGTTCGCACATTCCACGCCACTCCGGCGACACCGGTTTCGTTGTTTGTGACGGCGTTTGCCAGTCCGGCCACATGAGTTCCATGAATCACCCCCGGACCATGGGTAGGATCGTTATCGGGTTGAGGTCCGGCTGCACTGCTGGGACCAGCAAAGTCCCAACCGCTGATATCATTCACATATCCGTTCCCGTCGTCATCAATTCCCTCCTCACCATTAAATTCGACCTCATTAACAAAATAGTTCACTTCCAGATCAGGATGATCCATATCCATGCCGGTATCCACAATACCAATTAATATTATGGAATCTCCATGAGAAATATCCCACGCAGCAGCAGCCTCAATTATTGCCAGATGACCCTGATTGTCATATTGGGGATCATCAGGAATTTCACTCATCTTTCGAATAAAATTAGGCTCTGCATAGAGAACCTGAGGAAGTGTTTCCCAACCTCCTTGCGACGAAACTGGGACTCACGTCAGCGTCGTATATCACCCGATAGATTCGGCTGATGTCCGGCAAATCCCTCCTCCGCTGACGCTGGGTACGGAACATGGGTTCCACAGACCGGGCGCTGACGCTCTGCAACACGGCGTCCACAGCGGATACGCGGGTGGCGATGGTCTTCTCCCGGATTAGGGGCGTTTCCGGCGCTAATTTCACGATGACTTCACCGGGAATAATATTCTCCGGCACAATCTCTTTTGCCATCATGATTGAAGTAATCTGTAGAAAAAAGATGATTCTTCTTAACATAGATTCCTCCTTCTTTACTAAAGTAAAATTAATTCATAAAGCATTGCTGTAGCGTGATATTAAACACTTTTATTAAAAAAGGCATCTTTATAATTTAGTCCGCTCCAAAAAGGTTTAATCAATTCGCGTAGCTATGTTCTATATATTCCCAAATACTGTTTTTCCAATATAGATTTTAATACGCAACCGCACCCCCTTTCCCTCTTGGATCAGGGACGCCAACATAAGCCTGCTCTCTATCACTCCAGGCGATGGCTTGAACTCTACCTAATCCCTTTTTATTATCAAGCTTTAATCCTTTCAACCTAAGTCTAATCTTCAAAAAAAGTGAGGTATGTTTCTCTATAAACAGTTTATCCGGTATAAATTGATGGTGGAATCGAGGGTGCACTTGAGCTTCTGTCAGGTCAAGTCCAAAATCCAGAACTCCAATTATATTGTGAAGTACTGCCGTGATGATGGTAGGCCCTCCTGCACCCCCAAGAATCATAACAGGCTTTCCATTATTCACCACAATGGTGGGCGACATGCTGGAAAGAGGTCTCTTTCCGGGAGCTATGGAATTGGCTTCACTTCCGATCAGTCCAAATGCGTTGGGAACTCCTATTTGTGCAGAAAAATCATCCATCTGGTTGTTCAATGCCACTCCTGTTCCCGGGAGAGTAATTTTAGCGCCATAGGTGAGATTAACCGTCTGATTCACCGCAACGGCATTCCCCCACTTATCAATGACAGCAAAATTGGTCGTATGACCAAAGACAAAATCAGTAACCGGTTGGTCTTCTCTCAAAACAGTTTGTTCTCTATTCATGATTATCTTGACACAAGAATCGGCATAACTTTTGCCGATAAGTCGTTCCACTGGCACAGGATAAAAATCGCTATCACCCAGATGAACAGCCCTGTCTTCAAATGCCTGTCGCATGAATTGGGTGGTCCAATAAACACTGTTCCAATCCCACTCCGATTTCCCTTCGAGCACGCCGGAAGTTTCCAGCATATTGAGAATTTGTATCACATGAACACCGCCAGAACTCGGAGGCGCCATGCCAATCACGGTATATTGATGATAGGTTCCCATAATAGGTTCTCTCATCCGGATTCTGTAATTCTCCATATCTACTCTCGTGATGAGACCCCCGTGCTTTGCCATGTATTCTGCCAATTTCTCAGCAAATTCCCCTCGGTAAAAGTAGTCCAGTCCTCCGTGGGCTATCTTTTGATACGTAGCAGCCAGGTCCTGTTGTACCAGCACATCCTCTTCCATTAAACGGGAGCCGTCTTCATGCAGGTAGATTTTTGCAGAGGCGGAATCTTCTGCAAACTTATCAATGGCGCCTTTGTAACGGGAAAGGTAGTAACTGTCCAGAGCAAATCCTTTCCTCGCCACTTTGATGGATGGAGATATAAGTTCAGACAGGGTTCGAGTGCCCGCCAGTTCCAATGCTTTTACATAAGCTGCCAGAATTCCCGGAATACCTACAGCAAGAGGTCCTAATTTGCTCATTTCAGGATCAAATTTGCCATCCCGGAGATACATATCCCGAGTTGCCGCCGCCGGGGCAGTTTCCCTGCCGTCAATTGTGTAAATGGTACCATCTGCCATACGGATGACGATAAATCCTCCACCGCCAACCCCTGAGTTGAACTGATCCATTACTCCTAACGCAAATCCGGTAGCTATGGCGGCATCAATGGCATTGCCACCATTTCTCAGAACATTCAAACCGATTTCTGAGGCAATGGGGTGGGAAGACACAACCACACCGTTGTTTCCGGAAGCAGATGAAACCTTATCAAAACGGGAAGGACAACATCCAGAAAGGACAAGGATGAATGTAATCAGTAAAAAATATGAAAACTGTCTTTTATGCATTTAACTGCCAATAGAATTGAGCGGAACTATACCAATGACATGATGTGAATGTCAACAAAATATCAATAAGCTTTACTAAACATAATCCAGATAAGCAGTCCGTCTGTTGACGTATCCTGTGGAGAACCAAAGAGGAGTCTCCAGGGGTCCGAAGAACTCCCACAGGGAGTCCGTGGTGACCTTCGTGACCTATCAAGAAATTCCCTGTCTACCCGTCCACCGCTTTCCTGCTGCGGGCAGGCATGCGATACAGTAAATTATTCGATTGACGGATACAATCAAACTCTCTGCTCTTGATGTACTACCAGGGATCGAATAAACTTTACCATACCGGCAATAAGCGCTAAAACTCCTAACGTGGTTACAATACTCGCACCAGTAGGGAAATCCCACCTGTAGGAAAAATACAAACCAAAATAACTTGTAACTATTGCACACAATAGTGTCGCACCTACAACAAAGCTTTCCTTTTTCACCAAAATAACGGCAATAACAGGCGGAACAATGATGAAGGAAAAAACAGGGATAACCCCACCCAATTCTATCGCAAACACGATGGCAAGCCCTATGGATAGATAAAAGAAAATATTCCAAAGTAGAAATGACCTATCTCCTTCTAATTGATGGTTCTCATATTCATGGGTTATCTGGAAAATTCTCCTATACCAAATCACATGTAAAACGGCGAGAGTGCCGAAAACCACACCCATCTTAATAAGATCACCTTGGGTAACTCCCAATAAATTCCCAAACAGCACCTCCTGAATATCGGCTTCTCCGTGTGGAGTTTTAGAAATGAAGAGGACTGTCAAAGCTGAGGAAACAGCGTAAAAAATCCCGATAATAGCCTCTAATTTCAATCGTTTATCCCGTATTCGGATAAATGAAAGGACGACAGATCCAACAAGTGCGAAGATGATGGGTACACTTATTTCGTTCCATCCCATAAAACCGGCAAAGGCAACACCCAAGTATGAAATCTGTCCGATGGCAAGGTCCACAAACACAATGCCTCTTGCCACCACATGAATTCCAAGATATGAAAGCATGATAGACATAATCAGGCATGCGATCAAAGCATAAACCATAAATGTTAGTTCAAACATTTCAAACATTGTTAATTCCCCAATTCAGTGGATTTTTCTTCATCAAACTTTTTGAAAGCATCAATCAACTTTCGAAGGTTGTAATCAAATAAATCAAAATAATTTGAGACCCCAATCATGCCTTCGACAGATGGGGCAATTTCAACAACTACACCCCCGACTTCCTTCGCAATTCTTTCAGGTATTTTTTTGCTGTAATAGGGAGAAATAATAATGATTCGAATATTTTCCCGCTTCATTGTGTCAATCGTGCTTTTTATATGTTTGGGGGAGGGAGATATTCCTGGCTTGGGCTCGACGAATCCTGCTATTTGAATACCGAATCGATTTTCGAAGTACGGCCAGCTGTTATGGAATGCGATAATTTTTCTACCCCCATAAGGCTTCATCATGAGTGTCCATTTAGATATCTCCTGATCTAATCGGGAAATGAACTGTCTTTTATTTTCTTGAAAGTAAGCTTCATCATCAGGCGCGATACGAACCAATCCTATATAAATATTTTCTGCAATTGTTTTAGCATTTTCCGGATCTAACCAATAATGGGGATTACCATAAATGTGAATATCCCCCTCCGCCCTCAGTTTTGTCGGATCTATATTGGGCACCTGTAAAAGTGTTACTCCCTTCGAGGCATTTACATATCCATCTCCTCCCCATAGTATCTTTTTATTTCGAGCCCCTTCGAGGAGCGTTGGTACCCATCCAACCTCCAAATCCAACCCTACCTGAATGAATAGATCAGCCTTTCGTAATTTTATGATGTAACTCGGCTTTGCATCTACATAATGGGGGTCCTGATAACCTTTGGCAATGGAAAAAACACTGACCTTTTCACCGCCAATCTCTTTCGCAATTTCTCTAAGGTCGGGTAATGTTGTTACTACTTCGATGGTAGATTTTCCCGAAAGGAGAGTTGCAAACACAAAAACAACAAAAAGATGATGCCAAAAAAAATTCATACCTTTCTCCACATTTTGATTTGTTTTATGAACATTTGTCTCTTCTAAAATTTGTGTGCACCATGAGCTCCGATAATAAAGGTCCATTGGAAATAAATAGAAATAAACGATCTTGGAGTTGAGAAATTTCTCTCCGATTTTTGAAGTTGGAGCTTGATAGTCTGAAATTCACTTGGCCAGAAAGAAAGAATGGCTGAAATTCGTCTTTCAACATCATCTCCACTGGTTGGTAACCCGCTATAATCATACGAAGAACCGACAAACCAACGTTTGGAAAATTGATGTTGCAGGAATAAAAACCAACCAAAGGAATTAATATTCTGATTTTCTACTTCCTTCCGGCTTATTATGGTTTCTGATTGTAATGTGAAAGATCGATATCGTCCGGATATCAACGGCTTCCAACGATAGATGAAATCAGCTCCATATAGACGGGTTTCATGTCCTGAAGCATCACTTTGAGTCATCATTGTCGATAAACCGAATTCAATACTATGATTCTCAGAAACATCAAAAAAGTTTTTCAAATGTAGCAGATATAGAAAGTCTTCCGGCGCATTGTCTCTAAAACTTGCCAATTCTTCTCCGTTCAGAATATCAATGTTCCATTCAATATATAAATTCCACGGATTGGGTATTAAAGCGCTAAGTGAAACACCTGTAGCTGCCAGTCCCTCCTCTCCAAAAAAGTTTCCTAAGAAAAGGGGTAATGTAGCAAGACGTGTTTCCGGTGGGTGAGTCAAATTGAATTTTCCAAATGATGGACGGAAATGGCCTACTCGGGCCTGAAAAGAATAGGGTAGAGACAAAAGTGTAATAAAACCTTCCTCTAATTCCACTGCCTCCTCCGGCGGAACTATAGCAATAAAGAAATCCGCCCTTGCGTAAGGATCCAGAACCATTCGAAATGAAATCTCCACTTCACTAAACTGAAATCCTCGATCTAAGTCGACATCATTGGAGTGGATTTGGTACGAAAAATCCCCAATCACCCCAATATTAGGATTCATTCCTTGAAAGGTAGTTTGACCCCAACTTATGTTTATTGTCAATACGAATATTATGATATACCGATGGATTAACATCCTTGCTGCTCCAATTTTTGGATTATTTGTTAACAGTAGTTAGAAAAAAAAGGAGGTCAGGCTATTGGCGATGCCCGGGAAGGAGGGAGAGGTAAAAAGAAGATTGTAAGAAAGGAAATTTCCTTAGAGGTAACCGCAGATTGACAGGGTTGATACGTACTATTAGTTCCTGGGATATTCTGAAAATAGTTGAATGCCCTGACTCGACACCAATCGTGTTTTACGAGGGGATTTCGATGCTCTCGCTCCCTACAGTCCTCTCTGCAAAAACCCTTCTCAACCCTGCCAAAATGGCTGTGGGATTGTTGCATATGACTGATTTCGATGAACGGACTGAAAACAACCCAAGCGATCAGAACTATTGCGGCAAAAGCTTTGATAGATATTCTCATTCTACAGTGGACATGTCAATGGCTTCGTCAATAAGCATAATAGGAATGTCATCACGGATAGGATAAAGATACTTTCCATCCGCCCGAAGGAGACCATTATCGATACTATGTGTTTCCACTTCACCACTTCGTATTTTGACAACCTCTGCAGTAATGGCTTTATTAATTATCTCGATTTTTTCACCGGAAATGAGATGGACATCTTCTTTTGTTTCCGGACAACAGAGAATATCAAGTAAATCTTTACTGATAGTCACAATATCAGTCTCAAATGTTTATAGTCTGACGTCTTAATTGGGCAGAGTAGTTTCCGGCGGTGTGAGACCAAATTCACTAAACGTTTCTTTTCTCTGCAATTTTATTTCACCATATTTTTTTTCAAATCGAGAAATATTCTCCTGTAAGGCTTGCATGTATGCTTTGGCATGTGGTGGCGCCATGATAATTCTAGAATGGATTTTCGCTTTGGGGACGCCGGGCATTAACCGTGTAAAGTCCATTACGAATTCAGCAGGTGAATGAGTGATCACCACAAAGTTAGCATATTGTCCTTCACCTACTTCACTATCTAACTGAATATTAATTTTTTGTATTTTTTCATTTTTTTGCATTTTTTTTCGCTTCTTCCATATTTCTTCGGTTAAACTCTTCCCAGTCTTCTTCAAGCCCTTCCCATTCATTCATTTTTTCTGTATTATCAAATTCAATAATTTCAATATCTTCTTCAAACAGAGATATCAAATCTTTCTTTTTTTCGTATTCCCGAGGATCTATATCTTCCTGATCCGTTGGGTCCAACCTTTCAATTTCATCTTTATACAACTTGGTATCAAAAAAATCGATATCCGTTACAATCCCATTAGCCACCAGATATTCAATAAAATTGAGATATTTTGCATCCTTAAGGTTAGTCCTGCAATATGAACAAACGAGGGAATCTGCAAGTTCTTTTTCATTGAGTGGGATACTACACTCCGGACATATAATTCCTTCTAATAAAGCCATTTAAATTGAATTCTCCTTATAAATTCGGGGCGGTAATATAATCGGAGTCAATACGGTCGTCAACAACTATTTTACAGCCAAATTTCGAACAAATATTTAGTGTCTGAACGAGAACTAAGATCCAGGAGTTCCGAAGTTTTAGGACTGCAGGGGGCAGGTCTGCTCCCCTTCTCCTCATCCCGAAGTTTCGGGACTTCACCTCTGCCTGAATAGTTACAATGTTTCACGTTTGATGAATACATTTCCCAAACGAAAGGCATACTTTACCGGTAATCTGATATCCACTTGTAGAGTGTCTTTTCAACCGCGGTGAAAGCCTGTCCCCTTCTTTCTTTAACAACGGTAGCTGTTTCAACGAATTTTTCAAAAAGGTGTGTCTGAATTTTCCCGTTAATAACCCAGGAGAATGGAGGTATGGTTTTCGGAGGAAATCCATAACCCACCACATTTGTACAGGGTCCAATAACCGTGCCCGTATTGAACATGGTGTTAATACCAGACTTTGAATGATCCCCCATGAATAACCCAACAAAAAGTGATTTGGTATCTACGACCTCACAGTTAACAGTTACCTTTACATGTGTGTAATTATTTTTTAGATCACTGTTGTTGGTATCCGCTCCCATATTTACCCACTCTCCGATATATGCATGACCCAGAAAACCATCATGCTGTTTATTACTAAATCCTTGAAATATGGATTCCTCCACCTCTCCACCTACATTGCAAGTGGGTCCAATGGTTGTTCCCTTATAAATTTTTGCACCTGCCTTTATCAGGCAGTCATCACCAATGACCAGTGGTCCCTGCAGAAAAGAATTGGGGAGGACAGTGACATTTTTCCCAATAATTATCGGACCATCCTCCGCATCAAGGACTGTGGAGGGCATTATTTTGCTCCCACTTCCGATTACAATACTTCCGGAATTCAAAAGGGTCACTCCGGAGGCAAGAAAACCATTATTCCTGCCCATCTCGAAAAAGCCACTATCCTTTAAGATCATTTCACTGTTTTTATTGATACAATCCCATAAGAATTGAACTTTACCTACTGACATTTGAACGGAGGAAAGATTGAATGAAGGAACCGTTTTTACAGACCCACCCTGATCAATCCATAATTGTCCATTATCTTCATCCAAATTAGCAGCCACCAATTGGTTGGATGAAAAATAGAGTGTGTTTTCCTTTGTTGCGACTTTTTCAAACAGGTTTTTATCCCACAGTACAGTGGCATTGAGCCAGATACCGTGGTTAACATTTTTGGGATTAACAGAAATAGAGGGAAACTTGTCTTGCGTGATTGCTTCCATTTCATCTCTGACAAAGAAGGATAAAGATTGATATTTAATCTCTTTTTGAATCCGCTCCAGAAAAGTAAATGCTCCACATCGTAGATCAAAGACTGGTCTGGTTAATGAAATTGGCTCAAGGTTGAGCGCCTCATCACGATTTTCAAACAGGTATATATTCATGAGTCTACTCCGAAAAGGTTTGACATAACAGGTAGGTGGGTAATTGATATTGAATCTCCATAAAAATTTACCTCTCTATCTCTATTATTTTTCAAGCACACCTCTAGAGTGGGTAATGATTTCATCTATCTGTCGTTAGGGACGATAGACAGGTCAATTCTAACAAAAATAACCTTTTCGGATACGACTCATTCATAAATTCAGCAGTTTTTGAATGGACAAGTAAGATTTTTCGATAAACTGACTTCCCTTTTTGTCAATTTCCACATTGAAGAAATGCGGCGAAAATTCTCCGGAAAATCCTACCCTTATGGGTGCTTTTGACAAGTAAGTCAGGTATGCAGTTGCGAGATTAAATGATGGATGCATATCCACTACAGCGTGATATTTCATCGAACAGACCCTCTTTACAAATTCCGGTTGAGGGAGTCCAAACCAACTGATGTCTTCATCCGTGTATATATGAACCGATGTAGGCAGTGTCCCCATAAACGAATGGTATAAATGAATATCCATCAGAAAATGTAGATCTACTTCCTTATTGGCATACACAGATTTTAAAAAATATCGTGCAATTCGTGAGTTTTCCTGCCCTTCAGGGAAAATGATAAGCGCAGTCTTAATTCCAGAACCGTTTTTACGAAATGCCATTAATTCTTTGGTGGGCCTAAGCTTCCTTATAAGCCTTAGCCACAGGATAACACATCGCAACTTGAATCTGTTCATGATTCCCAATATATCACTTTTGTAGAAAATTTAAACTTCTTATCTTCATCTGAAATTGAGCGATTCTTTTACACCATTTTCTGAAATGATAGGCGATTCCAAACTTCCTGATACAGCGTAAATCCCGAATACATTCAATAAATTTAGCCTGATTTAAGCTTAATTTCGACAGAAATGCATACTTCATAAGAAATAAAATCGGTCAACTTAGGTTCACTTTATGATCAAGAAAATTCTCATCGCCAACCGTGGGGAAATTGCCGTACGAATCATTCGAGCTTGCCACGAACTCAATATGGAAGCGGTGGCTGTTTATTCCGAGGCAGACCGGACATCCCCTCATGTTTACATGGCAGACGAAGCTTATTGTATTGGTCCTCCTTCATCCAACGCAAGTTACTTGCGCAGCGAAAAAATCCTTAAAGTCGCCAGGGACACCAAAACAGATGCTATACATCCCGGTTATGGATTTCTGTCGGAAAATCCTGATTTTGCCGCCTCTGTATTGGATTCAGGGATATCATGGATTGGTCCACCCCCCACAGCTATGAGAAAACTTGGCAATAAATTAGAAGCCAGGAAGATTGCTCTTTCATCCGGTGTACCGGTAATTCCCGGCTCTGAAGGCGACGTGAAATCAGGAGATGCCCACAATATCGCAACTAAAATTGGCTACCCTCTGCTGATCAAAGCAGTCAGTGGTGGTGGTGGTAAAGGGATGAGAATTGTACATAATCCTGATGAATTGACTGCTTCAATTGATAGAGCTATGTCAGAAGCAGGTGCCTCCTTTTCCGATTCTCGAGTATTTATAGAAAAACTGATAGCGAACCCTCGTCACATTGAGATTCAGATCGCCGCTGACGTTCAGGGAAATATTATAACCTTGACGGAGCGTGAATGTTCGGTTCAAAGGCGTTATCAGAAAATTATTGAGGAATCCCCTTCTACTTTTATCAATCGTCAAATGTGGAAGAAAATGGCAAAGTGTGCTGAAGACATAATCCGCGCATCCGACTATACCGGGGTCGGCACTGTGGAATTTCTGATGGACAGTAACAAAAACTTCTACTTCCTCGAAATGAACGCTCGTTTACAAGTGGAACATCCCGTGACGGAAATGCTTCTATCCATCGATTTAGTTCAGGAACAAATTCGTCTGGCTTCAGGTGAAAAGCTATCCATACGAAATGTCACACCAAATGGACATGCCATTGAGTGTCGAATCTATGCTGAAGACGGTTTCAATCACTTTTTACCCAGCACCGGAACGATTCTTGAATTATCCGTACCAGGTGGGAACGGAGTACGGTTCGACCATGCCCTCCGCACCGGACTTGAAGTGACGCCTTATTACGATCCCCTGATAGGAAAACTTATCACATGGGGAAACAATAGGAACGTCGCAATAAAAAGAATGAAGCAATCGCTAAAAGAATTATTAATAGCAGGTATCAGGACTACCATCCCCTTTTGCAATTCAGTTATCTCTCACCCAAAATTCAGTTCAGGTAATTACACAACACATTTTATCGAAGAAGAAATGGACGCTCTTGTTGAACTCCAAGAAAATGAAAACACCCTGGAAAAAAATATCGCCGTTGCTGTTACTGCTCTTCACACTCTGAGAGCTTCCTCAGAAAAAACGTCTTCTAACGGTACAACCTCAAACTGGAAAAAAACTGGAAGAAAGGATGCTCTTCAGTGAACTTTCAAGCTCAAATCGGAAATGATACTATATCATTCGAGCTAAATGAAAAAGATGGTGAAGTAAAACTTAAATTATTTGATAAAACAGAAAATTTGGATGTTGTTCGCATTTCTCAAAACTCATATTCCGTTCTCGTAAACGGTAAATCTTACCACTTAACGATCACGGAACATCCTGAAGGTTATTACGTATCGGTGGGACAAAGCAGTTTATTGATTCGGATAAAAGATGAATCTGATATTTTGTTAGAAAAATATGGGCTTTCAAATCCGGATTCCGTGGAAGTTGGTGATATTAAAGCCCCCATTCCGGGACTGATCTCTCATCTTTTCGTCGATGAAGGTCAAGCTGTAAACAAAGGAGAAAAATTGTTAATTTTAGAAGCCATGAAAATGGAAAATGAACTCGATTCGCCTTTATCAGGCATTGTAGATTCTATTTTAATAAAAGAAGGAGAAAAGGTGGAAAAAGAGACGCTTTTGATAAAAATAAAGGATGAACATAATGGGAATTAGTAGCCGTCTGATATGGGGTGGACTCGGTTGGGTAATGTTGGGACCAATCGGAGCTATCATTGGCTATTCGATGGCAGCCTTGTCAGAAAGACAAAAAGTTAGAGGGACTTCAACAAGAGGAATAGGCTGGGGGTGGAATGATCCTTCCCCTTATCCTAAAACAAAACCAGGAGACTTTGCTGTTTCACTATTGGTCTTGTTTGCCTATGTGATGAAGGCAGATAAACAGCTCTTAAAATCAGAGCTTAATTATGTTAAACAATTCTTCACACAAAATTTCGGGCATCAGAATACCGAGGAACTTATGATCCTTTTTAAGGACATTTTAAAACAAGATTATTCCCTTCCCACGATCTGCAGGCAAATCAAAAACCAAATGGATCACCCAAGCCGATTGGAAATGATTCATGTATTGTTTGGTTTATCCCAAGCAGATGGGAATATAGACCCTCTAGAAATAGATGCCATTCGTAAAATTGCCAATTACCTCGGGATTTCTCATGCGGACTTTGACTCCATTAAAGCCATGTTTGTGAAGGATACAACATCAGCTTACCGGGTTTTAGAAATCGATTCCTCAGCTTCGGGAGATGATATTAAACGAGCCTATCGAAAGATGGCGAACAAATATCATCCCGATAAGGTCTCTCACCTCGGAGAAGAATTCCAACAAATGGCAGAAGAGAAGTTCAAATCAATCAATGTGGCGTACCAGCAGATTAAGAAAGAGCGGCAGTTTGTTTAAAGAAAGACGCTTCTTGCAAAGCTAACTTTTTTCTTGTATTGATTATTAATAGCGTGTAAAATAGGAATAAGTAAGTATTCTCATAATTGGTAAGTAATCCAGAGGAAACCCATGAGGACAAAAGTAACATCCAGAGGGCAAACGTCCATCCCAGCCAAAATCAGAAGGGAATTTGAGATTAATGACAAGACGATGCTCGACTGGGAAATTGAAGATGGGAAAATTGTGGTTTATCCTATTCCTGAGAATCCATTCAAAAAGTTCAGGGGAATCTTTAAGGATATTGGACCCTCAGTAGCAGATCTATTGGAACAGCGCCGGCTTGACAAGGAGAAAGAAGATAAAAACTTACGTACTTGATACTTCTGCAATTCTTACTTTCTTTAAGAAAGAATCAGGCGTAAATATTCTTGATAAACTATTTGAGAATCAGGAAAATCATTTCGTTATTTCCTTTCTTACACCCTATGAGATTTATTACACTGCCTTCCGGGATTTTTCCAAACGTATCGCAGATCAGTTTTTGAGATCTACAATACAATTTGGTTTTGAAATCGATTATGAAAATGATATAAACGAAATCGTATCTTCAGGATTGATTAAAGGAAGTTTTCCATTGTCTGCAGTGGATGCCTGGATTGCTTCCCTCGCAATCCGTAGAAATGCCATTCTTGTTCACAAGGATCCCGAGTTTGAAGCCTTAAAAGACCAGATAGATCTATTATCCTTACCGTATAAATGACCCAGGAAAAGTCTGGCGAATTCCCCTATACACGGGGAATTTATCCCAATATGTACAAAGACCGCCTATGGACCATGCGGCAATATGCAGGATTTACTTCCGCTGAAGAATCCAACCAACGATACCATTACCTACTGGATCAGGGTGTCACCGGACTTTCGGTAGCCTTCGACTTGCCCACCCAAATAGGGTATGATTCCGATCACCCCATGGCTGAAGGTGAAGTGGGTCGTGTGGGAGTTCCCATCTCCTCACTGGAAGACATGGAGATCCTCATGAATGGAATCCCCATGGATCAAGTGTCTACCTCCATGACCATCAATGCCACGGCAGCCATTCTTCTGGCTTTCTATATCGTCACTGCAGAAAAACAGGAAGTTCCTCTTGAAAAATTAAAAGGAACCATTCAAAACGATATTTTAAAGGAATATATCGCCCGTGGAACATATATCTTTCCTCCTAAGGCAAGCTTAAAAATTGTGACGGATATTTTTGAGTTTTGTCATAGCCACGTGCCCAAATGGAATACTATTTCCGTTTCCGGATACCATATTCGTGAGGCGGGCTCCTCAGCGGTACAGGAACTCGCATTTACCTTTGCCAATGCCATTGCTTATGTGGAGGCAGCTATTGAGGCAGGACTTAAGGTGGATGAGTTTGCACCTCGGATTTCTTTTTTCTTTAATGCTCATATCAATTTTTTTGAAGAAATCGCTAAGTTTCGAGCAGCCAGACGAATTTGGGCAAAAATCATGAAAAACCGATTTGGTGCAAAGAATCCGAAATCAATGATGTGCAGGTTCCACGTTCAGACAGCCGGTTCTTCATTAACAAGCCAACAGGTGGATAACAATATTGTCCGGACTGCTCTCGAAGCATTGGCAGCAGTTCTTGGAGGAACCCAATCTCTTCACACTAATGCCCGGGATGAGGCACTTGCTCTGCCTACTGAAGAATCCGCTGAATTAGCATTACGGACCCAACAGGTCATCGCTTACGAATCGGGAGTAACGAAGGAACCTGACCCGTTGGGGGGATCATTTTACATAGAAGAATTAACCGACCGTATGGAAAAAGAAGCTACAATACTTATGGAAAAAATTGATGAGATGGGAGGCGCTGTACATGCTATTGAACAAAGATTTATTCAAGAGGAGATTGCTCAGAGCGCTTACGAACACCAGAAAAAAATAGACAAAAAAGAACAAATAATTGTTGGTGTGAATAGATTTACCTCCAGCGAATCAGTACTGTCTGAAACACAACAGATTGATGAAGATGCGGTAAAAAAACAGATGAAACGATTGAAATCATTCAAAGAAAAACGTGACAATAATGGCGTGAAATCTGCAATAAATGACTTAAACAAGGCAGCCAGGGATAATCTGAACCTCATACCATCCATTTTATATGCCGTTAAAAACCGTGCCACTCTGGGGGAGATTTCTGATACTCTCAGAGAAGTGTTTGGAGAATATCAAAATTCATGAAAAACCAAATAACCAGAAACCAGTTACAAGTTGCCACTAGTATTGGGTTTCCTTCCGTCAGCTGACGGATGGCAATAAATGGTGTTTAAGTATTCAAGTGTTCAGGTTCTCCCGTTGAGATAGGACAATAATACATTAACACATGAACACATTAACACAAATATCTCTAATTAAATCATGAATTGGGGCATAATGCAATTCTATCTTCATTGGTTCTTGGTTCTTTAATCTTGGTTCTTTCTTTTGCTCTTCACCCAACTCATAAAAGCTAACCTTTCCACTCACACGATGGGAAACGAGATTGAACATTATATCAGTCTCGAGTCAACGAACGACGAAGCATTTGAGTTGATTGGTGAAGGATTTGGGGAAGGGACAGTAGTAGTCACAGAACACCAAACAGCCGGCAAAGGGAGACAAGGACGGAAATGGTTCTCTGCACCTGGGAAGGGACTTACCTTTTCCATTATTCTGACACCAAACTTTCCCATCCAACAAGGAGGACTTCTATCACTTTTGGCAGGTCTTGCCACGGCTCAAGCAATGGAACAGTTAAAACTCGAACCCACACTCAAGTGGCCCAACGATATTCTTTTCTCCGGTAAAAAATGTGGGGGGATCCTGGTGGAGAGCAAAGTCCAAGGTGACACCATGACTCATGCCGTGATAGGCATCGGTATCAATGTGAATGAAAGCAAGATGGAGTTTCCGGAGGATATCAGAGAAACTGCAACTTCCATCGCTATCGAAAAAGGCGCCTCAGTTCAGCGTGAACTGGTGCTGGCATGGACGTTAAATGCATTAGAGAAATGGTATACAACACTCAAATCTCAGGAGACCACTTCTATTATTTCCGCTTGGCAAACCCGGTGTGCCCACTTGGGGAAAGAAGTTAGCTTTACTCACAAAGATAAAACTACATACGGTCTGTTTCACGGAGTAGATGAAGACGGGAAGGCTATTATCAAAACAGATACGGAGCAGATTATTCTCTCCTCCGAAGAAATTTCGCTGAATTTATGATGGTCAGACATGGTCAAAACAGAAATCTGAAAAAATTACAACAAAATCAGTAACTCTTGAATTGAGATTCTCAACTTCTAATATCTTGCTCCATGCTCTTTCAATTTTCAGTTCTTTGTTCATTTCTTCCAACTTTCAGTTTTGGCTTTCAGCTTTGTCTTCAGACGGTTAGTTGTTCCATAAACTCCCGCACACTCTCCATCGACTCACACGAAAAAATCATATCCCTGATTTCTAATTGCCGATCTGGCGTTATAAGCTCTTCAGAAAGCGCGTTGAACTTCGCTTCCAGATCCTCCATAGTCATCGGTTCACGGGGGTCTCCCTTAGGATATTCCAGATATGCAGAAAATTCCCTTCCATCTTTCAAATGAATGGTCACACGAGAAGGCTGTTTCTCGGGGAACATTGCTTCAAATTCCTCGCTTGCTTCACCTTTAATCTTATGAATCACTTCTTTTAATCTTGGTTCTTGAATCTTGGATTCATCAAAACTACCCGTGGTAATCTGACGATCCAGAATAGCACGTGCTATGCAGTAGGGTAGGGAATGGTCAGCCGTTTCACGGGTTTCAGGTTCGTACTTGTGGGAATCGAATAAAATGTCGCAAGCACGAGCGATAGTGGTTACCACTACTTCCTCAATATCTTCCGGCTGAATATCATTTTCATTAACTACCTTCAGCGTAGTAGAAATATGGGTATGCGTCAGAGCCTCCGTGGGGAAGGCTTTCATGGAACAATCGAGAATCTTGAATGAATCTCCGAGATTCCCCACGAGTTTGTTCTCATCCCAATTGGGACCGAAGACGTCCATCAGCCCCTCTTTTCCCTCAAAAACGGCTTCTGTTCCCGTATATCCCTTCTTTGCCATCAAAGCGGCAAAGACTCCCGCCTGCACCGCCATGGGATCCACCGTATTTTTCATCATGGTCAGGTGTCCAGCTGTGGGACATCCAATGGTATGATTGTGACTACCGGATATACCAATGGCATTCACCATCTGATTTTCATCGAGTCCCAATATTTTCCCTGCCACAATGGGGGAGACAAACTGTGTTAGGGTAGCGTGATGCCATTTCCTCTCCCGTACACCCGGGATGGCAAACTCACACAACCGTTGCTCAAATTCATAAGCCAGAACAATAGCCACGATTACGTCCTTCATGGATACATCAACCAACTCCCCTACAGCCAACGCAGCGGGGATGAGGTCGGAAGGGTGACTCGGATCCTCTTTCCAGTAGATATCGTTGAAGTCCAACGCCCTAATCATAAGTGAGTTAATAAGGGTTATATTCACAGCTGGGAGTTTGTCGCCAAATCCGATGACCGTTGCCTCCTCACTGCCAGCCATACCTGAGTAGATATCACGAATGATGTTGACATCCTTTGTATGATAACCCCCATAGGCACAACCGATGGAATCATAAAGGTAGCGCTTCACTTCGTGAACTACTTCATTTGGAAGTTCTTCATAATGGAGACTGATAGCAAATTTAGCTATTTGTCTGGATATAGATTTTCTCATCGTTGACGCTAAATTTGATTTGGTATTTAATGAAATATACAGTGGAAATGTCTAAAACGATCTTATATCTCCTGGTATTAATTTTATATTTACTATACGATCATTGAAGCAAAAATAATCTTTCTATTTTTCAAATGCTGTAGTTCTCTCCGTAAATCCAAATAGCTTCCTGTTCAATAACTTGTACAAAACGATTTCTATTAGCTTTCATATTTTGCCATTCTTTAGTGGTATAAACCAATAATTCCGCTTGTACAGGAAGCACGTGTAAATCCCAGTTCATTGCTCTACATTCAAATTTCTTATTTGACTCCTTCACAATCGCTACAAGATCAAGATCACTACCTACTCCCCAATCTCCCCTTGCATAAGACCCAAAATATCCAATACGCAATATTTCAGGATATTTTTTAATTTCAATTAATGCCCAAGAACGAACAGCCTTATAAATCTGTTTCTGATCTGGCCATTTTATCACGGACGAATTTAAGGATTTCACTGGCATATTGAATTGCCTCCTCGCTTTGCAAAGGACCATAATGCTCAAACGGAGATCCTTCAGGATGACTATTTGGATATCTTGTTGGGACATAAAAATTGTCTAAAACCTTCCCCTTTTCGACTAAATCATCTGGCACTTGTAAGGGAAGTTCATACAATAACCGAGCTACCAAATGTCCCCAAGCCTCCTGTCCCAGATATAGATGTAAAGCTTTCACTGCCTTTTCTGAGGATTGTTGGGCAGCAAAATAAGCCCATTCATATCGATTTTCCGACCCGGAAGATTTTGCCTGTTCAATATCTCTTTCTGCCTGTTTAAGCCAATCTTTTGCCCTGTTAGACACTTTAATATTCCTTCACTTATCAAAGAGCTTACACAAAATTTTTGTAAAAATAATCAAAATAATCTCTTTTAATTAGGGCTTCCTCAAAAAGTCATATTTTCAAATTAGCAACATATTATAGCTGATATTGTGTTCTTACTTTACACCCGGCTCTTAGTTTTTCAAGAAGTTTTGTCGCGGTATGATGGTATATAGAACG
>SCKK01000076.1 GCA_004124475.1 Fidelibacterota bacterium
CGAGAAGACTCCTTTTGAGGTTCAAAGACCTAGAATAAAATTGTCTCTACTGTCCCTCAGCCCTTTCAAACTTTTTATTCAATTATCAAAACTTACAAACAAACCTATAACCAATTATTAGTAGGAGGAGGAGATTAATAAAATGAACAAAATAAACAGACTATCGGCATCATTAGTGATAGTGATTTCACTAATTGCCTGGGGTTGTGAAAAGGATAATGATGGTCAGGATTCGGGTGAAGAGATTTTTACTGCAGATATTACGAGCATGTCGCAATTTTTTTCATTCAATACCGGGGAATTTGTCAATACATACGATATAGTATTTTCCCTTCAAAATATGTCTTATGTTGTACAGTTAAATTCAGCGGCTGGTGTTCAGGCGATTTTGGATTCATCAGGTGATTTTGATGCTGCAAGTCATCCTGATACAAGCTTCCTATATGACACATCTGATTACAATGTTATAGGTTCCGTTTGGTTGGATATCGATACGTATAATCCCACTGACCATAGTATTCAAAGTAATGGAAATATCTATTTCATTCGGAGCGCAGATTATGAGTGGGTAAAATTCTCCGTTTTATCCGGATCACCGACTGAATTTTCTATAAAATATGCAGTAAAACAAGAAGATGACACTTTTGGTGAGATTCAATTGGTTACTATTGTATATTCAGAGGATTCATCGGCGTACTACGAGTTTACTTCAGGTGAATTGATGGAACCTGAAAATTGGGATATTGGATTTATATCTATCTCGGTATATGCTCCCGGAGTCGGAATATTTTTTATGCCTGCGGTCCATCTGAACTACGACGAAGGTGTTAGAGTTGCAGTCCTTGAGACCACTGATTTTGACGATATTTTTTCCGTACCTACGGATGTCAATTGGTTAAGTGATACTGGTGGTCAGAGGAATCTGGGGTATTTAGGTCCAAGTGAGGTGTTGGTATATCATCCGGAGCCACCTTATAACCACAAGGTTTTATTAGAGCATCCGGAGTATGTCTATTTGATAGAAACCAATGGATTATTCTATAAGATCCACTTCTTGGAATATTCTTCGGGTGTAGTGTTGTTTGAGTATGACAAGTTGTAGATGCTAACGAGGGGTTTCGATTTCATTAACGAAAATATTAATCAGGTAATTTTGGTTAATTGAGGTGACCGTATGGAACAGATATCCTTAGTACATTATTTTCCGATTGCCACGACTCTTATAAGTCTTTTCTTTGCTGGTAAAATATTTGATCGGTATCGGAAGCGAGGGGGAGGAAATCATCTGCTCTGGTGGAGTGTCGGTGTGTTTGTATTCGGGCTTGGAACGTTTGCTGAAAGCTGGATAACCGTACTGGGTTGGAATCCCGTTATATTCAAATTCTGGTACATTGTGGGCGCCTTGTTAGGGGGTGCCCCTCTTGCTACCGGAACCGTTTGGCTCCTTTTAAAACCTCGCACCGCTCGATTATGGACGATTGCTCTCGTTGTGACTGTCACAATCTCAAGCCTGTTTGTTGTGTTAAGCCCAATAAATTTGGAAATTGTAAACCCCCACTTGCCAAGTGGTCGTGTTTTTGTCTGGCAGTGGGTTAGATTTTTCAGTCCCTTCATTAATACCTATGCAGTGATATTTCTGATTGGGGGCGCCATTATGTCAGCATGGAGATTTAGAAAGTTCAGCTCTGGGGATAATAAAGGCGCGCTTATCGCAAAAGACAGATTTATCGGGAATGTGTTCATTGCAGTTGGAGCTATCCTGCCGGGGATTGGGGGAGCATCAAGCCGGGCAGGTTATACGGAAATTCTTTATATCATGGAACTGGTTGGTATTATTCTTATCTGGATAGGATATTGGTATAATGTTCGGAAGAAGCTGATTCGCAATTTAAAAGTTGAATGAAAAAAATCACCTGTGTAAAACTTTTTACCACTGGACTTTCCTTGTTTAATTTTCGTTTTTAAACTACAAAACTTAAAAATCGCGCTACCACTGCCTGCCCGCCGTGGCGGGTTTCACATCAGATTGACTGGGAAAAAACCTCTCTATAAAGTAGCATGATTTGGAAATTTTTCACATTAGTGATAGCTGAAATACACAAAAATATCCGTTGAAATGATGTTTTATATTGAATGTCTGAAAAGAAGATTTCAATTTTTTCTTAAAAACAACTTTTGCTTTCTTTATGATTTCTCTTTTCTCTTTATCGGAGTCATAAGGCAATATAAAATTCAAGGTATTATCCTTAATGACGGTCTCGCAAAAAGTACACCATTCTATTTAAACTGTTTGAGCAAGATATTCGAGTGTTCGAGCATCTTGTCCAAAAAACTCTTCGTATGAGCAACCATTGGCGATATTTTGACGCCAAATATAGCCTAAATCGCCGAAAAAGACAGGAAAGTGATGCAATCTGCGAGTTTTTCCGTACATACGTTGCTGTTCTGAACATATTGATCCCAAG
>SCKK01000039.1 GCA_004124475.1 Fidelibacterota bacterium
CGAATGATCAAAGAAATTCTGATGGAACGGACAAATTTAATCGATATTTTGTCCTTAAACGTGAAAACAGTCAAGAAGGCAAGGGAACCTGTGCCTCAATTAGCGCTATTTTAACCGGACAGTAGTGGTTTGTAAAGCCAAAACAATGGTATTGCTACATTTTGTTCAGATAGCCGGGAACACAAATCCAACCTTTCGACTACATTTACAATCACGGCATAACGACTTTTGTCGAATTCTGCGCTTTTATACATGTGGTTTGGTCTAATATCAGAGCATGCAATAGTTAGTGCTTTATCAATATCTTTGCTTGATAAATGATCACCAACCAACTTCTTAATTTCCTCTTGAAGCGATTTGTCAGGAATAAACTTATCCTTCAGAGACACATACCATTCACTAGGTGCTATCCAGGTAACATAGTAGGGATAGCTGTCTCGGGCTTTGTCCGGAGAAAAGCTAACCGGTTCTCCAGAAGGTGAAAAACCCACATATACTAATGACCCGAGAGCTAATTGATTTATATCATATGGATACTGATATCTACTATTATTGATCCCAAAAATGACCTTGGCCTTACTCATCTTATCATACCATTAATGCGCCTAACTTGTCAATCTATGGAAAAGTTTCCACTATATCACCCTTATAGCATGGAAATTATTCCATATATTATTATTCATTACCTGAAATAGTGGAAAATATCCTGTAAGTTATCCATATATTCAATTAACCCCTTTGTTATATGGAAATTTAAGAGAAAAGCCTATGAAAAACAATAACAAAACCTCACAAAAATTCACTCCGGACCCTGACCTTAAGCTGATGGATCAAGTCCGGCAGGTGATGCGATATCACCATTACGCCTACCGTACCGAAAAAACCTACAGTGATTGGATTGTCAGATATATAAAATTTCACGGTGCAATTAAGCATCCCCGTAACATGGGCAAGCGTGAAATCGAAGCGTTTTTAAGCCATCTGGCAGTAGCCAGGAATGTTTCGGCATCTACACAAAGACAAGCTCACAACGCAATTATTTTTCTATATGATCAAGTTCTAAACATTCCAGTCAGCGAAGTCATTGAACCGGTTAAAGCTAAGAGACATCCTCATTTACCTGTCGTTATGATGCAAGATGAAGTGAAGTTGGTTTTCAATCAAATTCAGAGAACCCATTTGATGATGGCAAAGCTTCTTTACGGCGGCGGTCTGCGGCTGATGGAGTGTATGCGGTTGCGGGTTGGAGACCTCGATTTTGACAGGAATAAAATCTATGTGCACGGCGCCAAAGGAGGTAAAGACCGCTTTACCCTATTCCCTCAAACAATCCAGGAAGACATGCGAAACCAACTTGTTAGAATAAAACAATTGCATGAACAAGATTTGGTCGCTGGATATGGTGAAGTCTATCTTCCCTTTGCGCTTACAAGAAAATATCGTCATGCTGCCAAAGAATTTGTCTGGCAGTATCTGTTTCCGGCTAAAAAATTGAGTGTAGACCCGCGTACGGAAATCATCCGCAGGCATCATGTAATGGAATCCGGATTGCAGAAAGCTGTCAAGGTTGCGGTTACACGTGCAGGGATTCTAAAACGGATTAGCTGCCACACGTTTCGCCACTGTTTTGCCACTCACCTACTGGAAAATGGCGTCAATATTCGTGCAGTTCAAGAGCTGATGGGACATGCTAATGTGAAAACAACTGAAATTTATACACATGTCATGGAAAATGACCTGCAAGACATTCTTAGCCCTTTGGATGTTATTGAAGGTGAAAATAATAGTGCCTAAAAAACGAATGGTAACCCAAGAAATTTCCACCGCTTAAACATACGAGTACTATAACACATGGTCTAGAGTATTCCCAATTGGAAACACTTTAACACTCCTCCGTAGGCGTGTCCCTCCGGGACAATTCTCTCAATCTCCTCAAGCTCCACAGCCGGCCCTCCCGACACGTCGGGATGGGTGGCTGGCAGGCGAAGAATGGATATTCAACGGGGCGGGCAGGTACAATCAAGATACTAAAACTGAGAGGCTAATTAAGAACTTTGAAATAACAAAGTGGCTTGAAAGCTTTTTTCTTTATAGAGAACATCAAAAATCAAGACAGATTTTCATAAATAGAATTCTTCTTGTAATTTGGTAAATTGTAGTCAAGAATTATGGTAAAACTAAGTGAGTATATTAAGAAAATCACGATTGCAATAACGTTAGATATTCGGGAGCGATTTGAAACAATGCAAACACTATCTAATTAACGGAGTAATATCTCAGTTAATGGTAGGCATACTAAGAACTCCCGTATCCCGACGCGTCGGGATTCCTCCCTACGGGGCAGGCAAGAGCCCTGTCTGCTGACAGGGGTCTTTGCAGGTGTTTCTCCTACTCATAACTGAGGGAATACTTAGCGGATCTAAAACCCGATACTTATTATCATGAAACCGAATACACTTTCCCTCCTACAAAGATTATCCCGGTATCTTAAACTGAATATCGAGAAGAAGCTGGGGATTGCTTTTGTAGGACTATCAGCGGCTTCCATATTAATGATAGGTGTGTTTGCGATAGCAACGACGACTCGATACATACGAAACAATACTATTGCCGAGCTTGAACATTTTGCGGAAGAAGTGAGTATTCGTCTTCAAGATTTTCTTAACGTCGTTGACTCAGATTTGACGTATATCATGAACTCAAAGCAGTTTCAGGCAGTTTCTACCACATTAATGGATGATCATTCAAGTGAAGCGGACGCTTTTTTAGATTTTATTCGTGGCTTGATGCAAAACAAACAGTTTTACTATGAAATAAAATATTTAGAGGAGTTTACTGAGCCCCTGAGTTTAGTTCGTAATCCCGAGAATCTGGAAGAAACAATAATCTCCAAAAAACAGACAAGTTGGAATTTCTACCATCTTCTGGTCAATCCGCAGTATCCTGTGGATAATTTAGTCTACAATGAAATGGTCATGGTACCCGTTGAATTAAGTACTCAAAATTCAAACGAAACACTTTCTGCTTTCAGTTTTGTCATGCCATATTCGATTGATGGACAATCGCAAAAGGGATTATTAGTTGCCAATGTATTTGCGTCCCAAATTTTTTCAATAATTGAAACTTCCGTTAAAAAGAGAGATGTTTTCACCGCCGCCATTGTGGATAAGGAAGGTAATTATCTTTATCACTCAATTAGAATGGCTGATTGGAATAAATGGCTCGCTGAAAAGAATAAATTCAATATTTTTTCTGACTTTTCTAAGTCTAATGCTTTAGAAATAATCTTGGGAGATATGGGATACATTGAAGAAACCGATAATCTTGTTTTTCATATGCCCCTTCTCTGGGGTTCTTCGGCGCTAAATCAAAACTACTCATTTTTACTCTCGCAACCAAAGTCCGTAATTTTTGTACCCCTACGAAAGTTCATATTATACTCTATTGTTTTCGTTGTGGCATTCTTGCTAATTGCGTTTTTTTTGAGTCACATTGCTACAAAACAATTCGTCCAGCCTATTCAGAATCTTCAAAAAGGCTCAGATATAATCGCCCAGGGTGATTTTACACACAGGCTTGATATACAGACCGGGGATGAAATTCAAGAACTCGCTGAAAAATTCAATCAGATGGCTCAATCCATTCAAGAAAGAGATAAACAACTCCATGATCACAGCTTTGAATTGGAGAAAAAAGTCTTAGAGCGAACTAATCAACTGACTGAAGAAAAGAATAAACTTCAGATCATTTTGGATAATGTACCAAGCGCATTTATATTATTAGATAAGAATTACCAAATCCTGACTGCCAGCAGGGCAATCAAAGACTTGACAGGGTATGGTAGCGATGAATCCATAGGAAAAAGATGTTATGAATTGTTCGGATACTCAGATATTTGTGATTATTGCGTCTCCAAACTCACTGATAACTCAAAGATAAGTCGGACTGAGTTCAAAATAACAAATAATAATGAACCGTCGAGAGTAATCGAGTTAATTTGTGTTCCTGTTCACCAAGACAACCGGGAAACGATGCACTTAGAAATTCTAACAGACATTACTACGAGGAAAGAGATGCAGAAACAGATTCTTCAATCTGAAAAATTGGCTTCTATTGGTGAAATGGCGGCAGTGTTAGCCCATGAAATGCGTAACTCCCTCACATCTGCAAAAATGTTGATGCAACTTTTAAGCCAGTCTCAACACCTTCCTAAGCCTGACAAAGAATCTCTGGAGGTAGCTCTCACATCCATACAAAGAATTGATAAAATCACCAACGATCTTTTATCATTTTCGCAACCCTCAGAGCTTAAAAAGGCTCTAGAAGATATTAGAGCAATCATTCAGGAAAGTGTGCAACTGTCCAAGCATCATTTCGAAAAACAAAATATCCTCATCACCCTGGACTTGGATGAAAATGTACCCAATTTATGGCTGGATAGAAGTCTATTCCAGGAGGTGGTAATGAATATCCTCCTGAACGGTTCTCAATCTATTGGCGAAAACGGAACAATACATATTTCTCTTACTCAAAGCATTTTATCAAAAGATTTTCACGGCGCCAAAAGGTCAACTAATAACAGAAGCGAGAGCGAAGAAATTACACTCACAAAAGGATTATCAGTCGTCACCCTGACTATTTCAGATTCCGGTCCTGGTATCCAGCCAGATAAACTGGATAGGATATTCGATCCGTTTTTCACAACAAAATTAGAAGGTACTGGTTTGGGACTATCCATGGCAAAACGTGTTGTTTCTGAACATGGTGGGATAATATTTGCTGAGAATACGAAGGGATCCGGTGCATGTCTATCGATCATCATTCCTATTACAACAGGAGACAGTTTAAATGCCTGAGTTAAAAATTCTCATTGCCGATGATGATGAAAACATCATCTTTGCTTTTAAACGAACCTTTGAGAACAGTAACTATACGGTAATATCTTCTCCCGATGGGGAAGATGCATTAAAAACACTCCTTGATGAACATCTTGATTTGGCTTTTATCGATATAGCAATGCCGAAGAAAGATGGATTAACAGTTTTAAAAGAGGCAAAAAAAGTAGGCATTAAAACTCCCATTGTGGTGATCACAGGATATGGCACAATGCAGACTGCAATTGAAGCGATGAAATTAGGCGCGTATGAATATATCACAAAACCGCTTGATGTGGAAAAGGTAAGGGTCGTAGCAAAACATGGTATCGAGATGGTCAAGCTGCAACAAGAGGTGAGCGATCTCAAAGCGGCACTGGACAGACCTAAGCAGAAAGATGAAATTATTGGGAATCATCCTCTCATGCAGGAGGTTTTCAAACAAATTGGCGCTGTGGCTCTGACACCAAACACCACGAATGT
The DNA here is from genome assembly GCA_004124475.1 of Fidelibacterota bacterium. GTDB lineage: Bacteria > Fidelibacterota > Marinisomatia > Marinisomatales > SCKK01 > SCKK01. Next base: position 5,358 of record SCKK01000039.1, read on the forward strand.
CATCATCACCGGCGAAAGCGGGACGGGGAAAGAATTAGTGGCTAAGGCAATCCACAATGCTGGGGAAAACAGTCAAGCTCCCTTTATTGCCATCAACTGTGCGGTTCTCCCGGAGACTCTACTTGAGAGTGAGCTTTTTGGATATGAACAGGGGGCTTTTACAGGGGCGACATCACGGAAATTGGGAAAATTCGAAGTAGCCAGATCAGGGACGATATTCCTAGATGAAATAGGGGATATGCCTTTACATATTCAACAGAAACTGCTCCGTGTTCTGGAAGAAAGAACCTTCGAACGCATTGGTGGAAATCAGAAAATTAACGTAAAAGCACGATTTATTACCGCAACCAACAAAGACCTCACATTAATGTTAAAAGCCGGAACATTCAGAAAAGACCTCTACTATCGCCTTCAGGTAATACCCATTGAGCTGCCCCCTCTCCGTGACCGTGGGGCAGATATTCCTCTATTGGCAAATTTCTTTTTATCAAAGTATAATCGAATGCTTCATAAACAGATTAAAGTCATTTCCGAAGAGGTGATGAACTTCTTAATGAATTATGGTTATCCCGGAAATGTTCGTGAATTACAAAACATTCTGGAACATTGTATCACAAGAGAAAGAGGAGATGTTTTAACTCCCGCATCTTTTCCCGAGTACTTAAAGAAAAAACAGACGGAATCTCGTTATCATTTTACTTTTCCATTCAAAGGATCCTTCGAGACGGATCATTCCGATAAAAGTTTTGACCTGAAAGAAATTAGAGCAGACATCATAGATTCCTTTGAGAAACAGTTTGTCAAGCATCTATTGACGTTGACAAAAGGAAATGTTACATCAGCAGCCCAAAAAGCTAACATAGAGCGACAAAGTCTTCAGCGCCTCATGAGGAAACACGGAATTCGGTCGGAAAACTTCCGAGGTTCCTGATTGTTTTCCTTCCTGAATATTTAAGTCTAATATAGATAGGATATATAGATTATTCCCTCTTTCCGGGAAGGGTCTACTGCAACACAAAAATGAAATGCCTGCAACCGAATAGGTGGCAGAGCTTGGAGAACATCTTATCCCTGGAACTGTCCTTCTCGTCGTGAGATCCGAGAAGAAACGTTTATGAAGGACATCAAATTCCCTGGCATGCTTTTTGAACAGATAGTTAAGTTATACAAAAGGAGTTATCATGAAGAAATATTTTGAGAATCTTACTTCATTGGGCATCATAACTGTTTTGTTGTGGACTCTGGTTCCTACAAAAGTATTAAGTATTCCCGCATTTTCAAGAAAATACAGAACCAGTTGTGCTACTTGCCATGTAGGGTTTCCCAAGCTGACTCCCTTCGGTGAATCGTATCGGCAAAAGGGCTTTCAAATGCCAGAGATTGAAGAAGAATCCATTAAGGAGGAGCCGGTTCCTCTTGGTTCGGAAGGGTACAAACGAGTTTGGCCAAAGGCTATCTGGCCTGGATCAATTCCGGGTTCTTCGCCGATCTCGTTTAGGATTCGTTCCGGATTCAAATACGAGTCGGATGAAGATTCAGAGTATACTGAATTCACCCAACCTGCCTTACAGATCATGGCTGGCGGAACGTTTGGTGAGAACATATCCTTCTATGCCGGAGCACACCTTTTTGAAGAGGGGGAGGCTGGAAGTCTTGATCGTCTCTATCTCAAATTTAATCACCTGTTCTCCAATGTACTACCGTACGACGCTCTATATGTGAGAGTAGGGCAGTTCGTCCCTGACATTGTACCATTCATCACAAATCATCGTGCCCTTACAATGACTGCTTTTGCTTTTAATACTTATGCACCAGCGTATGGCTCCGGATTTGTTCCAGGGCATGTCCATGGAGCAGGTCCATTTGGATTGGAGTCGTTCCAACTCGGTGCTGAAGCCAGCGGAATTCTGAAAAGCAGAATAAGATATGTCCTTGGCATAGTCAATGGCAACGGCGTTGAGGAAGATAACAATTTAGCTAAGGATTTATATTTTCGGCTGGGCTATAAAATGGGTGGACTCGCCTATGATGGAACATCAGATGGAGATATTTATGGACCGAGTGGCAACAATTGGGCTGAGAAATCCTTAGCAGTCTCAGCGTTTGGGTATTTGGGAACCGGCGTGAGTAGTGGGAAGGATGTGGATTTTTCACGCCTTGGTTTGGACCTTAATCTCTTTATGCGGGATCTTAACCTGTTCGGAGGAGTGATCGCCGGAACAGATGCTGAGTATCATGGTGAGGAACTGCATGAGGAAAAATATTCTCTGTTTTTTCTTGAAGGTAATTACATGATCTATCCATGGCTCATTGCTGTACTCCGTTATGAACAAGCCAATCCTGAGGATCTGGATTCTGTCCGGCAGGTTGTCGCCCATATAACAGCACTTTATATAGCAAACATTAAATTTATAGTCGAATCCAGACTCGATCCTGATAATATGGAATTCAACAATCTTTATCTGGGAATGGACTTTGTGTTCTGATTTGATAAAAAAGGTGAGATACACTTTTCCCGTAGAGGCTACTCTGGAGCAAAGTTCGTCTCACTTAACTTAGGAGGATAACAGCCATGATTAGATCAACTTTCGCATTCACAACCATGCTGATAGCGCTTGCATTACTGGTTGTAGGCTGTGGTGAAAAAAGTACAGACAGCGATGAGCACGCCATCGAAGTTACTATGACCTACACTCCGACATCAGCCACCGTCAATACGCCTATTAACTTCCTTTTTGAGGTTGAAGACGAGGGCGAACACTTGGGTGGTCTTTCACCCCATGTGGAGATCGAAAAAGAAGGGGCAACCGATCATGTAGAGATGACGGTTTCAGAAGACACGGACGATCCAGGTCACTACAGGGGTACCCACACTTTCACGGAAGCTGGGAGTTATGATATCCATTTCGAGTTCATGCATGATGGTGACGATGTGGACGAAGAGTTTCAAATCACAGTTCAATAATGAACAAAGTATAGGAGTAGATAATCATGAGACAGGTAGCAATCTTCATAGTATCACTCACAATAGTTCTTCAGCCACTCTTTTCTGGAGACATTAAAGGAACCGTGATTTGTAAAGGTGTACGTGATAGTCGTAATGTCGTCGTCTATATCGAAAAAGTGAATACACCTGTCCCTGCACCAAAAGAATCGGTATCTATGAATCAAGTTAACTTGGAGTTCATACCTCACGTACTTCCCATTGTAAAAGGTACAACAGTAGACTTCATGAACAGTGACAATGTATTACATAACGTGTTTACACCCGATAAATGTGCTGAGAAAATGAACTTGGGAACATGGCCAAAAGGTGAGGCTCGCTCCTACACTTTCAAAGAAGAGGGATGCGAGTCTGTGGTGTTATGCAATGTTCACCCGGAAATGGAAGCATGGGTTTTGGTACTACAGAACCAATACTTCTTCAGAACAGACAAGGATGGCACCTATAAAATTGAGGGAATTCCACCCGGAAAATATACTTTGATAGCGTGGCACGAAAAATTAAAGAACCGGTCCACAGAAATCGAAGTACCGGAAAAGGGAGAGGTAGAGGTTAATTTCACGCTTAAACGACGCTAACCCCTACCTCTACTGGTAATGAACAGTTCGGGAAAATCTGCTGTCGTTGTTGTGTTAATTACCGCTTTAGGTGGTTTCACAGGGGCGTGGATTGCATGGAACTCAGAGGAACCGACGAGTCATTACATCTCTATTAAAGCTCGTCAATATGCTTTTGAACCGTCAGTCATTCGAGTAAACCGGGGAGATACACTCCATATAAAACTTATTTCACTAGATGTGGTGCATGGGTTTTTTCTCGAAGGGTATGATTTAGATGCAGAGATTTTTGCACATCAGAAATCTTTCAATATACGGCATCCATCCAAAGGTAAAGAATGGTCAGAGGTGAATGAGTTTACGCTTATTACCAACCGTAGAGGGAAATTCAGATACCGTTGTTCTCATACTTGTGGTAGCATGCACCCATTTATGCAGGGAGAACTCATTGTACAGCCCAATACACCGTTTCATGCCAGCGTTGGAGGTACTCTCGGGCTCTTTGTGGGAATGCTGTGGACATTTGCAAAGAGGCGAAAAACACGACTTTTTGATAATGGAGAAATGTCTGCCCCGCCTGACCAATCTCGGCGGGCAGGCAACAGGCAGGCAGCACCCCATTAATCTATTCGAAGTAATGAGTGAATTTGTGACAGAAACACCAGAGATAGAGCCAAAAACGGTCATCAGGAAGAGACCTCGCCCTAAAAAGGAACCTACCCCAGTTAAAGGTTTCCGCTTAGATCTTTTCGACTGGATTCCAGGACTTAAAAAGTTCGTTCGTTTGCGGTCGTTTCAATTCCTTGTGATACTGCCTAACCTCTTCGTATTTCACATTCTTTTCATTGCGGGCATTTTCGGGACCCCAGTGGGCAATAAGAACATCATGATCGTTTTTATATGGATTTTATGGTGGTTTATATTGATTGCCGTCATGGTACCGTTTGCATCGCGTATCTGGTGTGCTATTTGTCCTATGCCATTCTTCGGCGATTGGCTACAACGACGTGCTCTAATAAAGGTTCGATCTGGAAAAACAAAAGGAATAAAAAATAAAATGTTCGGCCGTAACCTTCGTTGGCCGAAACGGTTATCCAACATCTGGCTTCAAAATATAACCTTTCTCACTATGTGTACCTTTAGTGCACACCTTGTAACCCGCCCTATCGTTACGGTGGGCGTTTTAGGCAGTATGGTACTTTTAGCTACTTTCCTTGCTCTGATCTATCGCATGAGAACCTTCTGCAACTATATCTGTCCGGTTAGCGGTTTTCTCAGCCTCTATGCGATGACCGCTACTGTGGAACTACGGTCAAAAGATACAGATGTATGTCTAAAGTGCAAGACGAAAGGGTGTCGAACAGGAAGCGAGGATGGCTGGGCATGCCCTTGGTTCGTTTACATGGGAAAGCTCGATCGAAACAATTATTGTAGTCTTTGTATGGAGTGCGTGAAATCATGCCCTAATGATAATATTGCTCTAAATCTTAGACCTTTTGCCAGTGATACGCAAATAAGGGGTTATGACGAAGCTTGGAAAGGATTCATCATGTTGGCGCTTGCTATGGCGTATTCAATAATCCTCCTCGGTCCAAGCGGTACAATCAAGGATTGGGCTAACGTGGCTGAGACTCACGCATGGGGCGGTTTTGCCATCTACACATTGATTCTATGGTCTGTAGCCCTGGTTATCGTACCTGGAATATTCTACGGGTGTATCTTACTGACTCGTCGTCTTGCCAAAGCTACCCATATTCCAATGAAGGAAGTCTTTCTCGGATATTCTTATCTTCTTGTACCACTAGGTCTGTTAGCCTGGATTGCTTTCAGTGTCCCTCTACTTTTCGTGAACGGTTCTTATATTATTTCCGTCGTCTCCGATCCCTTAGGCTGGGGCTGGGACATATTTGGAACAGCCGATTTCCCCTGGACGCCTTTGTGGCCGGAATATCTTGTTTTTCCCCAGATCGCACTGCTTTTAATCGGATTATTCTATGCCTTAAATCACAGTTATCAGATCGGAGAACGTCTTTTCGGTTCATCCGAGGCCGCTTTAAAAGGCTCGATCCCGATGGGAGTTTTCTCCATAGGAATAACTCTAGCATTTCTAAGATTCTTTACAGGTTAAAAACATGCTAACACTGTAATCAGGGAGGTTAATGTGGAGAATATCATAAGAATCATATATTGTAAGGAATGTCAAAAGGATATTCCCATCGAAGAACTTGATGACGGCACAATTGTTATCCGTTGTCCCAGATGCATAGGAGAGTGCGTTATATGTGACTGTCATTTGGTTAAGGAATGTTTTCCTGATACACCACACATTCGAGTGAGGCATCCTGACGATGGACAGGAGATCGCTTCATGAAACACGGTATGCAAGAAGTCCTGGCAGTTAGTATGACAGTTGCTGTTTTAGTAGGGCTTCCTGTGGCTATCTTTCAAAATGGACCCTCAAACTCAAGTGGAAATGTTCGTGTCATCCATCTTACCGGGGTAATGAAAAGCGGTGTCTGGACAGATGAAGAGGTAAATGGTCTTAACTATTGGTGGAAATCTTTTCGGCCCGCAACAATTACGCTCCATGTGGGGGAAGAAATTCTGTTACGACTCACGAGTTCTGACGGCACACATAGCTTTTATATTCCTGAATTAGGGATAGGGCCTATACAAATTGAAGCGGGACATACAAAAGAGATATTGCTTAAGGCTAATCACGTGGGAGAGTTCACATACTACTGCACAACTGTCTGTGGAGACTGTCACTACTTTATGCGCGGGACTGTGAGGGTTATGAGAAACACCACCGATATTGTATTGAGCGATACTAAGATTAGTTCGGAATGTATACTTTACGATCCTCCTGAAAATTTCACCTCATTTGTTGCGAAAGGAAAATATTTGTATACCAATAAAGGATGTGTAGCCTGCCACGGTGAAATGGGTAAAGGAGGTGTCACTAATCCCAATTATGTAAATGAATTTGTTCCGCAGTTGGACAACCTTGCAGACAAAATGAAAATCTACTGGGAAGAAGATGCCAATACCATCATTAAGCTATTTGAGTCCAATGTGGATTTTAGGAGTCTGGAAGATGAGCCTCCTATTGATAATTACAGCCGTTTCTTAGCTCAATATCAATCAATCAGCAATAAAATTCTGAACGGAAGTCCTATTGTACAAAAATTGGACACTGAAAGACCTGAACCCCCTCTCACAATGCCGGCGTGGGAAGAGCAACTCTCTAAAGAGGACATCAATTCGATCCTTGCTTATTTAATAAGCCTAAACCCGTGGGATGAGTATGAATAGGAGGAGTAATGTCCCGTCCCATAGGGATCCTTTGGGAGGGTGACTCCTGCGGAGGAGTGAGGGAGTATTACTCTATAGAAAGCCATTTGGGGATAGCTTCAACTTGTGGATGGAGGCTCAGCTCTCAACTAATCTACACGATTGGTGGCGTAAGACTTGAACTATTGCACAGAACAAAAATTAGTCAATGCAGGCTGGCTCGCACAGAATTTTCCTCTACGGTTGGTAATAAGCGTAAACCTCGGAATCCGATTGTCTCATATAGCTGATACCACCCAATTCGCCTACTGTCTCCAATACTGAATAGACCTTGCCATCATTCATGATTGTATCCCCGATCACTCGAGTTGTATGAAGATAGTCCCAATAAGTAGGGTCTGCTGATAAACAAAAAATATTGTTATAATATATTGTAATTAATGTACATAAGTGTTATATTATGGGGTAAACAATGGGTATCAAATGCAAGATTTTACTCCATTACCCCTCAAAACCCTTGCAATTATGTTAGGAGATTTAATTGATGTACAAAGACAAAGACCGTAAAACGATCCCTCTTTTTGAAGAATTATTCCCTTTTGGCGGCAGTTTAGATGAAAACAACCGCTGGCTAAGGATTGCAGAATTGATTCCCTGGGATGACCTGGAGTCTTCTTATCGCTCCTATTTTTCGGATATAGGCAGACCGGCGACGGATGCGCGTTTATTTATCGGATTGATACTGTTAAAGCATATGACGGGCTTCAGCGATCGAGAAGTAGTCCGTTCTATTCAGGAGAATATTTATCACCAGGTATTTTGTGGCTTTGAACATTTTGTAATAGGAAAGTCACTGGATCCAAGCAGTATGACGAAGCTTCGGAAAAGATTAGGATTGAAGTACTTCAAAGAGTTGGAAGAAAAGACGTATGGAGTATTACTTGATCGTAAGATCATTAAAGGCAAAGGTCTATTGGTTGATGCCACAGTGTTTCCGGAAAATATCAAATATCCAAATGATGTGGGCTTATTGAATGATGTACGTGAGTGGTTGGTAGATACGATCAAGCCGTTAGGAAAGAGGATCGGGAAAACATACCGAACCTATTGTCGAAAAGCAAAAAAGACCTATCTATCATTTTCAAAGAAGAAGCGCCGAACAAAGAAGATAATACGAAGAGCCAAGCGTGAAATGCTTCAATATGTTCGTCGCAATCTGAAGCAGTTGGCTGAGATCATACATACGCTTAAGGGTCTGGGACATGAGATAAGCCGGAAGTTAGTTGAGAAGTTGAAGGTTGGACGTCGGATATATGATCAGCAGTATGAAATGTACAAAGAGAAAAAGCAAAAGATAGAAAAAAGGATTGTGAGTTTTCACCGTAGTTATGTTCGTCCGATTAAACGTGGCAAGGGAGGTGGAAAGAACACAGAGTTCGGCCCAAAGGGAGCATTGAGTTATGTGGACGGTTTTTTGTTTTTGGATAAGTTAGATCACGACAATTATTCAGAAGCCGGGAAAGATATTGTGCAAGACCAGATTGAGAATTATAAGAAGAAGTTTGGTAAACTTCCGCCATCCTTTACGGGAGATAATCTTTACGGGACCAGAAAGAATCGAAAGCTCATGGATGAATTGGAAATCCGTTCGGCATTCAAGCCGTTAGGTAGGCGGGGTAAGTCACCACCGGACAGATGGTTGAAAAAGAAACAAAAAGAACGGAACCGGATCGAGGGATCGTTTGGTCATGGTAAGGTTCACTTTGGGTTGGATTGTGTAAAATACGATGGAAAAGATGGTTCAGAGATGTGGATCCGGTTAGGGATTATGGGAATGAACCTTCAAACAGCATTGGTAAGGATGTAGAAGCAAGAAAGATACGAATGAAATCAATCAGTCAATCAATTCATCCTTCGTAACTGAGTGTAGATGGACCATGCATCCTTACAACAATATAAAATTGGGTTTTTCAGCAGACCCTAAGTAGTCACCCAGTACTCCCAGACATTGCCTTTTTCAAGAGGGTAATGCCCTTCTGCACCAGAGCTCGGTGACGATAACAGAAAGAAGAGAGTCACGGTGACGTCAAGTGTCCACCTATTGTGAAATCTATCTTGAGACCTTTTGCATCCCCATGAGAGGGATTCCCACACTCGTTGCAACAAGATAGGTTGTTTCACCTCAACACCATCACCTTCCGTGTCTGAGTGAAGTCCTTGGTCACCATCCTTACAAAATAGATGCCTGTGGGAATATTACGAGCATTCCATTGGATACTATGATTACCTGCATCCATATGCTGGTTTAGTATCGTATCCACTTTCCTTCCCAACACATCATATACGATAAGAGCAACTTGCCCAATTGCTGGTAAGGAGAACTCAATAGTTGTAATGGGATTGAAGGGGTTGGGGTAGGCAGGATATAGTTTCAATTTGCGAGGGAGGGAAGAACCGACGTCGTAATCGACCCCTGCAGAATGAACCTCAGCAATGTCCAGAATGCGAGGGAGATGGTCGGAAGCGAGCTTTGTGTCCTCTGCTTCAAGTCCATATGCCAGCAGGTCCGTCTCCGTCATAGCCAGAGTGTTCAGGACAAAGTGCTTTCCCGTATCGATCACGCTGTCGGTGTAGAGGATATAGTCCAGCTTCCCGGGGCTGAATGGGCTTTCATCCCGCCGCCAGGTGTAACCCATTCGGATGTGGGTGTGGCGGGAGAAGAGGTCGGCGAGGGGTGTCCCGTCCCAGTCTAGGGTAAAGTCGGGACCATATGTCTCTTCGTCAGAAATGTCACCCGCAGCCAGGGTTTTTAACTGCTGAGAATAGCCCACCAGATTAAAGTCCCCCAAAAGGACAAACGGTGTTTCGACCGCCAGCGGGAATGGTCCGTTGCCTTCCCTCCACTGCCGCATAACTCGGATAAACTCATCCGCATCTGCCTGACGGGACAAGTCGTTCTGACAACACCTTAGATGGGTATTCATTACAAGCAGATTGGAACCTAAGTCTTGCTCAGTATCCAATAAAACTGCGTGTATCCGTTCTGAGGTGATCAGCGTATCCTCTGCTAAAATTGGGTATTTTGAAAGAACGACCAACTCCCAACGATAAAGATAGCTCACATACCACAAATCCGCAGGAAACCAACTGGATATCAAGGAGTCGACTGTGCCATCATTGTTTTGTTCCTGAAACGCAATGATGTCCGGATCCAATGCCATTAGAATTCGTTCAAAGTGTGGCTTTCTTTCTTCATCAAGCAGACCAGGCCAAAACGTATTGTACGTCACGATACGGATGTCGTCTTCATTATACCGCGATAGCGAAATAGGTTCAGGGGGATCAACAGAGGTTGTATCAAATACATATTTGATACCTCCAGCTTGATCTGGAAGAATATCACCGTTAGGATCAGACTCCTTGAAGACAACAGACACGGTATCAGCGATCTGGATTCCATCTAGTGTCATGACGAAACTATTCCGCCCAATTGAAATTTCAAATCTCTCCGAAGTAATGGTAGGGGAAGACCTTAGGGTTAAATCATTCTGGTAGATTGTATCAGATGTGGTTGTAGTATGATAAAATCCTTCCCGACAGCCGAAACACCACTCCAACTCTGCACCGATTCCGTGAATTGGTGTGCCGGTCTCAGAATTGTTATCCGAGTCAATGTAGAGAGTGATTTCATTCCAGTTTTGGATCAAATGCTCACCGTCGTGAAAGCTTACGTTTAGGAAAAGGAAATCGTTATCATTTGTTATGCTCAATTCCGCAAAGTCCTCAAGAACATTGTCCCCACTGGGATCGAAGGATGCTACAGATACCTCGGACCAATCTTCAAAGAGTCCATCAACAGTAATTGGGTGAGAAGCCTGGGATGTATTTATAGATATTCCAAAAATTACTGCAATTGATTGCAGCATTGCCCCCCCTTGTAGGATTTTGTAAAATATTTTCATAAAAGCCTCCCTTTATGATGTTAAAATTTACTACATATTCCACTAAACGCAACAAAAAAGGGGGCAGCTCTAATGAACCTTCCCCTTCTTTATCCGCAGAAAGTCAGTGTTATGACTTCAATTAAATCTAACTTTTCATTACTCAAATTGCAATGCTAATTCTGTATGCGTATTTTCAGGTACTTTCAATGGAAAAGGTCTTAATGCCCAGATCCAGACAAGAATGTTCAATTAAAGGAGCGGATCATTTCAACAATACCATCTTGCGGGTTTGGGTGTATTCCCCTCTAATCGTCCTCACGAAATAGATTCCTTTGGGTACATTACGAGCATTCCAGTGGACACTGTGAGTTCCTGCATCCAAATGCTGGTTCAGTATCGTTTCAACTTTCCTTGCCAATACATCATACACGGTTAAAGTAACAAATTCACTTGTAGGTAGGGGGAACTCGATGTTTGTGGTCGGGTTGTCCCAAAGGGATGCCTTCGGCAAAGGAGTCGGGATAATCGGGAGATTCAGACAGTAATTTGAGAGTGTGAATTTCGTCATCTGGTTCGATTCCGACGACATCAGTAAACGTCCCACCCCAGTCGATGGGAACTGCTATTTTCTTTTTTCAGCAGACGATTTCATAAAAAAACCTACAAACCACTTCAGTGGTTTTTCAACTCCTTAGAAAATCGAGCAGTAACCGATTCACCCTTTCCGGCTCCTCATGTTGAAGCCAGTGGGTCGCCTCGTCCAGAAAGATGAGCTGTCCATTGGTGCATCGGTCTATTGAGGGTTGGGCCATCTCCCTCCCTAAGAATCGATCTTTCACCCCCCACAGCAGAAGCATCGGCACCTCTATTTTCCTTGAAGCTTGGTTTCTTCTTCCACCTCGCTTCATAAGAAGTATCCCCGCCCGGTACCAGTTCACCATCCCCGTGATGGCACCCGGTTGGGACCATGCTTCCATATATTTGGAGAGGTCCTTTTCGGTAAACGATCCCCGCTGAGAAGTGTAGGTCAAAGCCTTTCTGGCAAACTCCCAATCTTTTCGGTACATGGTCCACTCAGGCAAAAAGGGTAATTGATAGTAAAAGATATACCAGCTCTTTTTCCGCTGGTCTCGATTGGTAAAAAGATTTTTCCGCATGACATCAGGATGGGGGCAGTTTAGGACGGTTAATTTTTCCACCCAGCGGGGATAACGATGTCCCAGTTGCCACGCGGTGAGTCCGCCCCAATCGTGTCCGACGATGTGGGCCTTCTTTCGGCCCAGGGCTTCGATGAGTCCGAGAGTGTCATGGACAATTGATCGACCTCTGTAAGACGAAATGCTGGAGGGCTTGGTTGAGCGGTTGTACCCCCGCTGATCCGGAACCACCACTCGATATCCCCTCTCAGCAAAGAAATCGATCTGCTTGTGCCAGCAGTACCAGAACTCAGGAAAGCCGTGGAGAAAGATCAGCAGTTCCCCGTCTTCCGGTCCTGCCAGGGCAGTGTGGAGGGTAATACCGTTAGTTCTGATAAACTTGAACTTCATACTAAAAAACCGCGGTAACCTCTTCAAATAACTTTTTCTCCAGTATAGGCACCTGGGCATCTTCTGCGGGATATCTTACGGGAATCAGCAGAAACGGTTTTTCGTTGGGCGAGCGGTTCAGGATTTCGGAGAGGAACCCCATGGGGCTGGGCGTGTGTGTCAGGGCTACCAGTCCTGCATTGTGAATAGCTGTGAGAAGAAAACCGGAAGCAATCCACACAGGTAATTCTTTTTCTGTGAGATAATCCTTTTTCATGTAAGTTATAGACTCCGGGCGATTTGGTGGACTTTGTTAAGGTACTTTTCTTTTTTTTCCTGAGATACGAACGGTACGGACCAGCAGTTGATCCGTTTGATCTTTTTTATCCCGCACATCTTCAAAACGCCGCGCTTGATCCTCCGGAAAGGTATGTTCATATAAAAGTATTTGGTAAAGAGAGCCGGGGAACCATAGGTGTTGATGATGATCGCTTGTTTCCCCTTCAGCAGTCCCACGGGCCGACCGTAGTTGCCGATGATCTGCTTGAAGTTGAAGGCAAAGCCCACAGAAAAAACCCGGTCAATCCATCCCTCAAAGATTGCCGGCGCCCGAAACCACCAGACGGGATAAACAAACACCAATACATCTGCTCTCTTCACTTTCTCCTGGTGGGACTTTACTGCATCACTGATCTCTTCTCCAGCCAATTCAGATTGAGGCAGGACCGGCTGAAAGTTCTCAGCATAGAGGTCTACGAGAGATATATCGTGACCGGCATTCTGTGCACCTTCTGCAAAGGCATCTTTTAATGCTCCGCAGAAACTGTTCAGGTTGGGGTGGGAGTATACAATTAAAATATTCATCACACTTCAATATCCTGAAATTTACAACTGTTGACTAATAAACCCACTTAAATGTCGATTCAAGTTGTTGAAAATTCAGATAAGATTTTTTAATTTTGTCGACACTTTAAGAGGCAGATGATGGCGACTTACTTTTCAATGAACAACGTAACCCCCGGCACGAAACTGAGGCTCATCCGTGAAAAGCGGTCCAGCTGGGGATGGGTTTTATCTGAAGGAGAGATTGTGGAAATTCTGGAACTTCAATACCAGCCCACCCGGTTCAAGGTGAAAGACAGCCAGAGTCGGACCTGGATTTTGGACACCCACGATGCCGAAATCGTGGATGAAGAAATTACTTCAGAATCACCAGCTTCCGGGTCTGCATGAATACTCAGCCTGTTCTTGTGGATTACAAACTCAGCGAAGATTGAAGTGTTACGGTGTGACTGGCTCCTATCTATACTGATGATTCGTGTGTTCCCTCGGTTTCGGGTTTGCAAATAAAGAACCAATCCCGAAGTTTCGGGAAAATCGGGAGGAGTTTGATTGATTCCCACGGCCATACAAACACAGCTCATAATTCTATTGGGTAAAGTCCCAGTTTAGCCACTAATGTTCTTAAATTACTCATATGGCAAATCGTTTGAAATGCTTATTTCCACGAAGAACCGGAAAATTTATCAATGGGTGATCTGAGCGAATTTAAAACTACTACCCGACTGTTTCTAAAATCCTATCCATGGAGGCGGATTGATCCCGTTCCCTGGACACAATTGGGTAAACCTCTTTCAGAATGTCGACTGACGCTTATTTCCAGTGCGGGGTTTGTCCTGCCGGATCAGGAGCCGTTTGATAGGTTCATTCCTGGTGGCGACGTCAGTTTTCGGGAAATTCCAAGCGATATTAATGTTTCTGAATTGACTGATTGCCATAAAAGTAAATCATACGATCATAGCGGGTTGCGTCGGGATCCCAACGTGGCGTTTCCCATAGACAGGGTTCGGGAACTGGTTGAGTCAGGACGAATTGGTTCCTTAAATCATCGGTATCTCTCATTCATGGGCGTCATAACAGCTCCGGGAAGGTTAATTCATCGCACCGCCCCGGAGGCAGCGAAGTGGCTGGCAGATGATGGTGTTGACATTGCGATTTTAGTCCCTGTCTGACCTATGTGCAATCAGGCCGTGTGCCTGGTAGCAGCAGAACTTGAACGCCAGGGCATTGTAACCGTTGTCATACAGCTTTTGCGGAGAGTGGCTGAGAAAGTACAGCCACCCCGTGCTTTATTCGTACCTTTTAAACATGGATACCCATTAGACAAACCTGGTCAATCAGAAAGACAAATTGCTGTGCTCGAAGCCGCACTCAGTCTATTAGAGGACAAATCTCTCCAAAAGCCTGTGCTTGTGGATTACAAACTCCGCGAAGATTGAAGTGTTACGGTGTGACTGGCTCCTATCTATACTGATGATTCGTGTGTTCCCTCCGTTTCGGGTTTGCAAATAAAAAGCCAAAGAGCAGATATAAGTGATTACATTCATTGCCATTTTATCTTTGACATTTAGCCAATTTATACGAAAGTTTCAGAAGAATAAATAGAGGAGATTACCATTGAATCACATGCTTTTTTCAATTATAAATTTAATATTCCAGTTCTTGTATATCTGTTTGATCGCAAGAGTAGTTTTATCGTGGGTGCCACACAATGCTTACAATCCGATTGTTCAGATTGTGTATAAAATCACCGATCCTATGCTGAGACCCATCCAGCAGATCATTCCGCCATTGAGAATTGGATTTGATATTTCACCCATTATTGCCATCGTAGCGTTAGGCTTTATCAAAAAAATAATTGTGTGGGCGATGTTTTAAGAAATCTTTAAATCAAAGAATATTCAGCGACAATCCATACGGCAATAATCCATTGATTGGTTAAGATGGAAATTATTACATCACTATTAGCAGAACCCTATATACAAGCCCTAATAGTTATAATCGTTTCAGTTATCGCTGCGAAATTAGCCGATTGGATTTTCACCCGAATATTTGGTCGAATCGTCAAGCGCACCAAGACAACCCTTGATGATCAGATATTAGAGCGCCTGCACAAGCCGATTTTCTACAGCATCTTATTAATTGGAATAAATATTTCTGTAGGTCTCATTGAACTTCCCAAGAATATTCAGTATTTAATTGTTGGTCTTTTGAAAACTTTTGCTGTATTGATTTGGTCAGCAGCAGTTTTAAAATTAATCACAGTGGCTTTAAATTGGTTTTCTAAAAAGGAAAAAGTATTAAGGGTTGTTCAAAAACAAACCATTCCTCTTTTTGATAATCTTGGGAAGATCTTCATTGTTATCGCAGCCAGCTACTTTATACTACTTGCATGGGATGTGAACATCACCGCCTGGCTTGCATCCGCCGGAATAGTGGGTATTGCGATCGGTTTTGCAGCCAAGGATACGCTGGCAAATCTCTTTGCCGGATTATTCATCATGGTGGATGCACCCTATAAAATAGGGGATTTTATTAATCTTGGTACCGGTGAGAGGGGGAGAGTAACTGAAATCGGTATTCGCAGCACACGGATATTAACCCGAGACGATATCGAAATCACGATACCAAACTCTGTAATTGCCAACGCAAAAATCGTGAATGAAAGTGGTGGACCTTACGAAAAAGAACGTGTACGCGTCACTGTGGGCGTAGCGTACGGATCTGACATTGATAAGGTTCGAAGGATTCTTATGGATGTTGCTAACTCCAATGAAAATGTACATAAAGATCCTGAACCCCGTGTTCGATTCCGAAAGTTTGGAGAGTCTGAATTGGTCTTTCAGCTTCTATGCTGGATTGAAGAACCGGTCTTAAGAGGAAGAGTTATTGACCAGTTGAATACTGAAATTTATCATAGATTTGGTAGAGAAAATATAGTGATTCCCTTTCCCCAACGGACTGTACATATAGTTAATACGGCAAAGGAATAGTATGTAAATCCCAAAGTTTCGGGACAAAAGGGGTGAACCGACTATTCATCCTATTCACTTATTTTTAAAATCATTTCTGTTGATGCTTTACTATTTGCCTGTATTTTTTTCCTATACGTTATTTTTTTAACTTGGGTTGCAGACAATGGTCGCCTGACAGATTCCGGAGCAATTCCGGCTTTGATAGCATTCAGCACACCGGCAGCTTCCCAATAGTTATCAACCATGTATAATTGACCGGGTTTCCAAGGTAAAGCCCTCAGATCATTTTTCATCAGGTTATAATTTTCCCGAACACCGATAACTTTAATACCCTGTTCTAAAGCGGCTAATGTAGGTAAACCAACGCAACCATCAGGAATAACAAGGCAGGAGATATCTTCTGCCGTAATAATATTAGGATGAAGCATATTATTAGGGTCAGTGATAATTCTTGGACTTCGACTAAGCCCTTTCAAAATCGATTGTAAAAAAGTCACAGAAACAACTTCCGCCGCCATCCGTGGATCTACTACTCCAGGATCCATATTTGCAATTTCAGGTGACTCAAACATTGGTGAATGAGCAGAAGGCACATTGTAAAGTAGTGAGATTCCATGTGTAAGGATCGCTTCAACGCCACCCCACGGGTTGATCATTGATCCTTCACTCTTGTAATAATCTGTATGATAGCTTTTTGGCACATCAATTACAGATGACAAAGCTACTGCATCGTATTCATCCCGATATTCATCCATTACATTCAACAGAGCTTTTAACCGGTCAATTTTCCCCACTGCTCGACCGGAAGATGAATATTCCGAACTCATATGAATTGGTGGATCAATTTGCAGGATCCTTGAGCACTGAAAACCGTAAGCCGCTCTGGCTCCGTTAACACTATTAATTGCAGCATTTACGAAAATTTGATGGGGGTGATCATCGATGACGACCAGTACACGATTTGAGTGGACAGGCTGTAATCCAAGAGTTCCCATGAGTAAGCGACTGATAATACTGCCTTCTACATATAAACCATTATCAGGGATTTCGTTGATATCGGATGCGTTAACAACATTGGGGTGGGTAATCAATGTATCACAGGTTTCCGACAATAATTTCGCGACCGGTCCAGCATCACCAGAGTGTCCACCCACCTCCGCTCCAATACCTGTTGGAACCAATAGGACAGTATTGAACTTATTGATATTTTCTGTTGATCTCTTTGAAAAATGAAAAATCGAATCTGTTATTTCATGATCATTTCCTGATAATAAACCCAGCTCACAATGATAATGGTCAACTTTCGTTTCCGTAACCACAAAACGGACTGGAATTTCATCCTTTGGAATAAATTCACTAATAACCTTGTTAAAATGATTTATCAGGTTTTTATGCCCGGGTACTATCGGTATCTCAAACTCTTTTTCATACAGTTTCATGTTTATCTACTCCACATCTTTATCCATAACCCTCAATTGGAAAATCATTTTCTTTTTTTATTTTCTCTCAATTAAGTGTGAACTGACAATTTTTCCTTTAAACCATTCTGCAGAAAAATTCTGTGCGATTTCAGCATCAAAATCTTTACAGGAAAAAATATTGATATACACCGCACCAAGCAGGTCCAAAGTATGAATTACGATATTGCTTGTCATAATAAATTGCACAGCCGACGTTCCTTTAAAATGGGGTTCGGTCTGTTGGTCCTCGGGGGCAACACCATGGTCATCCCACCAGCTTAGTTTACAGCGATCCATGTCAATCAACTTGCACAATTCGACAAAATACTGTTTAATATTTCTTCTGTTGAAAATTGTTGGATCGCAATCGTGAAGATCCAATATTAACTCTTTACCATAGTGGTTATTATCTAAAGGTGTCATCTTATTAGGCCAATTGTATTTACTATTTCAGTGATGCTGTCCCGTATTACTTTCCTTGCTGATATTGTATAAGGTTTACTTCCTTCTTTTATTAAATTTAATTCATCAATCTCCCGATTTTTTCTGGGATCGATTTCGTCCATTGAAAAAATTGCCTTAATCTTTCTTTTTATATTATCATACGCTGTTTTTCTTTCTTCCAGAAGTGCTTCACGAACGTTTAATCCAAATACTTCAATAACCGTTTCCCCCTTTGTTGATCTGTTTCGCACATGAATTATTCCTAATTCATCAATATATATATGATCAGCTGGATCCTCAAACATAGGATTAATTAATAGTTCTTCCTCATTAACCTCCTCCCCCGGATTAATTGCATATTGATTTTCTAAAGGGAAGCGATTGCCCTTTCCAATCTGGTGTTCTGAACGTTGATCCTCATGCCATGTATTACATTTCCAGCAAGTTGGTAGTAAGTTACGCCAGTCGTAAGCAAGCCAGTAATACCCTGGATGTGGTTTGATGTCAACCCCATTTTCCTGTATCATCACACGTGTATTATCTATATATCTAATCCCACCTTTTGGTCTATAATGATCAACATAAGTTGGTGAGTTTACCTCAATACTAGATTCACAGTAGGCGCATTTACCATAAAATGGTTTCCCATAGAATCTTTCTTTTTGTTCACTGTATAAATTAGTAATGCTAATTTGTATACCATTTTGGTAATCTTTGATTAATTGTTCTGTTGCATCATTACAGTTTTGAATCCATTGCATCCATTCTAAATCATCAGGCTCAGTAAAATCCAAGAAAATCATGTTATTCAATTAAATTCTTCAATTGCCTTAACACCTCGTAGTTGACAGGCGATTTTTTATCCTTAAATTTTTTTAGCTTCTCATTATATAATTCTTCCAAAATTCTATCTAAAATATTAGTTGCTTTTTTTTCCAGTTCTGTCTCGCCTGATCCTAATTGAGCATCTAAGCTACTATAAAGTTCATGCAGTTCTTTTTCTTCAATATTTGTTCTAGATTCTCTGGAGTATAATTTTGAATAACGCTCAATATCTCGCTTAAGGGCATTGTCACTTGCTGTAAGAAGGTCAAATATATATGATGTTAAAACCTGATCAACCCTTTTTCCTCGTGGTGGTGTAGAAACTCTACATTCAATTTGTTTTTCTTTCTGCTCCAAAACAACAATTGAACATTCTTCATCCCTTAAATCCGTAGTTCCAACAACGCATAAAGGAGAATGGGTGGTAGCAATAAATTGTAGTTCTGAAAACTGATCCCGTACTAGTTTAACTATATTTTTTTGCCATTTCGGATGTAGATGTTGCTCAATTTCGTCCAATAAAATAATCCCTGAAATATTTAAAATTCTATTAATTGACACCTCCTTTTTTTTGCCTTCAAAAAGAGACTTCCAGCCAAACATATCAATAATCCAAGTTATAGTAGCTATATATCCATCACCTAACGCATCCATTGGCATTTTTCTACCCCATGGCCCACTTACTTTAATTCCAGAAAAGTCTAATGTAATTGCTCCCTTTTCCAACATCAAAATTGATTCTAATAGATTAAATATTTTTGTTTCGTCTATACCCAAAGATTGAATCCTTCTAATGTTTAACTCAGGATTTTGAAGTGGTTGACTATACCTAATTAACGTATAGACTGAATCTGTTATAACATAATCCGAATAAGATTCAGTTGCATGTAGGCTTCTTGCAGCTCCATAAGCACAAACAAAAAGATTATCCCAATCAAATGTATCAGGTTTTATTGGATTAACTTCTTGGCTTACTTCAACTTCCTTAAAGTCATTCATTATAAATTTGGTAGTAATAAAAGTATTTTCTTTACATGCAGGATAGGGTTCTATATCCAGTCGAATAGAACCCTCTGTACACTCCCTTCGGATCCAGTCACTTCCAAGGTCATCTACAAGCCCTGAAGCTCCCGAAACTTCAGTTAATCCGATAGCAATACTTCTGAGAATAGTTGTTTTTCCAACTCCATTATCTCCTATAATTAATGCCCATTTCTTGAGCTCATTATTTGAATTAAAATCAATTTCAAGATGCTTAAAGCACCGAATGTTATCTATCGTTATCTTTTTTATTTTCATTAGTATCGGATTAATATTGTTTCAAATAAATTGATATAGTAAGTCATTTTGATTTTATGCACATTTCTTGGGAATTATGAGGACATAAAACAAAATGTAAGTTAAACCTTTAAATAGAAGCATATTTATGAATTGTATTTGATAGTTTCAATTAACTCTAAGACTAACTCAGTTCTGATTTTACCAAATCTTAGTTCTTCATCTATGGATTCACACGCTGCCCCGCGCACACAAACAACATCAACACCAGTTTCCCATAACTTTAGCATTTGTTCTATTGTTATACTTCCTGCTAACCAGGCTTCTTTTCCCAACGAATGGAGATCATCAACAAGTTGTTTTAACTTTTTTACTGTGAAATAATCTAATAAAGATTTTCCAATATTCTTATTGTAAGTATCGATCAACAATCCATCACAATTGATCTTTTCAACTAGCATAGGTCCGTCAATCAAAGGATTGAATACACTCATATATTCTTCATCCGGGAAAACAGCAGGGTACATCTTTTTTTCCGGGTGCCATTCTTTTATTGTCCGCATCAAACTTCTACCCAAATAAGTTGATCTTTCTAGGCTTAGCCCTGCCATTCCGCATTTAATAAAATCAGATCCTGCTGTGGCTACCCCTAAGGCTGCCTGACATGCAGTACTTAACACCGGTTGTTTTTCACCAATGTTTGTTGAAATTGGTATTTGTTTAAATCCATTTGAATCCAATTTGTCCCGAACTGCTTTAATGTTTAGTGGATAGGGTGTACCTAAAGCTGATCCAGGGAATTCAACGTCAGCGATATGAGCCCCACCTCTAGCTGCAACCAATGCTTCTTTAGGACCTCTGACACTAACCAATAAACGACCCATAGTAAATCCTTTCCAATCAATTGTAAAATTAAGATTGTTCGGATTGAAAACCCTTCAAGATTACCTTACTAAATGTAAAGAAAAGTTTTGTTCGGTGTGTACTTCAATTTCTTGCTCACAAATTCTATTTTTGTATACCTTCTTCCACAATCGCTTTCTCCTCCTCCGTTAGCCCATACAACGCATATCCGCAAGTGGATAGACAGACCATCAAAGGATCTATTTCGGTTTGGAGATTCTGCACATTAAGAATGACAATTTTTCTCTTTTTACGAGATCGTCAATACTTGCATTTTTTAATTTATATGGTTTTGAGGTTTTAGCAATTTTTGCCAGACTTCCGTCAGTTGATAACCTCCGGCACGTTTAGATCCCATATATACAATTGCTTTGATATCCCTGAGAGTCTTTATATGTCTTTCAATAGTCTTATAGGGCTTATTTAGTTTTCCTGTAATTTCGGAAGCTCTCAAGCTCTTATCTTTAATCAGCAGTTCAATAATTTCCTGCATCGATGCCTTTAAGGCATCAGTAATTCCCTTACTTGTTCCCTCATTTATTCCCTCATTATAGTAATCAATAAGTAGTTTATTTAATCCCTCACTTATTCCCTCACTTATTCCCTCATTGTAATTAAATGGGACAGAAATTCCCGGGAAAGTAACTGTAACCGAATTTCCATGTACACGCCAAAATGGAATTTTGAAGCCCTGATCACGGCATTGTGAGATCATCTTTACTGTGCCTCGTCCAATTTTTTCAATCCAATTTCTTAAAAAAAAGATGTGTGCAATATCAGGGTTTACAGGAATGGAAAGATGATCTTCAGCAAGAGATTTAACTGTTATTCCTTTGGGAAACTTGCCATAGCTGCTGATTTTTAGCTTATCTGGGTAAATGTTAATGGCAACACTGCCAGAGTAAGACGAATAGTCGCGATGTATTATAGCATTAAGAATTGCTTCACGAACGGCTAATCGTGGAAATCCAAGCTTATCATTCCGCTTCCAATCAGTGGATTTAAAAGAACTAGATACACCATATGCCAAGTCAAAAAAGTCAGTGATCTGTGTAGTTGATTGGAAAAGATTCTTATCGAAAATTTTATCGTAAAGAATATTTCCGCCGGTTTTATCAGTTTTGTATACAGATAATCTAATTCTAACTTGAGGGAAAAACTGTACAGGTTCTTTACCAAACATTAGTACGGCAGCGTTTGTGAAATCACCATTTTTGTACAAACCGTATTTACTTAAAAATTGAATGGGATCGGAAGGAATATTGATATCCCGATTAGCCATAGTTACATCTTTTATACATCCATTCACTTCATTGAGATCAATTTCATCTAACTCAATCTCAATTGCCGGCTTTGTCTCCCATCGCTGATTTATTTCTTGACTACTATGTATAAGTTTTGCCAGTTGTGCAGAGCTGGCTTTGACGGTAGAAATGTTTTTTCTATAATAGATACTTCCCTTATAGATATAGGGTGGATTATTACCCTGCCACACATTAATCATGATAACATTCTTATTTTTGTAATTCTGAATATCCACGGAGATAACAGGTTCAGGGACGATTTCTTTTGTGAGGTATTTTGCAATTTCGTCTGCTTTGTATTTTGCTTTAGTAACGCCGATCACTTGATTTTTATCGCCGCAGCCGATTACTATCTGTCCACCCTTTTTATTAAGAAAGGAGCAAATTATTTGGCCAACCTGTTCTTTATCATAAGATGACTTGAATTCAAGTGTTTCTGATTCTTCTTTTTTCAGAATTGATTCAAATTGCATTATATCATCACTTTTCATAATGTTCTCATATTATCGATGATGTTTAATATTCTATTTTTATCACTAAACTGAGTGTTTATCACCTTTAAGATGTCATATAGTGTAAAATATTCATCGGTCCAATGTCCAACACGCTCTTCTGGTGGAATGTTATTTTGAATTGTATCATTATACATATCAATGACGCGTATGTCATCCAGAAGTGATGTTGGATGATAATGAAATGTAGAGTTTTGTGTACCATCTGAGTTATACATATACTGTTTAAATAACACTCTTGCTACTCGGATGTCCCGATGGGCAATAAACCAGCGAGGCTTTTTTAGTGTTAAGGATAACTTCATTTCTTCGTGAGTTATTGATGTGTTTCCAATTAGGCCGGATCCATAAAATGGACGCAAGATTCCAAACAATACATCACAATTACTAACTGCTTCCAGACAGTTCTCCAGATTGGATTTTGAAGGATCCACCGGCAATGTTCTATAATGGGAATTGACGGGATGATAATCCATTTGTTCAAATAAACCGCAGATCTGCATTAGTTGGTCTTCAAAACCATATACTGAGGATGCCACCAATATCGTTATTTTCCCATCAGATGTCATATGCTCTCATTGTCTCCTCAACAATCGCTATCTCCTCCTCTGTCAACCCATACAACTCATACACCAACCGGTCAATTTCTGCTTCTAATTTATGGTAATAGCATCAGGATTAGCATGCTTGGTGGTAATGCACGGTCTCTTTTTTTTATCAAATTAATTTGTACAACAGGTTATAGTAACCTATTTATATTGTTTTAAAATTGTTATAATTTTGTTTGGATTTTTACATACTTCAAACTTCCATGACCCCATCTTCCTCCAACTTGAAACAGCGTTACACCATCTTTTTGCCGCTTCGTGTTTTGCACGATCTTCTTCATCTTCATAACCCTTAACTTCCAGCACAAGTGTAATACCGGATATGAGCTTCACCAAGAAATCAGGCAAATACGTATTCTGACTTCCACCAAACTCGTAGTCTATGGTAAAACCAAGGTGATCGTTTTTCACGTATGAAAGAACTAAGTCATTTTGTTCAAGATAGTACGCTACTGATCCTTCCCACCGTTTTGTGTCGAGTACAACGTGGCTGACATGGCTTTTCAGGGTAGTTCTGGTCTTCTTAGCTGTTCTGAACAGTACTTCGGTAGTAGATCCTCTGGGGCGAAAGCGTTCGAGTCTGGGAATTAAAGGGGCTTCACCGGCCCCCTCATCCGGCCGTATTGCTGCACATAGTCTCTCGATGACTAACTGAACATATCGTTGCAAGCCCAGCTCCCGCTGGTCAATACTGTTGTATTCCACCCGACCGTTCTCAGATAATGGCTTCACATAATGTTTCACAATTTGCAGCACTTGAGGAAATAACAGTTGTCTCGCCTGCATCTTGAAGTCATCACTTGCTAACAATGCTGAAGTAATCTGTCTCGCTATTTCGTAATGGAATTGCTGAGGACGTACACGCTCATAAAATGCTTTCCGAGTTTCTTCTATGGTTTCACCAGGACCTGCAAGACCGGGAACGCCTATCTGGTAGCCAACACGAGCCCTGACGACGGTTTTCGTGGGTTCCGTTGAGGGGTCTATTTCAAGGAGTTCAATTTTGCTTATGTCGGCAGTAATCCGACTTTTCACTTTGTAAACAAACCCCTCTACTCTCGGGAATTCAATCTTAAGTTCTTCTCTTTGTTTCAATGCTTTGACCAGGGTTGTTGGAGGAGGCGGAGGTGTGGGACCCACTGGTTTCTTTTTCACAGGAATAACTTCGAATGGAATGCCATAGACGTCCACGTACTCGGGTACTGAAAAATCATCATATTGGGTTCGGCGTAAGCCTCTTCCAACAACTTGCTCACAAAGTAACTGAGACTGAAAAGCCCTTAAACCCAAAATATGGGTCACATTCTGTGCATCCCACCCTTCTGTCAGCATTGAAACAGAAACAACACACCGGATATTTGCTCCTGGTTCACCGACTTTCCCAATAGTATTGACTTTTTTCCTCAGGGCTTCTGCTGCATCCTGTTTTGATTTTCCTTCCTCCCTTTCCTCAGCTTGACTTAGAAGTTTGCTGTCTATCCGGACTGTGTTCTCGATGTTTTCTGTGTTTCCCAACAATTCGGGAAACACATGTCCAGAATCAAAAACTTTCCGTTTGCGCTTCTTGCCTTTGGTGTCAGGAACTATTTCCATATGCTCACCGCTTATGTATTCGTGAATCACCTGTGCAATGTTTGTGTTATCACACACAACTATCATCACAGGAGGTACTGGATAATTATTTTTTTGAAATTCTTCAAATTTATCCTTCCACTGTCCCGCCAGTTGCTGTAGAGCTCCTTCAGCCTCCCGGATAATGGCTTCTGGCTTGGGTTTTCGTTTACCACTTGCCCGCTCCTTCGCTGGGAGTTTCTCGTAGATCCATTTCCATAAAGCAAAGTACTCAGGAACGGGGCGTCCTGAGTTGGAATCCACAGGCACTTGAGGAATCTTCACAATTCCACACTCTATGGCATCCACCAGTCCGAAGTCAGAAACAATCCATGGGAGAGGACTTCCTTCTGGATACCCACTGCCATGGATATAAAATGGCGTTGCTGTTAAATCCATTACCAGATTGATTCCCCTTGCAAGATTGATTCTATCCAGACCAGAAATCCAGACCGTGGCTTCTTCTTTCTGTTTCTTTTCTTCAGCCGATAGTTTTGCAACTTTCGGATCGTCAGGATCGATGAGTGCTGGACGGTAGGCATGATGAGCTTCATCATTCATAACAAGGATGTTCTTGGCATTACCCAGGTCTCTCAGCACACGGTAGGCAAACGCCTGCGGGCTCTCTTTCCCCCGTTTCGTGATGCTCCGTTTCTTGCTGTCATCTATCATTGAAAATTGGTGCCAGTTGGTGATGATGAACTTCCCCCGCCCCAGAAACTCTATCAGGTTGGCTGGAACGAGACCGAATATGTCGTAGTAATTCCCTTTTGCACCTGGGATGAGTGCACGTTCTGGTTCAGAACCAACATTGGTTATAGGAGCACCGCCTAATCGTTCTTTGATTGTTAAATTTGGGCACACGATGAGAATAGCATCGGAGCACCATTTTGCCTGGCGGTTGTGTACTTTATTCAGGATACTCCACGCAGCAATCATTGCCATCACCACTGTCTTGCCGCTGCCAGTAGCCATTTTTATACACTGACGCCTCAGCGATGGAAAACCTTCTTCATTGGGTTCATCTTTTAGGAATAGTGATGCCACGCTGGCCTGGCTTATGAATCTCGTTGAGCCAGATAATGGTTTCTGCAGCCTCAAGTTGACAGAAAAAAAGCTTCTTCTCTCGATCAGGTGTATTCCAATGTCGTAGGAGTTGTTTTGTCACATGGCTGGCATTTTTGTATCCTCCTTCCCGCCATTTCCTCACCTGATCTCGTATTTTGTTTACCAGTTCCAATTCCACCATCTCTTCTTCGGCGAAAAGCTTCGTTTGTCCTGTATCCAATCGCCGTCTTGCTCGAAAATAATAATGAGCCGATCTTCTCCCCGGCTGTTTGCTTGGCAATCCTGTGTCCTTTTCATATAGCCAATGATATTGGGGCTCAGTCCAAGGGCTATTGATGATCGGCTCATCAACGGCTAAATGTCGTTGAGCTTCAGGTTTAGTCATCATTTCCTCCTATATCAAAACCGATCTTCCGCTTCGGTTCTACTTCAGGCGACTCTAACAACTGAGTCACAATCTCAACCACCCGGTTTAATGTGTCACCCTGAATTCTCATCTCACGATCAAGCATTTCTACTCTCAAAGCCAACTCCTTGTTGGAGTAGAGCAATTCACGAAGACGCACAAACGCCCTTATAATCAGTATGTTGATTTCAATGGCTCGTTTGCTCCTAAGAACAGAATATAGCATGGCGACTCCTTGCTCTGTGAACACCATTGGTTTGTACCTTAATCCTATTCTATCTGATTTGGAGGTCACAAAATGTGTCCTCCATGTTAAGGTGCTAAACGGGCACCTCGAGATAATTCCACCACCTTCATCACCTCATTCCCCCGCTGGTCAATCACCTTCACCGCTGCCTTTTTATGGTTTCCTGCTTCAAAGGGAAGGGATTCTTGACCCGTAAGCATCTCAAACCGCTCTTCATCCAGCGTCCCTTTCAAGGCACGTTCCAACTTTTTCCATGCGGACTTATCAGGAAAAAGGCTTGCACGATGCAGAATGTTCGGCTATCGTAGTCCGTGTCAATAAACCATGCTGCTATTTTATCGGCATTCTCCGAATGAACAGACCCAGTGAGGGGATCGTACACGTCCACCCCGAGCAGCTTCAGGATGTATTCATCATCTTTTCTTGTCAGTTCCACATCGGGCTCGCCGAAGACAGTGAACAGTTGACTTGTGGCGGTAGTCTTCAACAGGTCGCCCCCTTCCGAATCTTTCAGGATGACGTCAGGGCGGATGTGGGAAGCATGGGCTTTCACTTTCGGATGGGGATTGGCTGCGATACTCGCCTGAGCCTCGGGATCGAAGGCAAAGCCACAGAAGATGATGTCGTCATAACCACCCATGTACGCTTCTCTCAAACCACCCTCCACCTGCCAAGCGGTGACGGGACCATGAAGGGGACCGAATGAAACGGCAAATCGTTTCCCCTCTGCTTCCCCCTCCGCGTGGAGAACACCCCCTGTCCGGGCAGTGAGTACGTCGAACTTGAGATGGCGGTTATTTGGAAAGGTGACGCCGTCTTTCTGCAATAGATTTATGAGGGAGGGAATGTGATTTTCTTCTGCCAGTTCAGCACCTTCCAGTTCGTATTCCTCATCTACCAGTTCCGGTTCACCGCCGATGGGAGACTCTGCCGTGTAAACTGGTGGCGGAATCGCTTCCACCGTGAATGGACCGGAGACCCGCACCGTTTTCCTGTCCACTTCCGGTTGATCGCATAAGATCTCCTGCATGGCATCTTCGGCGATGATAGCGGCAATCTTCTCCTGCTTCTCCCGCTTGAGTTTTCTGAATTCCTCCCATGCTGTCTTCGTTGCAGCGTTCCAATCGTCCTCCGCCTCGAAGGGAACTTCCCACTCTTGGTATTCGAGACCAATGGTTTTGTTCAGCTTCTCAACCGCCGCCTCAATCTTGGGATTGTATTCCTCAGCCACTTGGTCAATACGTGTGTTCTGGGCGATGGATTTGAGGGTTATGTGGGGGACGGTCTTGTATTTGAAGCCATATCTGGGGTTGTTGCCGTTATCATCATCGTCAATGACATAGTAAGGATAGGTGGCGGTGAGGAGCCGCTGACGGGCGATAGAGAGAGCCACCCGACTTGTGTCGCACGTAATCCATCTTCTCCCCCACTGCTCCGCCACATAAGCAGCGGTTCCGCTGCCGCAGGTGGGATCAAACACCAAATCACCGGGATCAGTAGTCATAAGCACGCATTTATCAATTACCTTGTTTGAAGTCTGCACAACATAAACTTTGCTCTGCTCAGAAAGCTGTCTCGTCCACAGATTATCTAACTGATGAAAACCAAAATCAGATACATATCGAATAAATCTCAGCGTTCCGGAAGCCTTAATTCTACCTGATTCGGCAATCCTCGTCAGTGAGTTATATGATAGGCGCCAACCATTAGTTGGATTGTAAGCTTGGCCTTGATATTCGAATTCATAAATAGCTTGTTTAGTGCTTGCTTCTAATTGTTGGGTACTTATGTCCTCATTCGATTCAATTCTCTCAAATAAAGGTCTAAACTTCAGTGCCTTAATATCCCTGCAATACCACAACAAGAAATCGCAAACGTTATTCAGCAATATTGTTGGCTTAGTCATTGCTGTTCTAAATGGAATTAAGGAAACGAAGTTCTCTGCCCCAAATATTTCATCGAGTAAGCCCCTCACCAAATGTACATTATCATCAGAGATCTGGACAAAGATTGATCCTGATTCGCTGAGGAGTTCCCAGCATATGCGTAAACGATCCCTCATATAGGTGAGGTAGGAATGTATCCCCAGTTCCCAGGTGTCCCGGTACGCTTTGATCATTTCTGGTTCCCGGGTGAGATGGTCATCCTGTTCTTTCACGTCCCGCTGGTCAATCCGCGCCTGAAAGTTGGAGGCGTATTTTATCCCATAAGGTGGGTCCATGTAAATCATTTGCACCTTTCCCGACATCATCTCCCGTTCTATGAGCGAATTCGCCACCAGAAGAGAATCACCCAGAATCAGCCGGTTGGCCCAGTCAACGTCGTGCTGGTAAAACTTAACCGCTTCGTGGAGGGGAAGCTGGGGATCGGCGAAGAGATCGAACTGCTTCGGTTTCTTCCGCACCGTTTCGATGATGGCTTTTGCGCTGATCCGCTCGTGGACGTGGAGAGAGACAATTTCCGGCTCCACCCCGGCGGCGTCTTCCACCTCTATGGACTTCAGTCCGGGTTTGTTTGCCCAGATCAATTGAGGTGAAAGATGAGGGTCGTAGGCGTAATGTCTCGTCTTTGGCTCGCGTATCCCTGTTTTTTCATAACTCACCATTCCAGCAGGCGGGTTATTCTTCCGCTTTTCATCAAATCGGTAGTCTTTAATGTCCTTTTGTTTTCTTACCTTTGCCATAATTACTCCTGAGGAAATGATATTAAAAATTCATATTTTACTTGTTCAGACATTATGCAACTAAGAATCATTTTAAAATTACTTATTGTTTTCTTAAAGCTAAACCTGTATCTGCACTATTACATCTTTAATTTTTTATGTAATAAGGTCAGTAGTGTCCGGTTAAAATAAGTATAAGGTCTGGTAATCCTCATAAAGGAGAGTAATTTCTCCTTATGAAATCATAGAATAACAGAGGAGAACCAGACCATGAGGCAAGTTAACACGATTATGTT
>SCKK01000040.1 GCA_004124475.1 Fidelibacterota bacterium
GAGACTTTAGAACCATCACAGATGATGAAATAATCAGAGTTATTAAAAAGCTAAATAACCGTCCGAGAAAATGTCTTGGGTTCAAAACCCCCAATCAGGTATTTTTCGGGGAACTTTCAAATGTTGCACTTACTACTTGAATCCAGCCTATACAAAAATTGACAATAGAAATTACAAGCTTGTTATAAAGATTCCATCCCTCATCACCAGATCTGACAGGTTGGGTTAAACCTGTCAGATTGAGAAATAAACTTATAAATTTTATGTTGGTGAAAATTCAAACGGACAAACTAACAGCTTATCCTACATGTTGAATTTTCTGTTATTCATAAAACAGTATTTGCTATCCGGAAATTTTTCAATTTTTGCACCTTGAAAAGTTCCATAAGCTTCACAACAAATCTATTTCACTTCAACACAACTAATTTTTTCGTTTCCACGTAGGACGAGATGTCATCTTGTTTTACAACCAATCTATAAAAGTATACTCCGCTTGCTACATTTGAGGCGTCCCACACTACATTGTAACGACCTGCCACTGCCTCCCGCCACCTGTCAACAACTACTGCTACTTCTTTCCCAAGAATATTATAAATCACTAACCGAACCATTCCGGCTTCGGGCAGGTCAAATCGTATAGTCGTTGTCGGATTAAATGGATTTGGATAATTCTGGTGAAGAAAAAATTCATTGGGGAGATTACTATCTTCTTCTACAATCAACGGGGGTAGTGAACAATTAGATACATCAAACGCACTGTCTGGATAGACTAAATTCCCTTCAGTGGGAGGACAGTGATCGAACTGATTATGCTGTGCATTGACGACTTTCCCTACGCCTGCTCGAAATAGATCAAATCCTGAATCGGCATAATTATTCTCGAAAATGTTCGTGTTGTCAGCAGTTCCACCAATGATCGGGTTAGAAGTGGAATCAATCCATACGCCACCACCGAAATAGTTGATCCAAAGACATGGACCACTGACGATATTATTCCGTATCGTGTTATTGACAATAATGGGATTAGAATTACCTCTAATGGCAATTCCGCCACCACGATTGCTACAGGAGTAGATTAAGTAATTATCAGATATCCGATTGTTCCTAATGGTCGGCGAAGCATTTTCTATGTATATACCTCCGCCAAAAAGAGCCGCGGAACCTGGAAACATAGGATCTGCCGCCTCAGTACCTCCACCATTTCTGATTGTAAATCCACATAGCACCACTGAGAAGTTTTCACCACTTTCGAAAGTTACGACACTCCCACTTGTGTCCCCATCAATCACTGTCTCAAGTATGTAGGCCGATTCTTCTTCAACCATAAACAGAGAACCAAGGACCAAGTTCTTTCCGTAAAAATTGATATTCTCGACATAAGTACCAGGCTGCACTAAAACAGTATCCCCACTCACTGCAATATCAATTCCGTACTGGATAGTGGCAAAGGGATTTTCCGCAGTGCCATCACCTGTGGAATCAGAACCGGTAGTAGAAACGTGATAGGTTACCGTAACGTAATCCTCACCAAATTCCATATCTTTGAATTCCCACGCGACATGCAAGGACCACTGATCATCAAAATGAGGACTGGGAATTCCCTGCCAATTCCTGAATCCACTTTGACCCGGAGGCACAATATTTTCATCCATGATACCGCTACTAGTGAATTCGATTGCCTGCTGATAAGTCCCATGACTGCCAATGTTAAAGGGTATATCTTTCAGATTCTCATACGTAAAGCTATCGATAGAACCCACATAATCTTTTATCAATTCCACGCTATGCCCACCCACCCATGGTGTGATATCCCCATGATTCCACCAGCTAACCGGTTTGTTGTTCCAATTTGCAAAGTAGCCTTCCGGGTTTGAAGTTGCTTGAGGTAGATCAGTAAAAGGGATGAGTCCTCCCCACTCCTCTGTCCCATCACCTTTATGAGGTAATCTTGGGTCAACCCCATCACTCCTGTCCTGAAAAAGTCCCAAATGCCAGTATTTAATATTCTGATCCTGATCAGCGTAGTGCATGTTGAAATTCATGACAAAATACTGTTCTGCAGCACTTTCAAATTCCGAAAGAGAAGTTGCTTTGTAGTTGTAGTAGAAAAACTGCAGCATATCCAATTCTCTATCCCTGAATGTCCCTTTATAAGAAAAGACCTGATGGTTTTCCAGATCATCCCCAAAGACAGGTCCGTGTATGGTGCGATAATGGGTATAAATTTCGGTGGAAGCAGAAAAAATGTGAATGGTATCCGTAATCACATTAAAATCGAGCCATTCTCCATTATGATAATACTGGCTATAGGAGGCGTCCGAAGTTGAGTCGATATATACGTCGATGTTGTCACTAATTCCGCTGGTTATGGTCCATGCGTGATGTTCCGTGTGACCGATAATTACGCCAGGAATTCCAGCTATCGCCATCCCTCCCACATGCAGCGTTGGACATGTCAATTCCACTTCATTATTGATCTGGGGTGCATTTTCTTGGGGTTCCCCCATTTGCGGACATCCAAGGAGCATTACATTACCCGAACTTGATTTCTCCGGTGAAGTCAAGACGGCAAAACTTCCAAATTTCGGTGGAAGCCCAATTTCCTTTTTCAATCTCTCAATTTCCTTCTTACGGATATTTATTTTTTGAATGATTTCTTCACGCACCCGGATACCCGAATAACTCCAACCGGTAGGTGTTGGCATTCCTCCCTCAGATATGGTAGTGGGCGCGTTGGGATCATTAATGGGGCGATTTTCATCAAACCATTCCTTCCCCTGGGTCTGTAGTTCGCTCAACCGATCCAATTCCTGTCCCCCGAACATACCGAAATCACGTACCATGAAAATCCCAACAGCTAAGGTATTCAATACAGTCCACGGCTCCATGTCTATGTTCAGAAGAAAAAACTCAAATGGTTTGTACTGGGTAGGGTCTGCTACCATGGTATCCAAAAAGGTATTAATCCCAGCCGTATAGGCTTCCGCCATGTCTTGTAATTCAACGGGAAAAGCAGTAAACATTTCG
Source organism: Fidelibacterota bacterium (assembly GCA_004124475.1). Taxonomy (GTDB): domain Bacteria; phylum Fidelibacterota; class Marinisomatia; order Marinisomatales; family SCKK01; genus SCKK01. The sequence continues at coordinate 3,028 of SCKK01000040.1, forward strand.
GTCATTTCTTCAACCGTATATCCCATTTGCCGGATATACCTATCCCAATCCAGAAACCCAATTCCCAACAGTTCAGAAATTCTCCCTTCAGCCCCTCTCCGATTCATTTCCAATTGAAACAGTCTGTCTTCAGCCACGGCAAAACCCTGTCCATAGAATACTGCCACCTCTGTATCACCGGTAATGTGAGGTACACCAAATTCATCACGATGAATAGTAACTGTTGTACCATCCGGAGCGAGTAAAACCGTTTCATTGGCATTAACTTCAGTAAATATGATAAGGAATGTCAGGTTAATAAATAATAGTCTCATAGTTGATCGCTCCCAATATTTATTATCATATCGAGTTTTCGAGTAGATTAAAGCATTCATTTAAGAATATGGATTGAGAAAAAATAAAAGGCAACAAAATCCATGATTATTTCCTCAATTGGCAAATAACGATCATCCATTCGAAAAACAAGTATCCTTGTCCGTCCTTAGACGGACTCCCTCGAAGCTTGTTTTGGATAAGCCGGCAGCTTATACTACGCAACTCATCATCGCCAATCATGTACCCACAACCTGTTCCCATCCGACTTAAACCAGATGGCATGATCGATATCTGTTCTGTAGATTTTTGCTCCTGATTCTTTTAACCGAGATAAGACAATCTCCGATGGATGTTTAAACTTGTTTCTGTCTCCCACAGAAATAACCGCATAGTCTGGTTTAGCGAGGTTAAGAAATGGCTCGGTTGTGCTGGTAATGGAACCGTGATGACCCACCTTTAATACATCTGTTTTTAAGATTTGACCAAACCGCAACATCTCATGATCTCCTTCCCTTTCGAGATCTCCAACAAAGAGGAACGAAACCTGTCCATAAACCAACTTGAATACGATACTGGCATTATTAGCGCTTGTCTCTGTTGCAGCATAAAGACTATCAGGATGAAGGATATATATCTGTGCTGGTTCAAAACTATTCTCCCAGACGCCTCGTTTTACACGTTGATATGAAATGGAATCTTGATCTATCTTTTTTAATATTCGTTGGTAAATATGAGACTGATAGTCAAAAAAGGTGTCCCAAACTTCATGGATTGTAATATTTTTTAAAAGCGTTTCAACACCTCCGATATGATCACTATGGGGATGAGACATGACCATAATATCAACTTCCTTTATCCCAAAATGTTTAAGGACAGGCAGAACTACGCGTTCTCCCACATCACGCCAGAAAGATTTCATTCCTGCATCGACTAAAACTATTTTCATCCCATCTTTTGTCGGAATCCTGACGAGAATTGCATCACCTTGTCCCACATCCAGAAAAATGACATCGAGTTGCTTTTTTTCTATCGACCATGGCAGAACAAATAGATTTGCACAAAGCAAGCAAGCCAATACACCTTTATTCCTCCACCCAACTCTAAATATGAAAAACAAGGTTCCCACAAGTGCCATATATTGAAATACTTGCAGAAATGAAGGAGTTGCAAGCTCAAGATAAGCGAAGGGTACATTCGAGAAAAATTTAGTCAGAAAGAAAATGAATTGTGATACGAGCCAGGCGCTATTTCCTAAGATACCTCCAACAAAAGGAATCCAACTCCCAAGGAGAAGTATTGCAAATCCCAAAGCTACCAATACCCCAATTAATGGGATAATGATGACATTCGCTATGAGTGAAATAATGGGAAGTCTGTTAAAAAAGCTCCAGGTAAAGGGAAGCGTTCCTATTTGCGCTGCTACGGATACCAGGAACAGAGCAAACACGTATTTTAAAAAGGGAGTTTGAATTTCGGACACCCTTAACCTTTTCGGTAAAATTATTTCAAACTGACTGAGGAAAAATACAATTGAAATGACTGCTGAGAAGGATAGAAGAAAACCGACATCAAAAAGATAATCAGGTTTATATATCAACAATCCTAATGCAGCTACCGCGATAATATTCCATAAATTACTCTTTCGGTGAAAAAGTGGGGCAAGGACAAAAAGAGAAGCCATCAGCGTTGCTCGCCACACACTGGATTTTCCTCCGGTCAGTACGGCATATCCCATAAGAAGTAAAATTATGAGAATCTTATTCCAACCGTACGGAATCCTGAATATTTTTACCAGTACAATCAAAATAACAAGGACATAGCCCACATGCAGTCCGGAAACGGCTAAAACATGGATCACTCCTGTATCCACAAAATCATCCTTTATTTCTTTTGGAATTTCATCTCTTAACCCTACAATCAACGCTGTTAACAGATTCCCGGCATCTCCCCCAACATGCTCCTCAAACAGATTTCGAATTCCTATCTGTAATGTACTTATTTTCTTTGTGGTGCTATTTATTTCCCCCACCACGGCAATATCTTGAGACTTATCTTCAAAAATCTGACCCCAGATTCCCCGACGCTTATAAAATGATGAAAAATCGAATTCTCCGGGATTTCTGGGAGGTATGAACTTTTGGAAGAAACCATTGGCATTCACTATATCCCCCACTTCAATGGGTTGAGTTTCATCGGTATATAGAAAGATCTTAGTATCGTCTTTCAATACAGCATGATTACCCTGAAGCAGTTGGTTTTTCAATAAATACTTCCATCCTTTTTCAGTTTGTTTTACAGAAAGCACTTCTCCCGTTATTTCAACATCTTGTTTTTCAAAATGGGAAAGGGATAAATCGATGTCTTGTATGGAGAATTGAGAGATACTCAACCGAGCCAATCCGCTCATAAAAATGACACCCCAAAAAAATATCAATAACGGCTTTCCTTGCTTGATAAACCAGATAATGGCAACCAAGATAATTAAAATCCCCAGTAAAATTGAGGTGGGTAAATGAAAGTAAAATTGTATCAGTATCCCGGCAATAAACAAGACACAAAAGGACACCAGAGGCGCCCTTTCGTGATATTTGTATAGGTTCAACCTACTTCCCTAATAAATATTCTTTTTGCTTGTGTAAAAGCAATTCATTCGCCCGTCTCACTTTTCCTTCCTGATGAAGGATCAGAACGTGGAGGGCAAAGATAAGGTCAATCTGGTCATTATCGGGATTCGTATAAAAAGCATCCAATAATTTTGTTATGAGTTCATAGTCATATCCGATCTTTGGAGAATAATACTCCTTTATGTCATGGGCTGATTTCTCTAAAGAAAATGGCGAAGTCCAGTATTTATCTTTCTTTCGCTGGCGTTTCGCTTCATGTCCCATTATATCCAAACTTTTTGTAAATCCGGAATAAACACCTGTGATAAAGGAAACTTTCTCATTTTCACTCAATGCCTGCCAATATTCCTTTCCAAGGACGTCTTGCGAAAACCCAAGTCTTCCCCAAATTAGAATTAATAAAAAACAAATTAATTTAATGGACTGTATCAGGGTCATTACCTTATCAGCTCCGCTCCCCTGCTCCTTAATTATTTGAAACTGGAAACTGGGTTTGTTGACTGATTATCAATTATCCAATGATAATTTCATTGTGTACTTGTGATAAATGCATTTAGCTTTGGACCAAGTTTGTCAATTATCTCTGTGTATTTGCTGATTTGTGTTTCCTGTATGACCTTCCGGCGGATGAGTTTCCTCAACCACGCTTTGGTTTCTTCTCCCATAGGGACTCCCTTTGCGAGAAATGATCCTCGCGCATACCGGTAAAAATTCCTCCTATCCGCTGAGTGTATATCGTCCATACCCTTCGGCAATGTCAGATGCAATACTAACAGCAGAACGAATGATCTGGTATCCGATAGTGTTCTGTACCTTTTTTGACCATTCATCGAAAGCATACCATATTAAATCCGAGAGCTTTTCAGCCAATTTATATACATCCCCCAAAGGGGCTCCTTTGGAGCAGTTCATAAACTTCTTTCATTTACTTCTTGCTCCAGTTTCCATTTTCTAGTTTCAAGTTTCTGCTCCCTTACTCCCCATCAAAGTGGTTTACAATCGGATATCTTCTTCCCATCCCAAATGCCTTTGGAGTTACTTTTAACCCGGGTGCTGCCTGCCGTCTTTTAAATTCAGCTTTTCTAACAAGACCAAAAATATGATCCACTAACTGTTCACCATACCCAAGATTTACAAGTTCTCGCTTGCTTAACCGGTTTTCTACAATCTCATCCACCAATGGACTCACCTTGCTATAATCAAACGGATCAACTTGTTTTTCAGACAATTCCGCAGATGGAGGTTTGGAAAATATATTTTCAGGAATAATTTGTCCACCCCTTTTGTCGTTATACCATTGTGCTACTGAATAGACATCCATCTTACTCAAATCACTGATGACAGCCAATCCACCACTCATATCGCCATACAGTGTGCAGTAACCCAGCGCCAATTCCGTTTTATTCCCTGTGGAAAGTACGAGGTAGCCAAATTTATTGGAAAACGCCATCAGTATATTTCCACGGATTCTTGCCTGAATATTCTCCTCTGTCGTATTCCTGCCTACCCCATCAAATGTTTTCGTAAAAAGAGACTCGAACTCAGAATGGAGGTCTTTAATAGGAACAGTCCTCAATTTTACTCCCAGATTTTTCACCAGCTCAACTGCATCATTCTGACTATCGCCGGAAGTGAATTTGGATGGCATGGAAATACAAAGAACATTGTTTTTACCAAGAGCTTCAACGGCGATACAGGTAGTTAATGCAGAATCTATACCTCCACTTAACCCAATGACACATTTTTTATGATCGGTCTTTGAAAAATAATCGCGAACTCCTAAAATAAGACCTCGAAACAATTCCTCATTTCTTTGAATAGAATAGGGAGCTATTTCTTTTCCCATCCCATCATTCAAAGCTACCATCACAATTTCCTCTTCAAACTGCCTCCCCTCTGCAATAAGGAATCCTTTGTTATCGTAGGCAAGGGAATGTCCATCAAAGATTAACTCGTCCTGCCCGCCCACAAGGTTGCAGTAGAGATAGGGGATTTTTAGACGCTTTGCCTTTGATTTTACTAATGCCATTCTTTCAAACCGTTTTCTTACATGGAACGGGGATGCAGATATATTGATGAGGAGATTAGCTCCATTTTCACATAATTTATCCGCCACCCTAAATTGATAATTTTCATCCCACAGATCTTCACATATCTGAAGCCCAAGCTGAATATTGTTTCCTCCAATTTTAATAGAAACAGGAGTGAATTTTGACCCAGCAGAGAAATATCTGTCTTCATCGAACACGTCATAAGTGGGAAGTAAAACTTTATCATAGTGGGCAGTTATTTCCCCGTTTAACAGGATTGCTGCGGTGTTAAAGAGATGATGTCCCTCCAATCTTACAAATCCAATAACCACAGGGATACGAGCCACTTTTGATGCAATCAATTCAACTGTTTCTAAATTCTTATGGATAAACCTGTTTTCCAATAGGAGGTCTTGTGGGGGGTAGCCAGTGATGGTCATTTCAGGAAAAACGACCAAATCGGCGCCCGATTCTACAGCAGATTTATAAAATGATAAAACTTTATCAGCGTTATACCAGAAATCACCTACAATAGTATTTATTTGACAGAGAGCAATATTCAAAACTTATTCACCCCAAAATGTATTAGCCGAAATTATTAGCCACAAAAAACGCCTGCTCCATGGAATAACAAGACCGAAAGGTTTGAGTGAGACCTAAATTGAGCGATTTGCGTAGGATAAGTTGTCAACTTGTCCTCGTGACGAAACGTAATATCTTTAGTAATGATAACAACCCAATAAGTATACATATGTTCTTTAATAATTGACATAAAATCGCTCAATTAATGTATCGGTTTAATAACGTATCTCAAATTTTCGATATTCATTCTGGAACGATTTCCATTTTATATCCACATTGTCAACAAGAGCGAATCTGGGACCTCTCCTCACTTCCTTGATAAAAGACTCAATTCGGGATTTCTTTCCCTCAACTTCAATTTCAACAGTCCCATCGATATTATTTTTCACCCACCCTGACAAATCGTAATCACCTGCCCACTGATAAGCAAACCATCGAAAACCTACCATTTGTACACGACCTTTCAGGACCACATGTACGGTGGCATTTTCACTCATATCAAATCAAGAATCAAATCTACAGCTTCTTCTGGCGTTTCTGCATATTCAATACCATCAATATCCCACGTTTCTAACCCTACAACCGGTTTACCCTGACGCAACGTATGTCCAATTTCTGATAAGGTACCATAGGAGCCATTAATGGCAATGGCGCCATGCACAGAATTTGCTATCATGACATTTCGACCGCTACCTGCTCCGGTTGCAACAGGAATAGTTATGTATTTATTTGCATCCTCACCATTGTCGTCGGGTAATATTCCAACGACAATACCTCCCGTTTCAACTACCCCTTTACTGACTGCTTCCATGACCCCTGTTTTCCCACCGCAATAGACGATGATGTCTTTTTTGGCAAGTAACTTACCAACTTCCTTTGCTAACTGACCTATTGCATCGGTACAGTCTGCCCCACCAAAAATTGCAATCCTAATTTTTTGTCCTTCCCAAATCACCTCTATGTTTCCTTTCGCAGTCGTCAATGGACGATCTTAAATTATCAATCCTACGGCTCAAGCCGGTAGATCATTCTCGGGAAGGCAATGGCCTCTCGTAGGTGGGATAATCCGCACATCCAAGTCACGAAACGTTCAAGTCCAAGCCCAAATCCTGCATGGGGAACGGAGCCATATTTTCTTAAATCTAAATACCACTTAAATGCTTCTTCTGAGAGGTCTTCTTCTTTTAATCTTCGGAGGAGTGTATCATAATCATCTTCTCGCTGTCCTCCACCCACAATTTCGCCATATCCTTCGGGCGCTAAAATATCCATCCCGAGAGATAGTTTTTCATCTTCCGGATCTCTTTTCATGTAAAATGCCTTGATAGCAGTGGGAAATCGGTGCACAACCACAGGTTGGTCGAATTGGGCAGAAATGATTGTTTCGTGCCCACCGCCAAAGTCACTTCCCCAATCAAATTCTTCACCGACATTATTTAATATTTCCACAGCTTCTGTATATGAGATTCTGGGAAAATTCCCCTTAACTTTTTCAAGACTTGAAGTATCCCTCTCTAAAACCTCAAACTGTTCCCTGCATTTTCCTAAAATACGTTGTATCACATAGACGAGAAGATTTTCAGCCCACTCAATATCTTCGTTAAGATCACAATAGGCAATTTCAGGTTCCAGCATCCAGAATTCTGTCAAATGTCGCCGTGTTTTTGATTTTTCCGCTCGAAAAGTAGGCCCAAAACAATAGGTCTTCCCTACAGACATAGCATTGGCTTCGTTATACAATTGTCCGCTCTGGGAAAGATACGCCTTTCGACCAAAATATTCGGTTACAAAAAGGGTCGATGTCCCTTCACAAGCATTCGATGTAAAAATGGGAGTATCAACCTGGATAAATCCATTCTGATCCAAAAAATCGTGGATGGCTCGAATGATTTCATGACGTACCCTGAGTATCGCATGCTGATTTCGAGACCGGAGCCAGAGATGGCGATGATCCATCAAATAGGCAGTTCCATGTTCCTTTTTGGAAATGGGGTAGTCTTTAACTATCTGGTGAACATCGATGTGCTGAATTTCTAACTCAAACCCTCCGATAGACCGTTTATCCTCACGCACAATTCCCACTACAGAAACAGAAGATTCCTGGGTCAGATCAGGTTCTAATTCAAATATTTCATCGGGAACATTTCCTTTGACAACCACACATTGTGTTAATCCTGTTCCATCACGAAGAATAAGAAACCAGATTTTTCCACTGGACCGTTTGTTATACACCCATCCATGTAAAGTAACTTCTTTCCCCACTAATTCCGGTAAATCACTGATATAAGTATGATCCAATAACAACCTCCTCTACCAAGTTGACACAATATCATTGAGGACATCAACGGCAATTTTTCCAACAGCCACTTTCATCGCCAGTTCCCTTGGATCCCCCATTTCATCCGGATCCTCTGCGTCTATTTTTCCATCACCATCATTATCGATCCCATCGGAAGAGATATCCACCGTTAAACTATAGGAACCCCATCCTGAATAATTTTTATTGAATAAAACCTTGTTCTCTGCCACATCAAACCACTCCACTTCAATTCGAAGGGAAAATCGGTATTCAGATACTTCCTCAGTTACCGTATACGTGTAAGGAGAGTCATTTACTTTTCGAATTATCCCTTTTAAAATAGAATCTGAATTTTCCTCACTGACAACTCGAAGAATATTTTCGTCCAAAAATACATTGGTCAAATCGTCAGTGATTATCTCGGCAACTCCAAATTCTGCAGTCTCATTAACGAAAATAGGAATACTGATTGACTTAATGTGAGGTGGTATGGAACCGGAGAAAGAATATACCCCACATCCCACCCAAAGGATTCCGAATAGGAGTAGGCTATTTTTTAGACTTTTTCTTCTTCTCAAGACCATAATTATTAATCTTTCGATAGAGGGATCTTTCACTCATTCCCAAAATCTCCGCCGTTTTCCTTCGGCTGTTATTAAACTTTTTCAGAGTTCTCCTGATGATCTCCCGTTCTAAATCTTTCATCGATACATCCCCGATTGCACTCGACATAATGGCTTTTGTATCCTCACCATCAATACTTTCTAATTTTATACCGGGAATGGCTAATTCCGAAGGCAAGTACGCAATCGATCTGCTCACATCAATTTCACTTCCCGTCAACAGTGATTTAATATCCCGCATATCCTGGCGAAGGAAAAGTAGTTGCTGAAGTATCAATTCCCTCTCAGCCTGTTCAGACGACTTATCGATGACTACCGGTAGATTAGGTGATGGTCTGCCGATTTGAGGGGTAAGGTGCTTTATCACCATATCACTGGATATTTTATTACCTCTTTCGAGGATAAGGATACTTTCAATAAAATTTTTGAGTTCTCTCACATTGCCGGGCCAGTCATATTGTTTCAGCACTTTGATTGCATCTGATGTGAATCCCCGATACGGCAGGTCGTTTGTTCTTGAAAATTGAAGTGAAAAACGATCTACCAAATCATCAACATCTTCCAATCGAAATCTCAGAGCAGGGATATCGATAGTCACTGTCCTAAGACGATAATATAAATCTTTCCGAAAGTTTCCTTTATTCGATTCTTCAAAGAGGTTTTTATTGCTTGCTGCGATCACACGGACATCCGATCTCCTCGTTTGAGCATCACCTACCCGCATAAATTCGCCGGTTTCAAGCACACGGAGCAATTTTACCTGAGTCTCATAAGGCATTTCACCAATTTCATCAAGAAAGATGGTTCCTCGATTGGCTTCTTCAAAATATCCTTTTCGATCCTCTCCCGCTCCGGTAAATGCACCTTTTTTATATCCGAACAGTTCACTTTCAATTATTCCAGCCGGAATGGCTCCACAGTTAACAATAACCAATGATTGGCTCGAACGACGGCTTAATTTATGGATTGCACGAGCTACTATTTCTTTCCCCGTACCGGATTCTCCGGTAATTAAAACGGAAATATCCACAGGCGCAATTTGACCCATCATTTCGAGAACTTGTTCGATTACCTCGGAGTACCCGATGAGTCCCGATATTTTTCTTATTCGGTCTAAATCGATCATTTACTTACACCATCCCCAAATCGGACTAAGCCGTCAGTCAGCAGACGGAAAGCCCAACGCTCTTTTCCTTTCCGGAGCACAGCGGGAGATCCCGCCCGCCTGCCGGACGGGCAGGTACACGCAGTGTCGGGGTGCCTGCGCCTTAGCCTGCATAGTTACTTAAAATATTGATAGGTATGCTTCAACCCTTTTCCAATATCAAATTCCGGAGTCCATTCTAAAATTTCTTTTGCCAGTGTATTATCCAAAACAGATCTCAGTTGTTCGCCCTTCATTGCAGGTCCTCGATGGGCTGCGACTGTGTTCCCTGATACCAATGCAAGATATTTGAATACTGTATTAATATCGGTTTCAATGCCAGTTCCAATATTTACGATCATACTTTCAGGATAATCCAAAACAGAAAGATTTGCCTTAACCACATCATTAACGTGCACAAAATCACGCGTCTGTTTTCCATCACCATTTATTGTTGAAGTTTCACCCTTTACAAGTTTTTGAGAAAATATGGCTACCACACCTGCCTCACCATGAGGATTCTGCCTCGGTCCATAAATATTTGCGTATCGCAGGATAAAGTAACGTAATCCATGCACTTTATGATAATAATACAGGTATTTTTCCAGGGATAGCTTTGCGATTCCGTATGGTGAGACAGGTCTAAGCTCATGGCGTTCATCAGCAGGAAAATAATCCTGTTCTCCATAGATAGCGCCCCCTGTTGATGCGAATATAAACTGCTTTACGCTTGTTTTAATAGCAGCCTCTAAAAGGTTCAGTCCACCGATTATATTGATCTCCGCATCAAACATGGGGTTATTTACCGATGCACGCACGTCCATTTGGGCAGCATGGTGGTTGACAATATCAAATTGCTCGTTTATAAATAAATCTAAAATTGCATCTTTGTTACATATATCTATTTCATAAAACCGGCAATCCGGATGAATAAAATTCTTCCTTCCCGTATAAAAATTGTCAATGACCGTCACATCATGACCCTCAACAATAAATGCGTCTTGAACATGCGATCCGATAAAACCTGCTCCACCCGTAACTAAAATTTTCATATTCGATACCTTCCCTTAAAAAATCTCCTTCGCATCAAGTATATAACGTCTTTCGTTAAAAGGTGACGATGTCCGTCCTGTGGAATAACCAATGAACTTTTTATTTGACAAATGCAGTTATTTTTCTATTACAGGGCCCGTATCAATAACGATAGTATGTTATGTAAAATCATCATTTTTCTAACATTCACCATTTAATATCACACTATAGGTAACGTAATCCAAACCCCACAATGAAACGGGCATCATAACCGTCAAACGATTAACGGCAACCGGAATCATTCAGCTAACTCCTTTCTCAAACTCTCAATCTCATCTCGCAACTGAGCAGCCTTTTCAAATTCCATCCTATCTGCTGCTTCCAGCATTTCCTGTTTCAATAAATCCAATACAGCGGCTTTATCAAGATTTTCAAAAAGGTCCCCTTTGAAATGATATCCTCCCCCGGAACTCTCTTTATACGCATCTGCAACAGATGTCGTTATCATTACTTCATCTACGGTTTTATATATTGTCCTAGGAATAATGCCATGTTTTTTGTTATGATCTTTCTGGATTTTTCTACGTCTGCTCGATTCATCAATGACGGCTTTCATGGATTTGGTTACCCGGTCAGCATAGAAAATTACCTTTCCATTGATATTACGTGAAGCTCTTCCGGATACCTGCATAAGTGCTGATTCGGATCTCAAAAAACCCTCCTTGTCCGCATCCAATACAGCTACCAGTGAAACTTCAGGCAGATCAAGACCTTCACGTAAAAGATTGATTCCCACCAATACATCAAATTCTCCTAATCGTAGATCTCTGATTATTTTGACTCTCTCAAGAACTTTTATTTCGGAATGGAGGTATCGTACTTGAAGATTCATTCCGGTTAAATAATCGGTTAAATCTTCTGCCATCCGTTTCGTCAATGTTGTCACCAGTGTTCTCTCTTTCCTCTCGGTTCTTTCTTTGATTTCACCGATGAGATCGTCAATTTGTCCTCGAGTTTGCCTCAATTCGATTTCCGGATCTATCAGCCCAGTAGGACGGATCAGTTGCTCAACAACAACTCCCTGGCATTTTTCAAGTTCACGAGGACCTGGAGTTGCAGACACAAATATTACCTGCCTTATTTTATCGTCAAACTCATTGAATTTCATGGGACGGTTATCTAATGCTGAGGGAAGACGAAATCCATATTCAACCAAGACTTCCTTTCTGCTTCGGTCACCATTATACATACCTTGAATCTGTGGAAGGGTCACATGTGATTCATCGATGAAAATCATGTAATCATCCGGGAAAAAATCCAGTAATGTATAGGGTCTCTGCCCCGATTTACGATCAGAAAAATAACGTGAATAATTCTCAATCCCAGAACAATATCCAACTTCAAGCATCATTTCTATATCAAAATTGGTACGCTGTTCCAATCGTTGAGCTTCCAACAACTTATCCTGTGACCTTAATTCTTCAAGCCGTAGTGTCAATTCCTCTCGGATTTTTATGACAATTCCTTCAATTTTTGCTTCATCCGTTACAAAATGTTTCGCAGGATAAATATTAAGTGAATCAAAACTCCGGATTACCTCACCTGTCAAAGGGTCGAAAGATGAAATCGCTTCAATCTCATTTCCAAACATTTCAATCCGAATACAAACATCCTCATACGCCGGGAATATTTCAATAATATCACCTCTCGCCCGAAACCGCCCCCTCCCTAACACCGCATCGTTTCTTGAGTAATAGATATTTACTAAATTAAGGAAGAGCTCTCGTCGATGAATGACTTGACTTTTTTCGAGAGTTACTACCTGTTCTTTATACTCTTCGGGAGACCCGATTCCATAAATGCAGGAGACACTACTCACTACTATGACATCTACCCTATGAATGAGTGAACTGGTCGCTTTTAATCTTAATTTATCTATCTCCTCATTAATTGAAGAATCCTTCTCAATATATGTGTCGGTAACAGGAAGATAAGCTTCCGGCTGATAGTAATCGTAATAACTGATAAAATATTCTACAGCATTATCAGGAAAGAGGGATTTGAATTCCCCATATAGTTGGGCTGCGAGCGTTTTATTATGGGAGATAATAATGGTAGGTCTCTGAATTTGTTGGATAACATTTGCCATAGTAAAAGTTTTCCCACTCCCTGTCACACCTAAAAGAGTTTGATATTTATCTCCCCTCAATACACCCTCTACTAATTGAGAAATTGCTTTGGGTTGATCCCCGGTTGGCTTAAAATCCGAATGTAGTTTAAATTCTGCCATATTGACCTAAAATTTACCTCCTTCCGTCAGTCAAGTCAAGAAAGAGAGTGCGAATATTTTTCAGGATGGAATCTTTCCCGCTTAGCTTTTTTCACATTAGATTGAAGATACCTGTTATATAACAAAATGTATTAATTGTAGTACTTCGAACCATTCATCAGTTGCAAACTGAATAGTTTGTGGATCGATCAGTTTCACATTTGGAAAAAAGGATACTTTGTAGGCTGATTGATGTTTGTGATATCGAATCTCAACTAAGAAGTGATCTGGCAAACTAATCTGGCACCTGGAGACATCATCACACACCGCTTTCTCCGTGATTTCTCTAATCTGCTTAATAGCGTCTTTGGTTTGAATACTCACAATAGAATCTCCCATACCACTCTTGACAGCGACTGTACGAATGTTCTTGCTCAATAATTTTGCATCCTCACACAGAGCCTGGTCACCTGACAGAAAAATGACTGGGACACCCACAAACGCACTTGTATAGGAGTTCAATAGAAATTCCGACGCATACCTATTATTTATTTTCAAGTAATCCACTTTAGAAGTCATAGTATGTGATAATGGACTTCCTGGTGATCCCGCTCGAGAATGATAGCCTACCATTAAGACGGAATGAAAAGAATCATCCAAATCTTGCATCATGGAAAATGGATGACCACTCCATCCGCGAATCAAATGAGCTTCGTTCGGTAATTCCGATCCTAAAATATTTCTACCCGTATCGTGGGCATCTTTGATCCGGATTTCCGTAGCACCGGCATTCAGACATCCCTCACATGCAGCCACCACTTCCGCTGTCATCTGTTTCTGAAACTGGGAATAGTCCCCCTTTTCTTTACTCACCTCGTCCCAATGGGCAACCCCTGTAATCCCTTCCATATCGGCGCTGATATAAACCTTCATTTTTCCCCCTTATTTGCTGTATTTCTTTAAAAATACCATCCATCAACTGATGCATGGCATCTTTCTGTTTTGTATTATTTTAGATAACTTATTTTAGATTATTCTATCTTCCAAATAATATGAGAAAAACATGCCATCTTTCCCAAAAGATGTCATGTTTCTTTATGTGGATTTATATTGGATTATGGCAGTAAATCTCAATCGACTCGATCCTTGAAGTTGAACCGAAAACATCCCAAATATTTGCTTAATCATCCTTTCAGCCTATTCCCAATAGTGAAGAAACGTATTCATGAGCGTTGAATTCAATAAAATCACTTAACGTCTCTCCAATTCCGATGAACTTGACAGGAATTCCAAGCTCTCGGTATATTGAAAAAACAATTCCTCCTTTGGCTGTGCCGTCCATTTTGGTCAGGATGATGCCATCTATAGGTACGTTTTTATTAAACTCTCTTGCCTGAATAATGGAATTCTGACCCAGATTTGCGTCTATCACTAACAACGTCTGAATTTTGAACATTGGGAATCTTTTGTTGAGAACTCGATACATTTTTTGAAGCTCATTCATCAGGTTTTTATAAGTATGAAGTCTGCCAGCAGTATCCACAATGGAATAACCGATATTTCGCGCTTGAGCAGATTTTAAACCATCAAACAATACGGATGAAGGATCTTTAGTTGCTTTATTATAGATCAACGAGACATTTGTTTGAATACTCCACTTCTGTAGCTGCTCTACCGCCCCCATTCGGTAAGTATCTGCGGCTACTATAATGACCGATTCACCCTTCTTGTTTAGATAGTAGGCAAGTTTTACTGCGGATGTTGTTTTCCCTGTTCCGTTTACACCCACAATTAAAATCACGACAGGGGTTTGCTTAAGTATGAGTTGGGAATCTGCCGTTTGTTCCAAAAGAGAAAGTAAATAATTCCTCAACTCAATCTGTGGATTGTGATTAAATTTCTGATACCGCATCCATTCAATAATGTCAACAGTTGTTTCAATACCTACATCTGATCCCAGTAGAATTGCCTCAAATTCTTCTAATGTCTCATTCGATGGTCGCCCTAAAGTTAGTCTCTTTGATATGGATTGTAACAACCCCCGGGTTTTTGACAATGAGGCAAATAACTTGGTTACTTGATTAAATACCACCTATTTATGTAACAGTTATTTTCTGTAAAAAGAGATATGTAATGTCAAATAAAATATCCAACTAATTATCAATAAAACAGTAGCAACGATAAGAACATAATAATTATATGGAGTTAGCTTAATGATATAAAGAAAAATAGCAAGTGTTGAAATTCCTACACTCCATTTCCCCATATTTATCGATTTGAGTGTTATGTCGTATTGATTCATTATAATAAGAGCAGAAATGGAAATACTCAAATCCCGTATTACATACAAGATAAAAAACCACAACGGAAAATATCGACTGTTATCCAAAATTAAAAATAATAAAACACCAAGAATAATAATTTTATCTGCCACGGGATCTAAGATTTTACCAACATTTGTGATTTCGTGAGCACGTCTAGCGAATATCCCATCAAGGAAGTCCGTAACCACAGCGAGTATTATAAATACTACAGTCCATGCGATTAATTCCTTACTAAGACAATAGACAATGGGTATTGTAAGAAAAGCTCTCATCACACTTAAACCATTGGCTAAAGTGATAATTCGAGTAGGGTCAGTAATTTTAATTTTATCAGGTCGATTTGACATAAGTATTCACGGTCTGTTTTAATGGAGTAATTGATCCTTTATCAAATTGAAGTATATAATCGCATAACTCCTTACATATGAATTTATCATGAGTGGCAATAATTAAATGTTTCCTATCCATTATTTTCCTTAAAAAGGTTATAATTCTATTTTTCTGTTGAAATCCCAGAGAAAAAAGGGGCTCATCCAGAATGATAATTTCATAATTCGCAAAACACAAAATATGAATCATCACAATTCGTACAATTGATAATTTTAAAGTGTGTATCGATTCATTTTTTACCACATCCCATATAATCTGGAATGTCCTTAAAGACTTTACTAATTTTCGAATAGATGATTGGTTCATGAGGTGATGAGCAGTTAATTCGTCAGTAACCTCTAAAAATGTCCTGCCTCCAAGGATTCGCTCTGGGAATTGTGGTAATAATCCATAATTAACACCTTTATTACCGGAAAGAGTAATCGAAATTTTTCCACTTTTCTCTTTAAGGATTCCTACGATTAAAAAACCAAGAGTAGATTTCCCTACTCCATTATCACCCAATAGACCTAACCCTCGAAAGGGTCCAATAGTCAGATCTATTTGTGTAAATATTGGGTGGTTACTATCATAATAGAAAGACAAATTATTCAATTGTAGTGTTGCAGTGCCGGGTGTTTTGTTCCACTCTGAAGTGTTAACATTGTCAGAAAATTTAGTGTTGATGAGTCTGTCTAACCTTAACTCCCAAGTATAGTCTGAATATTGGTAATCTGAAATGGAAGTTGATGCCCATATAATAACCGCATCTGTTTCACGAACATAAGATTTAAGCATCGATATCATGCGATGTTTATTCTTCACACTGAGAAAAGCAAGACCATCATCAATAATCACTACTTTAGGATTCAAAGATAGAGATGTAACTAAATTTAAAATTTCTTTTTCTCCACCAGACAAAGTAGAAGGATGACGATCAAGTTCTTGGCAGAGTTCGTATTTTCTTATACAATCTATAATTCCTTTTTGAATATCCTCAGTTTGCCGGCCTAAATTTTCAAAATTAAACGCCAATTCCTTGTAAAGAGTGGGTGCAACTATCTGATCATCAGGGTCTTGCATGACAAGGACAGAATCATAATCGTTTGATAAATCAGTTATTTCAAAATTTGTTTTCTCCAAAGATAATTCAAGACCCGCAAGTTTTTGACATAAACTGGTTTTACCAATTCCACTTTCCCCATAAATCAGATTAATCCCACTATGAAATATCATTTTTTTTGGGGGTGAACTAAATCTGGGGAATTCTATACTAAATGATAATTCAGTCACGGATAATGCCCCGCACTACCCGTGTTGCAGAACCGATATTCTTATGAATTACTCCTGTCGCACTGGAACTTGATTTCAGAAAGTAATCTTTATCATTTAACAATTTTTCTAATGTTTCGTGAAATTCCTTATCGTTAGAGATAGAGAATCCGCCTCCTGCTTCAATCAATTCCTCAGCAGCATAAGAATTATGGAACTTCGGTCCGAAAATTGTAGGAAGCCTTGCAATCGCCGGTTCCATCACATTATGAATTCCTGTAGAAAAGCCACCACCCACGTAGGCAATCCTTCCATGCCAATATAGCTCAGCCAATTTACCGACAGAATCAATGATGATGACTCGTGATTCTTCCATCTCACCGTTTTTACATTCCGACATTAGTTTCACATGTATGTCTACAGTTTCAAATGCTTTTTTGGCTTTTGAAAAATATTTTTCATCCGGTTCATGAGGTACCCAATAAAGATAGAAATCCTCTCTCGTTCGCATAAGTTCCAGCAGCGTATCAAGTATTATTATCTCATCCTCAGGCCAGACACTGCCAGCAATTAACCGTAGATCTCTTCCCATGATTGATTTTGATCTATCTACACTATTTTTATCAGCCAATTCCTTAACACGATCATACCGAGGATTGCCCAAAACACGTACAAGTGCCGTAGAATTATTTCTCAATAACTTCCTTACTCCTGTATGATCCTTTTCTGATACTGTATAAATCGTATTGATGCTTCCATATACATGTCGGTAAAAACTTCTGATAATCGGAATTAATTTTGTGCTATTACTGGGAATTCGTGCTGAAAATACAGTTGTTTTTACATTAAGTTTCTGTGCGGACCAGATTAAATTGGGCCACACATCATATTCTGCAAAAATCAATTTGTGGGGTTTAGCTATTTTAAGTACTCTAAAACTATTCCAATAAAAATCTACGGGAAGATATATTTTCAGATCAATGTCACTATCATTTACATGTTGATATCCCGATGGGGAGAAAAAACTTACGATACATTTACACTCAGGTTCGATTTCCTTCAAACCTGATAATACAGGACGAACCTGTTCATATTCTCCATGAGAGGCTGAGTGAAACCAATATACCAGGTCTTGCGGACTTCTGTCTTTAAAGAAAGTTTGTAATTTGGTGATTGTTTTTCGCCTCCCTACAAATCCCTCCTTAATTTTTCGATTAAATAAGGATGATATTCTGGCAATAATATAAATAACCGGCAGGAATAATAAATTGTAAACTAATTGCCAAAAAATTTTCATATCAGGTTAATGCTCGATTTATTCCATCCATGACCATTTCTGGGGTGATTTCTACCATACAGTATTGTTCCTTCCGGAAACAGGGTCTGCTTCCATTTTTCGAACATGGTTTGCACCATAAATCGATACCTGTTTCTACCGATTTGTCTAACCTTACATGAGCTCCCGTTTCATGTGATGTAGGTCCTGTGATCAGCACGACCGGAGTACCTACCGCTTCAGCACCATGAATGAGTCCGGTGTCGCTTCCGATAGCTAATTTTGCGTTAGACATAATCGCCATAGCAGTTCTAAGATCTGTCTTTCCTTTTAAATTTATTACACCGGATACTTTTTGAGCAATTTCATCACAAATTGTATCACTTTTACCTCCCAGAATGACGATATCAAAATTTTGGTTAAGCGATTGAACGAGCTTAATATAATAATTAAGTAACCACATTTTTGTTCTCCAAGCAGCGCCAGGAATTATGGTAATGTATTCCTTTTGAGAACTATAGGAATCGATAAATTTTACCGCTCTTTTTTTTTCATTGCGTGTCAAATGGATTTGAGGTTGTGATAAACTATCTCCCTGAATGATCCGATTTACACTTTGCAGGTAGTTATCGGAAATGTCATATGTATTGCTAAATTGATTGATATGAAGATAAAACAATAAAAACCTACGCAATCTGTTTTTTTTATAAACAGTCCATTCTCCATTCTTGGAATACCACTTTAATAATTTACTTCGAAGGGAATTGTGAATATCAAAAATGGCATGATAGTTTTCATCATCGATTGCCTTAGATAAGCGACGTAATTCCAACAGTTTTACATTCCTGTTTAAAACAATAATTCGATCAATGTTAGGATGTTGCTCTAAAAGTGGTGCAAAATCCTCCAATGTTAGAAAGTGAACTTTACATGATGGATAATTCTCTTTTATTTTTGTTGGTAACGGAGTAGAAAAAATAATATCACCCATTGAACTGAATCGAATTAAGAGAAATTTTTCCATGTTTTACTCTCGTTCAAGTCTTCGTTCAATTTATGAAATAGAATACTGCTAAGTATCTATGAATGAACCCTAATTAGTCCGGTTTACATTATAAGTAGCCAGTTCAATAATTGATGTTTTATACTCACTATCGGGAAAAACTGAGAGAGCTTCTATCGCTGTCTCAGTGAATTGATCAATTTTCTTTTGAGCATATTCAAACCCACCATAGTCAACCACTATTTCAGTTAATCTTTTTATATCTTTTTTTGAGGAATGATTATATAAAGTTTTTTTGAGATGTACTTTTTCTGAAGCTGTTAAAGGACTTGATAATGTATGTATAATGGGTAAGGTAATCATATTTTTTGTGATGTCCGAATTTGTATCTTTTCCAGTTACATGCTCTGACCCAAGAATATCAAATAGATCGTCTTTAATCTGGAATGCCATACCAAAATTTTCTCCGAACTCTCGCAGGGATTCCCTTTCCTGACCACTATTAGATGAAGTAATCACACCAATTTCACAACATGTGGCTAAAAGGGATGCTGTTTTATTTTTAATCATTTTGTAATAAACTTCTTCACTCATATTTTTCTTAATACTTTTTTCTATCTGAATCATTTCTCCCGTACTTAACCTCTCAGCCGTTGTAGAAATTAAATCCAATGCATCAAAATCCCGTAGTCTGATCAAATTTTCTAAAACTTTACTTAATAAAAAATCTCCCATGATTATGGCAGTTTTATTTTTCCACAGTTTGTTGATTGTAGGAAACCCCCTACGTTTTTCTGCATCGTCAACAACATCATCATGCAATAAGGTGGCGATATGTAGTAATTCCACGATGGCTGCAGCCTTGTAACTGTTTAAAGTTGGACCGCCAGTCATTCGGGCAGCCAATATAGTTAAAATAGGTCGAATTCCTTTCCCTTTATGTCGTATAACATATTTGGTGATAATATTAATTAATCTAACCTCAGACTTTAGAGCTACTTCGAACTCCTCCTGGAAGAGTTTAATATCTTCGATGATCGGCTTGATTATTCTTGTGAGTTCAGCTGATTGTTTCACTGTATGAAATTTAAACCACTTCCCTGAATTATACACCCGCTATATAGGAACCACAATTCCGATAGTGAAAGGTAAAAACTGATGATCTCAAACATTTTTAGATGCCTAACCACGTCTTAAACTTTCTTGACAAATAATTTGGACAGCCAAATACTGATTTCATACAATATAATTAGCGGTATAGACATCATAAGCAAACTTATTGGGTCAGGGGGTGTGATAAATGCTGATAAAATCAAAATCACGACGATTGCATGGCGCTGATAATGTCTCATAAACGGCGGTGTAACTAATCCAATAGAAGATAGAATAACAACCAATACCGGTAACTCAAAAACCAATCCTGCTGCTAAAATTATCCAAATCAAATAACTGAAGTAGTAATTGATAGAAAAATTATTCTCAACATCAACATAACCAACTGATGTAAAAAATTCCATGGAAAATGGGATGATAACAAAATAAGCGAATAACACACCAGTTAAGAAGGCAATAAAAGAAAAAAAGATCACCGGAAAAGCATATCTTCTTTCATTTTTCAATAACCCAGGTGCGATAAACTTCCATAGTTGATAAGTCAGAACCGGTAGAGCTAAAATAAATCCCCCTGCCAGAGAGATAAACCATTTTAGCATAAACATACCATGAACTTTCAATACCTGGAGTTTGGGGGGGTTCTCTAAGATTTTTACAGGCCGTAACATGATTTCAAAAATCTGATCTATAAACAAAAAAATAATCATAGAACCAATGACAATTCCAATAATTGATTTAATCAGTCTCCACCTTAATTCTTCAAGATGATCAAGGAATGGCATTCCACTTTTATTTGTCACTGTTTTTTTCATTGGGTTAATTTACCGTATCGCCTGTCTGCCCAGCCTCATTGCAGGCAGCGGACGGGCAGGCAGGCAGGGCTTTTCTATAAAGATCACGATGGTCACAATGGACTCTCCGCAGGGTATTTTAGACAATACTCCCTATCTGTCCCGCCTGATCAATCTCGGCGGGTAGGCGACTGGCAGGCAATTCTTCTCCGAAGGAGCTCCTACGGAGCATTATTCCAATTCTCTTTTAATTCATCCCCCCCGACATGTCGGGGGGACGTAGCTATGTTCTTTATTAATTGTCTGGCAGCTTTTATTGGTGAAAGATTGTCTTGCTTCAGATACATCAATTCTTTTTGAAATAGAGCTTCTTTTTCTTTCGTCCAAAAATATTTCTCTAATTCTTCACGCACTGCATTTCTTACCCTTGTTTTATATTGTTCCAATCTTCTAAGTTTAAAAGTACCTGAATTTTTAAACTGTTGAAGTAATTTGTTGCATTGGTGAAACAATTCTTTAATACCTCTACCTTCCGTTGCAACTGTCTGTATGACCTCAGGAATAAACTCCTTATCTAATGACGTTTTTTCCAGGTAATCATTAATTAATCGAGTGATCCGATTTGCGCCTTCCCTATCGGATTTATTCACAATGAAAATATCCCCGATTTCAACCGGACCAGCCTTCATGACTTGGATCTCATCTCCGGATTCCGGCACGAGAATTACAATTGTAATATCCACATTTTTCACAATTTCCACTTCCGCTTGCCCTACCCCGACAGTCTCAAACAGAATATAATCTTTCCCCGTACAAGCGATAATATCAGCCAGATAGTGAGATGTACGAGCCAACCCACCCATATACCCTCGGCTTCCCATACTTCTGATGAATACGCCTTCATCGAGAGAATGTTTATTCATCCGAATTCTATCCCCTAAAAATGCCCCTCCGGAAAAAGGGCTTGTCGGATCAACAGTGATGACACCTACCGTCTTACCCTCTGACCTGAATTCTTTTATCAGTCCATCAGATAAAGTGCTTTTTCCCGCACCGGGAGGACCTGTCACTCCAATCCGAATAGCTTGATGAGCATGAGCATACAGCATATTCATGATTTCTTCTGAATCTGATTGACCGTTCTCAATTAAACTCATCAAACGAGAAACTGTTCGTATCTCGTTTTTCTTTAATTTTGTAAGGATTTCTTTGGTCATAGTCTTATTCAGACCAATGGTCGAAAGAGTTGAAGATGTAAGGATAATTTATCCTTAACTAAAAGCGCGTTTAAATTGGGTATAATCGTGTATAGAAAGGGAGCGGCCTCGTCGTGAAATGAAATTCTTATCTTCTAATACTTTTAGCATTCGAGACACGGTTTCCCGGGATGTACCTGCCATATTGGCTATATCCTGTTGATAAGGAAGGGATTCTATTTCCACAACACCTCTGCGTATGGTACCGAGTTCCTCAGCTAATCTCAGGAGTGTTATCCCAATTCTATGTTCTGCATCGCTGAGTGATAAACTTTCGATCTGTTGATCACTTTTTCGCAAACGCTGTGCCATTTCACTCAATAAAGAAATCGCAATTTTAGGGTATTTTTCTAACAGTGCGATAAAATCCCTGCGCTTTAAAATAAGGACTTCTGAATCTTCCAATGCAATCACATTCGCCGATCGTGTGTCACCATCAAGCAATGACATCTCTCCGAAAAATTCTCCCTCACCTAACATAGCAAGGATCACTTCTCTCCCATCTTCGCTGACACGCGTAATTTTTACACCCCCTCTACTGATGATAAAAAAGGTATCACCAAACTCATCTTCCATGAAGATCATGTTATGTTTATGGTAAGATCGTTTGGAAGTACGCTGCAATAATTCTTCCAACTCAAGGGAAGTGAGTTCTGAAAATATGGGTACTGTTGAAAGGAGTTTGGCGTCTGTCACGTCATGAAACTAACGATTTGATATAAAGAAATCAATTTAAATTTAAGGAGTTGAGTAAATTCCAAACAGTTGACAATCACATCAACTGCCAGTAAATTTCGAACCCTTAAATGGGAATAAATTCAAAATTATTAATGTTAAAAATTAGAAGCTTAAAGGAATACTAATAGGATGAGATCAAAATCTGTATTAAAGAGACAAAGACAGCAAACAAAAGCCAACGAAAGAAATAAACATTATAAGTCGATGATGAAATCCGTGATACGTGGCGTTATCAAGTGTGATAATCATGAGTCTGCCGAACAACTTTATAGAAACGCAGTTTCAACGATTGACAGTCTAGTAAGCAAAGGCGTGATCCATAAAAATACAGCAGCCAGGCGAAAAAGTAAAATTACGCGACACTTGAATTCTCTCGCCTGATATTCAATATCCACATAACCGCTGGATGGTTGTTA
The DNA here is from genome assembly GCA_004124475.1 of Fidelibacterota bacterium. Taxonomy (GTDB): domain Bacteria; phylum Fidelibacterota; class Marinisomatia; order Marinisomatales; family SCKK01; genus SCKK01. Next base: position 26,504 of record SCKK01000040.1, read on the forward strand.
AGTCCACACATGATTTTACTTTATCAGCACGAGTTTCTTAGTACTTACAAAAGCCCGTCCTGAGCCTGACGAAGGATCCCCAGCTATCAGTTGATAGATATAGATGCCTGTAGCTACCTCTCGACCAAGACGATCTCTTCCATTCCAGATAACAGATTGATACCCTGCCTCCTGCTTATCCTGAATTAGGGTAATGACTTCTCGACCTAACAGATCATAAATCACTAACCTCACATCGCTCACTTCTGGTAAATCGTACTGAATCGTAGTTATTGGATTGAATGGGTTGGGGTAGTTCTGGTGAAGTGCAAACTTATCCGGTAACATTTCTCCTTCGCCAATACCCACGCCAGTTACAGTTAATGTCACTGGGATTGTCACCTTTTGTTCATCCGGATCATTGCTCACTATCACTATCTCAGCGGTGTAGAATGCGGAATCCAATTCCGCCGCATCCGCAGTAACTGTCAAATTAAAAGAGTCTCCTATAGGAATAACACCCGAGGAGGGCACCACGGACAACCATTCAGTCTGAGCTGAGAACTCAATGGCATAGTTGTTCTCCACAATGTAGGGACTGATGTAGGTGATACCTTCACTCCCGTTGCCAAGACCCGTCGAATTGTCCGGACTGGAAATTCCAATAGCCTCAGGTGAGTTCCCCTGAAGATCAAAATATTGAAATCGGATTTTGTCCCCTGACTCATAAAATAGAACTTCAAAAGTCATGTATGGCGGTCCACTGCAACACCACGGCACACCGTTAAACTCCACCACAAAGATCCGATCTGGAGCCGTACCCATCGTTTTGTACCGAACAACGCCATCGGGTGGATACAGATCTCCACCAAAAGGCGCTATGACCCCAAAGTAATAGCCATTTGGATCCGGAACCTGTTCGGGAAACCAACTATCGAAATCTGTAAAACTCACCCAGCCGTTCGACATTATGTTGATGGTACCGTATTCTTCTCCGTAGTAAGAAAATGTGAATCCCAGTGGAATGCCCATAGCATAGTCGTCATCTGAAAGATAAATGACTGTCCCACCAGAAGCATCAATCCAGTCGAAGTCAGGTCCGTTCGGTTCGTTGGAATCTTTCCACTTATATCCAAAATCATCCGGACCACCCTCATCCCTTGTACCATCTTCATAGAAAATATTAATATGATAGTTCAGATCACTTCCCCCTTCATTCCCGATTGTCATTGTTTCAGATACCTCTGATCCCGCGTCAGTTGTCAGGTCAATCGCATCCGGAGAAACCGATATGTCCGGTGCAATGAGAACAGAAGACTGCACAGACGCAGAGACTTCGCTTGCATCCGGATCGTTCGTAGTCATGTTCACGGTAGCGCTGAACAACCCCTCAGTTTCCGCTAATAAAACTAAGAAAAGTGTATCGCTTGAGACAGGAGGAATTGAAAGAGTCGTTGGTGACACCGAAAGTTGGACATCATCAGAAGTAATATCACTGATTTCAAGAACGTCTGTCCCTAGATTGTCGATGACGAAGGTGGTAACATTCTCGTACCCCACATAGGAAATCCCAAAGTCGACCGAATCAAGTCCGGAATAAATTGGGATTCCAGTAACACTCAAGTGCGCTGGTATCGACATCTCTGGATTTGCCGGGTCGTTACTAACTACCAGAATGTTGGCAAAGTAATCCCCGCCAAACAGATCGGTTGCATCAAAAGTCACAGTAATATCTTTCTGACTGCCAGCAGAAATAACGCCATCTTCTGAGCTTAACTTTAGCCATGATGGAGCAAATTCAAACGTAATATGACCCATACCTATATCCGGTACAAAATCAGGATCTTCTATATAACTGCCAGCAAGCATAGCAAAGTTTATTGCAGAAAATTCGTCAAATTGAACTCCATCTACTCCTACGATGGTTTCATTAGAATTAGCTTCTACTATATTTGTGGTAAGGTCATCAATCCACACGAAATTCTCATAATTATCATCCCAGATGTAAAGACCATCAAATTCAGAACCCTCGCGGAGTATCCAATACTCAACACCAATACCCCAACCGAAGTAGGAATCAAAATCAGCACCAGTACTTTGATCTTGGTCAGCATCTATATAAATCATTGCTATCCCATTATCGTAAGGATCAGTCCACGCCACATAGCTTTCTAACTTAAATAGTACTTCATCAGTTTTTACATCGCCATAGACATACTGGATGTCATATATAAGCTCTGGTTCGTCCGGATCGGTGTACAGAAGACTCCAAGACCTGTCTCTATCATTAGCGCTCGATTTCTCATTGAATCCACGCTGATGCCGAGGTTTCTTGATCTTTGTTGATATTTCATTACGGGATGTCCACCGGGCTCTCAACTCCTCCAAGCTGAACCGCTGTTTATCTTTGTGTCGAGATTTTATTTCTTTGGAAGCGGCGTGATCTATGCTTGGTATAGAATATTCACCTTTGCCAAAAGGGTGCGATATCGTCGAAACGGTCTTAGCCCTTCCTTGAGCGGCCACTGACAGCTCATATACCAGATCAGTCACACCGGTATTTGCAATCGTGAATATCTGTTGAGTGGAATCGTTGGTGAATAGGTCGGCTGAGACTGAATCTGGAACTACGGATATGATGGGTGGTTCTACAGCACTACTAAATAACGGAATTATCAAAACACCCTCATCCTGATCATTAGAAACAATCGTTAGGGTTCCGGTGTAATCCCCCACTGCTGTAGGTAGAAATGTGACATCTACTTTTGATAGGGAATCATAGTCTAATGTCATGGATGAAAGAGAGACAGTAAAAGCATCATTGTCGGTAGTTATACTGGTGATTTCCAGTATATCCGTACCATCATTCCCGATAATAAGTTCAATCACGTCTCCATAATTCACAAAAGTCTCACCATAGTCTAAAGTATCTGTATCAACCCAGATATCCGGAGCTCCCGTGACATTCAAGCTCACAGCTACCGCTACCAGTGGATCCACAGGGTCATTATTTAAGATCAATATACTTGCTTCGTAATCTCCCCCAAAAAGACCCGCAGCATCGAATGTTACGGTCACGTCCGCCGAACTTCCGGCAGCCACGGTGCCGGTACCGGGTGAGGCACTCAGCCAGCGGGACTCCTCCAGCACGTACAGACCCGACTGCATGTCACTCACGTAAATCAAGTTCTGTCCGGCGAAGGGATACACCCCCCAAGCCCCGGCGTAACCGGTTTCCAAGCCCTCATAGGTGTCGTACTGCCCCACCAACAAGGGGGTGGTGGGGTCCGAAATGTCCAGGACCACCACCCCGTCCACATAAGCGGAGAGATAGGCGAGATTGCCTTTCACAAATACATTATGGGGTATGTGATTGGGGCCCACCCGGTATTGGGCTACCCTTGTGATGCTGTTAAGATCACGAATATCATAGATATCAACGTACCCACCAAACACTTCATCGGTGGTCAAGGCATAGTTGCCGTCATCGGTCAACCAGACGTTGTGGGTGAAGAACCCTGAGGTGGTTATTCCCGCAAGCCATGTGGGGGACGACTTGGTAGTGACATCGACAATGTCCAGCGTTCCGTTCCAAATCGACGCTGTATAGGCTGTATCATGGCGCACGAACACATCATGGACATACCGGTCGCTCCAGTTTCCGGCCACAATCGGGTCGACCGGATCGGTGAGGTCCAATATATGCAGCCCCCCATTGGCGGTGTTGCTACCTACGATGTAGGCAAAACCAGCCTCATCAATGAACAGGTTGTGGGCACTATTGAAGGAGGTGGTGTAAGTGGATGCGAGGACCGGATTCTGGGGATCGGTCAGATCAACGATCTGCAAGCCCCCGCCGCCTTCCGTGACGATGTAGGCGTAGTGGCTGTAGGTCTTGATGTCCCGCCAGCTGCTGCTTGGACCGGTGATGAAACCCACCTCCGTTGGCTGGGCGGGGTCGGTGGATACCTCGATAAAGGAAGTGCCGGTATAAGTGCCTACAATGGCGAGCTCGGTGCCATCGGGTGCGGTATAGCCCCATACATCGGAGACGGATTGTGGATAGTCGACGTTGCCGAGAAACTCGATACTGACCGCCTGCACCCCTTCATATTCAGTGGTAATGGAGTAGATCAAATCGCTGTTGCCGGTATTGCTGATCTGCACCACCTGGGTGTCCATCCCGCCGGTGAACAGCGATGCTGATAGAGAATCGGGACTCACGCTGATCTTGGGTGTATTGGAAAAAAGAAGAACCGGTAGAAGTAAAACTGTAATGGTTTTCATTGCTAAGCCCCCCTTTATTATGTACGCCCATCAGATGCAAGAAGTAAGTGCCTTACTCCAGACTTCCGCATCAAGTAGGGCAATAATAGTACCAATAGCATTATCCGAAATGAGATTGACGAGAGTCGAAAATCTGATTTATTATTGGCGCAAGTTTCATCTGGCAGTCTATCGTATATTGGAAAATGCATAAAGTATTTTATTCTAAATCCCTGAAGGCAATGTACCCCGTACAGTTCCTTATATCAAGGTTGTATTCACTGTATTCAATATTACTATCAAATTATTCTTATAAAGTGATATTAATCGCAGGCATAGCGGGAGTCTGTAGTGTCGGGATACATTTATTTAATAGAATGAAGTCTTAGGGATAATAAAAGTTATACACTGATATTCGAGAGTTATTAAATCAGGTCCCGTGAACTTACAAAAAACCCGTATGGGAAAATCTACTTCAACAAAAGCAGTTTATTCGTCTGCGAAAAATCACCTGCTTTTATCCGGTATAGGTAGACACCTGTTCCCACAGGATAACCTGAATCGTTGCTCCCATTCCATTTTGTATTATAAAATCCTGAAGGCTGAAATCCGGTTACGAGCGTCCTGATTTCACGTCCCAATAAATCATAAATGACCAGCGTAACTATTGAATTTTCAGGTATGTCATAACGAATGGTCGTGGTGGGATTGAAGGGATTGGGATAATTCTGATACAGTGCAAACTTCTCCGGAATTCCTGTCAGTTCTTCCTGAATTCCTACTCCACCGGTCACAGTCAGGATTCCTGAAATTCCTTCAGGCTCCAGGTAACCCTCCTGCTGAACCGCCTTCATAAGCAAGATTGGATAATCGAGCACGACATCACCTGACGGGGCGTCCGCTGCTATTTGAATATTTAATTCCAGTAAAATAGATGAATCGGGTTCCAATGGATCAGCCCAATTCTGTGCGGCAACTACAAACAGGCCCATGGTTTCAAAAACATTCATCACCCACCCCTCGCTGAATCGATCACTCAATGTCACCACATCCGTCCAAATACTGTCTCCGTTGGTATCCTCAAACTCCTCCCCTTCATCCCACTGACCATTGTTGTTGTCATCGGTGAACGGCTCTGCATAAAGGGTGAGGACGTCAGGCGTATCCTGGACATGAAAGACTAAATGGGAGACCCCGACTTTATTGTCCAAAAGGATTGGGATCGAGCCGAATCCTCCTGCCGGCACTGTTGCAGAAATGACCTCAATTTTCGGAGGAGGACTAAAAAGAAAAAAATCAATCTCATCTAATGTAACAATCACTTCGATTCCACTCGTATCAAAAGCGTCGCCATCATACATCAGAAAATGATACCAATCTTCTAGTCCTGTATAAGCAAAATAATCAATATCAAAAAGAATACCGGTTCCGGCAGGAATTACCCCATCTGTAAGGTGGATATGGGCTCTACCATCCTCCATTTCTTCAAAGGAAATGGTCATCTCAGCGGCCCTTTCCGATGGACGGACATCAATAATAATCATTCTATCAGGATCTTCGACTATGACGCACTCAAATTCGCTCAAATCAAAATCGTTTTCCAGCGAAACCGTTACTGTGTTTGTGTCCCAGGCTGCACCGGAGAGTCCACTCAATCCAGCATGGATCATTTCACCGGAACCGACAGTCACATCCACTTGGACCAGAGTGTCAATGAGTGTGATATTGTCCACAGAGATTAAGGAAGGGACAAGATAATAGCTGTGGGAATTGGGTGTTGTATCATCATCGAATGTGTAATTATCCGTACTTCCAGGGAAAGGATCGCCCACATCTCCTCTGCCCTGGTTATTCTCAAGATTGAAATTACCATCCGCTTGCTCCAATCCGACCCCGAAATGAGGTTCATCAGCATTCACGGTATTTGATTCCGGGTACAGGCTTGTTTTCTCTTCGTCAATATGCCAGATAAGGAGCCCATCTGTATACATGTTAATATCAAATCCACGTTTATTCCTATTCTCTAATAAAAAATATTCCGATGTGTCAACAGGGTGGTGAATTTGATAAACAACGGGAAAAGTTTCAACAGGCGGAAGCAGAATTCCTGCGGTATCATTAGGGATAACAGTCGGAACAATCCACCCAAGTTTTATCTTTGACCATGCACACATATGGGACGGAAACCAGGGAGATGACCCATCAGCACTCCAGCCACCTCCCGCCATCAATGACCAATTGCCAGCACCGGCAGAACCCCCGTTTGTGTCATACAAATCAGGAAGTCCAAGAGCATGCCCAAATTCGTGGGAGATGACACCGATACTTGCCTGGCTATCGTTATAGGTTTCGGGATTAATGGTATATCCGTCAATCCAAACGCCGTCGTATTGTACAGCTAAGTTTGCTGCAGACAAATACCACTTATGTGACCAGATACTGGTTTCATCACCCGCTTCCGCTCCTGGTCCGGCATGGATGATATTCAAGGCGTCCACATAGCCGTCCCCATCATTATCGAACAGGGAGAAGTCAAATCCAGCATATTCGGCTGCATCCACAGCCTCCCGTACAAGATGAATCGCATTGTCCCCTGGCTGATTATCGCCATAGTAATCATGTTCATTATCGGCTGTAAACCAACCAGTCACAATCGTAGCTGGATGAAATTGATTATAACTGATCTTTTACAGTTGTAATAGTTAACTTTAGTAATAAATACACTTACACGACTCCAAATAGAGCTTGGCACCACGTTTTCACGTTTTCTCGTATTTTTCATAGAGCCCTAATAGTTGGGGGTAGAGCAACTCCTACTGCCTTGAACACTTTGCCACTAACACCCTGACATTCTGTTCTGATAACAAGTTGTTTCTCTTTTTCTTCAATAACGATTTCCTGTAATGCCTTCAGATCCCGTGTGATCT
>SCKK01000061.1 GCA_004124475.1 Fidelibacterota bacterium
CTTCAATTTCATTTGAAGCAGTTCTACTTTTTTTTCAACATCGTTCATTATCCTTTTTCTGTAAATTACAACATGTGTGTACGATCTCATGGAACAAATAGTGTGTACGATGTCATGAGATTCGCCAACTACACGATACAATATCCACTATTCCTAGAACCACCTAAATATGTAAACGTTAGTGCAAGCATTAGGTATACTACCATTAAAAACTGGTTGATTATGAGAGGAGAGGGGCTTAGAAATCCTGGAGGACCAGGTAATAAGCAATATCCGGCTGAAGCACAATTGCTATGCGAAAAGCCTGAGTATTGCGGAGAGAGTTACAGTTATGGAGACAGATATATTAAAGAACTGAGTTTATACGATGGATCAAAGGTCACTCCGGAAACTTTAATTCGAGCAGGTATAAATCATCATATTACATTTACTACCCGTCAAATCACCAGTTTGTTCGGTATTTAAACTGGTGTAAAACTTTAGATCGTATTATGTCAATATCGGTTACTTCGACTAGACGTTTGTAGATTTCCATTCGTGACTTAGATCGAAATCCTTTGGTAGTATTAATCTCATCCAGCAAATCCAATGCTTCTTCTCGCCAAAGAAGCATAACAATTGATAGTTTATCTGGAGAGGGGTTTTGTCGTGGTCCTCTTGCTTCTGCGAAATGTATGCCTCCACGTGGTCCTATGTTAACCAATTTGACCCCCCACCAATCTGGTATCATCTTTAACGCTTCATATGCGTGCCGATATCCCACAATTAGTGTTATTCGGTCAAATATTTCACTATATACTTTCATTTGCTCGGGAAGTCTCTCTAAAGTATCTCCATCACTTTTAATTTCAAAACCATGTAGAATATCATTTATTACAGCTACATCAATTCGTACCATACCATGATGAAGACTAAGTTCCTCTAATATTAAAGTTTTTTGTCTTCTAGAGTATTGTGTTAATACTTTGCGTTTTAATGCAGATCGAATCTGATAATCTTTTAAAATATTCAATTTTAACTAATTGGGATTGTCCACTGATAATTATAATTTACAATCAATAATAATTAAAATTCCTTATTATTCTTCCTTAGTAACAGCAGGGCATGTGCATTGTTTTGCGAAATAAATACGTAGGTCGCCGTGACAATATGATCTGGTCAAATATTATTGGGAAGCTGCTGGTGTACTGAATGCTATCAAAGCCGGAATTGCTCCTGATTCTTTTCGTCGTCCACTATCGCCAACGACTGTTATTAAGAAAACAACAAAAAGGAAAAATTTAGATTATAATAACAAAGAAGTTTTCTCTTTTACAGAAAACCGGATTCCTCTTTCAAATAAGCAATAAAATTTTTTTTAAGGTTCGTTTTATCACTGATTCCCCTTTACCTCGATAGACCCCGCTGAAACAAACACTAACTTCTTAGGGTTGCTATATTGTCTAATAACCTCATTCACCTTTCTTAGTTGTATGGAACAAATCTCTTGGGGAAACTCATCAATATACGACATTTCTTTCCCTCTCTCAGCGATAGACATTATTCTGTTAGCCAGACCACCTGTGGTAGCAAGGGTCACCTGATAAGTTCCGGTGATCGTCGTTTTCTTTGCGGCAAGTTCCTCCTCCGTCACACCTTCGTCAACCCATTTGTTCAACTGAAACAAGGTAGATTCCCTCCCCTGTTCCATGAGTTCCGGAGCAAATGTTCCCCAGATATACCAATATCCATCATTCCCGTTTTCAATCCCACCCAATGCTGACCGAATGCCGTAAGTCAAGCCTTCTTCGTCCCGGGTGGTTGCCATGAGACGTGCTGAGAAATTCCCTCCTAGGATGTAATGTCCTATCATAAGGGGTAAAAAATCTTCATGTTCCCTGTCTATACCAATGGGTTGCCCTATCACCAAATCTGCACTTGTTTTATCCCTCATATTCACAACAGTGGCACGGGGCTTCCTTATTCTTTTTGCCTTAATAGGTCCTGAAAGGTCGATGGTAAGTCCTGATCTCCCCCACCCTGAGAAAGCAACGTGAATTGCCTTTTCAAAGACGCTACGATCCACATCACCCACAGCCACCATGATCAGATTCCCTAGCCCATAATGTAACCGGTGAAATTTCTTCAAGTCCGACTCCTTCACTTTTCCTGTATCTTTAATCTGCTTATTAACTAGGACAGAGTAATTGGGGTGATCTTCCGGGTAGAGTTCCTGCAGAAATGCTTCCATAGCTCTCACCGATGTTTCTTCCTTCGATCTTTTCAGATCTCCGATTCTACGTTTTATTGAGGGCTCTAAATCCGTTTTATTGAACGCCGGTGAGCGAAGTTGCTCTCCTAAAATATCAATCACAAGGGGAACATCTTTCTTCAGGCACATCGCTTTGAATCGAATGCGATACTTCCCCGCCCAGATTGAAATAGAGGCACCCACATCTTCTAACATTCTGCTAATAACAAATTTGTCCCGCTTGGTGGTGCCTTCGTCCAACATTTCCGCCGTTATCTCAGCCACTGCAGTGTTGCTGGATGGGCTGTATACTTCTCCCCCCAAAAAACTCCCCTGGAGAGTTACAATATCTTCAATAGGTGTCTTTAACGATATCATCCTGAAACCATCAATGACCACACCATCTTCAATATTGGTCGCAATGGCACTTTGTTCGGTTTTACTTTTACTCATAAGAATAATTGTTTCAGTTCGTTCTGGCTATCACAATAAAATTTTCTGTTATCACTCGCCTCTATTATATTCACCATTTACCTGCCTTGTCGCCTGCCTGCCGTCAGGCAGGGCAGACAGGACCGGAATAAAATATCCTGTGGTGCTTTGATCTTCATTGAGATAATTTTGTGCTACCTTTTGAACCACATCTTTTGTCACTTTTTCAATGCGCCTTAGGTACGTGGTATAGAAGGTCCAATCACCTAACGCAATAGCTTCATTCAGATTGGTAGCGATAGAATAGGAGCCATCTCGGCTAAAAGCTGTAGCAGCTTTGATCTTCGCCTTTGCTCGCTGAATTTCTTCTTCTAAAACACCCTTTTCTTTAATCTGTTCATATTCGTCTAAAATAATTTTTTCTACTTCTTCAGGAGGAATATCAGGTGTGAGAAAAATGTAGGATACAAATAGACCGTTATCATGGAATGGGAAATTCCATAAACTAATGTTTGTAGCTAAGCCTTTGTCCACAATCTTTTTGTAAAACCGGCTGGTTTTTCCGGATCCCAATATTTGAGAAAGAACCTGTAGTGCATAGGCGTCCTGATGAAGACCGTTTGGCGCTTTGTGAGCAATTCCCACAATTGGCGCCTCCCCAGCTCTTTTAATCACAAAACGCCGGGGTCCTTCCTGTTTGGGTTCTTCGGTATAAACCTCTGGGATTGAATGCGAAGATGGAGATAAAGGGCCAAAATGGTTTAAAACAAGTTTCAGGGCATTGTTGACTTCGAAATCACCAACGATGGTCACAGTAGCATTATTAGGAAAGTAAAACGTATTGTAAAATTCCCGTAGACGCTCGGTGGAGACATTCTCAATATCTGAACGCCACCCGATTGTGGAATGGTGGTATGGGTGAGCCTGGTAAGCTGTCGCCCAAATATTTTTGTCCAACACGTCGAATGGATCGTTCTCACCGCGCTCAAATTCATTCCGTACCACAGTCATTTCAGGCTGTCTGTCTTCATCTCTTAAAAAAGCGCGTCTCATTCTGTCAGCCTCTATAGCGATAGCCCTCTCCAAGTGCTTACTCGGCAGAAGTTCAAAATAATTCGTCCTGTCCAGCCATGTAGTCGCATTCACAACGGCACCAATGTTTTGTAGTTCAACCCAGATAGGATTACCCTTCTCTTTGTTGAAATTTGTTGACCCCTTGAACATCAGATGTTCCAGCAAATGAGTGGAACCGGTATAACCGACAGCTTCATTCCTGGATCCCACCCGATATGTGACCATAAAGGTCACAACAGGAGCAAAATGATCCTCCATTAATAGAATGGTGAGCCCATTCTTTTTTAGAAGGTATTCACTAATTCCGCCTGAACTCTTGATAAACTTGTACGACTTATTATGATTTGCTGTCATTTACTAAACGGAAAAATATGCACTTAATATTGACCAAAAAGATACGTATTTAAATCTTTTTAGCCAAAGTGAATACTTAAAAAGAGGTCGCACTGCTTTATAACCTTTTTCCCGTTAAACCCAATCTGATGGTAGATTAAATCGTACCTGATGGAAATAATTAACAAATTATTGTCGGTAAATCTCCGAACTTTATTCTTGCACAAGGGTTCATAAAAACTTGAGATCATGTCAGAAGAAGTTATTGACCTAATCTATTCATCAGCCGTGTTGGTTTTAAATATGTATGCTGCTTTCATCCATTCACTGCCCTTCCACAACATTGCCATCAAGATCGATCAACTGGAAATCACCAAAGTTCAAATCCTTTATTCCCTCTTCGATAGTGGCTCTGTCACCCACCACAAGCCACACCAGATTGTCCGGATGAATTACTGCTTGGGCAGCGTCAACAAGATCCCCTGTTGACAGTGCTCGTACAATGCCCGGGTATGTTTCGTAATAGTCCTCTGGTATTCCAAACTGGACCATTTCTACGATAGCTCCCGACACAGCTCTCATGGTTTCGAATCTACCGGGGAGTCTGAGCGTCTGGCTTTTTTGTGCCTTACTTAGCTCATCCTCCGTGGGTGGGTTTGTGTCCAGAATCCGCCTTAATTCCTTATTTATTTCCTCCATGGATTCAATTGTCTTATCCGTTTGTACAGGGGCATAAGCAAAAAATATGCGTTGCCCCTTCGCATCTATAAAGAGACTTCTGGAGCCATAAGACCAATGCTTGTCCTCGCGAAGGTTCATGTTCAGTCGCGATGTAAATGTACCGCCAAGAACGGAATTCATCGTTTCAATAGCGATTTCATCCGGGTTGTTTGTAGGCGGCGCCAGATGTCCAGCAATAATGACCGATTGAACGGATCCTGGCTTATCAATCAGGAATACTTTCGTATTAGGGTGAAGTCCTACCTGTCCAATGTTCTTGGTTGGAGGCGTCATGGTTGAACGCCATCCACCGAAAAGTTTTTCCATTCGAGGAGCCAATTCATCCATGGTAATATCACCCACAACCACCAACGTAGCGTTGTCCGGCTGAAACCAGGTTGAATGAAAAGTTTCGAGGTCCTCCCTTGTCATGTTCATAGTTGACTCTTCTGTGCCAGACCCGGTTAGCGGATTGCTGTAAGCGTGTCCTTCCCCATACAATATTTTAGGGAGAACCCGTATCGCCATGGATACAGGTCTCGATTTTTCTTGCTGTATTTGAGCCAGGCGCTGCTTTTTCAAACGATCCAATTCATTCTGAGGAAAGACGGGATTGAGAATAACATCCGAAGCAATTTGAAGAGAAGCATCCAAATTCTCTTTTAAGGCAGAGAGAGAGACGGTACAAATATCGAGGCTGGCGTCTGCTCTCAACCTTGCACCCAACCTGTCCAGTTCATCACTTATCTCCAACGCTGACCTGTTCTTGGTTCCTTCATCCAACATTGACATGGCCATACTTGCAGTGCCGGGCAATCCAAACTGATCAGCAGCATACCCTGCATCTACAATCAAGCTGAAGTTTACTACAGGGATTTCATGTCTTTCTGCCAGTATGATATTTAACCCGTTTGAGAGGGTTGTTTTTTGCATTTCAGGGAATTCCAATTCCGGAAAGACTCCTACATCAGGTAGTTTGGACCGATCCGCTTCAGATTCCGAAACCGAATATTCCGGGAATGGATGTATTTCCAATATGTAAACACCATCAGAAAGCCACTTATTGGCAGCCTCTTTAAGGTTCCGTGCTGTGGCAGATTGTACTCGGTCCAGTTTTACCTTGTAATAATCCGGTCGACCTGCATACACCTCATTCTTGGCAAGGATGTCAGATTTTCCTCCAAACCCACCAATACGTTCTATCCCCCGAATGAACCTGGCTCTATACTGGGTCTTGATCTTTTCAAGCTCTCTCCTTGATGGCCCTTTCTTTAAAAACGTTTCAAGTTCCTCATCCATGGCAGCTTCCACTACAGACAGATCCACGCCCTGATGGGCGGTTACGACAATAACAAACTGGCTGGCGATTTCCCTTAAGTCTACGTAAGCCCAGACACTTGAAGCAATTTGATCTTCATAAACCAACCGTTTGTAGAGCCTGGAATTTTTACCGGCAGCTAACACATCGCTGACCAAATCAAGATAATCCGCATCGGGAGTCCCCCATTGGGGAAAGTTCCACACTTTGTAGATGCGAGGCAACGGCACCCTGTCTTGTGCCACTTGTCTGTGGGTACCTTTCATTTTCGGTACCCATACATCCTGTCTGGCTACGGGAGGTCCGGAGGGGATATTCCCAAAAAATAATTCCACTTTTTCCCTTGCAGTTTCAGCATCAATATCGCCGGCGATAACAATTACGGCATTGGCCGCTCCGTAATATTTTTTAAACCAGTCGTGTACATCATCCAGAGAAGCAGCATCCAAATCTTCCATGGAACCGATTACAGTCCAGGAGTATGGATGACCTTTTGGGAACGTGTTTTCTGTTATCAACTCCCAGCTAATGCTGTAAGGTTGATTCTCACCCTGCCGTTTCTCGTTCTGAACAACTCCCCTCTGTTCGTCTAACCTGTCTTGATCAATCACACCAAGAAGATGACCCATTCTATCAGATTCCATCCACAAGGCAAGGTCGATCGCATTCGAAGGAACATTCTGAAAATAATTGGTTCTATCTCCGCTCGTAGTACCATTCAAATCTGTAGCACCTACTTTTTCAAGAGGACCAAAGTAATCCTCGTTGAAATTCTCTGATCCATTAAACATCAGGTGTTCAAACAAGTGAGCAAATCCCGTGCGGCCTGGTTTTTCATTTTTTGACCCCACATGGTACCACATATTTACAGCTACAATGGGCGCCTTGTGATCTTCGTGGACAATAAGCGTCAGTCCATTGTCAAGAATATACTTTTCAAAAGGTATATCAATTTCCTGCGATAATATGCCAACCGGCATGGAATAAAATGCCAGTAAAATCAACAGAATACTATACTTACCTCTGTATATTATTGTATTTTTCATAACTCCTCCCGATTGTGTTTATGAAGAATTAAAACCTCAACTTTCTGAGAATGCTTTTTGAATTTTAAACATCAGATGCTCCCGATGAGCCACCGTGCTTTCAGACACACCAGACCTTCTATTAATCATCTTTTTCATCACACACCTCCTAACATTTGATTGTTGTTTACAAAATAAGTCGATTCTAAAAAATGAGTGCATGGTAGTTCCACTATGCTGCCACCTTAGCCGTCTTTTTGGGTTTTGCGACTAGATGGGCGGGTTCAGACAAACCCAAGGGGCTTCGTCTTGCTTCTTTCAAAGTCCCGAATTTAGCCAGTTCCTCGGGTGTTGCCTTCAGGCGCAAGGTCCCAAACAGACTATCAGCAAGAGGCAATAAAAAATTCACGTTCGCATTTGTATCAATATGGTGGATGTAATGATGATTATCCAAAAATTTGAACCAGCGTAGTTTCTGCATTAACGGGTGGACATCAGGATAGTGAATTACGTCGTGAACCCTCACAAACAAATCGGATACAATAGCAGAAGTGATGATGATGCTCCCTAAAAACCACTTATTTCCCGTGATCCACCAGGCGGGCATCCAGATGAATAACAATTCAATCACCATGTAGAAGGAAAAATGTGCCAGCTTCGTATACACGTTTTCCCATCCAACCGGTCTCAACTCCGTCACATCAGATTGCAGCACTGGATGCCGCCGAACGAGCCAGTTTGTCGTGTAGCGCCAAATTGGGAATATGTGATAATGGTGGCTTTGGTGAATGTTGTAGATTTGCTCCAAGGGTCCCGGTTGCACCTGATGGTAGATGTATCGATGTACAACCCACTCAAATGTTGAGGCGATGGCTATGGTTAATACTATCCCACCCGCTATGGAAACCAGCGCATCTATCGTACTATCTGGAACAAACCTGAGGTTTATCAAGATCAGGGCCCAAAGCCCAAACAAGGAAATAAGGGCCAAAACCACCCTGCCGGGATTGAGTCTATTTATTTGTTCTGCTTGCATATGTTTACCCTCCTTTAGGATTTTACCTATTATCCAAATTATCCTTTATGGTCATCCTTAAACAAAAAATAGATAGAACCGTTGGTTGTATGCTAAAATGTGGTAAAAAGCCCATCGATTTTTTTGCAAGACTTTATAATACTTTCAATCGTCACTTTCTTTGATGTGTCCGCATCTGCTTCATCATTTTTATCTGCCCCTTCTGCAAACATTAATGGTCCAGAGAAACTAAAAAAAATCAGTGTCCATATTATTTGTACATATCTATTGCTCATTTATTGCCTCTCCTAATTTTAAATCCTTTTACATATTAAAACCTAAATTGAGCGATTTTCGTAGGATAAGTTGTCAACTTGTCCTCGTGATGACACGTAATATATTTAGTGATAATAACAACCCAACTTGAATTCAACTATTAAGTGCAACTCAAACACTGTTTGTAAAGAAAGCGGAGCTGCTGTAGGCTCTCCTCTTTTCTTTAAGACAAAAATGAGGAGCACAAATGAGACACTACAGCCAGGTCACGCTGGAACAAAGATACGGAATATATTCTTTGCTTAAAACAGGTCATAATCAATCAGAAATTGCTGAAGTGATTGGCGTCCATAAATCGACAATTAGCCGAGAAGTGAAGCGGAACCGTGGTCAACGCGGCTATCGACATAAACAGGCTCATGCCAAGGCGCTAGATCA
>SCKK01000062.1 GCA_004124475.1 Fidelibacterota bacterium
AGAAAGGAATGTATGACCAATCAACGCAGATTGCGTAAATTGTATTGGTCAAGTAAAAATCAAATAACCGAAAGTGGCTTGTAGCGAATTAAATTCTGTTTCGCGACATCGATTAAAAATTTCGCCGCTTACCATTGTATTACCAACACCCGAAACTATTCTCTTCTCAGATATCTGTGTAACTAATTCCTTCAGTCTAGCTTCAGGAATATCTGACAATCGCTCGGACAATGTGGTGAATGTGGAACTCGTATATATGTTTGACTTTGGATCGGGCTCTTGCATCATTGCCCGCAATATCCGAATATTATCTGCTTGAAGTGTTTCTAAGTCTCTCAAGAACCGAATCTGTTCGTCGTATGGTTCGCCCGGAGATTGAATTACACCAGCTAAGAACCGACCATACATACTCCGTTTTGCTTTATTTCTCTCGTTCGCTGCCTGGCTCAATGTACGTTCGAGAAGTTCTTCAAATTCATCGCTCTTAACGTATGTTTCTGATGCCTCGGATTTGAATGTTCCAAGATCGTAATTCAATTGCTTAAGGACTTCATGAACTCTTTCAGCTTTTCTTCGATTTGAAATACCAGTAAGCACGGAACTCACTGCGGGAGCAAGCCAAGGAATTGGAATTACCGCACTAACAAATGCGCCGACATCGATTGCCTTTTCAAGCTGAGAATCATCTGGAATCAATTCATTATTGGGACGGTTTTCGTCACTCGTTGCACAAGTTCCTCATGGTAGTCAGTGGTCTAACGGAGTAAGTCACCTGCGCCAAAATTCTGTCTATAAAACGTTTGTACTTGCTAATTACTTTCCCAGAAATCTAAGGGTTTGAAATCACCTGCCCGCTCCCGCCAAGCGGGAGAGCAGGCGGGCGCTGCACGCCACGCAGTGGCCCGGCCGTTGACGGGCTTTCGGCGTCAGGTGGAACATACTATTATGCCAGTTATGATCACAAAAAATGAGCTTCTCTTTTCAACAGATGCCATATTAGCGTCTGGATTGAACAAGTAAAAGGAGAAGCTCATGATAAAGATTACACAGAAAACGGGTAACATTCAACATCTTAGGCGATTAGTGCTGGCATTTGATGTAAGCAAAGATAAGCTGGATTGTTACGGGGAATACGGTTCAAGGACAGTTGAGGACAGTTTTGCCAACAGGACTGAAGTGATTGAGCAGAAGTTATTTACTTTGAGTGGCTTGGCGCAGTCCGCCGGTTTTGAAGGGTTGCATATTCTGGCTGAGCCGACAGGGATATATCACCGGAAGCTGCTTCGGACGGCACGGCGACTTGGTCATACGACGGCTCTGGTGAATGTGGAGAGTGTAAGCAAGCTCAAAGTTGTAGAGAGCAACGATACGGGAAAGACAGACGAGAAGGATTCCCGGGTTATCCTGATGTTATGGAAGTTGGGTAAGACGCTTACCGATAGGGTATTTAGAGGTGAATACCTCCTATTGCGGGAGTACAACCGGATCTACGACGTGGAAGAGAAGGAGCTGGTAAGGGTTCGGAACAGGATACATGAGTGTCTGATGGAGCTCTATTGCGATTACAGTTTTAAGAAGGATTTTCTGTATGGCAAGTCGGGGAGGGCGTTGATGGAGCTTTATGGATGTAATCCATACCGGGTAGTTCGTTCCGGATATACCCGTTTTTTCAGGCGGATGAGATGAGGAACACCGGGGATTAGGAAAGAGACGGTAAAGCGTTTATGGTCAGATGCAAAAACGTCTGTTTTACACAGAATGGAAGCACTGTATCTGGATTTATTGGAGTCAAGGTTACACCAACTGTGGGAAGAGTTTTTATTGAGGAAGGGTCGACTTACAGAGATTCGTTTGGAGATGGAGTTATTGGTTAGACGGATGCGAGAGAAAGATACGAAGATACCCCAGACTACACGGGGAGTGATTACAGATTTCTGGATAGCCAGGCTTTTAGGTGAAACCGGTCCATTGGGAGACTTTAATGATATACGGAAGCTTTACCGATACGCTGGCTTAAACATCCGTGAGCGGCGCAGTGGGACTTATGTGGGACAGAATAGGATCAGCAAGAAGGGACGTTCATCCTTGCGGAAGGTATTGGGACAGATTGTGTTTCCGTTGGTGAGAAGGGGAAACCTGTATGGGGAGTATTACCATAGGAAGAAAGAGTATGGGATGAACGGAACCAAGGCTCTGGTGGCGGTACAGAGGAAGTTTTTGAAGATGTTTTATGGATGGTATAAATCGGAGAGGCCATTTGACATGGAACGTGTTTTTAACAGTCAACCGGAAAGAATGAGCGTGGCTTAACCCTGCGTTGGGATGATCACCCTCAGATTGTCATCCGCTCTGCCTGTATGCCAACGGCGGGCAGGCAGCTGGTGGAATGACCTGGTGGAACCTGACAGTCACCCGGCGCGGGATGTTCTGGATATGCCCAATAAAGTATGGCAGCCGCTCCGTCACTACGGGGACGGCCGAAACGGTAGTATGGACAGTCCGGGATGCTACAGCCTGAAAAGAGAATGAGTTGAACTAAGAATCAGAAAACTCTTGAATTAAACATAAAGGTAAAGAGTATGGGATGAACGGAACCAAGGCTCTGGTGGCGGTACAGAGGAAGTTTTTGAAGATGTTTTATGGATGGTATAAATCGGAGAGGCCATTTGACATGGAACGTGTTTTTAACAGTCAACCGGAAAGAATGAGCGTGGCTTAACCCTGCGTTGGGATGATCACCCTCAGATTGTCATCCGCTCTGCCTGTATGCCAACGGCGGGCAGGCAGCTGGTGGAATGACCTGGTGGAACCTGACAGTCACCCGGCGCGGGATGTTCTGGATATGCCCAATAAAGTATGGCAGCCGCTCCGTCACTACGGGGACGGCCGAAACGGTAGTATGGACAGTCCGGGATGCTACAGCCTGAAAAGAGAATGAGTTGAACTAAGAATTAGAAAACTCTTGAATTAAACATAAAGGTACTGAGGGTTAGCATGCAAAAAGAGCAAAGTGGTGTCGTAAGCTATCTCCTATTTAGTTAGTTTTGCCGTAGTCGCCTTTGTCATCATTTCAATATTCTTTTTCGTTTGGTCTCCACCACTACCTGCGCCTCTCTTATGTCCTCTTTTGTTTACTTCCACCTCTCTCTTCCCCCCTGGTGTATAGAGGCTAACTACCCCACCAAGCTTGGATTTCGCCAATATATCGGATAGTATAGGCACATAGTATACTCGTAAAATCCCAACGCCCTTTTTGTATTCATTAACATGGATTTTCAGGTAGTTACCGTCCTCGCTATCTCCTTCAGTAGCTGTTATACCTCTGTCATTAAACTCAATCACGAAATCCTGCTGAATCATCGAAGCAAAGCCTCTTACTGTCATCTTACCTTTTGAGAGTTCCGGAGCAAGTGATTCATCAACTGTTGGTAAGTGGACTGTTATTTCCTCGCCTTTAGCAAGCTTGATTTCAGGTGTGCCAGACATTTCCGCCACGCCAAACATCAGAGCTGCACATCCGCTTAAAATGAGCATCATCATAAGCAGTGCAAGTGTTACTTTTTTACTTTTCATTCCCTGTTTCTCCTTTTTTATTGACTACTGCTCTTTCTTGACAATCAAGGTCCTAGAACCATAGACCAAGAAGTTTTTCTAAAGCTTCCCAACCGAAAAATCCTATACCAAGATATGGTATCCAACCCACTTCGTCTGTAGTTACGTTTTCAACAGCGACAAATGTTAACTCAGGTTTAATACCCCGATATTGAAAACCGAATGAAAATGCAGGTGAAAAAAAGTTTCGGTTGACCTCATTGAGTTCAACTTCATCCAACTCAATCCACTTTGTTTCATCTTTACTTTTCAACCTATAGTAGTATATCCTTGGACCAAAAGTAAAGGCAGATCGACGACTGATGTGGTAACTCATAAGAAGTGGAAGTTCAACAATGAATGTACCGTGCGAAATTTCATTTTCCCATGAACTTATTGTTGTCCCGTCAATGGTCATTGATCCTGAACCTGTGACTTTCCCTGAAGCATAACCAATAACAGGCATTATTGAGACACCCCACTTGGAGAGTGAATCCGAAAATGTGTATTTTCCATAGACTGTGAAACCATTGGATGAGAGGGAGGTGAACAACTCTCCTCCCAGATCAAATTTTGGCGTTAAGCCATATCGACCAGATATGTTCAATACAGGTAAAGGGGGTCCTTCACTGGGTTCATCAACCACGTAGCCACTTGAGTCAATTCTGGATATCCCAAATGCGATTGTTCGTCCTAACGCCAATCCAACTCCCCCATCAAATTTTCCTTTGCTTAGGGATTTCCCGTCTTGATAATGGTTAACAGATACAGAAAGACAACCGGTAAAGATTATCACTAATAGCGTTCCTATTATCCATAGAAATCTTTTCAAAATAATCTCCTTCTCATTTTTCTGTCTAAGTTGAAATCAATTCCTAATTTTTTGAATATTTGGAAATATCATGTATCATTCCATTCATTAAATCCATTGCAGGCTAACGGACAAACTCAGCGGCTGCGAAGTTTTTTATCATCTTAATTTCCTCAAAATTACTGAGCTTTCTTTTAACTCAAAACCATTAATTTCGCTGCACGCATTCGCAGTCCGCTGGAGTGATTGTTAGGTGGCTATTAATATACATCTTATCTCAGTCTAAAGTTAATTGGCAATGTAATCCATACGCCTACAGGTTGACCTTTCTGTTTAGCGGGCTTAAAACGTGTATTCCAAATAGCTTGTATCGCGGCTTCATCTAAGCCAGTATCTGGCATACCCTTTACAATGTTAACACCTGTTACTCTCCCTTTTTCATTAACAAAAAATTGAACTACAACGGTACCTTGAATTCTATTTTTCTTAGCACTCTTGGGATAAACAATGTTTTTCTGAATGGCGGCATATCCACCAATTGGAACAGGTGGCTCGTCATATGCTACAAATTTAACGGGTCCATTTTTCTCCATAGGAAGTGGCGGAAGCTCAATAGGTGTTTTGATGAATCTGGGCGAACTGCACGAAAAAAAAGCAGTTGCCATAATTAAGATAACCAATAATGAAATTCGTGGCATACGAAACGTATTGGTGTTATGAAAACGTTGCATACGAAATCCACTAAATTTGTTTAATAAAATTCTCGGAATAGCCACATAACTTGTCAATCAATGGAAAAATTTCCACTGTATCACCCTTATAGCCTGTATAATTTTCCGCATATTCAACGATATACCTTATAAAAGTGGAAAATATTAGATAAATTATTCATATATTAAATCAGCCTCTTTATTATAAGGAAAATTAAGAGAACAGCCTATGGAAAACAAGAACAAACCATCACCCCTGCCCGTCCCTGCCTTGTCGGCAGACAGGCGGCAGGCGGGGAAATTCTCTCCAGACCCTGACCTGAAGCTGATGGATCAAGTCCGGCAGGTAATGCGCTATCATCATTATGCCTACCGTACCGAGAAAACCTACAGCGGTTGGATTATTCGCTATGTCAAGTTCCATGGTAGTAAAAAACATCCGCGTGACATGGGCAAACGTGAAATTGAAGCGTTCTTAAGCCATCTCGCAGTGGACAGGGATGTTTCGGCATCTACACAAAGGCAGGCTTACAATGCCATTATCTTTCTATATGATCAAGTTATAAATATCCCAGTCAGCGAAACCATAGAAGCGGTCAAAGCTAAGAGACATCCTCATATACCTGTCGTTATGACGCAAAATGAGGTGAAGTTGGTTTTCAATCAAATGCAGGGAAATCATTTGATCATGGCTAGGCTTTTATACGGAGGTGGTCTACGGTTAATGGAGTGTCTACGGTTGCGGGTTGGAAACCTCGATTTTGATAGGAATAAAATATACGTGCGGGGTGCCAAAGGAGGCAAAGACCGTTTGACTTTATTACCAAGGTCAATCCAGGAAGAATTAAAAATTCAGCTTGACAAAGTAAAGCGATTGCATAATGATGATTTGGTAAGTGGATTCGGCGAAACCCATCTTCCTTTTGCACTTGCAAGAAAGTATCCGAATGCCTCTAAAGAATTTGTCTGGCAGTATATATTCCCGGCTAAAAAACTGAGCAAAGACCCTCGCACCGGAATCATACGCAGGCATCATGTATTGGAATCCGGTTTGCAAAAGGCTGTCAAGGTAGCTGTTACTCGTGCCGGGATTATAAAACGAATCGGTTGCCACACTTTTCGCCACAGTTTTGCAACCCATTTATTGGAGAATGGAGTAAATATTCGTGTAGTTCAGGAATTGATGGGACATGCGAATGTGAAAACCACAGAAATCTACACCCATGTGATGGAAAGAGATTTAAACAAACTGCGGAGTCCTTTGGATGTTTTGGAAGATGAGGAGAATATTACCTAAATTGAGCGATTCCTGTAGCATAAACATTTTGCCTGCCCGCCCTCATTCTTCGGGAGCAGGCGGGTTTGTGAAGAGAGGTTGGTTTTCCTTCCATCACCCAATAAGTTTGATGAAAATTTTGATTTATCAACGATCGTAAAAAAAGAATCGTTCAATTTAGGTATTACTTAACTAAACTGCTTTTCAAACAATTCAATCCAAAGAATGAAGTCAAATTATTTACCCAAACATGCGGAAAACTGATGTCTATTTCGTATTGTCTGATTATTCACGCGATGATGTCTTCTTTCCTGTGGTCCGGAGATCAAGAAACGCTGAGAATCAAATTAGCTACCTTGGCACCCAAAGGATCGGTATGGACCTTAGCTCTTCAGGAAATGGGTCAGCGGTGGGCAAAGGAGACCGATGGCTTTGTAAAACTAATTATCTATCCCGGAGGCGTGGCAGGAGATGAATCGCATGTGGTCAGAAAAATGCGCATTGGTCAATTTGACGCCGCTACCCTGACAACCGTTGGATTAAGCGGTATTGATTCGGCGATCACCGCCTTTTCTCACATCCCGTTATTATATCAAAACTATAGCGAATTAGATTACGTTCGCGAAAAACTATGTGATGAGATTTCCAAGCGACTAAGAGATGCGGGATTTGTAGTTCTACATTGGGGAGATGCCGGTTGGGTCCATTTCTTCACACAAACGCCCATGACTCGCCCTGAAGAATTGAAAGCCATG
This sequence comes from Fidelibacterota bacterium, assembly GCA_004124475.1. Taxonomy (GTDB): domain Bacteria; phylum Fidelibacterota; class Marinisomatia; order Marinisomatales; family SCKK01; genus SCKK01. The sequence goes on from SCKK01000062.1 coordinate 7,144, forward strand.
AGGCTCTTCTTCTGGTCCAATGGATCCGGCGATTATTCGCTCTGGGTGAAAATGGGATTTCACCCGGTCCCTTTGGCTGCTACAGATATCGCGATGGGGTTGAATACCGGAATGATCAATGCGTTCGACACAACACCCATAGCAGCATTAAGTAATCAGTGGTTTCCCTTAGCGAATCATATGGCTGATATGAAATGGGCTCCTTTGGTGGGCGCTACGGTAATAAAAGTCGAAACTTGGGAAAAAATCCCTGTTGAATATCGAAAAGTAATGCTTCAAATTGCTAAAGAGGTAGAAAAAAAGTTGATGTATGAAACTCGTGCCCTATACCAAAAAGCAATTGATACTATGCAAGAACATGGTCTCACCGTACACCATGTAGACAGTACTGATTATGGAATGTGGGAAGAATTAGTAAAAAGTGTATATCCTGAAATTCGTGGTAAATTTGTACCAAATGACTACTTTGATAGAGCGGTAAACCTCACGAATGAATATCGATTGAAAGTCAGTAAAGAGGATACCAGTCCATGACCGATGTTGCCGGCAAGTACGACCATTTCCAAATATCGTTTGAAACTCTTGAAAAAGAGAAAAAATATCTGAACTATGGATATTCCCTCAATCCTCATCAAACCTTGGAGGACAAACAGGAACAACTGTGTAAGGAGGTTTTTAAGTTAGCCAACATCCAACATAACCATATTGTTGTTGATGTAGGTTTCGGAAGTGGCGAACAAGATTTCTTATTAGCTGATCTGTATCCATTTAGTCAACTGATAGGATTTAATATTTCTCAGCGGCAGGTAGAATATGCCAATTACCGAGCAGGTATTAAAAACTTGGGAGATCGGATGATCTTCTATCGGGGAGAGGCAGAACGGATGGAACGAATAGCCGACTCGTCTGTAGATCGTGTATTGGCTATTGAATGCGCATTTTATTTTGACCGTCCCCGGTTCTATAAGGAAGCAGCGCGAATATTAAAGAAGGGAGGGTATTTAGTTCTTTCAGATATTACATTAGGACCGCGGTTAAAGTGGCTAGCAGACAATTCACCTAAATACAAACGGGCTGGAACGCTCAAAAAAAATAAAAAACAATGGGAGTATTATTTTCAAACAAAGCTTATTAAAAATATAAGTAATGTTACCAAACAAGGGGCTCAGGAATCAGTTTTTCAAATCTTAAGAACCTTACCTAAGATTGATCAACCTTTAAGGGGTGACTGGCTCCAATTGGCACTATCATCGCAGTTAGTTGCTCTTGGACTACGACTACATCTGATCCAATATCATCTAATACTGTTGGAAAAAGTGAAGAACACGTTTAAACGATGATGATCATATTTTTAGTAACTGGTTTGTTGAAACACTCTATAACAAAAATGACAATTCTCCCAGTGTTGAAGTAGGAATTCCATTCTGCTGATAACTGGTTTTTATCAATCAGTATTGATGACCTCGCAAAAAGTTTAATTATGATAATTAGCTGATAATATTGTATATGAGTGATATTTTTCTTGGATTATTTCTGTATTATGGTTAACTTAAGTTATTATAATACAGGGAGATACAGAATTTTAAAATGCAGTACATAAAAAGTCGAAATCAGTTAACATTTGATGTTACTCCACCATGGCACGGAGTCTTGTCGGAGAAAAAAGTCAAACGCCTTGAGA
>SCKK01000041.1 GCA_004124475.1 Fidelibacterota bacterium
TCTTGGGTGAGCTGCTTGTATTGTTGCATTTGTGCTCCTCGTTTTTGTTTGGAAAAGAGGAAGCAAGAATACGGCAGCTTGACCCCTTCTTAAAACAATTGAGATGCACTTAATAGTTGAATTCAAGAGGTATAATATCCCAACCTGCCAGGTTTTAAAAGAAATTTTAGTTCCTATTTGGTTGTTACTTCTCTCTTTTCTAATTTTTTGGTATATGGATATTATCTTAATTGCGGCAGTAACGGCCAATGGTATGATTGCCCATCATTCTGACGAGGTGATTGAATGGTCTTTGGACTTGGCTCTTTTCAGACAGCAGACCATGGGTCATACAGTGATAATGGGATCCAACACAGAACGAACCCTTGCCACCGACCTCGATGGTAGAAATGTAATTGTGATGCATAGAGATATGGACCCGAGAGAGGTACTTAAAAACATCAAAGATGAAAAGTGTTATATTATTGGAGGTTCACGGACATACACCCGGTTTGCCCCTTATTTAACACATCTCTACCTGACTTTTCATCCCCTCATTTTATCGAGCCAATCTCTTCATCTATTTACTGCTTTAGGAAATGACATCGATTTAGAATTCATAGGAAAAATTGAAGTAGATGGAGAAAAAGGTGTTTATCAGTTTCAGTATAGGGTAAAACAGTGATTGTTGTCACAACTTTATAATGTTGTTCGCAGTATATTTTATGTTAAATATTCCTACCGATCTGAATCCCACAAAGTGATCATTTTTCCATCTAAAACAGAGCCTTGTGCCGGCGCTATCGTAATACTCCACGGTTGGGGAGCCAACTGTCGGGACTTGGTACCTCTTGCGGATTCGTTTAACACAAATGGTTTTCGCTTTCTTTTTCCCGAGGGTCCATTTGATGTTCCCAGCACATCAGGAGAGGGGAAAGGGTGGTTTGCATTTCCCCCCACGGAATCATTTGAAACAGAAAGGCAGAAGAGCCGCAGCGAAATATTTCAGATATTGGATGATCTTAAGAGAGAGGGTATACCTACGGACAGAATATTTCTGATCGGTTTTTCACAGGGCGCAAGTATGTGCCTCGATGTTGCATTAAATTATAAGCATAGGGTTGCAGGAGTAGCAATTTTAAGTGGATTTTTAATGGATCAGGAAATATTACCTAAAAGAAACGATCTTCCTATAAGTCTACCAATATTCTGGGGTCACGGTCTTTACGATCCCCTTATTCCCGTCAAACTGGGAAAGCAGTCTCGGCATGCTTTGGTGGATGTTGGGTTTCATGTGGAGTGGCACGAGTATCCCATGGCGCACCAGATTGTTCCCGAGGAGTTGGAAGATGTACGCCAGTTTTTGGATGGATTATTCCCCGATTCGGACAAAGTTGTGCCATAGACATCCCTGCGGGAAAAGCTGAGAGTAGAAAGACGAAATCCTGAATGTTCGGGAGAAAGTTGTCTTGAAGATTCGGAATTACCTGCCTGCCCTCATTCTCCAATCCGCCTTTATTCTTCGCCTGCCAGCTACCCATTGAGTGGGGCAGGCTGGGGAGTAGGCTGGCAGGACAAGCACGAATCACGTTTTATGCATAAGGGATTAAGGATTGAGTTGCAAGTTAACTTAGTTGGTATTAAAAGCGCTTTTTAAGGACTATTTGCCTTGGCTCCTCTTTGCCTTTATATAAGTCGACTTAGCCATAGCACGGGTGGTTTTGTCCTCTATGCTGTTTATGGCGTCCATATTTCCATCGGCCAGAGCCTGTTTGATGAGGGCTTCGACGTCTATCTCTCTTCTGTTTGGGGGAGAAGTAACCACTACTTGACCCTCTTTTCCCTTCTGTGGCTGCTCTTGCGAAAGAGGGGTTGGCAATTCACCCAGGGGAGGAGTCTCCGCAGGAATCTCAGGTTGAACACCTGACCTTTTGGCTTTAAAATAAGCTGATTTTGCTTTAGCTCTGAAAACCCGATCCTCAATCGTGCCAAGAATCTCATCATCTCCATCTAAAGCTTTTACCACATACTGATTAATAAGGATTTCTTCACTAACTTCAGCCACAGCTTGTGGGACTGAAATGGTAGCCTTCGGAGGAGCTTCACCGCTTAAATATTTTTCAACAGTTATCACAGCTTCTGGAGTGGTTTTTGGTGTGATCCGCGCCCGTTTTGCCTTAACGAATGCTGATTTGGCTTTCGCCCGGGTCAGTTTGTCGGTAATATTGTTTAGCACATCTTTTCCATCAGAGAGTGCCTTAGCAACAAGAGCATTAATAAAATCGTCATCCATGACAAATTGGGCTTCTTCGGAAACTAATTCTTCTCCTGCGGTTGGTTTTAAAGATACTTCGGGCAGCCTCACTTCTAAATTTTGGAGTACTTCTTTCCCACGCCATGAAAACATTGTAGCCGTGATGAATCCGAGAAGATGATTGTTGATAGAGGTATACCGGATTTCCACACAGTTGGTGTATGGAGTAAGTGTAAACGTTACAATTTCCCGGTTAAAAGGGAAAAACCGCATTTCTAAGGTCAATTTTTTGCTGGGTTCAATGGAGATAAATCTACATCGTGTCATGGGAAACAGAATAAATGGCCTTATTTTAAACCAACTGCCCACCTCCATTGTATAATGATCCAGGGAATGCCGATGGACATATCGGGAACGATTATTTGTCACTTGAATTTTGTGGACCCATGGAAACCATAAGTGGTAATTAGAAAGTTTTATAAGAGTTTGCCAGATTATATCTGCAGGTACCTTGACATCCAATTGTGTGGTGACTGAAGTTTCTTTCGGAGAAGTGTAGATGGCGTAATCCAGATCAAGGTTCTGATCTTCAGAGGTCTTACGTATAAAGTAGAGAATGAGAAGTAAAAAAAGCGCTGTTGCAACACCGATAATCATAATATTGTTTCCATCTTCATTATTGTGAAATACAGTATTAAAACAGACGCAAATCTAAATAGGAATCGATATTTTATTTAACATTTTATTGTGAACAGAAGTCCTTTTCAACATGAATAATTCCTCAGCAAATTAATGAAAGGTGTAAGTCTAAATAATAATACGATATGAGAAAAAACTTGCTGATTATTTATTCTGGATAAGCAATCTAACACTTGCGTTTTATGCGATTAGCATGTATCATATTACAGATTCTATGAAACATATTCACACTATATTTCTTATTGTCATTCTCGCTTCTTCAGGAGCATCTAAACAGGGGGTAATTATGAATAAGTTTACACTGACAAGCACAGCATTCAACGAAGGAGAAGTAATACCTTCTCAATACACATGTGAAGGGAGTGATGTGTCTCCATTATTAAAATGGACGGGAGTTCCTGAGGGGACAAAAGGTTATGCTCTCACCTGTCTCGATCCTGATGCTCCGCCGGGAACCTGGGTTCACTGGGTCATTTACGATCTGCCCAGCGATCTGACTGAACTTGCAGAGAACGTTCCAAAGATGGATACCTTAGATAGTGGCGCCAAACAGGGTCTATGCTGGGGTGTGGACAGGTTCACCAGAGTGGGTTACTATGGACCCTGCCCGCCTCCCGGGCACGGCTATCACCGCTATTATTTTACGCTGTATGCCCTAGATGTGGAATCGGTTGGCTTATCACCAAAAGCTACACAGAAGGATCTTGAAGCTGCCATGGAAGGGCATATTCTTGGGGAAGCAACGGTGATGGGCAGGTATAAAAGAGAATAAGCCTTGTAGGGGCAAGATGTCATCTTGTTCTACGATACGAGTTGTGTTGTATTAACCAATCTTAATCAACAGAAACGAAAGAAAAACTTTTTGTATAAATGTTCGACCGTTCCCCATCAATCTCCAACACCGGATAAATAAAGAAATTAACAGGACCGTTTGACGATTTGGGTACGAGTTCGATGTCTCTCCCCAAGGTGAAAAGAACCCGGTTTGGGTCGAGGTTACCAAAGAAGTAATCTTTCATCTCCGGACGCTTATCTGCTTCGGAGATGTCCACAGGTATCCATCCTTTTGCCGGATCGTAAAATTCTGCCCAACAATGATATCCACCAATAGTCCCTGATTCCTCTTTAGGGATGGGAAAGCCGATTAAAAATCGAGCTGGGATGTTGACTGTCCGAGCCACAGCATTAAATAAGGAATGAAAATCCGTACAGTTTCCTTTTCCGATATCACAAGCATAAATGGCATCGCCTCTGCCCCACCCCTCGCCGGACTTGTCATAGTCCATTCTTTCCAGAATATGTTTGTAAAGGGCTTGCCCGTTTTTCACCACAGAGTTGGTTTCCCTGATAATAGTTTTAGCAATATCCTCAAAACGAGTATCCCGAGGAACATATGAGAATGGGGAAAGATATTTCTTCATTTCTTCTGCAGTTAAATTAACAGGAGAGGCAGATTGTTCTTTGCGAATTATATTGAATGAAACTGTTAGATGAAGACCAGAGGGGAGAGGAGATTCCGCAGAAACATGTGCCATCAGGTTTCCATACGTAGATTCCGTGTGTTGTGTGACAGACAAAGTGCTTTCAACGGTTAAATTAGAAATGGTTTGATAGTCATTACTCTGGGGTAATGGTACCCACAATTTTATGTCCTTCCCTATCTCAATAATAGGCGGAAGTTGGATGTCATAACTGAAGGAAAACTGCCGCTCTTTTTGAATAATGATATTATTGCAGGCAAACAATTGAATTGCCAACAATATCCCTGATACTTTAACGCTTTTCCTCATAAACAATTTCCTTATCTTAGAATACTCTATAGAAAAATGGATTGAAATATATGGCAAACGTATTTTGTGTCATAGAGTTTCCACATTCACAGTCTAAAGTTTTAAGGCAAGACTTGACAATCCGGATATTTATGTAGTATTTTTCTGATAGACAGGGATTAATAATATTATGCGTGGAGGAATTAATATGAGTATAATAAACAGTATTATCCTTACGGTTGCCTCTGGGTTGGTTGTTTCAGGATTTGCTATCACACAAGAACACCCAAAATCAGAGCATCCACAGGAACAACCACAAGCACAAGAACACCCTAAGGAACATCCCATTAGCTTAAGTACCCAAGTCGTCACGAAAGACAATTTAGCGATGGCAATTCGTAACCACATTGCAGTTGAGACCGCTAAAAATGGTGGATTTTATCTTGCCATAGATGATAGATCCGGTGACACGTTGAAGTTAAATCTGAAAAAAGTCCACGATAACAAGCTTGCTACCCTTGGAGACCAAACCTATTTTGCCTGCGCAGATTTTGTAACTCCCGACAGTATAGTCTATGATCTTGATTTCTTTATGGTTGGTGCTTCTGTAGATGATCTCAAACCGACGGAAGTCACAGTGCACAAGGAAGAAGGTATTGAACGGTATACATGGCTGGAAGTAGAGGGTGTCTGGCAAAAAGTGGAGGTGGATGAATAGGAATCGCCTAAAACAAACAGGGCTTCATTGCTGGATTATTTATGCAAATTGTTGCAGCCCCAACTACAGCTTAGGAAAAATGAAATAGATGTTTATTTCCTGCGGTTAGATGTGAGAGGAATCCGAAATGGGAAACCAGACAGGTTGGTTTATCATATGATTGATTACCGATATTTGGGAAAAGGGGAATAAAAGTGATACGGAGGTGAATAATCTATTTCAGGTTTTAAGGTTAAACAGATTTAAATAATATTTATCAAACGTTGCTAGCAGGCTTTCCTTTCCGGAGTTTGTTTTTGCCGACGAAGCGCTTTAGTTTGTTTCCTACTCACTGCATATGACTTACAATATTATCAAAGAAAAGCTTTCAACCGGCAAACCTGTTATGCTGGACGGTGGTATTGGAACTGAAGTACTACGCCGCGGCGTCCGCTGGCGTCAGCACGGCATCAAAGATGCACCGGGTGTAATTCGTGATATTCATTTAGACTATCTAAAAGCTGGGGTTGATGTTCTTACCACCCACACATTTAATTTGACCAAGCGTAACTTTATCAACTTCTTCCGGGATACAGATCATATGGCCTTAATTGGTGCCGCCGGTCTTAACACGAAAGCAATGGAATTGTGCCACGCTGCAGTGTATTTAGCTAAAGAAGCATTAGCAGAGTCAGGCAAGGCAGAGAAGGTACCACTGGCTGGTTCCATTGCACCTGTTATGCATTTATTCCGTCCTGATCTTTCACCATCTGAAGACGATTGTCTAACTCATCATAGAGAGTGTGTAGAGATTCTCTCAGATTGTGGTGTTGACCTTATCTTTTTTGAAGGCATGAATAACACCAGGGAGGCAAAGGCGGCCCTGCAGGCGGCCGCAGGGTTCGATCTGCCTGTGTGGATGAGTTTTGTTCCTGGTATAGATGGTAATCTGTTAAGTGGTGAATCGCTCCTAGATGCGGCGGATCTTGCCCGCAGCCAGGGTGCTGAAGCAGTTCTCGTTTCCGCTGCGAGTTTACCCATGATAATGAAAAGTCTACCCAATATTATTAATGGATCACCGTGCGGCGCCAAGGCTATCATTGGCAGATACAGCCCACCAAGCTGGAAGCCTGACTTTTATCCCAATTTCGTAGACACCGATGAAGTATCACCGGAAAAATATGCTCAGGAAGTAAATATCTGGTTGGATCAGGGTGTTCAGATCGTGGGTGGTTCCAGTGGAACAACACCTGAACATATCCGCGCTATGCGGGGAATGATAGGTTAAAGCCATGAGCTATAAAGAATTAAAAAACAGAATAGATGCCCAGCAGGTAACGTTTCTTGATGGTGGCATTGGCACAGAGATACTACGTCGGGGCTACACTTGGGCCAGTCACCAGTTAAAAAGTGAACCGGAATTGAATCTGGAGATTCACCAGGATTACATAAATGCAGGTGCAGACGTGATCACCACGAACACCTTTCAACTCAGCAAACGCAGCTTTCGAAATCATTTCGCTAATGATGAACACCTGGCAGCTATTGGTGCCCGGGGGCTAATGGATCGGGCTGGTGAATTAATTCATGAATCGGTTGCCCTGGCGGATAAAGCGCGCCGCTCACTTGATCATAATGACACTCTGATTGCCGCTTCTATTACCACCCTGGAGTGGTGTTTTAGGCCGGACCGCAGCCCGGATGTTGAAGAAATATATGACGAATATTTGGAAGAGTTGACAGACTATGCCGATGCCGGCGCCGATATTTTCCTGTTTGAGACATTCAATTCAACCCCGGAAGCAGAGGTGGCAATCAAGGCTGCAAAAAAAATCGGCAAACCAGCATGGGTAGCCTTTGTGCCCTATCAGGACGGCTGCCTTCTGGGAGGCCAGTCCATGGCGGAGGTGGCAGATGCCATGGCCCGCAACGAACCGGATGTACTTTTGTTAAACTGTGCTCCGCCTGATCATATCACTGCAGGTCTGGAGCAGCTGGCACCGTTGTGGGACAAACCTTTAGGCGTTTATGCCCACGTGGGAAAATTCAATCCCCCCGAATGGCAGTTTACCGATGAATATAATGCGGATCGGCATCTGCAGGAATGCAAGCACTGGCATGATCTTGGTGCGACAGTTATTGGGGGCTGTTGTGGAACAACGCCGGACTATATTAAAAAACTGACTCAGTTTTTTCGCTGAGCTGGATTTTTCTTTTTCTCGTTTTCTGATATCCCCTTAACGACGCTGTCGTTTCAGAATTTCGTGGGCGGCGTTAAAGCCATTGGTTCCGTGTAATCCGCCGCCTGGGTGAGTCCCCGGACCGCAGAGATACAGGTTTTCAATGGGCGATTTATACTGAGCAGAACTCATGGTGGGGCGCATGAAGAAAAATTGATCCAAGGTCATTTCGCCATGGTTCAAATTCCCTTCCGTAAGCCCCAATTTTTCTTCCAAATCTACGGGTGATAATACAACAGCCGCTTCAATCAAAGTTGAAAAGTTAGGAATATAATTTTCCAAAACACGGACCACATTATTTTTCAATTGATCTTTTAATCCCTTGGTCCAACTTTGACCACGTAAATGATAAGGTGCATACTGCACAGTAGCGGATAAAACATGTTTTCCATAGGGAGCAAAGCCGGGATTGATCACCGAAGGAAGTGTGAATTCCACATATGGATTTTCGGAAATCTGTCCATATTTTGAAGCATCATAGGCTTTTTCTAAATAACTTATTGATGGAGCAACACTAAAAACCGTACCCATATTGTGTTTTGCCACGCCATTGATTTCAGGTAGGCTGTTTAATGCAAAATGGACACGAGCTGCACTACCACGGAATTTGAGATTTCTGATTTGGGTATGAAATCTGGGATTTAATTTTACGGCGCCAATAAGATTGATAAAGGTGTTCCTGGGGTCTAATCCGGACACAACTTTTTCTGTTGCAAGTGATTCTCCTTTGGTAAGTGTTACACCGCTGCATATATAATTGGCCACATCAATGGATTTCACTTTTGCATTGGTGCGAATTTTTACACCAGATGATTGTGCAGATTTCCTTAATGCACCTGCCAGATTCCCCGTTCCACCCTTCACTAAATGTACGTTGTGAAACACACCTTTGGCATAGACATGCTGGTGCAGCAGGTTGAGTCCCGTTGCTGCAGAAAACGGTCCTTGTGTGATGTGGTGAATTCCTGCCGTGGACAATGCACCGCGGAGTAACTCCGACTCAAACCATTCATCCATGAGTTCAGGCATCATCATTGGTGCCACGCGCATGAAGTTCACCAAACCACGGGTACCTTGTTTTATAACTGGTGAGAGCATGGAACGCAGGGATAAAGCTTCCTTGAGTCCAATATCCGGGAGTTTGGGTGGTGTTAATTCATAAAGTTTTTCTAAAAATTTCGTCAGGTTGTTAATGTATTCTGTGAACCCCTTCCAAGCCTTGGCGTCTTGTTTTGAATGGGTTGAAATGGATGTTGCAGTTTGGTCAGCATTGCGGTGAAATAAAATATGTTGACCATTTATATCCAGTGCGATTCGGACAATATCAGGTGAAGTTAATTCCAAACCGTAAGACCCAAGATCCAGTATTTTCATTACTCTTGGATCGACCCACTTTACAACGTCATTCACCAAATTGCATTTATATCCCGCCGCAAATTCTGTTGTGGATGCCAAGCCGCCAACTTGTTCCTGTGCTTCCACGAGCAAAACCTTTTTCCCGGATTGGCCAAGAACTGCAGCCGTGATTAAACTGTTCACCCCACCGCCGACAACAATAATATCGTAGTGTTCCATTACCAGTCCCTTAAGATCTTTTTGGCAGCCATTTCCCCGGGAGATCCGGTGATCCCGCCGCCGGGATGGGTTCCGGAACCGCATTGATAATAGTTGGTGATCGGCGTTTTATAATTGGCCCATTTTACCGCCGGACGCATGACAAACAATTGCTGCAGGGTCAGCTCACCGTGGAAAATATTACCTTCCGTCAGGCCAAAAGTGGATTCCAAATCAGCCGGTGTCAGCACCTGCCGATGCAAAATGATATCCTTGATGTTGGGTGCAAACCGGGCAATGGTATTGACCACCGCATCGCCGAAGGCTTCCCGCTTTTGATCATCCCATCCGCCTTTGATGTCATAAGGTGCATATTGTACAAAGCAGGACATGATGTGTTTTCCAGGCGGCGCCATTTCCGGATCTAGGACTGACGGTAAAATAATATCAATGTAAGGCTCCTGGGAAAAATTGCCGTACTTGGCATCGTCGTAGGCCTTTTCCAAATGATCATAACTGGGGCTGATGGAGATGGCTCCGCGAAGATGTGGACCATCGCCGGGCAGGCTGGTGAAATTGGGTAGTCTATCCAAAGCCAGGTTCACTTTCCCGGATGAACCGCGGATGCGAAAGTTTTTGATGTCTGTTACAAAATCCGATGGCAGATCACTTTCATCCACCATTTTCAAAAAGGACAGTTTTGGGTCCAGTCCGGAGATCACCTTTTCAGCTTTGTATTCGTCTCCATTTACAAGTGCGACTCCCACTGCGCGTCCATTTTCGACAATGACTTTTTCAACAGGTGCTTCAGTTATGATCTCTGCACCAAAATGTTTAGCCGAGCGGGCAATGGCCATACTGACTGCACCCGTTCCACCGCGCTGAAAGCCCCAGGCGCGAAATGCCCCGTCAATGTCGCCCACATAATGGTGCAGCATTATATAGGCCGATCCTGGTGAACGCGGACCCATAAATGTACCTATGATTCCGCTGGCAGACATGGTGGCCTTCAGGGGCTCAAATTCGAACCATTCATCCAAAAAGTCCGCTGAACTCATGGTCATCAGTTTGGTTAAATATTCGAACTGCTCATCATTCAAGGCTTTAAAGTGATCAAATAATCTTTTGGTAGCTGATAGATCGGATAAACTGGGACGAATGACATTGGGCGCGATTGTTTCCAGAATCGGCCGTACGGCCATCCCGATCTGTCCCATGAGTGGACCGAAGCGGTCATATGCTTCCGCATCTTTGGGAGAGTGGCGATAGATCTCACGGCGGGTCTGGTCATGGTCGGAGGTGCGCAACAGGTAATCATGATCCAACGGTGTAAATGTACTTTCCAGGGGCAGGAGTTCTAGACCGAATTTTGGAAGCATCAATTCGCGAATGATAGTTGGTTTCAGCAGACTGACCACGTATGAACAGACAGAGAACTTGAAACCGGGAAAAACTTCTTCCGTAACTGCGGCACCACCTAAGACATAGCGTCTTTCCAATACCAATACTTTTTTCCCGGCTCGAGCAAGATAGGCGGCAGTGGTTAGTCCGTTGTGCCCGCCGCCGATGACAATGGCATCGTAGGATTTTATAGCGGACATGACCGTTTCCTTTCAGGATTAAAAAAGGGTGATTCAACGACTTTTATAGGTGTGAGCTTGCGGAAGTGTTCAACTTTCAATTCAAAATCCAGTTGAGTTCCCAATCCTGCATATTCAGATTTTACATGGGCGAGAGCAATATAACGTTTCAAAATAGGTGACCAGGTGCCGCTGGTAGCATAGCCCACCTGTTCATTGTTTTTGTATATTGGTGTGCTGATCCGCCAGGCAAGACTTGGTAGGCCCGGGGGAAGTCCAACTTTCCTGAAATGATCTTCCAATTCATTCCATTCAATTTCAATTCCTACAAACTCCCATTCAGGTCCACGAGCCTGCTCTAATTCTAAAGCTTTTTTCCCGATAAAGTCTTTTTTTTTCATTTTTACAGTCCAGCCCAAACCTAATTCGTATGGTGATGATTTACGGGATTCAATAATGGCATGGCGGGCGGAGACATAATCCACATCCAGCAAAATTAACCCCGCTTCAATGCGAACCATATCCAAAGCATGAAGGCCTGTGGGCGTGATGCCGTATGGCTTACCCTTCTCCATAAGCAAGTCCCAGACAGCCAGGGCATCTTTGGGATCCATCCAGATCTCATAACCAAGATCACCGGTGTATCCTGTTCGTGAAATGGCAACGGGAATATCATTTAACCGTGCTTCCATCATCCAAAAAAATTTGAGACTATCTAAAGAATCGCTATCAATGGTATTTAGAATGGCACGGGAGTTTGGTCCCTGCAGAGCAAGTGCGGCTGTGGTTTCAGAATCATCTACCACATTTACGTCCATGCCGGAAGCATTTTGCAAAATCCATTCCAGATTGGGTTCGGCGCTTGTAATTCTGAATTTCTGGTCCCCTAATCTCTGGACGGTACCATCATCAATCTGCTTTCCGGCTTCGTCACACCAGGGCGTATACATGACCTGGCCCACCTTGCAGATGCCAATATTACGCGTCACCAATCGATCCAGGCAATGCTGTGCCTCGGGGCCTTCCAATATGTATTTTTGAAGTGGCGTGATATCCAAAAGGGCGGCCTTAGTACGGATGGCAAAATATTCGTTATCGTGAACTAGGTCGTATTTTGTGGCGGACAGATATCCGCCCCAGCGGCGCCATTCCTGGGATTCATTCAGTTTGGATGTGCGTTCGAAAAAGGGAGACAGCCTGAGTTGGGTGTGGGCCGTGAACTGGTTTCCGTAGCTCATGATGCGGATCTAAAAAACGGTCGTGTTAAGCAAGTGGGACCTCCAGCACCTTTCAGGGATATTTCTGTGCCATTATAGGTATGAACTTCTACACCCTCCGCTTCCAATCGATCCTGCGTGATGGGGTTGCCTTCAATCATGATACATTTACGCGGCGCTACAGCCAATACATTACAGGCTATGGATTCGTATTCTCCATCCGGGACTTCCACCAGTTTGATGCTGCGGTCAATTAAATACTGGCGAAAAGGAACGGGCAGGAGCCGGGAATAAACCAGGTAGAAATCGTGGTCGATGGGACTCACATTGCTCATCAGGTGCAGGCATTCACCTGGGCCATTCCAGTGGGGCAGCGGAACTGAAATGATGTCGTCAACCAAATCACCAAGTATTATCTTAAACTGGCGAATACCCTCCACATTGGTGCGGTAGCCTTCACCAACGGCAACAGTCCGTTCATCAATCCATACCACATCGCCGCCTTCAAGCGTGCCGGGAGCTTGAATTTGTCCTAAAATGGGAACACCAATTCCATTAAAAAATGTTTCCATTGCTGCCGGTTCGGGTATGCGTTCAGGTTTTCCCATTGTACATAAAACTACACCATTATTTGTGATGACACAGGGATCATGGGCATAGATTGAGTCTAGAGAGGTTTCAGCGTCAGATGGTAAATAATGGATTTCTACATCGAATGATTGTAAACATTGAACAAATTGATCATAGTCTGACTGTGCTTGGTCAAAATTTGGTTCCGAAATATAATTCAATTGCTTGTATTGGTTAGTGATAGTTTCCTGGTTTTGATAAGCATCCTTGGGGTGTTTCAAGAGGACTCGGCGGATGGGATCCACCATGTTCTGGCAGCCGAAATTCTTATTCAATGATCCCACACCAATTTACTATCAGGTTTGCAATCACTTTCACGGTAGTTAATATGTCATCAATTCTAACATATTCGTTGGCTGCATGGGCCCGAATTAAATCGCCAGGGCCATAAAGAACGGCGGGGATCTTACCATGGTTGGTGAACAGACGTAAGTCAGTACCATTGGTAACTCCTTCAATAATTGGAGCATTGCTCGTTGCCATTAAATGGCTTTTTATAAGTGTTTTAATTACATGAGGATCTTTTATCTGATCAAATTGGATGGGGACTTTTTCCACAGCCAGTCCTAGGGACTTTATTTTATCTGCAATTAATTCTTGAACTGGTCCTTCGTCGTTAGCCAAACTGGGCGCTCGTGCGGCGGATTGTACAAATTCAACAATTTCATCTTTGTGGGCTGATACCGCTTGTGAGATTTGGTCTTTGATATTAGTCATGCTTCTTCCAATAATAATAGAGTGGTAATCCAGCCAGAATTATCCCAGCGCCAATGGCTGCATCCCGGGGGGCTTCTATGATGGTGTTAATGGTTACCAGGACAACGCCTTTTTCTCCCAGGAATATGGAGGCGGAATCAGAAACCACGAAATCGGATGCCCCCATGGCGTCAATTCCCAGCGTATAGGTAAATACAAGATTAATTAGCAGATAAATGGAGGTAACGATGAGCATGCAAAAAATGAGGGAAAGGGGAATATTTCTTCCCGGATTTTTCACTTCACCCACCACGTAGGTGATAAAAATCCAACCGTCATACGTCCACAATACTGATACCATGGCCAGTCCCAAGGGACCTACCATACTGGTTAAGGGTTTATCAAAAATGAAGGGCTGAATATTTTCTATCGAGCCGCCATCCATGACGAGTCCCAGGATAATGATGCCCATAATAGCGCCAATTTTTGAAAGGGTGAATACATTTTGCGCGCGGGCACCTGCTTTCACATCAATAATATTTAATATAGTGAGTAGAATTACGGAGGTAATAGCAATCCCCTTGATTTGCCAATCGGTAAATGGAAAAAAGAAACTAAGGTATTCCGAAAATGCCACGCCGATAGCCGCAATAGTAGCTGTGTTGATCACGGCGATAGCCGACCAGCCATAGAGATAGCCCCAGACTGGACCATAAGCCTCATTCAGGTAGACAAACTGTCCGCCGGCACGGGGGGCATGGCCGCCCCCAGCTCGGCCACAGACAAGGCACCAAAAAGGCTGACGATGCCCCCTAGAATCCATACCGTTAAAATTAGTGAAGTTGAAACCGGTGAGCAGGGCCACTGTGGCCGGTACCATGAAAATTCCCGAGCCAATGATACCCCCGGTGTTAATCATGGTCGCGTCCAGGAGTGATAAAACCCGTTCCAGTTTCGGTTGTTCAGACATTGTGCTAGGTTTGATCAAGGCGGGATTTGGATTCCCGTCAGACTAAATTTAAGAATTTTCCTGTTGGACAGCATGTACCCCCAGCGGAATTTACAACCTACTGACTGACGCACAACAAAAAAACTCCTGTCTCACTAGGACTCTTTTAACAGATAGACTTGGACAGGTTGTCTCTCATTCATCGCCAACGCTCGGTGCGTATGCACTAGTGGATCACGAACCCCTTGTACTATCCAGCCTAATTCCCGCTATCGTTTTTGTTATCGCGGTGCTTGAAAGCCGTTGTCAGTGGAGGTGTAGGATGACAGCAGTCGGCTCGAAACGGTCAATCGGGGTTATGCTGCATTTCTTAATATTAAAAAAGTGACAATACTTCTGCCAGTTCTGCAGGTAAAAGAAGGGGTGAGTTCAGCGTGGGGTAAGGTGAAGAAACTTCTTTCAGGGGAGGAGAAACATGGTGGTTGACATTCCCACGGCTAAAGCCGACCCCCTTCAGAATGTGGACTGGAATAAGGTGTTATTCATTTATAATTCTGAGGTTTTCTCGTTGAAATGTTCCCCATGTAAAGGGGGATGTTAAAGCAATTTAAATCTTCGTGGACTTGGGGAATAATAAGGAATAAAAACAACATTGATAACTCACGAAAAATTACAAGAGTTTGAGATAGGACTCGACCCGCCACACATTGATCGGTCAAAATACCAGCTACGGTCCTGGGTTATGGTGAAATCAGCACAGTATTTCAGATTTATGGTGATAAATCTACTGCCTGCAAACGGATGCCCCTCTTCTCAGATAGATCATCTGCCGAGAAATACGCACACAACTATGAGGAATATTGCCAACTCCTTAAACAAGCCGGTTTAACACTACCCTCCGACAGAACCGAAATTGTTGATGTACCAAACCGCCCAGCAGTTTTCTACATATTGCAAGACCAACTTCCCCCTGATAGATTTTGCCACAAACTCGTTCATTCTTTAAGTAGTAATGAAGTGGAACAGATGATCGAGCGAGTTGCGGCTGAAATTTCAAAGGTGTGGATATTTAATGAAAGTAACAAACCGAGTAGGAAACTCGCTATCGATGGACAGTTATCAAATTGGGTATTTACCGGAGAAGTCAGTGACGGGGATATCTACTACATTGACACCAGCACCCCCTTGTATAGAAAGAACGGTACAGAGCAACTGGATCCTGAATTGTTTCTCAGGAGCGCACCTTTATTTCTGCGGTGGATAATTCGATGGTTGTTTCTGCAAGATGTCATGAACCGATATTATGATCCACGACTTGTATACATAGATCTTGTTGCAAATCTTTATAAAGAACAAAGGTCAGATCTTGTTCAGCTGGCGGTAGAGATAGTCAACCGTAGTTTGAGTGGTGAGATTAAGCCACTTTCAGTAGAGGAAGTTGAGAAGTATTATAAAGAAGATAAGTTTATCTGGATGCTTTTTTTAGTTTTTCGCCGAATGGATAGATGGATTAAGACAAAACTGTTACGACAGCGATACGAGTTTATTCTACCGGGAAAAATCAAGCGGTAGCAGAAACAAGTTCAACCTTATCCTTTAAATGTTTTAACCTGTCGGTCGTTACGGTTAAGGGCTTCGATGCCCGTATCTGTATACTTGCTGCGTATCGACCTGAGAGAGTCCTAATTACTTTCCGAGGTAGTGGTATAAATCTCATTAACTTTTGGATAGTAGGATCGTTTTCAGGAAATATTTTATCTACCGAGCGTTCTTGAATAATATCTATTGCTTCAAAACCCGCTGCCTTAATGAGTTCTAAGTAGTTATCTTTAGTTGATGCACCCGATATACACCTTACGTACGCCGTAACACTTTTTCGAATAAACCAGGGCAGTTTTCGATATAAGACAATATCTGATACAGCAAGAACTCCTCCTGGCTTTAATACTCGAAACGCCTCTCGGAAGACCCGTGGTTTTTCCGGAGATAGATTGATAACACAGTTGCTGATAATCGTGTCCACTGAAGCCGATTCCACAGGGAGTTCTTCAATATTTCCAAGACGAAAGTCAATATTTGTAGCTCTTACATTTTCCTTGTTATTATTAGCTTTAACGATCATTTCCGGTGTCATATCCACTCCAATCACCAAACCATTGGGACCAACTTTCTGAGCAGCTAGGAAACAATCGAACCCGGCTCCACTGCCCAGATCTACTACGGTGTCTCCCGGCTTTATCTCTTCTAACGCAAGGGGATTCCCGCATCCTAAGCCAAGATTAGCTCCGCTTGGGACTGAATTCAGATCCTCCTTAGAATATCCGATATTCTTGCCATATTCATTAACATTAAGTGTCTGATCCCCGCAAGACTCGCAGCAGCCGTTCCCTTCCTGTTGTGGGATCTTGCTGTAATGCTTCTTCACGTTCTCTTTGACCTGTGATTTCATAATCATCCTCCATTTCTTCTGTTGAACAGCATTGTTCGATTATATTTACAATCGATTGTAAACGATACGCAATATTTTTGTAGTTTATTTTATAGTATGTTTCTCTGCCGTTTCTCTTACTCTCAGCAACTCCGGATTTCTTTAACATGGAGAGATGGCGGGAGACGTTTGATTGATTGATATTCATCAATTCCGATACCTGGTTAACGGTCATTTCACCCTTTTCCATGAGGAAGAGAAAAACATTGAGGCGACTTTCATCGGTAAAAGCATTGAAAAAATCGTCTTCTAAAAACCCACGGCACTTTTTCACAAGTTCAGGAGGACAGCAGATTGACATGATTCTTTCCCTTTATGTAATAGTTAAACATGCGCATATATGCATAAAATAATATGTAAAACATCGCAATTCAAGGTGATTTATAAAGTAACGTGAAAACATTTAGGTTTTATAATCGTAACCTAAAATAGAGAATAGAGTTTCCTTTTAAAGAGTCTTATATAATGGCCAGAATTGAAGGTGGGTCATGTTAACAGCCCGTGTATCTGAAAATCAAATATTTTGTCGTGGCAATATAAAAAGAAGGAAGAAATGAGAATAATGAGGTTTTTATGTTGGATTATCATGGATGTAAACGTGTTATCATAAGTTTCATTCAATCGTTTGGAAATACCGAAACCAAAAAATGGAATGTGAATATTCGTGTTAATTATATAAGTAGAATCGTTAATGGTGTGATCAATATGTTGCCTGTCTGCCGAACAGGCAAGCACTTAGTCGTTGAATTCACGTAATTTTATTTAACAATTTACTATAATTCTGGAACTTTTATAGAACTATAGTTTCTAAGCTATCGTTAATAGATAATTACCATTAATTTTTTATAGGTTAAATCATGCAAAAAAATAGTTTTAGAAATATTGCAATTATTGCTCATGTTGATCATGGTAAAACAACCCTACTTGATGGATTGCTTCATCAAAGTGGTACCTTTAAGAGTCATCAAAATATTGTAGACCGTGTTATGGATTCAATGGATCTTGAAAAAGAGCGTGGTATTACTATTACAGCAAAAAACACAGCAATTTATTATAAAGGTATTAAAATAAATATTGTAGATACTCCAGGCCATGCTGATTTTGGTGGTGAAGTTGAGCGTAGTCTTAATCTTGTAGATGGAGTATTGCTTTTAGTTGATGCAAGTGAAGGTCCTTTACCTCAAACTCGATTTGTCCTACAAAAAGCATTATTAAAAAATTTACCAGTTATTCTTATTATAAATAAAATTGATCGTCATGACTCACGCATTAAAGAAGTTGTTAATGAAGTTTACGATCTGTTTATTGATTTAGATGCAAATGACGAACAAATTGATTTTCCTATAATTTATACTAATGCAAAAAAACGAGTTGCTCATAATCAATTAGATGATCATTCTACGGACTTAAAACCACTTTTTGACATAATAGTTGATAAATTTTCTGGACCGGAGGTCAAGGATGATCATATAACTCAATTTTTAATTACTAATATAGATTATGATCCATACGTGGGACAAGTAGCTGTTGGAAGATTAGAGAACGGGCTTATTGAAATAAATAAACGCTATAGTCTTTGTAGTAAAGATTCCATTAAATATAATCAAAAATTATCGGCTTGTTACACTTTTAAGGGACTGGAAAAGATCAAGGTAGATAAATTAGAAGCAGGTGATATTATTGCTATTGCTGGAATTGAAAATATTCAAATTGGAGATACAATTTCTTGTAATGAAAATCCCAAACCTTTACCTCGGATTGAAATTGATGAACCAACTGTATCTATGTACTTCCATGTTAATAAAGGACCTTTAGCTGGGAAAGAAGGTAAATTTCTTACTACCCGACATTTAAGTAATCGATTGCAGAAAGAAATTCTATGGAATGTTTCATTGCAATTAATAGAAACTGATAAAACTGATGTTTTCGAAGTTTGTGGTCGTGGAGAATTGCAGATGGCAATTCTTATTGAAACTATGCGCCGTGAAGGATATGAATTCATGGTTTCAAAACCTCAAGTGATTACTAAAGAAGAAAATGGTAAAATATTAGAACCTATGGAAAATATTTATTTAGATTTACGTGAGGAGCATGTTGGAATAGTTACTAAAAAGCTTTCTATTCGTAAGGGACGCATGACCAATCTACAGAACAACGGTTATGGTAGGGTTTCTCTTGAATTTAAAATACCCTCTCGCGGACTTATTGGGTTTAGGAGTCAATTTTTAACGGTTACTAAGGGTTCGGGTATTATGAATACTCTTTTTGATTCATATGCTCCTTGGTTTGGAAAAATTCCTCAACGTGTTAGCGGAGTATTGGTTGCTGATAGACCTGGTAAAGTAACTTCTTATGCCAGCTTAGGTATGGTTGATAGAGGGGAATTATTTTTAAAAGTGGGTACTGAAGTGTACAAGGGGATGATCATTGGAGAACGAAATCGTAAAGGAGATTTAGATGTGAATATTACTCGTGAAAAAAAATTAACTAATATGCGTGCATCTACTTCTGATGCTACTGTAATCTTAAGGCCCCCACAAAATTTATCATTGGATCAATGTATTGAATTTATTGCTGAAGATGAGTTTATTGAAGTAACTCCAAAAAATATTCGTATGAGAAAAATGGAATTGGATATAAAGAAGCGGTTATCTTTAAAGAAAAAAGATAAGGTTTAGATGTAATAATCATTATATCGTTTAAAATAATGTTTTCAGAGTAATCGTTATTATTCTTCGTCTTCCTCGTCTTCCTCCTCCTCATAATCTTCATAATAAGCGGCGGCTATTTCAGGATCATAATAGTATTCATAATCCTCAAATCCCGGATATTCTTCTGAAGGTAGAGGGACTTCTGTCAATGGAGCCTTTTCAATCGCGGGAAGTGCAGCGGGTGGTGGTACTGTTGGGGGTTGTGGACGTCTGATGTAATAAAAGATCAATCCGGGCATAACTGCGAAGAAAAGAATGATTAAAGAAAGAATCACTCCATCTGAGTTCAGTCTATATCCGCCCCATATATCTTGCTCGATACCATAAGCCATAAACACCGCTGAAAACAGAAGTACACCAAAGATGATGAGAAAAGCGCCTGTTTGTCGATGAATCTGTACTTTTGCAAGATTTAGATATAGCATCCAGAACGTAATACCACCAACGATGAAGAGAATTGCCATTATATAATTTTCTGCTAAAAAAGACAGAACAAATGCTAAAACAATTAAAAACAGAATAAAGTAGCTGAAATTATTTTTTAAGTCATTCTGTGTCATAGTAAACCTTCCCGGTAATTATTAATGAAATCCACTGAAAATAACTGGCGGAAGTAGTAGTTATCATGATATCCCCTATAAAAAATATCCCTATTCTACAAATGAAAATCAAGCCTAAATTAAAAAACTTTAATTAGAAGTAAAAACGGATATTCCCATTCCGAAAATGGACTAAAATCTCTATATTCTGAAAATTCCAAAACTAAAATTATACATGTCTGAGAAATCCAATAAAGTTAAAATAGGTGTTGTAGGAGTCGGTCATCTTGGTAAACGTCATTTATTTCATCTGTTAGATATCGATTCAGCGGACTGTGTAGGGTTTTACGATATCGATCCGGCAAGATCCGACGAAATTAGGAAAGCCACCGGGGCTAAAGAGTTTTCATCTTTAGAGAAACTTATTCAGGCGTGTGAAGCACTGTCAATTGTGGTTCCCACAAAGGATCATTTCTTGGTCGGAGAGAAATGCATCAAAGAGGGTAGACATGTTTTTATTGAAAAGCCTATATGTAGAACACTAGAAGAAGCTGATGAAATAATCGACCTGGCAAAAGAAAAAAAGGTGATCACGCAAGTAGGTCATATAGAGCGATTAAATCCAGCTCTCCTTGCACTGGATAAAATACCCATATCCCCTAAATATATAGAAACCCACCGATTAGCTCCCTATAACGTTCGTGGTACTGATGTACCGGTGGTTCTGGATCTCATGATCCATGATTTAGATGTAATACTGTCGCTTGTCAAATCCCCTGTAACGTCAGTACATGCATCCGGTGTGTCAATAATGACGAGTTCAGTTGATATAGCCAATGCTCGTTTGAGGTTTAAAAACGGTTGTGTGGCAAATATTACATCGAGTAGAATTGCGACCAGCTATGTTCGTAAACTTAGAATCTTTCAGCAGGATATGTATGTGACCATAGATTTTTTAAAAGGATTAACGGAAATATATCGAGTTTTGGATGCTAATGTAAAAGATACAGATGCAATCGTAGCTGCGCCTTTAGAAAGAAATGGCATGCACCGCCAGATTGTCTATGAAAAACCTCCGGTAAGGAGGGTTGACTCCTTGAGAATGGAAATGAAAAATTTTATATCTTCCGTTCAAGGGACAACCGCTCCGATTGTTTCCGGCGAGGAAGGGAGAGAAGCTCTACGCATTGCCACGATCATCCAAGAAAAGATTTCCCAGGATTTACACTAAGATTTGTAATGGACATGCGCGATTTCATTTTTCGTAATCGTAGTTATATTCCCATACCTCTTGCACTTACCATCATTTATTTTGCCGGTAAGGGGAATTTATACCCATTTGGTTTTTCTTTGATTATTATTGGAGAACTGCTGCGATTAAATGGAGTTCGTTATGCAGGAGGTGCTACACGCACAAGGAATGTAGGCGTGCA
The DNA here is from genome assembly GCA_004124475.1 of Fidelibacterota bacterium. Taxonomy (GTDB): domain Bacteria; phylum Fidelibacterota; class Marinisomatia; order Marinisomatales; family SCKK01; genus SCKK01. The sequence goes on from SCKK01000041.1 coordinate 21,436, forward strand.
AACACTTTGCACTTCGGGTCCGTTTGCTTATGTAAGGAACCCTCTTTACTTAGGAAATGTAATACTATATTTAGGCATTGTATTGGTTGCAGGGGGAGATTATTGGGTGACAATAATGATGGTGACAACTCTATTTTTCCTGATTCAGTATGGCTTGATTATTTCTCTTGAAGAAAAAACACTTAAACGGGAATTGGGAGACCCATATATATTATACTATAATGCTGTTCCTCGGATTTTTCCTATGTTAACTCGTTGGAAGGAAGGGAAAACAGCTTCCCCTCGGTCTTGGGCTAACACCTTAAAAATAGAAAAAAGAACCCTTCAAACACTACTTGGATTTCTTTTACTTTTGCTTGTTCGCATACAATTATTTAACTAGCAATATTTCTATAAATGTGAAGGTCGGTTCTACTAAGATTTTAATTATTGCTGGAGAAGCTTCCGGTGATATGCATGGTGCAGCATTGGTAGCGGAGCTACAAAAATTAAATCCAACTTTATCATTTTTCGGGGTAGGTGGTGACAAGATGGATAAAGAAGGGGTTTCTCTTCTTGAACATACAGATAAAATGGCTATTATGGGTTTTACTGAAGTGCTCACCAAATATGGTTTTCTAAAGAAAGTTTTTAATAAAGTAATTGATTTGGCAATAGAATTACAACCCGCCCGGGCGATTCTTATTGATTATCCAGGATTCAATCTTAAGCTCTCAAAAAAATTTAAAGAACTAAAAATACCAGTTACATATTATATTCCACCACAATTATGGGCATGGCATGAAAGCCGAATAGAGATTATAAAAAAATATGTGGATCAAGTAATCTGTATATTCCCTTTTGAAAAAGAGTGGTATAAAAAACGAGGGATAAATGTAGAATTTGTAGGTCATCCATTTTTGGACTTAAAAGAAGAAATGTTTTCTAAAACAAAATTCCTTAAGAAACATAGAATGCCTGAAGAAGCACAAATTGTATCTCTGTTTCCAGGAAGTCGGCAGAAAGAAGTAGATCGCCATTTACCAATCATGCTTGAGACAATAAAAAGATTAAAAAAAGAGCACAAGAAAATTGTTTGTATCATTGGTAAAGCAAAGGACGTTACAATAAACCTGCCTAAGACTAATTATTTGAAAATTGAGGAAAACACACCTGTTTCAGCTTTAAAATATTCAGATGTTGCAATCGTCGCATCGGGAACAGTCACCCTTGAAGCGGCGCTATTTGAAACACCAACTGTAGTAATTTATAAACTATCTGTTATCAGCGGTTTTATGGCGAAAATTCTGGTGAAAGTGAAATTTGTATCCATGCCAAACCTGATAGCAAACAAAGCAGTGTTTCCGGAACTCCTACTATCAGATGGAACACCAGAGAAAATAGCAGCAGAGGTGAAGTATTTGTTGCAAAGCACTACACGCCGAGAGGAGATATTGGGGGAAATTAAGAAAATTAAAATGAAATTAGGTCGCCCGGGCGCATCAAGACGGGCAGCAGATCTAATCAACAAAGTAATTACCTCAAATAAAAATGATTAAAAATATTTTATTTCATTTTAAAGGATGGATTGGTGGCTTTTTGCTAATGTCTCTATTTAGACTTAATAGACAAAAATTAGTGAACTCAGAAATAATGAAAGAAATTGTACCATCTCGGAAATCAATCATTATTTGTTGCTGGCATGGTCGCCTTTTGTTTCCATTATATTTCTTCCGGAATAATGGATTCTATGCTCTCGCTGGACTACATCGAGATGCAGAAACAATCTCAAGAATTGGAAATAAAATGGGGTGGAATATAATCAGAGGGTCCAGCAGTAAAAAAGGGAAAGAAGCCTATGATGAAATTGTAAAGAAGTTAAATGAAAGTGGAGTTACTGTGGCACTAACTCCAGATGGACCTAAAGGACCTAGGTTAAAAGCAAAAAGAGGAACAGTACGAGCAGCACAAGAAACAGGGGCTATTATCATTCCGGTGTCTGGGCAATCAAACAGACGTTGGGAGGTGACTAACTGGGACGTGTTAGTCATACCAAAACCTTTTGGAAGATCGGTTTTCGTGTTTGGAGAACCGTTAACCGTAACCAAGAACGATGATATAAATGAGATTAATTATGAATTGGAAAAGAGACTGATATCTGTGCAGGAAAAGGCTGATGAAATCATTGATAATAAAATTTAGATTTCTTCTTTTCCCTCTTTCCCTGTTTTATTGGGGAATGATCATATGGAGGAATATTTATTACAATATTGGTTTCTTTGTTACAAGTAAAATACATAGACCGGTAATTAGTATTGGGAATATAGTAACAGGCGGTACAGGGAAAACACCTGCGGTAATTTATTTTGCCAGGAAGCTCACTGAAACTGGGGTTAAAGTAGTAGTATTAAGTCGTGGGTACGGTCGTAAATCTACAGGCACTGTTATTGTATCAGATGGAGAAAATAAAAAGGCAAGCCTACAAGATTCCGGTGATGAGCCGTTTTTAATGGCAAAAAAACTAACTGGTGTGCCTATTGTTGTTGATGAAGTACGATATCGGGGTGGATTGTTTGCAATTAAAAAATTTAATCCTGATGTTATTATTTTAGATGATGGTTTTCAACACCGTTCATTGTATAGGGATATGGATATTGTTCTTCTAAACAGTATTGACACTCCGAAAGATTATAAGTTATTTCCTTATGGTAATCTCAGGGAGCCCTTTCTCCATTTAAAGCGATCTGATTTTATAATCTGGACGAAAACGAATTTTGCTCAACCGCCCCCCACTTTGAGAAACAAGATATTCCAAATGAAGATACCGCAGTGCCGAAGTTATATGAGGCCGGGAAAAGAAATGAAGACTACAAATGGCAGTATGATTTTATTTAGTGAGATCGCAGCAAAGAGGATATATGCCTTTTGTGGCGTAGCAGATCCCCTGTCTTTTAAAAAACTGTTAAAGGGAGCCGGCGCTGAATTAGTTCGGTTTAATATTTTCAATGATCACCACATATATAATACTGAAGAATTAAAAGGAATGCAGATAGAGGGGGAAGAATTGAACGCAGATATTTATTTAACGACGGAAAAAGATTTCTACAAAGTTATTGAGGTTTCGCCCAATGATATGGCAATTTATTCTGTAAGATTGGAATTTACCCTACCTGGAAAAGTGGAAAAGAGATTGTTGGGCGAAATATATAGCAAGCTAAAAAATTAGATGGATTGGAATTCTATTACCTTATTGCCGTAACACCCACCGTAAAAATGGCACCCACAAAAGCCAAGAGCAAGGGCCAGCTTGTAGAGATAAACTGTTGTGCACTTGGGTCTTCAAACACGTGAATCTGGAATTCGTGCGATGTGGCTGCACCTCGCTCATCAATGGCTGTGATAATAATGTCATTAACCCCTCTTTGGTTTATTCTTGGTTTCCATCTTAAAAGACCAGTTTTTTCATCAAATCTTGCATACTTGGGGAGTTTAACGGGACGCAATTTTACCTTGTCCCCGTTCAGGTCTTCCACTGCCATGCGGTAGCGATATTCAAAATTAGTAAGAGCGACAGGCTTTGGTTGGGAAATGACAGAGGGTGGCATATTAACGAACAATTTTGACTCTTGGCGATCTTCCGAATATCCATCTGAAACTTTAACCGAAAACAGTCTGCTGTTTATTTGGGAGGCGGTAGGAATCCATGTAATTTTACCATTCCGGGTGATTTGCATTCCTTTGGGTGATTTAAGAAGTTCGTAGGTTAATTTCTTGTCTCTGTTCTTATCTTCTACCACAACCTTATACTTATAAATCTGATCCACACGAGCTGTTTTCGGTGGGGTTGAAATGATTGTGGGAGCATGGTTTACATAAAGGTCGAAACTCTGTTCGTCTTTGGTGTAGCCATCTGACACTATGAAAGTAATGGTATGGGAATCATATTGTTTTAATGAGGGAGTCCATGTAAGAACTCCTGTGAGTTCATCTACAAACATGCCGTCAGGAAAATCGAGAAGGGTATACCTTATCAGCGGCAATCGATCTACCAGAACTTTGGGCGGTTTACCTTTGTTTCCCTCAAAGAAGTGCCACAGAATATCTTTAATTTTTATCCACCTGCCACCGACCCTTTTTGTCACAACGATGAGTTGATCGTCTTCGTAAAAAATATCCTGTACGAATTTTTTAAGGTTCACACGAGCAACTACATTCTCTCTATCAGGACCCTTTTCATCAAACTCAATAAGGATGGATTTTTTACTTTTAAACTCCCCGATATATCGTTCGATATTTTCTCTATACACATCGTCTTCAACGGTTATTGCATAGACTTTTGTATTTTTGAAGTCATACACGGGGGTAACCTTTGCGAAGGTCATAAGAGAACCCTGATTCAAATCATGGGTGCCAATCTGGTAAGTGTACGGCTTGCCTACCGCAGCAAGAGTGGGCGGTTCGGAAATAATATGGATGGTAGCATTCACGTAAAAGTCGAATGTTTTTTCGATGAAAACATGTCCATCAGTAATTTCAATAACTGCTGTAGAAAAGTCTAAATTCTCTTCAGTGGGTACCCACAGCAATCGCCCTGTAGCGGGATCGATTCTCATACCAGGCGGCATTTCCACAGGATTATATCTGACCATGTCGAATTCGTTGGGCTCATAAGCTTCAAAACGAAAATCCAACGTATCAAATAAGGAGACTTTTGTCATAGGATCCAAAGCCATAGTCAAAACAGGTGGATGATTAACGAATATAGCCACATGTTGTGTATCCGCTGCGATCCCATGGTTAACCACCACCACATATTTTTGCGTGTCTATTTGTGTGCTTTGGGGTGTCCATGTTACAAGACCTGTGTAATCCACCATCATCCCGTACGGTGATTTAAACAGTGAATAATGGAGTTCCTGTTGTTTTTCTTTCGGTATTTGAACAGCTAATTGATATTGGTACAATTCATTCACAGATGCTTCAAAAACCGGTTCGGACGTGATGACTACTTGACCGCGGGAGTAAAGTCTGAAAGATTGAACATCCCTGTCAAATCCATCTGACACGACAGCTCTGACACCGTAAATATTCACATGGCTGTCATCGGTCTGCCAGGAAATAAAACCGGTTTGATCTACGGTCATACCTTCAGGTGATTTTTCCAAAGAATAGTGTAAGTAGGCATCTTCGTTTGCGTCGGTTACCGTCAATTGGTAGCTGAAGAGAGTCCCAGCTACAAACTCTGTAACCGGAGGAGTTGAAGTGATGACCGGAGGATCGTTGACATAAATCCAAAATCGCTGATCCAGGGAAGCAAGCTCCGGAACAACCTGATACATAACAATGCTATCTTCTTCCGATATAATGATATCGACGGTTTCACCAACCTTCATCCTGAGATTAAAAGACAATTCATAGGCGCCCAATTGTGTGTTGTCCGGAACCCATTCAATGGAGCGGGTTTCATAGTGGAAGTACATCCCTCGAGGGGGGGGGGTCAGCCACCGAAAGCTGAAGAATTCTCGGTCGTCTTCTTCGGAAATTGTGAATGCAAAGGTCTGATGTACCGGTAAAATATAAGAGGGGAGTATCCCAGGAGGCAGGGGAACGCCTTCCATGGGTACTGAAGGCGCCGGCTCCTCGATAATTTCTTCAATTTTTGTCTGGGGAATGTAAGTATCTACCAGGATTTCTTCTGGATATTCCGGGATAAGTCCGAGCTCAAAATAAAATATCTCGCTTTCTTTACCCGTCCACCCGCCGGCGATGACTGTACCTAAATAGATATCATCTACAATTTCAGGTAATACGGAGAATATCTGAGCCACACCGTTTGTTTCGTCCCCTGCTACGGAATAAGATTCCTGTAAGGGAATCATCCCCGTACCGCCTCCATAGGCAAGCGTGACAATTCCCTGCTGACCGCTTACCAAAAGGAGATCTTGTCTGCCATCCTGATTGAAGTCTGCCTGTTTCAGATCGGAGAGAGGTCCTGCATCTATACCTAATTCACGGATATCGATGGTTCTATCAGATGGAGAGATGGAGACTACATGTCCTGATTGAAAGGGGATTAGAAGATCGTCACGGTTGTTGTTATCCCAGTCAAGAGTAACTAGGGAATGGTACAACACTTCCGACATACCCGGTACCCGATAGAGAGCATCAGGACCGGAAACAAGAGTTCCTTCACGATTAATGAAAAATTGAACTCGCAACACATTTCTTTCCGGACTGAAAGCTATCAGATCTGATTGACCGTCTCTGTTATAATCCAAGCCTGCAGCGAACAGTTGCCCCGAACTTGTGTTGAATTTATCAAGGGTGATAGACCATTTTTCAATCAACTGTTTTGTGTCATCTATAGTGACAAGGGACAGAACGGACAAGGTCCTCTCAGCGCCCTGGAGAGAAACGGCGAGTTCTTCTCTACCGTCTCCTTCCAGATCGATGACGACAAAGTTATTAAGAATCTGTGCCTGTGGAAGAGATGAGAGGGAAAGGGTAATGGCTGGGCTTTCACTAAACTCCCCCTGAACCCAATCAAATAGATAGATGACAGCTAGCGAAATTTCTTCTGCATCATCGGTGAGGGCATTTACACCCACAACGAGGGTAGGTGTACCACTGCCGTCTAAGTCAGCCAGATGGGAGGTGACAATCCTGCCCCTGATATGCCTCGGGGTTTCGAAAAACCACAATAATTGGGGAAAGCCTAATTCATCAATCTCATAGTATCCGGTCATGGTAACCATCCCGCCCAACCGGCGTCCTTCCTCGAGGGTGAGGAATTCCACGAGATCATCATTGTCCAGGTCAAATACACCGTTCAAATGAGTGATCTGGAGGTCGGAAGCGCTAATCAATGAAATAAGGAAGAAATACGTAAATATTTTTATGCGTGTAAAGCATGTTTTTTCCACAGAAACGGGGATATAAAATTGCTTCACTATTCTTTCTCCCCTTCAGAAGAAGCTTCTACCCATATATATATTTCTTTGGAGAGAGACTCAGTTTTGGTAACCACCTGTAGTTCTATGTCCGTCTCTGAAATTTCAACGCGTTTTCCAGTTATTTCATATTCCACATCGTAGGCAAATCTATGAAGACCCACTTGGTTTGATTTAGGCGTCCAGATTATTGATCGAGACGTGGGATCAAAGGTGGCCCCCCTCGGGAGGACGCGAGGTCGAAATGCACGAAACTTTTTCCCCTCTTCATTGTCGAGAGGTAGGGAGAACTCCATTCCTGAGGACAGCGTATCAGAAATTGTCGCATCTGGAGGGAGGGTTATAGTTGGTCCTGCAGGCGGTGTTTCTCCCTCTCTCATAAGAGACCTTAACTGGACTTTTTGAACTCTTCCGGCAATACCGGGTGTTTTGTCTTCAATCGCTTCTATAGGCTCTTCGGGTGTTGTGGATTCTTCAGCTTCAATTTCGCTCAATAACACTTCATCCTCTGCTTTCTGGTCAAGCGAAGTCAGCTCTATTTGCCTTACCTGTTTGAGTTGAGCCTCATCCGATTCCTCTCTTGCTTCCGTTACTTCTTCCACACTCACCTCTTCAGTTGTAATGAGGACATCTTCTAGCTCTTTTTTGTCCAATGAAGTAAGTTCAAGCTGCCTAATAGGTTTGGGTTGAGCTGATTCCGATTCTCCCAGCACTTTTTTTGCTGCAATAGCTTCAAATTTCAGTCTACGTGCCTTCATTCCTCCTATTCCTAACTCAGCTCTTGCCAGAAGGATATCGTTCACATCCACGTTGGTAAGACTTTCAGTGGAAATGTGAAACAATCCGGCAATCGTAGGATCTAATGGAATCAGGTTAATGGAATCAGCGGACAGGTACAAAGCGGAAGCTGACCCATCGTGGAAAGGAAGGACCACGTCCAACTGACCATCCTGATTTACATCGGTGGAAGTGACGGAATATGTATTAAGAGTCGTTCGAGATTCTATCAGGGATGCGACGATTTTTTTATATGACATCTGTTTTGAGAACCGGCCTCCAGTATTCTCGAATACTTCAGTAATTATCTCCTCCATTTCCTGAATTACAGCAACTAAATCCATGAAACCATCCTGATTTTTGTCTGCTATGGATAGGACTATCCGACCATACCCGGAGGCAAGCTGTTCGGAGGTAAGGGTTAAGGATACCCGGAGTGCAGATGGATCAACGGAAACATCCAGGGTCAATAGTCGAATCTCTCTGATGGGACTTCCCAGGGCAATAGCAATCTCATCCCGTCCATCGTTATCAAGATCAACGACAGCAAGGCTGGTAGGGTGAAGGGAAAGTTTTTCTCCGGAGGGTTTCCAGGTAATCGATGCAGATTGTGAGAAATTACCGTTTACCCAGGAGAAAAGTTGAACTAATGAGTGAGTTTCATCGGATCCAAACAGGGGGTAGTTTTCAGCGACGGTGATCTCAGGTATTCCGTCGCCATCCATATCAGAAATGCCGACTCCGGCAATGGAAACTGGAGAATTGTAACGCCAAATTTCCGTATGCTCACCCAGGTCGTCAATCTCATAGTAGGCGGCCACTTTCGGGAAAATATCTTCCAGGTCTGCTTTTTCAAGGCTTAAGAATTCACTGAACCCGTCGCCATCAAAGTCATAAGTTCCATTGATGGTTAAATAGGACCTCTCAGCTAAAACGATAGTGCTGAGAAAGCAAAATAATATGGGAGCAGACAGAACGGCTTTTGCTGTGAATAAAATTTTCTTCATTTTTCTGTATGACCAGTTAAAAGAAGAAGGTATGCGGAATTGCGGATGGAGAAACTCCAATCCGTCTACTACACTGCTTACCCTTACCTCTCTCAAGCCTTTGAATATATTGGGAGACTTTCTCAAAATCAAGAAGAAATAAATGCTGAAGTTCCCCCAAAATATTGGCGGAGGTTTTACCCGAAACGATGATCTGCCAGATTCTCCCTTCATTCCCTTACTATGTGTGATGTTGTCCCAATGCGAATCCATCACGCCAGCTGGCGGCTGGATTGTCCGGTTTAGGTATAGAATATTTTATTATGCGAACAATATTGTTTGATTTTTCCCCTCTCATAAATAATATCGAACTGGTTCGATATTGTAATCATACACCAAAGTACTCATGGGAATTACCATTAAAGACATTGCACAAATTGCTGGAGTTTCGACTTCCACCGTATCATTGATCATATCAGGTAAAGGTTATGTGAGTGGCGATACGAGGGAAAAAGTTCGGAAAATTATTGATGAGTATAATTACAGACCCCTTCGTAGCGCCAGGCAATTAGCCTCGAATAAAACAGGGAACATTGGATTCATAATTTCCGATGTACACCTATCCCGGTCAGAAGCATTTTACTCGCGTATTTTATTAGGCGCTGAAGTTGAAGCCGTAATTTGTGTAAATGATACAACTGCTCTGGGATGTCTTCAACAACTCAGAGAGCAAAGCAGAAGAATTCCGGAAGATATAGCCGTCATTGGGTTTGATGATAATTATTATGCAAGCGTGATGCACCCCCCCCTATCTTCTATCTATGTTCCAAAAGTCGAGATGGGGATGGCTGCGATGAAGTTACTTAAGGAACGGATTGAAAACCGCAAGCAGTTGTGTCAGACTCGTGTTATCCCAGTAAAATTAGTTGTCCGCGAATCAAGTATGCAGAATCATATCATATAGAATTAAAAAGCGTGATCAGGCTTCTACAAATTCGGAGTAAACTCCATCCAGAAAGTGCCTCAACGCTTTTGCAGCCTTTTCCGCTGCATTCAAAACCTTTTCCTGGACCTCGTCAGTTGTGCAGTTATTCTTTAGAATGTTCTGTTCGACCTTGCGGTGGATAAGGTCAGCTACTTCGTGAACAGTAAAGAACGAAACGGTCCGGTCGTCGTCAATCCCATAGAAACGTTTTAATCCCTCCCGCTTCGTTTGGGAGACTTCAGGAATCTGAGACTCATAAGCGTAGAGGGCAGCGAGACCTTCCAGGTAATTTTCGCTTTGGGTGAGTGATTTTAGCATCTTCACCGATTCACGGGTATTGTGAAGTAGATTCGCGTTTTCCACTTCTTCACGGCTAACGCCAAGTCCTTCTGCAAACCGGAGCCATAATTCAGGGTGGTTTTCTTCACCTGCTTCCTCTTCCACAAGGTTTTCAAGCAGCATCTGGCGGAGTTTCAGATCATCGCAGTGAGAATGGACGGCGCTGACGTAGGTGGGAAAAGCGTGAACCTGTGCGAAATACTGTTTAGAATATTCCTGGATTGTCTTCAGGGGTAGTTCACCCCGATTCCACATCTCGTAAAATGGATGGGTAAGCATGCTGTGTTGTTCAATGGTATTGTCTAACTTTTTTAAAAAGACTTTTGCTTTCAATGTTGTTTTACCTCCTATTGTGTGATGTTTGGGAAAATACCTTTCGCATAGATTAGGCACATAGAACTGTATCAGGCAAGGGATTTAATCCCATTTTTTAATGATGATAGATCAGAATGGAACAGGCTTTTCTTTTGATCAAAATTATCATAATCTTCCCGCCAAAAATTTGAATAAGGAGGAAAAGTATTCATGGCACATTTAAAGAAAGTTGAAGTATCGAAACAATCCTGGGATGCACTCAGACCGGACCTTCTTGTTTTGGGTCTTTTGGAAAAGGAAGAATTGTCCTGTTTTTATAAGGAAGTGGATGGTGCTTCAGGTCAGGTCATTTCGAACTGCCTTTAGACGGGTGATTTTTCGGGTAAACATGGAAAAACAGTGATTCTCTATTCCGGCGGTCGAGCTCGGCGCCTGCTTCTCGTGGGACATGGGAAGCGGTAAGAATTTTTGCTGGATAAACTGAGGCAGGCAGCCGGATCTGCCATCAAGACAGCACAAGCCAGGAAATGAGAATCTTTAACTGCGGAAGTTTTCAGACAAGACGGATTGAATGAATCCGATTCGGTAATATTGATAAACAGTCCGGATAAAACTGGGGCAATTCGAGGACAGATAATTGCAGAAGCAGGCTGTTTTGTTCGGGACCTTGTTTCCTATCCAAGTAACGTGGTTACTCCCAGTCGTCTCGCTTTAGAGGTGAGAAAAATTGCCAGACAAAGCGAAGTTTCCTGAAAGGTGATGGATAGGGATCAATTCACCAAACTAGGGATGGGCTCTTTTGCGTCACTGGTGAGAGGAACCGATGAGCCGCCAAAATTCATATTGCTGACATACAATGGCAGCAAGAAGGACCTAGTGCTTAGTGTCATAAGTTAGCGTAATGTTTCGATAGCCCCTTAGGGTAGACTTTTCTTTTCGTCCACTCAAATGGAGCGGCATCTTGGTTGTACACCTCTACAAAGTCGTCAATAGCTTGTCT
>SCKK01000042.1 GCA_004124475.1 Fidelibacterota bacterium
CTTGGGATCAATATGTTCAGAACAGCAACGTATGTACGGAAAAACTCGCAGATTGCATCACTTTCCTGTCTTTTTCGGCGATTTAGGCTATATTTGGCGTCAAAATATCGCCAATGGTTGCTCATACGAAGAGTTTGTTGGACATGATGCTCGAACACTCGAATATCTTGCTCAAACAGTTTAAATAGGATGGTGTACTTTTTGCGAGACCGTCATGGTTAGAATTAATAAAAATCATTTTCGCTTTCCAACCCATTTATGGACTTCTAATATTATAGACAAATATTCCGTTTTTTCTCACACTAATCTGGTTATTTACGTCAAAATTGAAATTCCTCTTTTATTCAGTCACATTCAGCTAAAAATAACACCCACATTGTAACGATTTTAATTTACCAATCCCATAAAGTCAAATAAAAAATCATGAATAATTCAGATTAAACAATAACTTTAAGAAATCTTCGCTTCCCCACTTTTAACACAACTTCCTGATCTATCAACAATTCAAAATTAATGTCTGTAATCTTTTCTCCGTTAATTTTTACTGCTCCCTGTTCAATGAGTCTTCGTGCTTCCCTTTTTGAAGTTACCAAACCGGAGTCCACCATCAAATTTAGTATTTGAACAGGATTTGAAGACGGTTTGTAGGTGTCAATTTCATCCGGTATTCCTTTATGGATAAACAGTTGGTCAAAATACTTCTCAGCTTCTATGGCAGCTTCTTTAGTGTGATATAATGAAACAATCACTCTGGCTAATTTCCGTTTTAAATCTCTCGGATTTCCGGATTTATCCGACAATTGCATTTTTATCTCTTCCAACTCCTCCTGATTAATATCAGTCACGCATTCAAAATAAGGTGCAATTAAATGGTCGGGTACAGACATTGTTTTTCCATACATATCATTGGGATTTTCTGTAATGCCGATATAGTTATCATACGATTTTGACATTTTTTTCACACCATCCGTCCCTTCTAACAGCGGCGTGGTAATCACTAATTGAGGATTCTGATCATAATCTCGTTGTAGATCCCTGCCTACCAGCAAGTTGAATTTTTGATCAGTCCCCCCCAGTTCAACATCCGCCCTTAATTGAACGGAATCCATCGCCTGTGCCAAGGGATAGAGAAATTCATGGATTGAAATGGGTGTATTATTTTTATACCGTTTTTCAAAATCATCTCGTTCAAGCATTCGTGCCACTGTGTAATGGCTGGCAAGTTTTATCACTTCCTGGAAACTCATTACACTTAGCCATGTTGAATTATAGACAATTCTTAACGTTTTAATATTCAAAATAGCTGATGCCTGATCAACATAGGTTTTTCCGTTTCCTCGGACTTCCTCAATGGTGAGTTGAGGACGGGTTTTATTTCTACCGGAAGGGTCGCCAATCATTGCAGTAAAATCCCCGATTACAAGAACAGCCTGGTGTCCAATATCCTGAAAGTGCCTCAATTTTCGAAGCACAACTGCATGGCCAATATGCAAATCCGGACGGCTGGGGTCGCATCCGAGTTTAACGATTAAAGGTTTACCGGATAAAATCGACTTTTCGAGCCTTATTACAAGATCGTCCTCAGGGATGATTTCATCTACTCCGCGTCGGATGAGATCAATCTGTTCGTTTACAGGTGGGAATTTTGACATCAGATGACTTTCTTCTCCTTTAACTCACGTTCCATTGCTCGTTTTTGATCCTTTTCGATTAAAGATTTTCTCTTATCGTAAGTATGTTTGCCTTTTGCCAATGCTATTTCAACTTTAGCCCATCCACCTTTAAAATAAACCGAGAGAGGTACGATTGTATTTCCCTTATTTGACACGGAGCGGTTAAGTTTTCGAATTTCCTGGCGATTCAACAACAGTTTGCGCTCTCGATATGATTCGTGTCCACTGTAACCTGTATGAGAATAGGGACCGATATGCATTCCGATGAGAAAAACTTCTCCCTCTCGAATAACCGCATAAGAGTCTTTTAAATTGGCTCTCCCTTCCCTCAAGCTTTTAACTTCACTTCCAACTAAGTTCAATCCCGCCTCAAATCTTTCAAAAATATGATAATCGTGGAAGGCTTTTCTATTGGTTGTAACAACTTTCGTTTCATCTCTCATTTGCGAGTTAAAAAATTAGAGTCACCTCATGTGAGTTACAAGTTTAATCCTTGAAAAAAGCTATGGGAAAAACTAACTTCGTGCCGCTTTGAGCCCGGATGGTCCCGATTTAATCGGGAGTAGACGCGTCCCGATTAGGATCGGGATCTCCACTAGGGAGTACAGATTAACTATACTGATATCAATGTTCTTTGAAAACGCTTTGGAAAAGTTTACTGCCCGGATGGCGGAATAGGTAGACGCGCATGGTTCAGGACCATGTCTCCGAAAGGAGGTGCAGGTTCGATTCCTGTTCCGGGCACTTTTGATATGTTTTAACTCCAGCTTTGAAGTAACACGCGGTAGAATTTTTAACATCTCAGAATATTGATATCCGCAGAACAGGTATCTTTATGGATTTTTGGAAGATTAAATCTAATAGCGATGTTCTACATATCAACTGAGTTATTATAGGATTTTATAACTGGTTAATTGGTTATTGGTTATTAGTGATTGGTGACAAATATTTTTTACTACTGCATTGCTCACCATTCACTACTCACCAGTCTACCAGTAATCAACGATAACATGCGATAAATCAGTCTATAATTAGAACAAAGCCAATCTAATCTATTGAACTCTACGGATCTCAGTTATTCACGAAATGATTGGTGACCTTTTGAATCGCCTTTACAATATCCATCGTATCCTCTTCGCTGCCCAATAAGCAATTCTGCTTTAACCATACCACTTCTTCATTGGTGATTTTTTCAGTTACAGGCAGAAATAAGTCACTATAATTTCGGTCTTGAAGCCAGGGATACTCTTGAGTATTGGTAATAAATAATTTTTCCCGATACAGTGGTACATATCCCACATAAACAGGAATTCCTTCCGCATTTAATGCTTGTATAAATTCTTTTCTTAACACCCCATTAAAATATTCTTTATGATAGCGGAAAATGTATAAATGGTGAGAAACACGAGTAGATTCCGGATATGAGTGAATAATCGAAAGTCCTTCAATTTCCTCGATTGCCTTGTCTAAAAAAGAGGCATTTTTATCCCGAATTCTCATATATATTTCTAAAGTCTCAATTTGAGCTAAGAGTAAAGCTGCTGGAAAAGCTGATAGTCTAAAATTCCCTCCAAGATGTTCATGCTGATACCACTTCCCTCCCTTCACTCGACCCGCATTCTGATATGAGAAACAAATGTTGATAAACTCTTCATCATTGGAGATGATTACGCCCCCTTCTCCTGCTGTCATATTCTTCGAAGATTGAAAACTGAATATTCCCCCAAGACCGTATGCCCCCACCTTTTTCCCATTCCATTCTGCTCCGTGTGCTTGAGCAGCGTCCTCGATCATTTTTAAATTGTGTTCGTTTGCGATTTTTTTAATCTTAAAAATATCTGCCGGATTTCCTGCAATATGAACAGGCATAATCACTTTTGTGTTGTCGGTAATCGCTCCTTCAATTACTTCAGGGTCTATGTTCAATGTTTTTTCATCTATATCCACAAAAACAGGAATTGCATTTGCCATCAGAACAGCGGACGCCGTAGCGACAAATGTATAGGCGGGAATGATCACCTCGTCCCCTGTCTTGACTCCCGCTGCCTTAAGAGCAATCCAAATAGCCGCAGTTCCGGAATTTGTGGAAATTGCATATTTACTATCGTGAAATTCTGCAAACCCTTTTTCAAATTTTTCCACTACAGAACTACCTATCCCCCACGCTTCGTTTTCCAACGTGTGAATGAGTTGCTCTTTCATACCCTCTGTGGAACGTGGCCAAGACGGGAACGGTTTTGTTCGTACAGGCTTACCGCCTTTGACAGCTAATTGTGGCTCCACGATATTTCTTTTCTACAAACCCAGACTACGTAAAAAAGCTTTGTTGTTTGGTTCGCGTCCTAAGAATTCTTTTACCATATCCAAGGGTTCTACAGTTCCTCCCCGCTCCAGGATTATTTTCCGATAGCGCATTCCTGTCTCACTATCAAAAATGCCGTTTTCCTCGAAGATCGAGAACATATCCTGCGCAAAAACCAAAGACCACATATAACCGTAATATCCTGCTGCGTATCCGTTCAAATGTCCGAATGCAGCATGAAAATGAGTATCATCCTGATGGGGATATAAGGTCACTTCATTTTGGATCTCAATTAAAATATCCGTGGGTGTCTTATCTCCATTGGGATTAAATCCATCATGGAGTGTAAAGTCAAATATACCATAAAAAACCTGTTGTAAGGCTTTTGTCCCTGAATTCAGATTTTTTGCTGCCAGCATACGGTCGACCAATCCTTCAGGAATTGGTTTACCCGTTTCATAATGTTTGGCAAACATTCTTAACGATTCTTTATTCCAAACCCAATTTTCCAACATCTGGGAAGGCGCTTCCACAAAATCCCTTGGGACACTTGTTCCTGCATAACTGTGAAGTTCAGATTTCGTCAAGAGTCCATGTAGCAGATGACCAAATTCATGAAAAAATGTTTTAACATCATTATGAGGCAACAAAGAAGGACTGTCTTCAGTCGGTTTGGGGAAATTGGTCACCAAAGCAGAAGCGGGCAATTGATATCCCTGTGGGAATTGTTTGCCGGAGGTAACACCGAAAGCAGCGGCATGTCCGTATTTATCCGCTCTGGGAAACAGGTCAAGATAAAATCTGCCAATCATGGAGCCATCGGATTTCTCAAAAACCTCAAACATTCGAACATCTTCATACCAGACAGAGGGATTTTCCACTTCCGTGAATTCCAAACCAAACAGTTGTTCGCACACAGAAAAAAATCCGCTGATTACATTACTGATCTCAAAATATTGTTTCACCTCTTCCTCGTCCACTTGATATTTTTCCTTAAGCAGCAGGTTCCCATAATACCGTTTTTCCCATGAATAGATGACGGATGCATTCTTGCCGGTTTTTTCAGTTTTTAACTTCAGCATTTCATCATAATCGCTTAAAGCTTTTTCCTTCAGGGAACTTTTAAGGCTCCACTCAAATTCCCATACGGTTTCAGGATTTTTTGCCATTCTATCTTCCGTTCTATATTCGGCAAATGTGCTATACCCGAGAACTTCAACCAATTCTCTACGCGCCTGCAACATGTCGTCTAAAACTTTAAGATTATCATCCTTGGCTCGATTTAGGAATTTAAATGAAAGACGCTTTCTGGCATCATCAGAATAGGCAAATTTCATAAACGGAAAATATGAGGGATAGGTCATGTCAATGGCATACATACCATCCTGCTGGAGGCGACCATTTTTATAGTCGTCAGGCAGTCCATCAATTTCTTCCTCCGTTATAAATAGAGTGTCCTGATGGGAGGAAATATTGTTACTAAACTCTAATCCGATGTCCGCCAATCGATTTCGGATATCCTTCACCTGTTCCCTTTTCTCTTTGTTTAATTCAAAACCACTTCGACGGAAATCTCTAAGAGTTTCCTCAAGAAATTTCTTTTCCACACCCATCAGTGATTTTGCTTCTTCTGTCTTTAAAAAAGCAACCGTAGCATTGTATAAATCTTCATTTACAGACAGTTCGTTTATGAACTTGGAAAACCTCACATGACTGCTATCCGCATCATCTCTTATTTCTTTATCGGTATGGGTAGATCCCATTAGATACGCAGGACTCCAAACACGTTCAATAATTTCTACCAGATCATCCTGAGGTAACATGGTATTGGCAAACGTACGTTTATTATCATCAAATGAAATTATCTTCCGGAGAATATTTTTAGCGTTATTAATAGCCAAATCAGTAGCTTCTGCAATATGACCCTTTTCAAGATCAGCAAACCGGATAGGTTCATTAAACTTATATAATAAGGGATTAGAGCTCTTCTCTTCCTGAAGAGGAGCAACCTTTTGATCCATAATACTTGGTGAGCAACTTACTAATAAAAAAATACCCATACTCGCAAAGATAATTTTTCTACACATATATTATTCTCCTCCTTTCGTTAAGTTTAACTTCAACGCCTTCCCATCAACTTCAATCGGGATGGGCACGGACAGAATGGTTGCAATCGTAGGGGCTACATCGACGGTTTCCACGTAATCTACTTGTACAGTCGGATTCAGTTCAAATCCTGCAAAAATAATAGGCACATGAGTATCATATGCATGTGGTGAACCATGAGTTGTTCCGTACTTACCCTTGTAGATATAATTTTCTTTCTGCACGATTGCTAAGTCACCACCATATATGGGATGAAAGTGATTTTTCAACAGACGTCCCCAATTATCTAAGTTATTATCTTCCTCAATTTCTTTTCTAACATATACTTTTTCCACCCATATTTCTTTTTCTATCAATGGAATCAAAATACTATCTATCTCACTTATGGAGATATTGTTACTTATGATAATTTCCATATCGTAATAAATCCATCCACCAAAAATTGTTTCTACTAATTTTTTCTCACCATATTTCTTATTTAATACTTTATTTAATTTTTTAGTTAGTATTTTTATGTTTTCACTAAATCGCCCAGCTTCAAGTCCCAATCTTCTAGAATGTTCAGGCATTCTTGTTGATCCATGATCAGATGATAAAACTATTAATACTTCATCCAGGTCTAATTTAGTATCAACATATTTGAAAAAATCGCCAAGTTTTCTATCTAACCTGAGATAAGTATCCATCGTTTCATGACTGAACGGTCCGAAACGGTGACCGATGCCATCTACCATCGATAGGGTAACACATAAAAGATCGGGATTTTCGTCTTCACCCAACTGTTCTTCTTCAATGGCTTCTTTAGCCAAATTAAGAATGATATGATCAACCCACGGGAAATTCCACAATTCATAAAAAGTCACTTCTTTACTCGGATTACTTTTATGGTAATTATGTGGAAATGAAGTATCTCCCCTCTTATCAGAAGAGGACTCGGGAGGAAAATCGTCTTCACGGGTTCGTTCAACATAAATTGCCTGGTTTTTAAGAATTCGGTTCCATGTTGAATCCAAAAACAATTCAGGATATTGGAGACTGTTAAAATTAACCAGCCATTGAGGATACTCTGTCATATAATAAGATGTAGTGACAAACTCACCTATTTTAAAATCAAACCAGAAGATTCCATCGGGGTTTTTCCCTCCTAACATAATAGCGGATCTGTCTTTACCACCAATAGAAAAAACTTTAGATTTCGGATATGTAATCTTGATCCAATCTCCAATTGCATTTGTAGGAATATTTCTATAAGAAACGTGATTACTTTCGCCACTTAGAGGTTCAGCTTCCAAATCCTCTACACTATAAATTTTCTTCTTTAATTTACGATTATACCAATCATTGCCTAACACACCTGCCGGTCCCGGGTATCTTCCCGAGCCAAGAACAAAATGTCCCGGACTGGTAGCAGTGTAAGCGTGGGCTTGGTACGCTTCTTCATAGTAGATTCCCCTTTCATGAAGGTATTTTAATCCTCCTATGTACAGATCCCCAAATAAGTCAAATGAATCTTCCCTCATTCCGTCTACTACAATATAAATCACCAACCGAGGAATTTTAATCTGTTCTCCAATAGTAAAGCTGGAGATAAACATCAAAAGTAAAGATAGGTTAGATATGATTTTTTTCATCACTGGTTATTATTACGGCGGGAAATTTAAGAGGAAATTTGGAACAATGAATGGGAAAATAAACCTGAGTTTATCAGGAATTTATTAATTCCATCACATCAAGTAACTGACCCAATTTCGAAAGAACTATTTCAGTAGAAGTACTTTTTTTGTCGCCACACTATTATTAGTACTTAAACGAATAAAATAAAGGCCTGAAGTCAATTTTCCATCATTCCATATAATTTGATGATTTCCACTAATCTGCGGCATATCATTTATTAGTGTGGTTACCTGTCTTCCTAAGGTATCAAAAACATCAATTTTTACTTTAGATGGCTCAAATAATGTGTAACGAATAGTTGTAATTCCATTGAAGGGATTTGGATAGGCATTTTGAAGAATTGGTTTTTGAGGGATAATAGATTCCGGATCCGTTGTTGATTCGTCAATTTCGACCGCCGGGATTTCAGAAAGCAGTTGTTCAATAGTATTAACAATTGCCTCTTGGTTCCACCCAAATTCAGAATATCGAAGTGTCATGGTATGGTCAATAATAATTTGGTATGGTATGTTTGGTATACCAAACGCGTACACAATATCTAAGGTAGCATCATCGGCGATAGGATACGTAATTCCAAAGGTTTGTGCCCAATCCTCGCAACTGTAGGGGTAGTTCCAGTCGAAGCCTGCACCTGTGGCCACCAATCCCTGATCCTTGAAGGATTGATAAACCGTCTCTGTCAGTGGGGCTTCATCCTGACAGGGAACACACCACGTGGCAAAAACATTGATCCAGATAACGCGGTAGTCACCCCCATTGACATCGCCATTATAATGATAGAGCTGAAAATCACCTTCCCCATTAATACAAACCGGAGCAGTAAAATCACTCACTATATCACCCACTTGATAAGTCTGAGATGAGAGGATAGTGATCCAGAATATTGCAATTAAACTTTGTCGAGTTATCATTTTCATTATTTTAAAAATATTACAACTATACTACACAATAAATCATTTTTGTGTCATTCAGCTGACATTTTAAGTGTATGAGTAACAAAGTCATATTTAAAAATTACTGGTTAAAGTAAGAGTGAGTGCATCCTCTATGCCCGACACAAAAACACAAACACCGCTGTCGCATTTTAGACCTCCCTGGCGTGAACCATATGACACCTGCAAAATCGTGGACGGCGTCAGATAAGCAATTGCCTGTACGTCAAACCACTTATTAGTCAAGTCAACACCAGCTTTCCGAATTAACGCCTCTAACCAGCTGTCATCTTCCGGGTTAGTATTAAATTCCTGCCCATTTTGAAGTTTTGAAGCGAAATCGTAGGAAAAACCGAAAGAATATTTAGAGGGCTTTCCCACGGTAAGCGAAACATATCTGAAATAAAACGGATCCTCCAGTTTCTTATCTGTAATAACACTGTCTATCAATCCTGTTGTTTTAACCCGAAAAACCAGATAATTCATACGCACCAGATCCTGCCACTGGTTTTCCCAGTAGAGGTTTAGTCCCAGACCATTAGGGAGGTTCATTGAGAGTTGGGAAGGAATGGAAATCAGATTTCTTTTTTCCCAGTTTAGGGTCTCTTTTTTGTGGGTCGATAAAAATGCATCAATGCCAGGTTTTTCTGTAATGGATTCATCATATTGGATCATTTCTGTTGAGGAAGAAATTAATGTTTTTATATCAAGGTTATAGGTATCGAGATGGTAATTGAACTCTATGAACACTTCGCGAAATGGGAAGAACTTTTCATTGCTGCTGAACCAAAGCCGAGTTGGAGAGTCCTCCATAATCCAATCAGAACTAAAATCGGCATTTATCACCTTCCCATAACCGGTATGGCGACTGCTCTGGCTATAGTTCAACACAATAAAAAGATCTGAGTTGAACTTATAGTTGGTCTCGATCTGAATCCCAACTTCATCTTCAAAATCCATGACATGGGGTGTTCTTGACAATAACGTGGAAGTGTGTTCCTTAAATCCCGTAGGCGGGCTCTGAACCGGTGCACGGCGACCAAGATTGAACGGGAGGTATCGGCGCTTTTCGGGATCCGGGAAATTGTAAGCATAATTCTTATATTCAAAAGTAACCCCCAGACGCCCCGGATAATAGGATATGCTTCCATATCCGGCCCATCCCCGTGACCGCTTATCGTATCGAATCTCCAGATTGTCGGGATCCACGATCTCATGATCCCGTCTCATGAATTCCATATAGATATCAAAATTGGATCCGAAATACTCAGAAAAAATACCCGGAATGGTTGTGCTGGTCCTAACTGATATGGAATCCACCACATCAAACTCCCCAGTTATGAAGTTTTTCCTTAACTGGAACCATGGGTTTTTTGCTTCTACATTAACGATATATCCACCCAATGTCAGCCCAGGAATCACATCACTTCCCGTCGCTACAACTACACTCACATCGGCGGCGTCAGAGAAATCTCTAACTCTCGAATCGACACCGGGCCCTGGTGAAAGATGCCTTCCCCCATTGGAAGTTCCGCTGATAAAATCGAGGGCTAGCCAATCCGAAATCTGAGATTTCAACCAGATTCCCCGGAGCGATGAGTCCCAATCGATTCCCTGCCCCTCCCAGAGGTTCAAACCTAAACCCCGACCGATTTGGCCGTAAAGATCACCGGCTATGACAGAAAAGTCTCTGGATTCCCATGAAAGTCTCAATTTGCGTATTCCACGGTGGTCAGGTCCTATTTGAGGTGGCGAGCTGAATTCAAAGCTGGACCAGATTGAAAAATCTCCGTAACCCGCATTGACGTCCAGAAAGTGTTCTCTGTAATCATAAGGGCTCCTAAGTGTATCGCCTAACTCTTCACTTGGCCTTACGCCATTTCCGAATTGAGCTGTCAGTCCACCAGATATATATGCAGTCTGACCCAGGAGAGATGTACTAAGACAGATAACAACAATCGAAATAATCCGATATAACACAATGTTCAGTTGGATGAAGGTGATACAATTGAGGAACTATTGTCAAGGAGGATGAGAATCTCTTTTTCCAAAGATTTTTCGTCGCCAGGAACGTATCCTGAATGTTTGTAAACAATCTTACCTGACGCATCAACAAGTAGTGTATATGGCAATACATTCCCATTCAATCGTCGATAAGTATCCTGGCTGGGGTCCATTGCAACTAAAAATTGGTATCCACGGGATTTAATATAACTCCTCACTTTCGAGCGACTACGTTCCGTATCCAGATTGATCATCAATACGTTAAATCCTTTATCAACATACTTGCTTTGAAATTCATCCAGATGCCGCATGGCTTTTAAACAAGGTGCACACCATAACGCCCAAAAATCAATTAATATAGGACCATCCTGGAGTAAATTATCGACGGTGGTTTTTTTCCCGTCCATCATTCTAATGGATAGATTTGGTAACTGGTTGGTTTGTGAAAATAGAAAGTTACTTATAAGAAATAAAATAAGGAAAACGCTTCCTAATGCTACCCTCGGTGCCCAATGGGCAAAACCTGAGATTGAATTTAAAATCTTGAACATCTTAGTCTCATTTTCTTTCACTTATTGATTGTATGTAGTTCTTAACTATCATGTCACTGAGATGTTACTCCAGCTGAGTGTCAGAGTTTCGTCAGATGGCTGACAGTTATTCAGTTTGGTTGATTCTTGCTCTGGAAAGTGTCCGTATATCAACATACTTGTTTTGAAATTCATCCAGATGCCGCATGGCTTTTAAACAAGGAGCACACCATAACGCCCAAAAATCAATTAATATAGGACTATCTTGGAGTAACTTATCGACGGTGGTTTTTTCCCCGTCCATCATTCGAATGGATAGATTTGGCATTTGGTTGGTCTGATGTTCCTACATTTTAGTGGACACCTAAAGAAGTCATAAATGAATCCGTACCAAAAGCTACGATTCATAAATTAAAACAACGAAAGGTGTTCAAAAATGAGAGAGATAAAAAAACGAAGACAATATACAAAAGAGTTCAAAATTGAGACTGTGGAATTTTTACTGCGTAGTGAAAAGACAACAGTGGAAGTAGCCCGTGATCTGGGTATTAGAACTGAATTATTATACCGTTGGAAAAAAGAACATTTGAATGACCAGATAAACTCTTTTCCCGGGACCGGTCATTTGCAGGATCCTGAGGAAGAACGGATCAGGAAACTGGAGCGTGAACTGCGATCGGTACAGGAAGAGCGTGACATCTTAAAAAAAGTAGTGGCCATTTTCTCAAAAACACCCCAATGAAGTATGAATTTATCCATACCAGCCGTTCCGAATTTGAGGTGAAGAAGATGTGCCATGTATTGAATGTCAATAGGAGCGGTTACTATCGATATATTACCGGTACAAAGAATAAGCAATGGGCTGAGAATTTGATACTGTTAGAAGAAATCAAGGACATTTATAAAGATAGCAAAGGCACCTATGGCAGTCCCCGGATTACTGATTCTTTACATGATTTGGGATATTCCTGCAGCGAACCCAGAGTGGCCAGATTGATGAGAACCAATGGAATTAAGGCTAAGACCCAGAAAAAGTATAAGGTAACGACCAACTCCGATCATTCTTACCCCATAGCACCCAATCTTCTAAATCAGGATTTCTGGACCACAGCAGCTCACCGCATTTGGATGAGCGATATCACCTATATCCGAACATGGCAAGGATGGTTGTATTTGACGATCATTTTGGATCTGTATACCCAGAAAGTTGTGGGGTGGTCCATGAGTGACCGGTTGACAGCAAATACGACGACAATCCCGGCATTTATCCAGGCGGCCAAGAAATATCAGCCTTTACCGGGTTTGATATTTCATTCAGACAGAGGGGTTCAATATGCCTGTGATGATTTTCGTGAATTGCTAAAATTTTTTAAGGTGATCCAGAGCATGAGTGGAAAAGGAAACTGTTATGATAATGCTGTGGCAGAGAGCTTTTTCCCTGCCTGACCGGCAGGCAGGCATACGCTGAAAACAGAGTTGGTTTACCATGAAACGTATCGGACTCGAATGGAAGCTAAAACCAGCTTGTTCGAGTATATAGAGGTATTCTATAATCGGTTTAGAAAACATTCAGCACTGGGTTACAAATCGCCAGAAGAATATGAACAATCAACATTCAAACAAGCAATATGACTTCTTATACTGTCCATTTTTTTGTAAGAAGATCAGTCTGTGAAAATATAAAGTTACTTATAAGAAAAAAATTAAGGGTAATTGTTTCACATTATTTCTTTTAAAAATTCATCGAGTTCCGATTCAGGAACAAATTCTACTGCAATTCTTGAGAAGTTAATCACTTCCTTCCTAAAAAGTTCCAATTGGTAACGTGCGTTAATTTCCACCGATTCCATAGTGACTTGCAATGACCACCCACTGATGGAAATAACAATAAGGGGAGAGAAAGCATGACTCGAGATAAATACTACCTTATCTGAAGACTTTTTATACCACTCAGGATCAGGCGTGTCCAATATGACAACTTTAATATCCCCATTTCGATCTAAAATCTGAATCACTGGGACGACTCTAAAATGACCCTGGCTGATCCGTTCAACCAATTCATGGGGAACCCCAAATTTTCTACGAGAGAACTCCAGTGTAGTAAGATTGCCATCCTGTATTAATGCGGTATAGGGTAGAGAGTAAAGCATATCTTTTATCACATCTTCTCTTAAAGAATAATTAATTGGTAAGATAAGCTTCACATTATCTTTTTCATCCTTGTCTATCTCGATGATCGGTTCTTCTATATCGATTAGGTATGGATTATCTGAAATTTTTTCCACAATGGATTCCAGAAGTTCTGAGTTGCCAGCAGGTGACTCTACTATACCACTTTCTCCAAAAGTAAAATCCCGATAGAATTTCCCCCCTTTATTTCCTGCTTTATCAACTTTTTCACGAGTGCCAATATAATAATCCATCGATTCTTCGAGTTCTTCCAGAGCAGAAGATATCGCTAAATTGATATCTTTAACCTGTCTTCTATATTCCGGTACTTTCGCTTGAACCTCAGGAGTAATAAAGTCACCCCGCTTTACCTTGGGTGGTAGATGTTTTGCCAACTTTTCTTGAACCATTAAAAACAAGTTTTGATTTAATTGTGACATCTGATTCAAAAATCCTATCGTGGTTACTCTTCCCAACTCCTCCCAATTCGCAATATTGATTAACTGGACATTGATTGATATTTGATCCAGACTCCTTGAAAAATTACCCATCAAGAGAATATTTCGCGTCCCTGAAGGTTGTCTTAACAATCTTGATCTATCCTGAAGGATTTCTTCAAGATTCCGTTTCCCAAACAACCTGACACCATCTATGTTCATAAATTCCTTTCGTAGCATGTCAGCCAATCCTGAAGACAGCCAAACGATGGAAGGATCCTGGTGAAGATTATCAAATTCAAGGATGTAGAGATTAACCCGTTCAATTCTCGACGCCAATGCATTTGGCTGAAAAATTGTTAAGAGGAGTAAAAATGTAATGATGAGTTTAAATCGAATCCCTTGCATAATCATATAATGTATTAGTGATAAGTAAATATTTCAATATCAAACTTAATCCTGTGAAATCAATTTCTATTCCAGTTACTTGCACCATTTTATCAAATAATCCCAATTCAAGATGTTTTTTATTTCTCCAATTTTAATGATTTCTCTATCTTCGCCCAAGAATCACGCAACGACACTGTACGATTAAAAACCGGCGCTCCTTCCATTGAATCCACAGGGTCCACATAGAAATATCCTAATCTTTCAAACTGGTAATGATTACCTGCCTTTACATGTGATAGACTGGGTTCTAAATAACAATTATCCAGCGTTTCAAGAGAATTTGGATTCAAGACGGTCTTAAAATCTGCGTCACCTTTCTCCCTACCAGGATTGGGAGAACTAAACAGGCGGTCATATAACCGTACTTTTGCTTTAATGGAATGAGCGGCAGAGACCCAGTGTATCGTCCCTTTCACCTTGCGTCCATCGGGAGATGAACCACCTTTTGAAGCAGGATCATAGGTACAATGGAGTTCAATCACTTCACCAGTTTTTTCATCTTTAATCACATCGACACACTTGATAAAATAGGCATACCGAAGTCGCACTTCACGCCCCGGCGCAAGCCGAAAGTATTTCCTTGGTGGGTCTTCTCGAAAATCATTCCGCTCAATGTAAATGACTTTAGAAAATGGCACGTTCCTCGTACCCATGCTGGGGTCTTCGGGATTATTGATTGCTTCCAATTCTTCTGTCTGGTCCTCCGGATAATTATCTATAACCACTCGCAATGGGTGCAATACTCCCATGACCCGAGGAGCACGCTTATTTAAATCCTCCCTGACACTGTATTCAAGCAATCCTAAATCGATAATACCTTCCCTTTTCGCAATGCCAACCCGTTCGGTAAATTTACGAATGGATTCCGGTGTATATCCTCGTCTACGTAATCCTGACAGAGTAGGCATTCGTGGATCATCCCAACCGCTGACGGATCCCTGTTTAACCAACTCTAAAAGTTTACGTTTGCTCATCACAGTATAGCTTAAATTCAAACGAGCAAACTCGATCTGTTGAGGATGAAAGACATTCAATTCATCGAGGTACCAATCGTACAACGGACGATGATCTTCAAATTCCAGTGTACAGATGGAATGGGTAACGCCTTCAATAGAATCTTCGAGCCCATGAGCCCAATCGTAGGTGGGATAAACACACCATTTGTCTCCTGTACGGTGATGACTAGCATGAATGATTCTATACATGACCGGATCACGCATATTCAAATTGGGAGAATCCATATCGATTTTTGCCCGTAGAACCCGAGCTCCCTCTTCAAAATCTCCTAACCGCATACGTCGGAAGAGATCGAAGTTTTCTTCTATGGAACGATCACGATATGGGCTTTTCTTTCCCGGCTTGGTCAGAGTACCCCGGTATTCCCTGATTTCCTCAACGCTTAAGTCATCAACATAGGCTTTTCCGGCTTTGATTAATTGTACCGCATACCGATACATCTCCTCAAAATAGTCAGACGCAAAATACAGACGTTCCCTCCAATCAAACCCCAACCACTTAACATCCTCAATAATAGAATCTACATATTCTTCCTCTTCTTTGGTGGGATTTGTGTCATCAAACCGCAAATTGCAAAAGCCGCCATATTCTTCCGCAAGACCAAAATTGAGGCAGATAGATTTGGCATGCCCAATGTGCAAAAAACCATTCGGTTCAGGAGGAAATCGGGTATGGACTCGACCATCATTTTTCCCAGACTTCAGATCATCATCTATTATCTGTTCGATAAAATTCTTCCGGGATTTTTCTGACTTCATCAGGAACCAACACCTTCTTCATCTGAATCTGACAATAGCGGTAACCTTTCAAGCGCTACTTTTAATCGCCTAAGGCAAATTGCCTTTCCTAATAATTCCATCAGCAAGAAAAGTGAGGGACCATGTGGAATACCCGTGATCGCCAAACGGGTAGCATGAATTAGCTTGCTTGTGCCAACATTCATTTCCTCTGCCAATTCCCGCAATTCGGATTCAAGCGTTTTTTCAGTCCATTCCTCCAATTGTGATAACCGATGGATATAACCTCGAATCAGTTTATTTATTGTTACATCTCGCCACCGTTTCTTAGCAGTTTTAGAATCATACGTACCAGGATCTTCAAAGAAAAAGTCGGATTGCGTTATTATTTCAGATAGTTTCTTGATGCGTTTCTTCTGAATATCTATTATTCTTAGCAAATAGTCCTTGTCGGTATCTATCTGCCAATCCGGGTTCAATCTTCGGATTCGGTCAAACAATTCTTTTGATGAAGCTTGAGCCATATGCTGACCACTCACCCAGAGTAATTTCTTCTCGTCAAAGACTGCAGCCTTCTTTTGAACTTGTTTGATACTAAAGTTATTTATTAATTCATCAACAGTAAAAATTTCCTGATCTGTATCCGGATTCCAACCAAGTAATGCAAGATAGTTCAACAAAGCTTGTGGCAAATATCCCGGGTGGTGGAATTCCCGAACTCCGGATGCACCGTGACGTTTGCTTAGCCGTTTCATATCCGGTCCTAATATCATGGGAAGATGAGCAAACTTAGGTATCTTTTTCCCCAACATTTTGTAGATGAGAATCTGCTTCGGTGTATTGGTGAGGTGATCCTCTCCCCTGATCACATGTGTGATTTCCATGTCGCTGTCATCAACAACTACCGTCAAATTATAGGTAGGATTTCCATCAGATCTTTGGATAATGAAATCATCAATTTCTTTATTCATCACACTAATCTTGCCATAGATCAGATCAGTGAACTTTGTCATACCCCGGGGAATTTTTAGCCTAACACAAAACGGCTCGGCACCATTAATTTTTAACTTAATCTGTGATAAGGTGAGATCAAGACACTTACCGGAATATTGATATCCCATTCCTGACTTGATCGCATCTTCGCGCTCTTTCTTCAGTTCCTCTACTGTGCAAAAACAGCGATACGCTTTGCCCTCCTTCAATAACTGCCGGACTGCATACCTGTGATTCGTTTTCCGCTCTGATTGAAACACAATGGGTCCATCCCAATTTAGTCCAAGCCATCTTAACGAGTCTCGAATCTCATCAACATACTCCTGTTTTGACCGTTTAACATCCGTATCTTCAATTCTGAGATGGAAACATCCCTTATGCTTGGCAGCGTAGAGATAGTTGAAAAGTGCGGTACGTGCGCCTCCAAGGTGGAGGGTACCCGTAGGACTGGGAGCAAAACGAACTCGAACGGGGTATTTCATGAAACGAAAATTAAGGAAAGGAAAAGGTAATTAAAATACAATGATTCAAAATTGTGCATTACATGTCGTAAACCAAACATGTGAACCAGACCCGTTAGGTTGAAATATATA
Organism: Fidelibacterota bacterium; assembly: GCA_004124475.1. Classification (GTDB taxonomy): domain Bacteria; phylum Fidelibacterota; class Marinisomatia; order Marinisomatales; family SCKK01; genus SCKK01. Next base: position 17,618 of record SCKK01000042.1, read on the forward strand.
TATAAAACACGCGGAGGTGGAGGGACTCGAACCCCCAAGTCCGTGAGGACGCCGGTTTTCAAGACCGGTGCATTACCAATTATGCTACACCTCCTTTTTCTTATTTTACATATTGCCTCGCTGGTTTTTCCGAAGGATCCTGTCCACAGGACGCTGAGCGTGGACAAGACCAGTGCATTAAACTAGACTCTGCTACGCCTCCCAGTCCTGCGGAGAGAGAGGGATTCCCCGCCTGACAGACTGACGTCAGTCAGTCGGGCTGGGAACCCTCCTTCCTTTCCTCAATCTGTTTATCAATAAATTTCTTCCCAGCAGCAGATTTCAAATAGCGTTCCCTTTTTCTCGCTTCACTCCTTTCACCTACATACTCCATGTAAATAATTTCAAATGGGCGATAGTTCTTAGTAGCTCTTACTTTTCCAGCATTGTGATTCTTAAGACGGTCTGATGAATTCAGCTCATTCCTTTATATCGAAATATACCGCGTTGACTTTGAATTACGTAAACGTACCAACCTTTTTTCACTGCGGAGAGAGAGGGATTCGAACCCTCGAAGGAGCTTTTAACCCCTTACTCGCTTAGCAGGCGAGCGCCTTCAGCCAGCTCGGCCACCTCTCCATCGTGCAACTATTCCGAAAAAGCTCTTCCTAAAACTGCTATGAAAAAACCTCGTTCCGCATTTTCACTAAAAAACCGAATAGCATCCGTCGGCTGACGGATTCAGTCCCGATCTATTGGGACCATCTCTCCATCTAACTTTTATCCTGAAAAATGTGTGGAAATTTATCCCGACTCCTATTTGTTTTCAAAGAGAAAGTGTATTAAACTTTAGTATCACACTATGAAGAAAGAATTGAATAATATTTATTTAATCGGCATGAGCGGAGTCGGAAAATCGACTGTGGGAAAGTTACTGGCAAATCGACTAAAATGGGCTTTTATCGATGTGAATCAAACCATTGAAGCCATTTATGATAAAAAACTAACCGAAATAATAGACACCTTTGGTGAAGAATCATTCAGAAAAATGGAATCCACGTTGTTAGAAGAATTATCTCACGGTGAACATCAGGTGTTTGCCTGCAATTGTGATACAATTATAGAAGAGAGAAAACTAAACATAATGAAAAGATCTGGTGTTACCATATGGCTCGATGTTGCCATAGAGGATCTCCTTGAAAGGATTAATAAAATGGAGAACCCAGTTATGCCTGAGGGAGATCCCGCAAAGATTATCCAGGAAATGATGAACTACCGCAATTCATATTACCAGCAAGCTGATGTCCGAATTGCAACTGAAAAAGTACCTCCTGAAGTAACTACCGAAAAGATCATTCAATTACTTCGCCAACTTCCTTGAATCCGAGAAATGGCATCCGTCAATTAACGAATGACATCTTTAAAGTGAAGAGAAAAAAAATTATTCTTTTTCCCGCCAGATATCAGCACCCAATTGTTTGAATTTCTCTACTATTTTTTCGTAACCTCTATCAATATGATATATCCGGGAAATATCAGTCCTTCCCTTTGCAGCCAATGCAACTAAAATGAGGGACGCGCTTGCCCTAATATCAGTAGACATAACCGGAGCACCTTTCAGCTTTAATTGTCCTGTGACTGTTGCTGTATTCTGATCCAAAGTAATTTTTGCACCAAGTCTATTGAGTTCTGCAATATGCGTAAATCTATCCTGGTATATTGTATCCGTGATTAACGAAGTCCCTTGTGCCAACACCATCAAAGCCATCCATTGTGCTTGGAGATCTGTGGGAAATCCGGGATATACACCAGTTTTGATACTTCTCGGTAAAATTATTTCTCCACCAGAGATAGTTACCTGGTCCTTTTGCTCTATAATCTGACAGCCTACATCCCTTAACTTATCCAACACATTTTCCAGATGGCGGACATTTATCCCTCGTATATTAATTTTATCCCCAATCATAGCGCCTGCAATTAAAAATGTTGCTGCCTCAATTCTATCCGGTATTACCTCGAATTTTATCCCATATAATTCTTCTACCCCTTGAACAGTCAACTTATGGGTACCTATTCCGGATATATTTGCACCCATTTTATTGAGAAAGTCACATAAACAGGTTATCTCAGGTTCCCGAGCGGCATTCTCAATAACCGTAACTCCTTTTGCCTTCACAGCAGCCATCAAGGCATTCCCGGTAGCACCTACAGATGATACTTCAAATTTTATCCGGCTGCCCTTCAATTGTTTACTTTTGGCAATTATATAACCTTCTGCAAGATTAACTTCTGCGCCCAAAATTCGCATTGCATCTACATGAAAATTAACGGGTCGAGGTCCCCATGCACATCCCCCAGGTAGTGACACTTTTGCATACCCAAATCTTGAAAGAAGTGGTCCGAGTACATAAAATGATGCTCTCATCGTTTTCACTAAACCGTAAGGGGCTTCAGGATGCTCACATTTTCTTGTATCAACAATTAGAACATTGTTTTCAAAGGATACTTCAGCACCGATGATTTTTAACAGTCTTATCATCGTTCGAGTATCAAGGAGATCGGGCACGCGAGTTATTTTATAAGTATCCGGTGATAAAAGTGTTGCCGCCATAACGGGTAATACAGCATTTTTCGCTCCACCGACTGTTACCTTTCCATTCAACCGTTTTCCACCCACAATGACAATTTTATCCATGATTAAATCATACCTTTGAATTCAATTCATTTTTACGGAAAATATCTTTCGACACCACCAAAAATCCACCTACAATTAATCCCGCTGAATCAGCAAACCAATCAGCTACACTGGATATCCTTCGAGGAATAAAATATTGAAACAACTCATCAAATATTCCAAACACCATCCCGGCAATAATCACCATCGTAACGAATTTTAACTCCTTTCTATCCAGGGATTGGACCAAAAGCCATCCTAACCCCGCATACTCTAAAAAATGGATTAATTTGTCCCATCCCAGGAATGGAAGTTTGGGAATGCTAGTACCGGGAATGGATGAAAGAATTAGAATTAAGGTACAGTAAGCAACAAGAAGGATTCGATATTTAGTTACATTCATATTGATAAATCATATTCGGCAACACATCTAAAAGGTCACTGGCAATCAACCCACGGTATCCGCGTTTTTCCAATAAAATATCTGCAGCTTTTCCATGAATGTAGACAGCAACTTCTGCCGCCGCTTCTAAAGGTACACCCTGGGCGGTAATTCCGGCAAGTATTCCTGTTAATACATCACCACTTCCTCCTGTAGCCAATCCTTGATGTCCTGTGGTAGAGACCACAATCTGACCCTCAAAGCCGATCAGTGTAGGAGCACCTTTTAAAACGACCACACCGCCAATCATTCGGGATAGGTCTTTTAAAAATTCAAACGGACTTTCAATGATCTTTTGCTTATTGATGTCAGTCAGCATTGCAGCTTCGCCATAATGAGGGGTTATAATAAACCTGCCTTCTAATTCTTGAAATAAATCCAAATTCCCATGAAAAACTCTTAAAGCATCTGCGTCAATGATCATCGCTTTCGTAAATCTTTTAATAATCTTCCGAGCAAATTGAAGAGTTTCCTCATCGGTTCCCAGTCCAGGTCCTATGGCGAGCACATCACACCAATCAAGCTTTGTCTGTGCGTATTCAGCAGCTTTTCTACTGAAACGTCCACTTCCCGTATCAGGCAGTGGATCTGTGATAACTTCGGTTAATTTTGTTTCATAAATGGGATTTAATGTTTCCGGGATACCCGCAATCACAAGACCGGCTCCTGCTCGTAATGCTGCTTCACAAGATAAACATGCAGCTCCTGTAAATCCACGAGAACCACCTAAAAAATATACCTTACCCTGTCTATGTTTATAGGTATCAGATGGAGGCTTTTGTAAATAGGTTTTTACAATGGATTCATTGGCTAATCTTTTATTCGATTCCACAATTTCAAATGATTTCTCCGGGTAGCCGATGTCTGCGACTTCTACAGTTCCAGCATATTCAACACCTGGATTAATAACAAGTCCCAGTTTTAAAAACCCCATAGTTACTGTGGTATCAGCTTTTATCCCAACGCCCAACACCTGACCATTATCAGAATTAATTCCAGAGGGAATATCGATAGATAGTACAGGTTTTTTCGATTCATTCACGCTTTTAATCCATTCTGCTACATTTGCTCTTACCTTCCCATGAATTCCCGTTCCCAGAAGCCCATCGATCAATAAATCATATTCTTGGAAATCTATATTTTTCGGTGTGACATTATAATGACATGAGAGGCCTGCATTTATACATCTGTTATGGAATATTTTAGCATCACCCGTAATGTCTTCCGCGCTCACAATGGACAGGAGAGAAACTTTAACCCCAAATTTATTTATGTTAATTGCAGCAGCATATCCATCTCCTCCATTGTTCCCTTTTCCGCAAATAATTGCCACTTTTTTCCCACCACTTACAAGCAACATTTTCTTTGCCTGATGAGCAACCGCCAGTCCAGCCGCACCCATCAAATTCTCTCCTGGGATACCGAGATCAGAAATGGCATATCCATCTATTTGCCTGGTTTCTTTTGATGAGAATATTTTCACCTGAAGATAGTTTTGAGCATGGAGAATTGCCAGCTCCGCCTGACCATGTGCTCGGTCGGGCAGGTTTGTCCCAATAGCCATTGGGATGAATGTTTCATTTTACCTGAACAATAGCTACTGCTGTAGCAAGTAAGTTTGTATGGGCAATCGATATTTTTATATGATAAGAAGACGAAAGATCACATAAAACATTAACTGTAGGTGGTTTTCCCTCGCTTCGATTTATTTCAATTGATTTGAGGGGAATCGTCTCAGATTCTCCCATAGACATCAATGCCTTTTTCACCGCTTCTTTTGCCGCAAATTTCCCAGCAAAATGAATATGTGGCGCTTGTCTTTTTTGACACCATTCTACTTCGTTCTGGGTAAAAACATGACGGAAAAACCGCTGCCCATGTGAGTTACTAAGTTGATGTATTCTGTCAACTTCAACAATATCATTTCCAATACTAAAATTATTGTTCGCCATTGATCGATTGGATAATATACACAATTTCGTAAATATTATCCACATCCCAATCTGCTCCGGAATCCACAGTATCGAACGTATCCCCATATCGAGCAAAAACTGTTTTCATGCCTAATTGAGAAGCACCTACCATATCCCGTTCAGGCCAATCTCCCACCATGATGGCTTCTTCTGGTTTGATTTGTAATTTCTCTAATACCATTTTGAATCCTTTTGGGTCAGGTTTTCTGACGCCAATATCGTCAAAAGTCAAAACCAAATCAAAGCTGTGATGCAGATTCAAATAATAAATTCGTAACCATGCTTCTCTTGCAGGTGCATCTGATATGACGGCAATTTTGACCCCATTTCTTGCTATTTCTGTCAGGGTCTTTGAAACATTTGGGTAGGGCATTAACGACGCCTCTCGCGCTCTCCTGTAAGCTACAATGGCTGCTGCAAGGTATTTGTAATTCACTTTACCTGACAACTCTGTTAGAAAGTCATTAAAAACCTCCTGATTTTCCCATCCATGGGATTCATAGAGATGCATGATTTTTTTATATGATTCTTCAAGATCAACATCAAGACCGGCTTTAATCATCATCAGAATTTAGAATATGAATAGGTTAGTACCTTACTGATAATATTTGTGTTTTTGTTGCCTGCCCCATAGGGAATAATGCCTGTCCCGTAGTCCCGATTTATCAAGAATCGTATCGGGGACCGTGATGGGGGCAAAAAATGAAAAATAAACTATGAAAAATTGAGGTTCCAAGTTTCAAGTGACTATGAACTGTGGACTATGGACTTCTTTTTGGTTCTTCACAGGATCCTTCGGATGGCTCGTCTAGATTAGGTCATTGGCAATCCTGTGCCCGTAAAAAATGGGCGTTTTCTGACACCCAAATTAAACATTTTATTCTACATTTTCGTATTTATGAGGATTTTTTATTTTGTCAATCTCATATTCAGCAGATTTTCTCCAAGAAGGATCTTTTCTTGCTTTTTCGAAAGCTTGTAATGCAGCGGTTTTATTCCCTAAGCATATTTCCGCAGTCCCTAATTCAAATTGTGCAGGGGCATAATTTTTCTTCGTCCTCAATGCTCCCAAAGCTGCCTCTCTCGCTTCGTCACATTGATCTGTGGCGTTATATGCTTGAGACAGGAAGTACCAGGATTTAGGAGATTTATCATTCAAAGCCGTAGCAGTCAATAATGTGTTAATTGCTTCATCAAATCGTTCATGTTCCACATAAATATTCCCCAAGTTTTGATAGGGTTTCGCATAACTTGGATCAACTTGAATTGCCATATTAAAAGCATTCTCTGCTGAATTAAAATCTTCCAGTATTACATAGATGGTTCCCATTTGCGAATGGGCTTTAGCATAGGTGGGGTCTACTTCAGTTGCTTTTTTTAAGGCTTCCAAACCTTCTTCCAGTCTATCATTTTTTTGTAAACCAAGTCCTAATCCAAACCATCCTTTCGAATAATTGGGTTCAATATTCACAGATTTTCTATAATTATCTATTGCTGCTGTATAATCTCCCAACTTTGTGTTTACTACTCCCAATTGATAATATGCTCTATAATATAGGGGATCCAATTCAAGTACAAGTTGATAACTTTCAATTGCACCATCATAATCTCCTCTCCGAATATATTGGTTCCCCTCATTGTATGTCCGGTTAGTCAATTTAGTCAGCGCTGAACTTGCCTGTTCATAATCAGGATTGATCGTTAAAGATTTCCTAAATTGATTGGCAGCTTCGCGTACATCGCCCTCTCGACTCACTGAAACTCCGATATAATATATGGGCGCAGCTGCATAAAGAGGAAGTTTTTCAATCACCAGATCAAATGTCACAATAGCTTTTTCATAGTCACCTGTTTCAAGACTTTTTTTTCCTGAATCCATCATCTTTGCCACATCATTTACCTTATCAAAATCAGCACGATAGTCCTCATTATATTTATCAATTTCAATGGCACGATTTAAATGCTCACGACATGAATTTAAATCATTCCGAGTTAAATATACTTGACTCAAAATGAAGTAACCTTCTGCCAAACCATTATCAATTTTTAACGCCGACTTTACTGATTCTTCTGCGCCATTCAAATCACCTTGTTCTAAGAGTATTTTCCCCTGATCAAGTAATTCATAAGGTGTTTGACACAGAACAATTGTGACAAGAAGTGATTGCATGAATGCGATTTTCTTTAATTCCATAAAGAGTTTCTCCCTATTTACGTATTTTGTAACTCTTTAGCCTATTTTTCGGAGCGTGGCTTTAGTAAAAGGCTAAGTCCAGAAGATTCGGGATAAGGATCAGATTTAGCTACCATACCGGCATTTCTGTCCGTTAGCTAACGGATAGCTCATCTCCCTAAGAATGAAAATTTAAGATTTATTTCTTCATTCTTCATTCTATTTCCCTGCACCTGCGCTTTAGCCTAAATAGTTACCGTATTTTTAATGATGACTACCCATTGTGCCGAAGGCGGGACTCGAACCCGCACAAGATTTCTCTCACTGCCCCCTCAAGACAGCGTGTCTACCAGTTCCACCACTTCGGCAAATATTACTCGTCATCAGTGACCGGGAACGAGATAGGAACGGGTAAATCATAGCCTGGTGTTATAACTCGTTCTTCAGCTTTCTTTTTTACAATAGATTCTGTAGCAGAGCCACTAGGTATATTTACTAAGCTTATCAAAATCGCCAAAGTCATAAACCCAATTGCTAAACCTACTGTAACTTTACTTAAAAAACTCCCGGCACCTCGGCCTCCAAACATAGCAGTGGACATACCTCCACCAAAAGTCCCTGCCAAACCACCCCCTTTACTAGACTGCATAAGTATGACCACAACCAATAGTACACTTACAAGTACATGCAAAAATACAAAAAATCCATACATTTATTATTTCCTCTATTCGTTTTCTTTAACTATGTTAATAATCTTCTCGAAACTTTCTACTTCTAAGCTTGCTCCTCCAATTAAAAACCCATCCACTCCCTCAATTTCTATCAGTTCCTTCGCATTATCCAAATTCACACTACCACCATAAATAATCCTAAGTTTCTCTAAACATTCCGGAATACGTCTACTAATTCGTTCACGGATAAACTGATGAGTTATTTTGACTTGGCTGGGCGTGGCATTTTCTCCTGTCCCGATAGCCCAAACAGGTTCATAAGCAAAAATAAACCTATTTAGTTCAACTTCGTTTATAGTCTCAAGCAATCTGGACAACTGTCTTTCCAATACTTCTTCGGTCCGCCCACTTTTCCTTTCGTCTATCTTTTCACCAACACAGAATATTGGTTTAATCCCTGATTTCAGCGCTGATATTACCTTTTTCATGATTGTTTCATCAGTTTCGTGAAACAGGTGTCTTCGTTCCGAATGACCTAAAATAACCCACTGAACTCCACAGGATTTTAACATCAATGGAGATACCTCGCCAGTAAATGGACCAGATAACTCCCAATGCATATTCTGGGCGCCCAGTTGAATATTACCGCTATCAAGAAGTAAATTCATTTGAAAGAGCAATGGATATGAAACGCATAATATAATATCTACTTCAGGTTTGTACAAAATTTTATTATTCAAAATTTCGACGAATAATTTCCCTTCACTAATTGTCTTATTCATCTTCCAATTAGCTGCAACAACCGGAATTCTATTAGCCATTATACTCCTTCCAATACAGATAACGCAGGTAGCTTTTTCCCTGCAAGTAGTTCCAGAGAAGCCCCACCCCCTGTAGATATATGAGACATTAACGACATCATATTCAAGTCCCTGATAACCGCTGCCGTATCACCCCCTCCAATGATTGACACTCCCCCCCGTTCATTCACCTTTCCCACTGCATCAGCTATACCTACTGTACCCTGCTTGAACCTCGGATCCTCAAATACTCCCATGGGACCATTCCAGACTATGGTACGACCTTTATTTATCACTTTTAAAAACTTGTTTAATGTAATTGTTCCTATATCAAATCCTATTTCGTCATTATTAAAATCTTCTAATATTTTTTCAGTGATTTCAGATGTAACTGAAAGACTTTTTACAACAATAAAATCCTCTGGTAATTGAATCGTAACATTTAGCTGTTTGGATTTCTTCATAATATCTTTGGCGGTTTCTATTAAATCATTCTCGAAAAGTGATTTTCCAATTTCAAACCCCTTTGCTTTTAAAAATGTAAACGCCATGGCGCCCCCAATGATTATATCGTCTGCTTCCTTTAAAAAACGGTGAATCAACTTTAATTTTGTTCCTATTTTGGCGCCTCCTAAAATAATGACAAGTGGTCTTACTGGGTTTTGAATTGCATTAAACAGAAAATCATATTCGCTTTTCATCAAAAATCCGATACCTTTTGTTTTAAAATATTTTACGACTCCAACGTTGGAAGCATGTGCTCGGTGAGCCGTACCAAAGGCATCATTAATATAAACTGTTCCATGTTTGGCTAATTGGTGACTGAAACCCGAATCATTTTCAGTTTCCCCTGGATAAAAACGTAAATTTTCAAGCAGGTGTACTTCGCCTGGAAGAAGATTTTTCGACACTGCTATAGCATCTTTAGAAATGCAGGAATTAGAAAATTTTACCGGTTTTTGAAGGTAATCTGAGAGGTATTCCCCGACAGGTATCAGACTTAATTCACTATTCCGTTTACCCTTTGGTCTTCCTAAATGAGACATCAGTATGACAGATGCACGATTATTCAAACAGTGTTCGATGGAAGGTAATGCAGCTTGAATTCGAAAATTGTCTTTAATAACCTCATGTTCAATAGGTACATTAAAATCAACTCGCATGAGTACCTTTTGATTTCTTATATTTATTGAATCAATCGTTATCATGGATCTTTCAGGATGTTTTTATTCATATTTATTACTATATGTTCGGTTTTTGGTGAATTTGATGATAAAGTTCCAAGTATCAGGTATTATCCCAAAATTTCGGGACAAGTTTCTAGCAGAGTCCTGCGGACAAGTTTCCCCGTTACGTTCACTTCATTCTCTATAGGGGCTGGTGCTATTCACGTTTCAGGTTATTCCCATTTGAAACCCAAACTGATGCATTACTTTCATGCTTCAATTTTAGGGGTTCCTGAAGTAATAACCGCAATAAATTCTGCCTTCTTTTCTCTCAATGCAAATGCACACCCTGCCAAAGTTGCTCCGGTTGTCAATACATCATCAACAATCAAATATCTTTTATAAGATGGTGATGAAGAAACTGAAAAGGCTTCTGATACATTTAATTTCCTCTCATCAATACCAAGAGTTGTTTGAGATTGTGTATTTTTCGTTCGTTTTAATATTTTGAAATCATAAGGCACTCCGATCACCTTTGATAGTGATTTACCGATGAGATCACTCTGATTAAAACCACGAGATCGTAATTTTGCAGGGTGTAATGGTACTGGGATCACAACATCTAATTTTAAATATTGTAATTCAGTCAAAAACATTTTTCCCAATCTTAAACCCAATTCTTTCGCTACTATTCTCATTTCCTTGTATTTTAATGAATGAATAATATTTTGAAATATTTCATCAAAAAACCATCCGGTTAAGACATAATCCAACCCCTCTTTATGAGTTACTTCATTTTGCCAATTCCCAAGATGTGTAGGGATCAATTTATCCCAACAATGGCTACATATTACATGTTCTCCTTGCGATAGTTTTATATTACAAACAAGGCAAAATGGGGGATAAATGATATCTATAAACCCACTCCACAGTTGACGTAATCCAAATCTTTTTTCTTTAATCATTCAACACATAGGTTTTGGAAAACTTAATTGACCAAATTCTTTCCCATAAAACCCTTTTTTAGTGGATAATCCGTAGATGGATTTCCTATGAATATATGAGTCTTCTGCAATTTAGTTGTACAGTTTTCACTCCACAAAGATCAAGCGAATATAAATCAACAGATTTCATTATATCACTATTTATAAAGGCTTAGGTAATGTGTTTACCAACTCGATAGAAAGGAAATGAACACATATTTAATACTTCTTATTTATTCGCAATTAGTTTCAAAGGTCACTATACGCTAACCTTTTACGTGTTAATACATTACGTGAAGAAACCAACCAATTGTTTCCAACTAAATTTCAGAAGATCTGAATATTCCCTGCCCGCCCACCGGCGGACGGGCCGTCAGGCAGAGCAGACCTGGATCTTGGTTCTTTATTCACCTACCCATAACAGAGGTAATACAATCAGTTCATTAATCACTAAAATCGACAACTCGTTCCCCACATTTAATGACACATCTAATATTGTTCCCTCCAAACCAGTAAGGTATCTGGGAAAGGCTTTTCAAGTTCCAAATGATAAGATCAGCTTGTTTTCCCACTTCAAGACTGCCAACCTTGTCCTCCATATTCAAAGATCGAGCGGAATTATAAGTGGTGCCAATGAATGCCTCCTCCACGTTCATTCCAAGATACAGACATGCCAGAGTCATAACAAACGGCATGGATTGAGTCATCGAACTTCCCGGATTAAAATCTGTGGCCAGCGCCACATTGACATCCTCATCAATAAATTTTCGAGCAGGAGCATAGTTTGATTCTCCTAAAAAGAAGGTAGTCGCCGGAAGTAAAATTGCCGTCACTCCAGATTCTGCCATATTATGGATACCTTCATCGGATGTATGCATCAGATGATCAGCAGATGTTGCATTGAGCTCTGCAGCCAATATTGCCCCACCTGAATCAGCAAATTCATCTACATGCATACGAATTCCTAAGTTGTAGTTCTTAGCAGTGTTTAAAATTCGACGCGCATCATCGACTTCAAACCAACCTTTTTCGCAGAATACATCGCAAAATTGAGCAATTCCCTGTTCTGATATCGCGGGAATCATCTCTTCACAAATAAGGTCAATATAGGCATTTCTGTCTGTTTCAAATTCTACAGGAAATGCATGTGCCCCAAGAAATGTGGGTACGATATCCAACTGCATGGACTCTCGGACTATATTTAACACTTTTAAAGATTTCAATTCAGATTTCGTAGACAAACCATACCCACTTTTTGCTTCAATTGTGGTTGTTCCCAATTTGAGGAATTCTCTCATTCTTTGAGCAACTTTTTTGACCAATTCATCTTCACTAATTTCCCTCAACGATCGGACACTAGAAAGTATCCCTCCTCCTGCTTCAGCTATTTCCTGGTAACTTTTTCCTGCCACCCGCATCTCGAATTCATACTCTCTTGTCTCGGAAAAGACAGGATGGGTATGGGGATCCACAAAACCAGGTGTGACTAAAGCGCCACCGGCATTAATTTCGTGGTCTGTTGACCCCAATTCCTCACCTATTGCCACAATGATACCATCTTCGATATAAATTTCTGTATCCGAAACTCTTTCTAACCTGGAAAGGTGAGAGTTATAGGTAACCAGTTCACCTATGTTTTTAATCTTCAGGGTTCTTAATTCCAACTCTATATTCTTTGTATTCTCTCCTGCCTGCTCCCGAAATTTCGGGAGGCAGGGTTGCTTATGAAATAATATTATTCAAACATTATTCGCTCTTCTCAAACGGTAATGTTAAATCCCATTTTATCGCATTTTCAATAGCTTTTCGGTATCCCGCATCCGCATGGCGGACAACTCCAATCCCGGGATCATTATTTAACACTCGCTCGATCCTGACAGCCATCTCCTGTGACCCATCTGCCACAACCACCTGCCCTGCATGGATTGCCAATCCCATGCCAACCCCTCCACCATGATGAACGGAAACCCAACCGGCGCCACTGGCAGTATTCAAAAGAGCATTGAGAATAGGCCAGTCGGCTATGGCATCGCTCCCGTCTTTCATCCCCTCCGTTTCTCTGTACGGGGATGCCACGGATCCTGTATCGAGATGGTCCCGCCCGATAACGATGGGTGCTTTAATCTCGCCAGTTGCAACCAATTCATTGATTGCCAGCCCAAATTTTGCCCGGTCACCATATCCCAGCCAACAAATTCTCGCGGGAAGTCCTTGGTATAGCACTTTCTTTTGAACCAACTCTATCCAACGACAGAGCGCTTTGTCTTCTGGAAATAGTTCTAACACTTTTTCATCGGTTCGAGAAATATCCTCAGGATCACCGGATAAGGCAACCCACCGAAACGGACCCTTCCCCTCACAAAACAGTGGTCGGATATATGCCAGCACAAAACCGGGATAATCAAAGGCATTCTCCACGCCCGCTTTCTGTGCTTGACCTCGAAGATTATTCCCGTAGTCAAACACCACCGATCCCATTCTCTGCAATTCTATCATCGCCCTACAGTGTTCTGCCATTGCTTTAAAAGTAAGGTTAACATATTGTTCAGGATCGTTTTTTCTTAGGTCAAGCGCCTCCACTAAAGACATGCCATTTGGGATATATCCATTCAATTCATCGTGGGCGGAAGTCTGGTCAGTGACAAGGTCAGGTACCACTTTCTTTCTCACAAATTCCGGAAAAATGTCAGCCGCATTCCCCAACAAACCGATGGACTTGGCTTCCTTCTTTTCCATAGATGTTTGAGCAATGTGAATCGCATCATCAATGGATGTTACCATCACATCTAAATATTGTGTCTCCAACCTTCTCTGAATCCGCTCACTATCAACATCAACGGCAATCGTGACCGCTTCATTCATCGTTGCAGCCAATGGTTGAGCGCCTCCCATTCCCCCTAAACCTGCGGTCAGAAGTAATTTTCCTCTCAGACTTCCATTAAAATGTCTGTCAGCAACTGCAGAAAATGTTTCGTATGTTCCTTGTAGAATCCCTTGGGTTCCGATATAAATCCAACTGCCTGCTGTCATCTGCCCATACATAATAAGACCAAGCTTATCTAATTCACGGAAATGTTTCCACGTAGCCCATTGAGGAACGAGCATGGAATTGGAAATTAAAACACGAGGGGAATATGGATGAGTTTTAAATATTCCGACTGGTTTCCCAGACTGTATCAGTAAAGTCTCATCGTTTTCGAGGGTTTTCAGTGATTTTAGAATGGCATCAAAACAGTCCCAATTCCGAGCCGCTTTACCCGTACCGCCATAGACAATCAGTTCATCTGGTTTCTCTGCCACATCCGGATCCAGATTATTCTGAATCATCCGGAAAGCAGCTTCTTGAACCCATCCCTTACAGTGGAGATGAGTTCCTTTTGGCGATTTTACAATACGTTTAGGATTCATTTGTCAGCAGAAATTTATATGCCAATAAAGTGATATTCAAGGAGTTGCCAGTGAATTTATTACTATTTTATGTCACTACTGTCCGGTTAAAATAGCGCTAATTGAGGCACAGGTTCCCTTGCCTTCTTGACTGTTTTCACGTTTAAGGACAAAATATCGATTAAATTTGTCCGTTCCATCAGAATTTCTTTGATCATTC
>SCKK01000063.1 GCA_004124475.1 Fidelibacterota bacterium
GAGACTTTAGAACCATCACAGATGATGAAATAATCAGAGTTATTAAAAAGCTAAATAACCGTCCGAGAAAATGTCTTGGGTTCAAAACCCCCAATCAGGTATTTTTCGGGGAACTTTCAAATGTTGCACTTACTACTTGAATCCAGCTAATATAAATTTACATTAAAAAATAATATACTATACAAAGTGAAAACATTCAGAATAAAAATTTAACCTAACGGGTCACTGGTAGTCCGTTTCACAAATAACATTAAATTGAAGGACGACAGTTTTAATGTGTTTCCCGAAGCTTCAGGATTAATGTATTATTGTCCTATCTCTACGGGAAAACTTGAACACTTGTCCAAAGGATGCTGCGTGAACACCGATTATTGACAAAATATTAAGGAAACTCTATATCAGAGATAAAATTCAGTACCAATTTTATTTAATCGATTCTTTACCAGATTGAATACTTTCCGATGTACTATTAAGGAACGAGTTGTCTCTTACAGTCCAGTTCCTATCTTACAACAACGTAACAGAGAATTGGGTACCTTTTAAAACCCCCATGCAAACCGAGTGAAGTGATCGACATAAATCGAAACTGTTTCGTTGTCGTAATCTATCTCCGGAGTCTCCACTTCGCTCCAAGTGCCACCATCATCCTGGCTATAATAAACGTAGAAGGTGAGATCCCCACCGTCGTAACCAATGAACTCCCAAGATAACGTCACCTTGACATCTGTTAGGAACTGCATACTCGGTAGAAAATCTATACCAGCGCCACACTGATCATTACCATCTACGCAGATCACATCAACAGTGATAAAGGAATTCTCTGCCAGCGCTCCTGCTGGAATCTCTACCTTGTTACCATATGTGTTTGCTCCACCAACTGTCCCACCGTTGTTAGCTGTAATCATTTTATTTGCAGTTCCTCTCAAGAGTTTACCACCCTTGATTTGATCAACTACTTCCTGTTTCCATGAAACCCAGGTGATCTGGTCGCTTGTCAGTCCTTGAGCAGCCACGGATTCTGGGAATGGATCCTCTGAAGGCGCTAAGGGGGTGTCACTACATGCGGTGTATATCAATACGACCATCACCAGGCTTACACACATCCCAAGTATCTTTACGTGTTTATTCATAATACCCCTCCAAAAGGTAACTCATACCTTTTTTTATTCATTTTATTTTATTTTTCTGAAATAAGCTTCCATCTAGTTCCACTAACACAAAAAGTGTTCCAATCATGCTTCTGTACTGATAATCCGGGAGAATGTTATGCTAATTGATGTAATGAGAAGGTACAAATTACATGCCAAACGCTTAATACATTATAAACAATAAATTAAACAATAAATTAATATTCCTGTTGTCACGAATGTTAACAATAATTGTTCTTAATTAGTACAAGACAGGTTTTTTGTGATTTATTCATTAGCCATCCAGATCCCGATGCATCGGGAGGACACAAAAAACTCAAAATATTCCAATACACAGTATCCTGTTAACATGTTAGTAACTCATGTTTCGCAGGTGCATTTCATTACGATTTCCCCGCCTGACTGGGCGCCAGATCGGGCAGGTATGTTGAAGGGTATAAGGCATAGGGAATAAGGAGAAAGTGGTTCTAATTGTCCGAAGGATCCTGTGGAAAACTGTTATACTTAGACCCTCCGCAGGATCCTTCGGACAATCCGTCAGCTGACGGACACATAATATGAATCCGTTAGTTAACGGATAGGATGTCTCAATAGTTTGGTCATGGGTACTACTTACCATATACCTTATACCCTAATACTCTACACCCTACACCTCATTCTGACATAATACCTCAGTAATCAAATAAATAATCAACTACTTGGTGGATGCGCCTTTTTGCTGTCCCATTCGTCAGCTGATGGATTATCCCGGATTTTCGGGAGGTTATGAATAATCAAGGTAAGAAATATGAATCATGATAATGCACTTACTATAACTGTTATATTGTAAACTTATTAAAAAATTGGGTTAATAAACCGTTGAAAATTTCGGTGAAATCACCCAATTGGTGGGCTTGAACCGGTTTATTTACACCGTTGCACTTTATTTTTTAAATCTAATATAGGAAATAAGAAAGAAGAATTAATCAACTTTCTTAGGTAATACCACAAATAGCTATGTGATCTTGTTCACAGAAATAACTCATATTAATACATATTATTATTCATGCAGCGGAAAAATGACTTTTTTGAGGCTATATTTCTTCATCCTGTATTTCATGGTTTCTCGAGTAATCCTTAACAGTTTCGCAGCTTTTGTTTGATTTCCGTTTGTGTCTAATAGTGCTTTTTCTATCAAGGACTTTTCAATTTCATCCATGGAAATTCCTTCCGGTGGAATTTCAAATTCGATGGGGTGAACAGGTGTTGGAGAAATAGCGGCAGTGGGTGTTATGGGTTCATCAAATAACCTCACACTTTTTCTCGAAAGTAATTCCCCCTTTTCAAATAGAACAGCACGCTCTATTACGTTTTTTAATTCTCGAACATTTCCAGGCCAAGAATGAGCCATAAGTAGTTCTTTTACATCATTATCAATTCTTGTGACATGCCGTTTAAATTCGGCGTTGAATAAATTCACAAAATGTTCAGTTAACAAAATTATATCTTCACCTCTTTCATGTAGATGAGGTAATTCAATGGTGACCACATTAAGCCTGTAATATAAATCCTGTCTGAATAACCCTTCTCTAATCCTTTTATTCAGATCTTGGGATGTAGCGCTAATAATACGCGTATCAACCTTTATCTCTTTCGTCCCACCAACCCGTCGAAACCGTTGCTCCTCAATAACTTTTAATAATTTAGATTGAATTTCAAGACTCATATCCCCAATCTCATCCAGGAAAAATGACCCTTGATGAGCCAGTTCAAATAATCCTTTTTTTCTCTGTCTTGCACCTGTAAAAGCGCCTGCTTCATACCCAAATATTTCTGCCTCAAGAAGGTTTTCCTGAAAAGCAGAGCAGTTTATCTCTATTAATGGTTTTTCAGCCCTTTCACTGTTATAATGGATTGCCTTGGCAACAA
This sequence comes from Fidelibacterota bacterium, assembly GCA_004124475.1. Classification (GTDB taxonomy): domain Bacteria; phylum Fidelibacterota; class Marinisomatia; order Marinisomatales; family SCKK01; genus SCKK01. The sequence goes on from SCKK01000063.1 coordinate 3,057, forward strand.
GTTCTTTACCTGTCCCGGTCTCTCCGCATACAAGAACTGAAGTTTTAGGTGAATCGGCAACCTGTCGAATTAAATCAAAGACTTCTTTCATCTTTTTACTTGTTCCGACAATTTCCCCAAATCCCAAGAGTTCACGCTCTTCTCTCGTTAAGTACGCCAATTGATCAGATTTCTTTTTTATTTCAACAGCTTTTTCAATTATGAGAAGCATCTCCTCTAAATCGAATGGCTTTTTGATATAATCTATAGCACCCAACTTCATTGCTCTCACAGCGGATGACACTTCTGCATATCCTGTAATAATCACAACCTCTATTGTTGTGTTTCGACTCTTTATTTTTTCCAAAACGGTCAAACCATCAATACCTGGCAGTTTAAGATCAAGAAGAATGAGATCGGGAATTTCCCGATATACATAAGGCAACGCATCCTCTCCTGTAGGATATACGGAAACCTCGTAATCTTCAGCCTCTAAAAATTCCTTGAGGCTTGACCTGATTCTGGGATCATCGTCTATTACAAATACTGATGCCATTGCTGATTACCTTATTACTATGAAAATCTTGTATATAAACATTACACATAAGGTGGTTCAAATGCAACACTTTGCTGATATTTTACTCTGTTAATAAAACAATTACATTAAGTTAACTTCAGTTTTCTTAAGATTTAATTATCACCTAATTTGAGCTATTTCCCCTACATCATCGACGACAATGTGTGCACTCACTAGGTTATTGTCCTTGAAGGTGAGTTGTGGACAAATGACGAAGACAAACAAGCTGTTTATGCTACCCCCGATCAATCGGGGCTCAATTTAGGTATCACTAAATGGTAGATACAATTCCACTCTGGTTCCCTCATCATCAGAAAATATTTGACATGATCCTTCCGACAATCCAATAATATATTGGACTATACTGAGACCAAGCCCAATACCTTCAATTTGCCCTGTAAACTCCTGATCTACCTGATAAAAACGATCCCAGACTCGATTTAACTCCTCCTGAGGAATTGGGCTACCACAATTAAATACAGACAATCTCACCCCTTGATTATCATCTCTAATTACAGAAACATTAAGATCAAGATTCTCCTTGTTACCAAACTTTATCGCATTTTCAATCAGTTCAAAAAGAATTCGATACAAACCCCCTTCTATCATATGAAAGGACGAAATATTTACCCATTGGCAGCCTATTAACAATCGAGGTGTTCCCAACTCTACCTTTATTTTCGTCAAGTAACTTTTAAAACACTCTTCATCGATCAACTCCATCCTCTTCTCTTTAAAACTTTCGGGAAGGTTTAAAAATTGTAGAAGACTTTTCATGATGGTAGTCATCCTCCGGGATGATTCCCTAAGTCCTTTTATAATATCTGCTTTTAGTTCTGGATTGGGCGACTTAATTAATAATTGAAGCGACTCTAAGTTCATTAAAGTTAAACTTTCTATTGTACTAAACTTATGTGTCATCATCAATACCAGTAGGTCTTTCCGTCTCTCTTCATTGATTTGTTCAGTTTCTTCACGGATAATGAATATGACCTCATCTACTTCGCTGAAAGGATTTATTAAGGTATCGAATCTGAGTTTCAAAGCATACCGAACCTTAAAATCACTTTCTTTTCTAATTACGGTAAATTCACCTTTTCTTGATTCGATTAAAGCAAACCAATCAATCGGTTTCCATTTAAATAACTTGTCAATGATTGTAAGGAATTGATCATCAGGTAGCCTTTTCGAGTTCAACTTAAACATCTTCAATGCAGTTGTGTTACAACTCTGTATGATACCCGATTCATCCGTGATGACAATCCCTTCACTCATATTATTAATCATGTACTCGAATTTTTCTTTTTCTCGAATCTGATTCCTGAGCCGGCTCATTTTTAATAGAGATTCAACCCTTGCCTGTAACACTGGGATATCTACTGGCTTTGAGAGAAAATCATCACAACCCGCTTCAATTGCGCTCATCAGAATACCAGTATCTTTAAGACCGGTCAGTATGACAATGGGTGTGAGCTGTGTCTTTTTATAAGAGCGTAATGTGCGACAAACATCAATCCCATTCATTAGTGGCATTTCTACATCCAATAATATAAGATCTGGCAATATCAGTTTTGCTTTTTCAACTGCTTCTTGACCATCATAAGCTTTTTCAATAACGTAATTTTGCATCATGAGAATTTCTGCAATAGTGTCAACGACATGAACATTATCGTCAGCAATCAGAATCCTTGCCATTATGCTAACCTGTTTATTTCAGAATACATTATAATCCAGCATGCGAGAAAGATAGAAAAGAAAATGTAACTATTCAGCCGTTTGTCATCAGTATCAATAAACATAAGGCTATTATTTAGAACTTCCACCCATCAACCTTTTGAGTGTTTTGGGATCACTTGATTGTAACAGTGCTTCTTTAAAGGTGATCATTTTATCCTTAACTAATCTTGCCATTGCCTGATTTAATGATTTCATCCCTGAGGATGAACCTGTCTCCACCACAGAAAGCATCTGGTGTGTCTTATTTTGTCTTATCATATTTCGGATAGCTGTTGTCGCAATCATCACCTCCACTGCAGGTACGCGTCCTTTTCCTTTTCTACGTTTTAATAATAATTGATACAATACTCCTTCCAATGTTTTAGACAGTTGCAGTCGTATTTGATGCTGTTGATGAGGAGGAAAAACGTCGATTATGCGGTCAATTGCCTCTGGGGCGCTGGGTGTATGTAAAGTTGCAAGCACAAGATGCCCTGTCTCTGCTCCGGTAAGTGCAGCGTGGATTGTCTCTAAATCCCTCATCTCACCTACCATTATCACATCCGGGTCTTGACGCAGCGCATGAATTAATGCTGAAGAATAAGGAATGAGTGTCAATGCCCAGTTCTCTTTGAGTAATTACACACTTTCTGTCACGAAATATATATTCTATCGGATCTTCAATGGTAACAATGCGTTTTCTTTCATGTCTATTCAAATAATCTATCATGGCTGCAAGAGTTGTAGATTTTCCACTCCCAGTTGGACCCGTAACAATGATGAGTCCTCGAGGCTTTATCACAAGATCTTTGCAAACATTAGGTAACCCTAAAGCATCTATTGAAGGAATATCCCAATTAACCAGACGAAACACCATGCTTACTGTTCTATACTGCATACTTAGATTTAAACGAAAATAAGCCAGACCCGGGATTTTATAAGAATAATCCAATTCCAATATTTCCCGAAATGATTTTAATTGCTCCTCGTTCACGATTTCTTTCAGTGATTTCTCTATCCACTCAGTCGTTACTTTTGGATAAACGTCTTGAGGAACCAATTTACCATCTATACGCAAAATTGGAAAGTTGGATACTTTGATATGAAGATCTGAGGCCGATTTTTTCACAGCAAGTCTGAGCAGGTCGTCAATATGCATATCCTTCTCAGAAATTTTTACAGCTGCTTTTTCTATTGCAATCTTAGCCACTCAACAACTCCTAATCCCTAACAACGCTGAAAATCTTTAACTTCCTCACAATAAATTAAGAGATACTTTTTAAACCATCAAGTCATGTAAGGTTAAAATATAATACAAAATTAGGGTTACATGACCTTATAACTACAGATGTTTTAGTTGTGTCCATAATTTTCTGTACTTTTGAAAAAGCATAAAGAAAGGGCCACGGTCTCCCTGCCTGTTCGGCAGACAGGCGATTAATTTCCTTGGTGTAAATATCAAGGAAATGAAATTAAAGGAGATTAGCCATGACCCAAAACAAAAGTACAAAGAAAACCATAAATGATGCAGACTTTTTGAAACAGATTGTACAAACGTATTTGCAGGAATATCTTGAACAGGAAATGGCTCTTTACCTGGGTGCATTACCTTATGAACGGAATACAACACGTAAGGGATACAGGAATGGGTATAAACCCCGTCTAGTTGAATACCCGGGTAGGTAAGCTGTTTTTATCAGTGCCACAGGACCGGGATGGTACATTTAGTACCGAGTTGTTTGAACGGTATCAACGGAGTGAAAGAGCGTTGATTGCGTGCTTGCCCGCCTGCTGCGGACAGGCAGCAAATGGTTATTAAAGGTGTGGCTACTCGCAAGGTCCAGAAGATCACCGAGGCTCTTTGTGGCCTGAACTTCTCTAAGAGCCAGGTGTCTGACATCTGTAAGAGGTTGGACACAGAGATACAGGCATGGCTGAATCGCCCATTGGACGATGATTATCCTTATGTGTTTGTGGATGCGCGTTATAATAAGATTAGACGAGATCATAAGGTGGAGAGCCATGCGGTATTGATTGCCAAAGGAGTTAATCGTGCCGGCAAACGGGATATTATCGGCGTGGATGTCTGCAACAATGAGAATGAGACCAACTGGTCGTTGTTCTTTAAAGGGTTAAAAGAAAGAGGGCTTAAGGGAGTCCACCTGGTTATCAGTGATGCACATAGTGGTCTTTTGAAAGCCATTGAGAAGCACTTTCCGGGTTGCCAGTGGCAGCGGTGTGCCAAGTCCACTTTAAGAAGAACATTTTAGATAAAGTCAGGAATAAGGATAAAGCCTGGGTAAAACAGAAACTGGATGACATCTTTTTAGCTCCGGATAAAGAAACAGGGTTAGAACGGCTCCAGAAGTTTGTTGTGGAACTATCAGAGAAATACCCCGATGCAGCTGATCTGCTGGAACAAGGGGGTGAAGATGCATTAAGTTGTTTAAACTTCCCGGAACAACACCGAAGAAGAATACGGACCACTAACAGTCTTGAACTGTTTAACCAGGAAATCAAACGACGAACCAGTATTATTCGTATCTTTCCTAACAGGAAACTCTGCATTAAGGCTCATTGGAGCTTTATGCATGGAACAGGCGGAAGAATGGATAACAGGGAGACAGTACATGGACATGACACTGCTTTAAAGAAAGGATGTAAAAGAAAAGAAAACCATACATCAGGAGAAAGTGGCTGCTTGACTCATTTTACAGAACATTTTGGACTTGACCGATGTTTTCTCAGATATATTGTAACTCACTATATATTAGCAGTAACGGAGATTTTTACCTATCGACTTTATGCAACATCTTTAATAATTGAAAGTTATGTTTCGTTTTAAGGCAAAATCCACGAAAATATTTAGTGAACCCGTTTCGGTAAGATTGAATATTGTGACTTGGAACAGATCTATTTGAATTTCAGTCCTAAATTGTGGATAATAACCCTTTACAAATCTTTTACAGTTGATCGCCAATTTTCAAGGTTTTCTCGACGAGAGAGGTGTTGGGTTTGTCAGAAACGTGGTGCCACGTATTGGGTGATATTTTCTTGCAATAGTGTTAATCACGGTTTTAATATAGCGGTGACATATTAAGGACATAACGATGTTTGTGCGAGTCAAGAAATCAGGCAACAATCACTATTTGCAGATAGTAGAGAA
>SCKK01000077.1 GCA_004124475.1 Fidelibacterota bacterium
TATCTGCATGGGTCACTACGCCAACCCTTATTAAATCTTTATCACCTGTTATCAATGACTTACGTTATATTGCTGTGTCAATGTATCTACTTTTATACCAAAAGTGCTCAGAAATGGCAAAGTTGGGTTAATATTTGAGGATAGTACGATTTAAGGCAGATAATTTCGGAGTATCCTCAACTTTTTAGGGCTCTGGGAAAAAGAATATTATTCTCCAAGTGAATATGTTGATGAAGCGATTCTTCAAGCGCTTCCAAGCCATACCATAAAGCTCTCCAGGTGTTGCAGGCTTCTTCGGGAACCTGGTAATTATTTGTTAGTTCACGTATTCTTTTAAGTGCGTTCCCAGCGGAATCATGTTCCTGCAGCATTACATTGATGGGACCGTTTGCCATGCCCCCATCCCCGCGTTTAATCATTGGAAAGAGGATCTGCTCTTCTTTCATCATATGTGTTTTCAGTTCACTTATTAGCGCCAAGTAAACTTGTCGAAGCTCAGAAAACATTTCCGGATTCTTATCACCGTGAACATTATAAACTTTACGAACCATGAATTCTAAGCGCGGCATCTCTTCGTCTAAAGGACGGTGATAGGTAGCCAAAATATGATCTATTAAATCAGTAAGGGGTTCTTTATCCCATTGATTATCAGTGCTTTCTTGCGTTTTGATTTCATTTTGAATTTCTGTGAGTATTGCATCAGTTTCAAGACCATTCTGATTGCACACTTCTCCAAGAGAGCTGCCACCCCCGCAGCAATAATCGATATTGTGACGAGCGAAAACTCTCGTTGCCAGAGGGTATTCAGTTGCTATTTGTCCAACGGTTGATTCTATGTTAATTGTCATACACTTATTCCTTTTTAAATTGATTGTTTAATTGGGGTTTCCTGTCTAAATGATTAGGGGATAATAACATTCGTTCCAATGCTAAAAGTGCCTGCTCAACCTCTGTTTTTTTATACCCTGCGCTTTTTCTAATTCCAGGTATTCCTATCATAGTATGGATTGTGCCAATAATGGGAATGAGCAGGCTCTTGGCGTCAATATCACTACGAATAATCCCCAGCCCTATCCCTTCCTCAAGTAAATCGAGTATATATTGTTTGGATTGGTTGGTGATTTTTTGCAGGGCGTTTACCGAATCCTTCGGCAGGGTTAAATAGGCCTGTTCGGAACGTAAAAGCCAGGCCAGGCCCGGTGAAGATTCGAAAAGCATGACTCTATTTATAGCAAATGTCCTAAGTCGCTCAAGAGGCGGGAGTGACTTTTCCGGAAATGTTTCCTCAATTTTCTTGATCGCATAGGCTACTACTTCCCTGAAGATTTCTTCGAGCGAATGAAAATGCCTGAATATAGCTCCTGAGGTAACACCAACTTCTTTGGCGATCGTATTGGTTGTTAGGGAAGTAACACCCTGTTCGCCAATAATTCGTAAAACTGCCTGTACAATTTCTTTTTGGCGTTCTGCTGATGTCTTGCGATAAGGCTTTTTCATATACAGAATGTAAGTAACTACTTACTTACATGCAAACTAATTCTTCAACCAGCCCATATCTTTGTATGAAGCACATGAAACGCTTTATATAAAAACCGTTCACCAAATCTGAAGTCCTGAGTTTCGACAGTATTAAACCAGGGTTTCGCACTCTGGAAGTAGAATCCAGGCAAATTTCAGCCGATGCTTTTTATTTATGGTTTAAGAGTATTGCAGCGGGCTCTGAAGATAACCCCAGTGAAAATTAATTAGAGTTACAACAGCCCTGGAAATCCAGGGCTGCTTATTTAAAGATTCTACCTGAACAACTACTTTTTACCAAATAATTGGGAGAAGAAACTCCCTATATAGTAAAGAATAATGATATTTCTAATCTAGTAAAACAAAACCAGTTAATAAAAGAGGAGTTTTCAATGATTAAAGAATCCAATAAAGATTTAACTACCGAAATAGGATGAACTCGCAAAAAGTTTAATTATGATAATTACCTGATAATATTGTATATGAGTGATATTTTTCTTGGATTATTTCTGTATCATAGTTAACTTAAATTATTATAATACAGGGAGATACAAGATTTTAAAATGCAGTACATAAAAAGTCGAAATCAGTTAACATTTGATGTTACTCCACCATGGCACGGAGTCTTGTCGGAGAAAAAAGTCAAACGCCTTGAGAATACCTGGGCAGGTGTGTTTCGCAG
>SCKK01000043.1 GCA_004124475.1 Fidelibacterota bacterium
TGATCTAGCGCCTTGGCATGAGCCTGTTTATGTCGATAGCCGCGTTGGCCACGGTTCCGCTTCACTTCTCGGCTAATTGTCGATTTATGGACGCCAATCACTTCAGCAATTTCTGATTGATTATGACCTGTTTTAAGCAAAGAATATATTCCGTATCTTTGTTCCAGCGTGACCTGGCTGTAGTGTCTCATTTGTGCTCCTCATTTTTGTCTTAAAGAAAAGAGGAGAGCCTACAGCAGCTCCGCTTTCTTTACAAACAGTGTTTGAGTTGCACTTAATAGTTGAATTCAAGTTAGCATATCGTAAAGGAATTAGTAATAAGCCGTCAAGTAAATTTTAAATAGGTGGTAAAGGAGTGAATGTGTTAAAGAAAAATAATAAATCTAATCTATCATCATTGGATCTAATCCAAATTCAAAGCTTTTTTGATTCAATATACCGTTATTCTAATGCTATCAATTCCCGTGAAATAGCCCATTCGATTAATAATATCCTGACGGTCCTTTCCATGCAACACGCCATGCTTATCAGGTCGTTGAATGACGGAAAAACAGCTAAAGCCATACAACGGGCGGAAGTTATACGAGAAGTCTTAAATGATCTTCGTAATCTTTCAGAGAATCTTGCCAAAGAAAAACATATAACCCCTTTTCTTCAAGATGTTTTCATCAATAATATTGTAAATGAAACCCTGTCATTTGCTCAAATCTTTCCCAACTTATCCGAGTGTGAAATATTAATCGATTTAATGAGTGAACCTGATGTGTGTCATATTGAGCCTGATTCAATAAGAATGTTGTTGTTGAGTTTCTTACAAAATGCAACTTCAATCTATTCTAAACCGGATATTTCAATTTCTACATTTATAGATAAGGAGTCAGGAAAAATAATACTGGAGGCTATTGCAAAGGAGGGTGAACAGCCTGGTTTAGATGAATTTATGAAGGAAAAACCCGAAAAGGTGGGCTCGAAACCTGGTGAAATTCCATTAAGGTTTATGAAAGGTTTTGTAGAATCATTAAATTCTAATGTTCAACTCTTTTTGATTGAAAGAGAGCGATTTGGTTTTACCTGTCATATTACCCCAATAGTTGTATACTAAAATTTATATAAATTTTTCCCAAAACTTTATAGCCTCATTAATTCATCAGCCACGGACATCGACGTGAGCGTTCGACTGAGCTCACGCCGAAGTCTCTGTCGAACGATTAACACAGATTTTCACGTTTTTTTTATATTATTTATCCGTGTTCATCCGTGGCTAATGATTCAATCCGCATGAAGTGCGTTAAGTTCATCTTATCCTCTCTCTAAGTTTCGGGATTCCTCCCTATCCCCCTACGGTCCCCGATATGCTCATTCTTTGCTACCCCGATATAGTCACTTCGTTCCCTACGGGGCAGGCGTACCTCCCTACGGGGCAAGTGGGGCGGGCAGGGCAGGCACTCACCAATATTAAACATCAAGTGTCTCAATGGGAAAATTCAGGTGCGACGTACCTATTGTCTATATGAGTGGGTTATATAAACCGGTTTATTGCAACCAATGTGGGGGAAATAATCCTGTTTATTTAAAAATATTTCTCCCCTGTGTCAGAAATATTCTTTTTAATGATATTATTTTACCAGTTGTGTATAATGTTATTATTCACGACGGGAATTGGTCTTCAATATCTTGCTAAATCTATTGGAAAAAACACTCCGATATGTGGTTTTTTTCATATTTTTTGAATAAAATATTTTTATTGGCATGGAATTTGTGCAATAAACAGCACTGATTAACAGTTGGGTATAATTCGTTGAACCCAATCAAAGAGGAAAAAAGTCATGAAAAATAACATTAAAAAACTTGGGATGTGTGTAAGCCTGGTGATGGTCGTATTGATATACACCGCATGTAGTGACACCCCCTTAGCGCCTTCAGAGGATCCATTCTCTGAATCCGTGGCTGCTCAAGGACTGACAAGCGACCAGATCACCTGGGTTTCATGGAAACAGGAAGTAGTTGATCAAATCAATGGTGGTAAACTCTTGAGAGGAACTGCAAATAAAATGATTACAGCTAACAACGGTGGGACAGTTGGTGGAGCAAACACATATGGTAACAAGGTAGTGATTCCAGCAGGAGCGCTGGCAGAGAATTCCTTTATCACTGTTGATGTGATCTGCGTAGATGGTAATGATCAGTGTGGCGCTGGTATAGATTTTCTACCGAGTATGCAGTTCCTAACAGATGTCAAGGTGACGTTATCTTGGGAGTTCATTGGTTACGACGGTGGGGATCTCACCTTCTACGTTTATTATAGCCAGGATGATGGTGGCACTTGGAGCGAAGTGGAGACTCCGGAGATAGATTACGAAAATGAGACAGTTTCGATTTATGTCGATCATTTCACTCGGTTTGCGTGGGGATTTTAAAGGTATTTTTACCTCTCGCGATTTTTAGAAATAAAACTCCTGTTTGTAAAATAAACGCTGTTCCTTACAAAGGACATTGTTGCGTATGAAATTGGTTAGAATGATAATTCAATAAGTACCAAAAAAAATGGTAAATGATAGGGAAGATATGAATAATGGCGGGTAGAACACTCTTGGTGTTTCTTGAAAAAGTATTCGAACTGGGAAAAAAATGGTGTGGGGATGATTTTGCCAGAAACATGACGGCTCACCTTGCTGAACGGGAAAGACTCTTAAGAAGCAGCTGGAGGAAGCTGCCTCCGGAGGATTTGCAACCGGTAGAAAAACAACAGATACTCAGGGAAATCGACTTTGATACAATTATCAGCAATGTAGGAAAGTATCTAAGTAAAAAGGAATTTCCGGAATTTCTTTATGATGTCAGTAGTTTGGCTGTAGACTTAGGGGAATTAGAAAAAGCAGACCGTTTACTTCGGCTAATAATAACAAAACATTCACGTGCATCAAAAAAGTTACTTAAAGCAAATGTTCACCACAAACTTGGAATAATAGCTTTTTATAGAAACAACTTTAATGATGCACTGACAGAAAATCGTAAAAGTCTACGAATCTATACTGAAATAAGAGACAATAAGGGTATTTCTATAGTAAAAAACGCTATTGGTATTGTATTAACTGAGAAAGGACGAGCTTCTAAAAGTGTACCTTACTTTGTTAGCGCGAAAAAAATAGCCGAAGTTGAAAAACTTAATGATCTAATAGCGAAAATAAATATGAATTTGGGAAATGCTTATACAATACGGGGTTTATGGGAAAAAGCGAAGTCTTCCTATGAAGATGCTTTAACAGCGCTGAGTAAAATGCAGGCAGACAACACACGTGCTCAGATTCATCATGATATGGCAATCATACAAACAGCGCTGGGTCAATACACGAAAGCACAGGAATATCTTCACGAGAGTATTGAGTATTCAAAACGTACAAACAACCCTTACATGAAGGCTTTGTCTTACCTTGAGGAAGCGGTAGTTAATTGCAAGCAGGGAGATTATGCGAGTGCAACTGCTCTTGCTACGACAGCATTCCAACTTTTTTCTGAGATGGGTGACCGCCTGAGTATTGCCGATGTGTACAAAGTTTTTGGAATGATCAATCGTGACAGTAAACGGTATGATGCAGCTTTGTCTTACTTTGAGAACAGTAAACGTATTAATGAGGATCATAACAATTCGTTGAACCTCGGGGAGACATTACTTGAAATGGCGTTGCTGCAAAAAGAGATGGGTAATATAGACAGAGCTTCCGAAAGTATACAGGCAGCCATTAAGGCTTTTAAACGAATTGAAGCTGAAGCCAGAATTGAAAATGCTAAGGAGATACTCACCTCTTTATAAAAGATCTGGCATAATCCGCCAACCAAAATGTTTTTTTATTTTTAACGAATAGGTAGATAGTATTGTGAATATGACTTTTTTTTGGTTTTTCATGCGTGTTGGTCGACGGGGTTTTTATGGGATTGACACTGAATTTCGTGACTATGGAGAAGATATGAAAGAAGGTGAAATATTGGATGGAATAATATTAATTGCTGATGACGATATAAATATCAATAAACTTTTCAAATATTATCTGAAAACGGTTTTTCAGGGAACTGTTTTATCTGCTTTTGATGGTGAAGATGCGTTAAATAAATGCCTTAGTAATTCACCCGACTTAATATTTCTTGATATCAACATGCCGATTATGGATGGGATCACAGTAATTAAGGAATTACGTGCAAAAAACTTCAGTGCACCAATTATAGTAATCACTGCTTATGACACACATTTGAGTCAGGAGTGTCATGAAGCCGGGGCGGATATTGTTATCTCGAAGCCGGTTACCAGACAGAAATTCATTAATAGTTTATATAAATTTATCCCCACCTATTCGGACCCTATTATACATTGTTCTCCTACATAGTCGAGATTTATTAAACCCACCAAATCCATACAGAAAATCAATCCTCGAATTTTAAATTGATTGTACCTGCCCGCCCTCATTCTTCGCCTGTCAGCCACCCACGGAGTGTGGCAGGCTGGGGAGAAGACGGGTAGGAATTTTCATTTTTAAACCTTGCTGTCCTGGCGATAAGTTCATCTATTCATTGGCCGCGTCCCGAAACTTAGGGATTGTCCTCGTGATCGGACAAAAAATCTCTATCAATGGTAAAAACCCAATGAGTAGAAGCATGTTCTTCAATAGTGCGCATGAGATCGCTCAATTTAGGAAACAGTAAATCAAACTTACAGTCAGCTATTCCCCATATATACCCAAGGAAAAAGAGAAGTTTCCTACGCACAATATTTTTCTTAAAAAATAAGTGTACCGAAACCGACTTAGTGTGTTATATTTACAAATATCCCGAGGTAAAAGGATTTGAGTAAAAAAGAAATAACTGTTTCAAATATCTTATCAACGAGAGACTCCAAGTCCATACTTGATAATATTACGGAGTTTATCACACTCTGTGACAGCGATTTTAAGATTTTGGAATCCAACAATTCTGCTGATGTTATTTTGGGTAGTGGAAACTCCTTAATAGGATCCCACTGTTATGAAAAATATCGTGGGAAGACCCAACCTTGTGAGGATTGCCCACTGCCTGAAACCATGTCGACCGGTTCGATTATTTCCCTCGAAACTTATGATGAGCGTTTTGGCGAATATTTTGAGGAAAGAGCATATCCCATTGTTTCAGATACTGAAGAGCTGGAAGGATTTGTACTTGTGGGTAAAAATATCAGCAAATCTCGGGAGCACGAAGAAAAAAGCGCTCAGGAGAAAAAACTCGCTGCATTAGGACAAATCAGTTCAGGTGTTGCTCATGACTTTAATAATGTGCTGACGGGGATATTAGGCAGAGCCCGCTTGATGAAAAAACTTACAACTGACCCGGAATTTTTAAAAAATCTTCAAATCATAGAATCAGCAGCATTGGATGGAGCTGCAACAGTTCGACGAATGCAGGATTTTACTCGATTGAGAACAGACAAAGAGTTTGAACCTATTGATTTGAAGAAGTTGATTGAAGAAGTGATAGCTTTAACTCGACCTAAATGGAGAGATTCAGCCATAGTAAGTGGGATACTGATTGAGTCGATTGTCCGGTTAGCTGACAATCTCAATGTTTTAGGAGATCCACCCGATTTGAGACGAGCATTTATGAATATCTTATTTAATGCCGTGGATGCCATGCCAGACGGTGGTGTTCTAACCATCACTGCGCAAGCTCGTGATGGTAAAATCACTATCAAATTTAAAGACACGGGTATTGGAATGACAGAGGAAACAATTGAAAGAATTTTTGATCCGTTTTTTTCAACAAAAGGTGTTCAGGGAACGGGACTTGGTATGAGTGAAGTATTTGGTGTAATTAAAAGACATTTAGGACAAATTACTGTTGACAGCCAAGTTGGAAAAGGTACGGTAATCACTATTTTATTGCTACAAACGGACATAACAGCTGTGGAGATATCCAAACCTCCAGAAGTTATAAAAGTAACACCCAGCAAGATATTGGTAATCGATGATGAAGAATATATCTTAGATATTGTAGGGGAAGTGCTCACTGATCTTGGACACGAAGTAACCACGTGTTCGTCAGCAGAAGATGGGATTAATCAATTTAAAAAGGACAATTTCGATGTTGTTATTACTGATCTTGGCATGCCGAACATAAGTGGATGGGAAGTTGCGGCAAGAATAAAAGAAGTGAATGCATCTACTCCCATCATATTATTGACAGGGTGGGCGCTCAATCTCGATCCGGAAAAGATTAAAGAGAACAAAGTCGATTTTGTTTTACAAAAGCCATTTACAGAAGAAGAATTAGAGAGAGTCATATCTAAAGTTGAAAAATAACAGTCGGAAAAATTCAGAAGTATTATCCTTGAAGAAAAGTGGTCAATTGAAATTAATTTATAAATTTCTAATTCTCGCGCTGATCATTCTTGCTGCTTGTGGGGGTAGTAAAAAAGAACCTGACGTTAAGTTAGGAGATCAAATTAAGGATCAAGTGGTAGATGGGGGAACCCTTGTGGTGGGCATCCCCGGAGAGCCCGATGCCTTAAATCCGTTGACCGCTCTATCAAAACCCGCCAGAGATATTATTTCTTTGATCTTTCGACGGCTTGCTGATGTAAATGAAGATCTTTATTCATTTACACCTCGACTCGCAAAAGAATGGATCTTTTCCCATGATAGTTTAAAAATCACATTTCATTTACGAACAGATGTCCAATGGCATGATGGGAAACCGTTCCAGGCTAAAGATGTGGTATTTACACATACTTTGCAGACTGACCCTGATGTTGTCTGGGATGGTATCTCTTACAAGGAAGATATCCAGCTTGTTTACGCAGAAAATGATTCCACGGTAGTATATGAATTTCGTAAAAAAATACCCACGATGTTAATGGATGCTGTGGAAGGATACATAATTCCTGAACATATCTTGTTAGAGATTTCTCCTAAAGACATACATACATCGGGTTTTAATCGGAATCCTATTGGATTGGGTCCATTTAAATTTGTCAATTGGATATCACAGCAGTCCATACGTCTTGAAAAGTTCAATGACTATTATGAAAGTGGTAAACCGCACCTTGACCGAATAATATTCCAGATTGTCCCAAACAACATTACCCTCTGGCAGCAGGTTTTGAGTGGAGACGTTGACCTGATGGAGAACGTTCCCCCACGGAATTTTATCCGGTTGAAAGAGGATTGGGATGCAGGGGAGAAAGACATAAGACCCATCAGTTTTTTAGGCAGGCAATATGACTTTATCGGATGGAATTTGATTGATCATGAAAATTATTCGATAGTGATGGATGAAGCTGGACAGGGAGAACCGGATATTTCCCGTCTATTAAAACCGAATAAGTTGTTTGGTAGCCAAAAAGTACGGGCAGCTCTAACGATGGCTATCGATAGAAAAACGATAACCAAGATAGTAAACCATGGTTTGGCAGCCCAAATGCACGGTCCTGTCCCTCTTATCTGGTGGGTATTCGATGAATCTGCTAATGAAATCTTGCCATTCGATCCGGATGGTGCCAAGCATTATTTAGCTGATGAAGGATGGACAGACAGTGATGGTGATGGTATATTGGACAAAGACGGTGTAAAATTCAGTTTTGAGATGGCAACAAATAGTGGAAATGAACGGAGAGAGCAAACTCTTACATTGATTCAGAATCAACTTCACCAGATTGGAGTAGAAATGATCCCGAGGATTCTAGAAGCGGGATTACTCTTTGGCAGGATGCTTCCGTCAAGAGATTTTGACGCGGTGTTAATTGGGTGGAATGTTGGGTTAAAAATGGAACTTACATCGCTGTTTCATACTACCAGTATTTTATATCCGTTTAATTTTGTGAGTTACAGTTCATCAGATTTCGATAATTGGGAAGAAATTGCAAAAAAGAGCCTGAATAAAGAAATTACTCGGGACTACTGGAATAAAGTAGCAAGCCGGTTATCTCATGACCTACCCTATACCTGGCTCTATTACAAGATGGAAACGGTTGGCCTCAACAGTCGATTTAAAGACGTTAAAATAGATAAGCGGGGCGTATTCATCAATGTTGAAGATTGGTGGATTCCTACGGATGTTCGGACGAAAACTGATATGCTGGGTAATAGGTAAGATATTTTGGTCGCCTATATCCTCAGGCGGCTCCTTGGTATTCTGCCCGTTCTCTTAATCGGGCTTACCTTTACTTTTTTTATTATCCACTTAGCCCCAGGTGATCCAACCACACGTTTTATGGATCCTTCAATGGATCCGGCTCTCAAAGAAAAGATTGCTGAAAGATTTGGGCTTAATGATCCTTTGCACTTCCAATATTTCTTATGGCTTAAACAAGTTATATTCCACTTCGATTTTGGAAATTCATTTAATAGTGGAAGATCAGCATCTGTAATAGTCTTCGACGCTCTCATCCCTACAATTCTTGTCACAGGTCTTTCATTATTATTTGGTCTAATTCTGGGAGTTTTAGGTGGCATATTTTCAGCCATTAATCACGGTAATAGAGTGGATAAAATCATCACTTCTGTTATGCTGTTCTTTTTCTCTATGCCTGCTTTTTGGCTGGGAATGATGTTATTGGGGTTGTTTTCCATCAAATTGGATTGGCTACCCTCCTCGCAACTGACTTCAATTTTTCATGACCAGTTGAATATATTTGGAAGAATAAGTGATTATGCGAAACATCTGATTCTTCCTGTTCTGGCTTTGGGTCTTTCCTCTACAGCGACTTTTGGTAGATTTATCCGTTCCAGTATGATCGAAGCAATGGGCTCGGATTATGTTACGGCTGCTGAAGCAAGGGGGATCTCAAGGGGGAGAATTATTATTCATTATGGTTTCAGAAATGCTTTAATCCCCCTGGTGACACTAATTGGGTTTACGATCCCTGTTCTTTTTAGTGGAGCTGTAGTTATTGAGGTAATCTTTTCTTTGCCGGGTATGGGCAGGGTTATGGTGAATGCAGTTTTGGGAAGGGATTATCCTGTCATATTGGCCGCGAGCACCTGTGCGTTTCTATCAGTTCTGGCAGGCAATCTTCTAGCAGATATCTTTTATGGAATTGTTGACCCGAGAATTCAAGTGTATCGTGAGGTAAAATGATCAATAAGAGGAAAATAGTATCCCATTTATGGCAAAATCATTCTGCCAGAGCGGGACTTTTAATTATTACTGTTGTCTTTATCTGTTCAATATTTGCGCCACTCCTTGCTCCTTATGATCCTCATGATCAAAATCTGGAATTATTATCCAAACCGCCCTCATTGTTACATCCCTTAGGGACGGATTTCTTTGGAAGAGATCTGTTAAGCAGGTTAATATTTGGAGCGAGAGTGTCATTGGGAGTTAGTTTAATCGCTGCCATGATCGCAGTCGTGTTTGGTACGTCTGTTGGAGTTATTTCGGGCTTTTTAGGAGGATGGGTAGATCGAGTAATTATGCGAATAGTGGATGTTCTTCTTGGCTTCCCAAGAATTTTTATCTTGTTATTGGCTATCGGATTTGGAAGACCCTCCGTATGGCTTCTGATCATGGTCCTGGGGTTTTTATCATGGATGGAAATAGCTCGTATTGTTAGAGGTGAAGTTTTGATCATTCGGGAAATGGCGTACCTGAAATCAGCTATTGCGTTGGGATTATCTCAAAGTCGGATTATTTGGAGGTATATCCTTCCTAACATTTCCGGACCAATCATTGTCTCTGCGACGCTTCTTATGGGTACGATGATTATAATTGAGGCAAGTTTGAGTTTCCTTGGTTTGGGTGTTCAACCACCTATGGCGAGTTGGGGGGCAATATTAAACCAGGGTAGACTAGATCCCTTGGGGGCGTGGTGGATTTCCACTTTTGCAGGATTTGCAATCGTCACTACTGTAGTGGGGATAAACTTAGCAGGAGACGGACTTAGGGACATTTTGGATCCTAAATCTTATTTACCAAAACCATGACAGAAAGTGGAAAATCAGGCTCAGTCCCGAAGCTTCGGGATTCCTCCATCCTCAGAATTGAAGATTTGCATATTCATTATCATGTTGGCAGATATAAACTTTTTTCCTCAAAGAAGGTTATTACCGCTGTAAGGGGTATATCTTTTGGTATTAACAGGGGAGAGACTTTTGCTATTGTAGGCGAGTCAGGAAGTGGGAAAACTTCGCTCATAATGTCCATCTTAGGGTTTGTTAAGCCAAAATATGGAAAGATACTATTTGAGAATCAGGATATTTGGTCAAAGGACAAAAAGGCATTGGGAGATATCCGCAAAAAAATTCAGCCAATTTTTCAGGATTCAAATAATGCTTTGAATCCAAGAATGACAATTGGGGAGGCTATTCGCGATGGTTTTAAATCTGTTGAAAAGGATAAGGATAAAACCCTTGGAGAAAAAGTTTCCCATTTACTTGGATTAGTGGGACTTGGAGCGGAGTTTTATGACCGGTTTCCTCATGAATTAAGTGGAGGACAAAAACAGCGTGTCTGTTTAGCCAGAGCGATGGCGCCAAATCCAGAATTGATAATTCTCGATGAACCATTATCCTCGCAGGATCTCTCAATTCAAGCAAACCTGATAAACTTACTTTTAGATCTTAAACACGAAAAAGGTTTGACGTATCTGCTCATATCACATGATCTGTGGGTAGTTCGGTCGTTAGCCGATAGGATTGCCGTATTGAAACAGGGTAAAATTGTGGAAGTAGGGGAAACGGAGAGATTGTTTCGTCACCCTGAACATTCATATACTCAAACACTGTTGGCACACATGCCAAGAACATAGGATTGTATCACCGACCCCGACTTGTCGGGGGGGGGGGAATTAAATAACCAAAAGACGAGAGCTTGAGTTTCACCCCGATACGCTCTCCTGAAACTTCGTGACTTATGATCCAAAGGGTCTCCTATGGAGGAGAAATTCACTGCCTGTCGGCAGACAGGCCTGCCTGACCATGCGCTCAGTCGGTCAGGCATGTGATACAGTTAATTAGTGCTTGACCGAAAAACAAAAAACCGGATGAAGAAAGATGACATCTTTTTCCCAACAGGTAACAACTGTAGTGATTGAAAATACCTTAATAAAAACACAGCCAATTTTAAAAGTTCACAACCTCGGGATTACACTACATCGGGATGGATTACCTATTCAATTATTAAAAGGGGTAGGATTTACCCTTGAATCTGGATCAACATTAGGTATTTTGGGTGAGTCCGGATGTGGAAAAAGTCTTCTAGCTAAGGCATTGGTTTCCATATTCCCTCCTGAATCAACAGTAATGGGCGAGATTTTATTTTGTCCTGGGGATAAAGAAGAGATCGACCTAATCACACTTGATATTTCAGCATTGAGGGGGATTAGAGGGAAACGAATTGGTATTATGTTCCAGGATACATTATCGTCAATGAACCCGGTATTGACTTGTGGTAGACAGATATTTGATGCACTTCCTGAAGCCCAGAGAAAAGATCATAAAGTGGGAAAAAATCGAGTAGTAGAACTCCTTGATTTCGTTGGACTGGTAAATCCCAAGCGAATTATTGAAACATATCCCCACGAACTGTCGGGAGGAATGATACAAAGGGTTGCTTTGGCGGCAGCATTAGCCGGAAATCCGGATATTTTAATTGTGGATGAACCGACAACTGCACTGGATGTGATCTCACAAGTGGAGTTAATAGAAACTCTTATGGGGCTAAAAAAGGAAATGGAATTATCTGTTATTGTAATTTCACATGATATTAAAATGGTTGAAGGATGGGTTGATATGCTAATGGTGATGTATTCTGGAAAAATAGTCGAATATGGAAAATCCAAGGATGTGTTAATTTCACCTTCTCATCCTTATACGAAGGCGTTACTTAAAACCGCTGAGTCTTATGAGCGTGGACGAAAACCAATTTCCATCCCTGGTGATCCACCTTCGACACTATTTAGACCGTCGGGATGTAACTTTCATCCAAGATGTGATTTTATGAAAGAAAAGTGTAGCCAGGAAGAACCTCAAATCTCTGAAACGAAACTTGGGGGTTTTGTCAGATGTTTTTATCCAATTGAATGAAAATAATTTTCACTAAATTTATTGTATAGGTGTCACGTAGCATAACATGGATTTGTGGAACAATTATATCGAATAGAACAGGATAAATATGTACATATCTTTGGTTAAATAAAATGACGACAGCGATTAGACAAAGAATTCTTTTCTTAAGCTGTTTTATGTAAATTATCAATAGCAAACTGTTAAAGGAATACCATTTGTTACAATAAAAGTGGTATTTAGGTTACATTTTTTTACCTCTTATAGAACGTTAGAAAATACAATTGTCCGCATTATCGCCTCCAAATTAAATGAAACTCTCATGGCGGATTCGCCACAAAGAAGGATGAAAATTCCTATGAACACAAGAACCAATGTCCAAGAACCAAGAGCCAAGAACCGAGAACGAGGTCATATCAATCAAGAGTCAAAAGATAAGCTCCAATTTGGGATTTGGGGTTTGGGACTTGGGTCTTTCTGAAAATATTTTCAGGTGAAATAATTGATCGAAATTAAATCACTTCATTTTCTGGTGGTTGACGATGAACCAGAAATCACAAGTTTATTCAAAGATTACCTGAACGAACTTGGTTATAAGGTTCATACAGCTACTAGCGCAGAAGCCGCTCAAAATATATTTTTTGAGCAATCGATAGATCTAGTTCTACTTGATATAAACATGCCCCGCGTGAGTGGATTGAAACTGCTTGAATCATTCAAACATCACAATCCTGATGTTATCATCATAATGGTAAGTGCTATTCAAGATATAGATATGGTGGTAAAATGCATCCATATGGGTGCCTATGATTATTTGGTAAAACCAATTATCGATTTGAATCAGCTCCAGATACGGATACAAAGAGCTTTATCAGAGAGGCAGACTAAGTTAGAAAATTTAACACTACGAAAGGAGATAGCTCTCCAGGGAAATATCCCAGAAATTCGAAGTCATTCAGTAGCGATGAAAAAAGTATTAGATAAGATTCATACTGTCGCTCAATATGACACTACCATTTTACTAAGTGGAGAATCGGGAACAGGAAAAGAAGTAGCAGCCAGAACAATCCACAATTATAGCAACCGCTCATCAAATTCTTTTGTTGCCGTCAACTGTGGGAGTATTCCTAATTCACTAATGGAAAGCACCTTATTTGGTCATGAACGGGGAGCCTTTACCGGTGCAACGAAAAGAAAAATAGGATTGTTTGAAGAGTCCAATTGTGGGACCATTTTTCTCGATGAGATTACCGAAACCACTCCGGAATTGCAGATACGACTACTTCGGGTACTTGAATCGAATCACATCCGACGTGTAGGTGGAAATCACGAGATTAAGTTGGATCTGCGCATCATCGCGGCAACCAATCAGGATATTCACCGTTTGGTGGAGGAAGGGACCTTTCGGGAGGATCTCTATTACCGGCTCAATGTTTTCCATATAACCTTGCTTCCTCTCCGGGAACGGCGAGAGGATATCCCGGTGATTGCTGATTATCATTTAGACCAATTAATAAAAAAAATGGGGAAGGAAAAAGTTCGCCTTTCCACTGCTGTGCTGGAATTATTTAATCAATTTGAATGGAAAGGGAATATTCGGGAATTGATAAACGTTATTGAAAATGCTTTAATCATATGCAAAGGTGATGAAATAACTTTAAAAGACCTGCCGAGTAGCCTCCATAGGGGGGATGGTAAAAAGACAGTCATGGCAATCGATGAAAGTTATACACAGACTAAAGAAAACTTTGAACGGCAATATTTCTCAACTCTGCTTCAGCATGTTAATGGAAATATCAGTAAAGCAGCCAAGATTGCAGGTTTAAGTCGCCAGCATTTCCACCTAAAGATAAAAAAATTAGGGATCAACCAAGACATACTTCCTTCAATTTAATTGTATCGCCTGCCTGCCGTCAGGCAGGGAATTTCTCCACAGGATCATTCGGAAATGTTTCTCGTCGAGAAAATTAGTTATTGGTTAATTGGTAATCTTAACTATCCGCTCTACCGCTCACCACTTCCTCAGCCTTACCCTTAGCCTCAGCCTTAGCCTTTTTCCAAGAATCCTTTGGACAATCAATTCGCGCAGCTATGTTCTTTTTGTCCTGCTCTGTTAACTTCAATTTTAATAAATGTCTTAATGTGACAGCATTAAGCAGTTATTCCCCCTTTGTAATATTTATATTCCTAAAACCGAGAATGTGTCATATTAATAAGACACAATTCGTATTATTCCCGTTGCTGTTTCTCCAAATATTTCCGCAATAACTATAATAATAACAGGATAGTATAACTCAATATAAATTATTGGCATGATAATTGCCATCTTGTTTAGTGTATATGAAGTTTGTCGTAAATAAAAATACTCAACTTTTCCCACATAGAATGGGGAAGCATGATTCTCGTGAGTGAGATGCATTCTGAAATCAATCAAACAAACATAGAAAAGATATATCAACAGTTTGGTGTTGAAAAAGTCGATCTTAAAAAATTCATACATTTGATAACGCTCTTGCCTTAAGGGTTTCGGAAGAGATGTGTCAATATCATCATTTAGTTCCAATCACAGTTAGTGAAAAAGGAATTCTTCGTTTAGCCATGGCTGAGCCTTTTGATATGTTAGTTCAGGAAATTGTAAGGAGTAAAACCCCGAAAGAATTATGACAAAAACACCTGTTTTCCTTTTGATTGCCTTAGGGCTCATCATCTTGATTGCTGGATCCTATAATCCAGAAGGATTGGAAACTGCGGAGATTGAAATCACTGGCATGTATTGTAACAATTGTGCTGAGGAAATTGAAACCGCCCTAAGCAACCTAAAAGGAATCCAAAATGTCAGCGTTAGTTTCGAAAATAGTGTAGCAGAAATCGTCTATGACCCATCGACTGAAACTATGGAAACCATTTCAACTACTATTACCGATCTTGGATTTAATGGGGGTAACCATAAGTAATGTGGTCATGATAAAGGTCTATAAAAAAAGTAGTGTACTTTCAGTAAATCAGGTAAGGCGGGGTGTAGTGGAAATAAAAAGAAAACCAGTTCAATAATGATTGATAAGATAGACAATTATTGCCAGCAGCAGAAGTCGAATCATGAACAAAGTTGAGCGATCAATGCAATTACCGGAAACACTGCTCTTTTGAGCACGGGTTCCGGTAGAAAAGTAATTCCCTGCGCATGAACCCACAGGTAACAATACCGGCCTTAAAGAGAAAGTTACTCTTAAGACTCTTCCCCCTTTGTAATATTTATATTCCTAAAACCGAGAATGTGTCATAATAATAAGACACAATTCGTATTATTCCCATTGCTGTTTCTCCAAATATTCCCGTAATAACTATAATAATAACAGGATAATAAAACATTATATCAACGATTGGTATGATAATTGCTATCTTGTTTGGTGTATATGAAGTTTGTCGTAAATAAAAATACTCAACTTGTCCCGCATAGAATGGGGAAGCATGATTCTCGTGAGTGAGATGCATTCTGAAATCAATCAAACAAACATAGAAAAGATTTATCAACAGTTTGGTGTTGAAAAAGTCGATCTTAAAACGATTCATACATTTGATAACGCTCTTGCTTTAAAGGTTTCGGAAGAGATGTGTCAATATCACCATTTAGTTCCAATCACGGTTACTGAAAAAGGAATTCTTCGTTTAGCCATGGCTGATCCTTTTGATATGTTGGCTCAGGAAATTATAAGCAGTAAAACCGGTCTGGAGGTAGATGCGGTCTGGAGTTCTGGTGAAGATATTGATTTTGCTATGGGCCAGATCTTTTCCGAAAAGGCTCGGTTTGAAGAAACCCTGCAAGAGTTGGTAGAGGTCGAGGATGAGGGAGAAGAAGCAGAGTTGGAAGAAGAGAGTATAGATTTACTTCGTTCCCAGGCTTCGGACGCTCCAGCGGTAGTATTTGTGAATTCCTTATTGGTCCAAGCCGTTCAGGAGCGTGCCAGTGACATTCATATCGAACCCCAGGAAAAAGACCTGCGAATTAGACTGCGCATTGATGGGATGTTGCGGGAATTTCCACCTGCCAGCAAACGGTTGCAGAAGAGCGTTATTGCCCGCATCAAAATCCTGGCAGACTTAGATATTGCCGAGCAGAGGGTCCCGCAGGACGGCCGGGTGAAATTTAAGATCATGGGGCGTAGCGTTGATGTACGCGTATCGACGATGCCAGGTATTTATGGGGAGAAAATTGTCCTTCGCATTCTGGATAAAGGCAGCACATCATTAAATATCGATGATCTGGGTATTGATCCTTCGTCTTTAGCCCGTTTCAAAGAAGCAGCTAAATCAGCTCATGGCATGGTGCTGATTACCGGTCCCACAGGAAGCGGTAAAACCACCACCTTGTACTCGGTATTAAACTTCGTGAATTCACCAGCTCTCAACGTAATTACGGTGGAAGATCCGGTCGAATACCGCCTGGCAGGGGTTAACCAGATACAGACGCGACCCAATGTGGGCCTTACCTTTGCCACCGCCCTCCGGTCGATTTTACGACAAGATCCGGATGTCGTGATGGTGGGTGAAATCCGTGACTTAGAAACGGCTGAAATTGCGGTTAAAGCCGCCTTAACCGGTCACTTAGTCCTCAGTACGTTGCATACCAATGATGCGGTTGCAACCATTATTAGACTTCTAAATATGGGAATTGATAAATATCTGATTGTTTCATCAATCGCAGTTATCATTGCCCAACGGCTTGTTCGGCGTGTTTGTCTGAATTGTAAAAAACCAGTTGTTCTATCCAAAGAGATGAAAATCAATTTTAAAAACAAAGGTATAATCTATGAAGGGTTAACCTTTTATCATGGGAAAGGATGTAAACAGTGTTCCGGAACGGGTTACTGGGGACGAATTGCCATTCATGAAGTGCTGTTTCTAGATGGTGAAATCAAAGAGCTGATCATTCAGGATAAATCGGAAATTGAAATTAGAAAGAAAGCTGAGGTTGGTGGAATGACCATCCTGTTGCAAGATGGTTTGAATAAAGCTGCTCAGGGATTAACTACTACAGATGAAATCATTCGAGTTATTTGATGGCGAACTTTAAGTATATAGCCATTGATACAAAAGGCCATCGATTAGAAGGTACCGTTGAAATGTTATCACTAGAAGAAGCAGGTCATGAAGTTCGCAAAATGGGATTGAAAATTATTAGCATCATTAAGGTTAAAAACAAACGTAAGAAACTCAAGTTCAGCGAGATCAATCTGACTCAACCTAAGATTGATCCATCTCTGAAAGTCATATTTTTCAGAGAATTAGCAACGCTAATGAATGCCGGCATTCAATTAGTGGATGGCTTATCCATTCTAAAACTGCAGTTCAAAGATAAACATTTTGTTAAGGCTATTGAGAGTATTACCAAGATGGTAAAAGCTGGTCATCCTTTTTCCGAGGCATTGAAACAACATCCACGAATTTTCCCCCGGCTGGTTGTTTCCTTAATCAAAGCTGCTGAGTTAGGTGCTGGGTTGGTAACAATCCTCAATCAAATTGCCAGCTATATTGAACGCGAAGAAAATATACGTAAAAAATTAAAAACCGCTACTAGCTATCCCAGGTTCGTTTTAGGTTTCTTTACACTGGTTCTGGCCGGAGTTGTTTTTGGTCTTTTGCCAAAGTTTAAAGACATATTTGAAAGCTTTGACGCTGAATTGCCTGGTTCAACCACTGCCCTTCTAGCTGGAAGCACTTTCATTAGAGAACATCTGATTATTGAAATTGTCCTGATTGTCGGATTAATAATCGCCTTCAAACTGTTTAAAAAATCCAATACGGGCAGGAATTTTATTGATCAACACATCTTTTTGGTCCCGATCGCGGGATCTTTAATGCACAAATCGATGATAACTCGCATGATGCAGACTTTATGTGTATTATTAAAAAGTGGAGTTCCGTTAATCGCGGCTCTGAAAATCGCCGGTGAAACTGCTGACAATGTCTACGTAGATAAAGTGGTAGGAAAAATTGGCAACCAAGTCGCACAAGGAAGATCCTTTGGCAGTCAGGTTCAGAAATATCCGGATATTTTCCCCACCATGGTTTCAAGTATGATTGCTGTAGGTGAAAAATCGGGATCCTTGGCACTGATGATAGAAAAAATTGCTGAATTCAATGACCAGGATTTCAGTGCAAAAGTGGATCGTATTTCCGAAACGATTGAACCGATCATGATGGCCGGATTAGGGGTGGTGATCTGCGTTATAGTCCTGGCATTATATCTTCCCATTTTTCAGATGTCAGGCGCCATTCATTAGAGATTGCATAGACTTCGATTATGAAGATAAGTAAACAAAAAACAAAAAAGGAGAACGTAATGAATAAACTAAATAAACAGAACGGTTTCTCACTTGTTGAGTTGATGATCGTTATTGTTATCATCGGCGTATTGGCAGCAGTTGCCGTTCCGATATACACCAGTAACGTCACCAAAGCTAAAATGAGTGAAGCCGATGCCGCCTTAGGTACCCTCCGTACTGAGCTTCGTGTCTATTACGGTGAATATGGAGAATATCCCACGCAGGTACTCGACGCAGCGGTCCAGCCATTAACCTGGAATGACATCAAAGTGGGTGAATTAGACGGTAAATACTTTGCCGATGCTTCATACACTTATATAAGTGCTGCCGGCGCGGATTATACCCTCACCTGCGCGGCAGGGACAATATTAGATTCCGACCGAACTCTGAATCAAGCCGGTGACTTTGATGGTGGTGTCTAA
This sequence comes from Fidelibacterota bacterium, assembly GCA_004124475.1. GTDB lineage: Bacteria > Fidelibacterota > Marinisomatia > Marinisomatales > SCKK01 > SCKK01. The sequence continues at coordinate 18,766 of SCKK01000043.1, forward strand.
TAGTAATTGGCATGATACCAAGATCCTCTACTACCGGATTTACGCTTGTGGAAGTAATGATTTCAGTAACCCTGTTGGGGATCATTTTCCTCGGTACGGTTCAGTATTTCACTGTAAGCCGGTGGGAGATAGAGAAGGGGGCGCGTTCGCAAATGGCGTGGATATCGATTTCATCCCAACTCGAGCGTGCCCTTTACCTTGGTTATGATGCTTTACTTGATAGTCTACCTGAAACCTCGGTACCCCTGCTGCTGAATAATGTACAGGGGTACCGGACGACGGTAGTAACAGCTATCGATGATACACTGGATGGTGTGGCACCAGCTGATATTGATGTTCCGGATTATCTGAAAGTATCTGTTTACTTTGCCTGGTTCGACCCCGGCAATGTTAGCGATAGCGCTTCGGTATTCTTTACTCCACAACGAAGTTGGAGGTATTAATGGGAACCCGGGAAAAAGGCTTTACCCTTGTGGAACTGACCTCCGCAATGACTGCGGGAGCCATTCTGGTGGTGTCCTTTGCGTCTATTCTCGTCTTGAGCACTAAACAGTCATCGGCTATAGGCCGGCGCGTTGCGTTGCAGCAGGATGTGATCGTGTTAAATGGCTACATCCGGGAACAATTGTTGAATACGATAGGCGATTCATTACTAATCTACGCGGATACAACTGCAGAGCAGGGTGGAATCAGCTCCAATTCCGGATCCATCATTACTACAGAAGATATTGATGGAAATCAATATCGCATAGCATTATTAAACCAACACTTAGACTGGCAAAAAAATGGCCTTTCTTACCAACCGGTCGACGCTGAGGTACTTACTCTGAATTTTCAAAAAAGAAGTTCTTCCATTGGAAAAAGAGTTGATCTGAGTATAACCTTTTTTGAAGAGGATGATACGGTAACCAATGAGTGGATTCTTGCCTTCAGGAATTAATATAATACTTAGTATACTGGGGATTATTACCGTTGGTTCAATCTTTGCGATCATTAGTAACGGTACTATAGATCGCATACCCAAGAACCAGTCCATCATCAATCCCGGCCCGTATTGTAAAACCTGCGCGGCAAAATTATTCTGGAAAGATCTTATCCCAATCTGGAGTTATTTCCATTCGAAAGGGAAATGTCCGTATTGTAATGATCCCATTCCACAGAGAAATTTAATTGTCGATATAGCCCAGGTTGGTTGGGTCGCAATTTATATCATCTTCCAGGGTTGGAGTTATCAAGCGGTACTGGAGATGGTGTTTGGCATGGTGCTGATTGCGATCATTGTCATCGAAAAGGAGAACCGAAGGTTATCCGACCTGATCTTACTTCTACTAGGGATGTTGAGTGTCATATACTTATTATCTTTTCAACCCAGCGACTTTCCAATGAGTGTGATTGGTTTCCTGGTGGGAGGAATTATATTAGGGCTCTACAACGGATTGAAGATTCTAACCCGAACCAAATCACATATCGATATCGCAGAGATTAAATTTGGCGCCATTTTAGGGCTCTTTTTGGGAATCTCACAGATTGTATTGTGTGTTTTCATGGCGCTATTGATCGGTGCTATTGGCGGTTCATTCAGGATTAAATTCATGGCCAAAGACTACCACTCTGCCGTTCCCGAATTTCCATTACTCATGGCCGTCGCTGGCCTGATAACAATTCTATTTGGTCAAGAAATGTTAATCCTCTATCACATGGGAGTCAATTAATCGATGCCTACACGACTAAAAAATGAGCATGGTAGCATACTAGGAATCGCAATGATTTACTTCCTCGTTTTTAGTATCACTGGAATGGCAATCCTTACCCTTTCGGCTCAAGCACGACTTTTAATACAGGACAACATCCATATTGTCCGGAATCAATACGCCGTTGAATCAATACTCAATAAAGCACTTTGGCGAATGAACAGTGGTCCTGACTCCCTGGCAAATTTCACGGAGCAAGGGGTAACAGCATCCTATGTTGATTCAAGCCGGATCTTATCAGTCAGTACCAATCGTTGGGGCCAGCCACGGCAGGTCAATGTGGAAGTTGAGCAAGATTATCCTTTCAACCATGGGGTGGCTTATTTGGAAGAACCGGACACATCTCAATTTTCGGTGACGACCTTATCGGGTCACGGCATGCGCAAGTTTGATTTTCTGCCTGCTTTAGACACCGATTATTACATTCAAAATGCAGTTCAGATTTACACTTCCGGCACAACCAATTTTGATGATACCTTAGTATCCGGAATCCACTATGTTCAAGGTGGAACCGTGTTTTTAAAAAATGGCGCCTATTTAGAAGGATCATTGGTGGTGATGGGAAGACTAAAGGTAGTAGGCAATGATGTGACCATAATGGCAATTACGGATTCTAATGGTGTGTATATTCCCGCTTTAATCGTGGCGGATTCAACAGCTGATATCGCATCCAATCCTGGTATTGTTATCAAAGGAGCTATTTTCTCAATAGGACCGTTTGATATCAAGGGTGGAGATCTTACCGGACCCTTGGTAGGATCAAGTATTGTCTTCAGTAATAATCTGGTCATCAATGATCAAGCTGATGAAAAATATTATGGCTGGCCTCCGGGATTTGGCGACTTCTATTCCTACGATTGGCCAAAACAGATCAAATCCGGAACCTGGAGGAATTAGGCCTGTGACCAGCAAAGCAAAATACCGGATTGGAATCGATATTGGAAGCAATGCCATTAAGTTGGTTTCGTACCACTTAAAGAAAAAATCCGAGTTATCCCGTTTAGCCCTCATTGACTTAGTCAAGGAAGAGCGAGTTCAACATCCTGATGAAGTAGACGAGACCCATTTGATGAGTGTAGTTCATGAATTATTGCAAGAATTGCCGTACAAAAAAGCATCAATCCGGATATGTCTTACAGCTACCATGAATAATGTATTTATTATCCCAATGCCCCAAGTAGCTGAACACGAATTGAAACAAGCTCTATTCTGGGAATTAGGTCCGCTTTTGCCAAAACCGGTAAAAAACTATGAATACGATTATCGAATCTTCCGACAGGACAGTAAAAAAAAGCGTATCGTAGTATTGGTGGGGGTTTATCTCCGCGAACGTTTAGAACGGATTTTGAAAGTATTTAGTGGATTGGGTAAAGATGTAGATATTTTAGAGACGGATGCGCTATCGGCTTTGGATTTATACTTGACCACTGCAGGTGAAATCGAGGAATCGATAGGCTTCTTACAGCTTGGCGCGGCTCATAGTCAATATACGATTTTAATCCCTGGCCATAATCCTGGTTTCCTTTTCATAACATTTGGAGGTAACACTTTGAATGAGTTGATCATGAAACAAAAAGGCATTTCCTTTTTAACAGCTGAGTCTCTACGTCGAAATGAAGATGGAGAGGTTTCTATAAAAAGTTCACAGCAATCTGCGATCTATAAAAACCCTGGTTTTCGAGATACGCTCCAACGGTTCGCAAATACTATCATCCGGTTCAATATCCATCACCAAAAGAAAACAGGGCAGACCGTGAATAAAATAGTCGTTACGGGCGGATTGTTGAATGATCATTTTATTGCTCGTACGCTCCAACAGGACTCGAATTTCTTTCAGGTTCCTTGTGAATTTTGGGATCCAATCGGAAGTTTTTTCCCCGAGGAGTTATTTGAACCGCACCAGGCTTACCATTTTGCTTCAGCTCTTAGCTTAGCATTGAGATAGGAAATGCGTTACCAGTTGAATTTCATGAGTACTGCTACCGATCGGCAAAAACGGCGTAAAATTCGTCGCTATACCTCCGTATTATATCTACTTATCTGGGGTTTTTCCGCATTTGTATTATTTCAGGTTTATTCGACGCAACTCTTTATGGCAAATGTTTATAAAAGCCGAACAACGAAAATGGAAAGAAAAATTTCTAATATCGAACCTCGCATTCTTTTCCTGGAAAAAAAAATTGCCGAAAGAAATAGACTACGCCAGCAAGTTTCCCTCTATGTTCAGGAAAATAACCGACCCGCAGTATGGATGGCGCGGTTAGCAGATTTAGCACAATTACTTCCGGCTGACTTAATTCTTACCAAAATTGCTTATAATTTCAAGAAAAAACCCGCGTCTAAAGAGCCTGAGATATTAGTGGATGGGTATATGATTATTGAAGGGGAAGAACAGGATATTTTCGCGGTTGATAATCTACGGGCAGCGCTGGCAGAAAGCCTTCCGAACAATTTCACCTATTCAAAATTATTAGTAGAAAACAATCATGTCTCTAAGGAAAAGGATAAATTAAAACTGGTATTCACATTAGGATATTACCAATGAACAGGGCGATTAAAAATTGGTTCGAAACTGTAGAATTAAAGTGGATTCTGATCGGAGTCGCGGGATATGCTTTAGCGATTTTTATCGGACTATATTTTCTGATTCAGCCACAATTCGACAAGTATTTGAACGCGGTTGAGAAACAGGCAGGATTAAATGAAACCTATATTAATCTGATCAGTCTGGATATTGAGGCAGCGATTGACAGTATTGAAATGCAGCGAGGGGAATTAGAACTACTAAAGTTTCGATTTAATGGTCGCATGCTAAAGAACCAAAGTCTAAACTCATTATTACCAATCATTGATCGTTATTGCGCAAAATCAGGATTGAGAGTACTCAAACTGGAGCCTTTAAGCGATACCAAATTTGTACCACCACAATATCAAAAATTATTCATCGCTGTTAGCCTTACAGGAAAATATTCCAATTTCTTAAAGTTATTACAGACCTTAGAATCTAATCTGGAATGGCTTCTCATTGAAGATCTTACCATCATTCCGGCAGATAAAGGATTGTTGAGTAAAATCGATATTATACTGGCCGTATTGAAGAAAAGGACGGCAGCATGAGTAAAAAAGGTAAAATAATCCTGTTGAGCCTGTTATCCATTCTGTTATCAGGGTGGATAACGATCAATTTCACTACCGGATTCGGCAATTTTCTTGTGTATCCAGATTCAGAAACCTACCACGATCCGGTAACGATTGACTATCTGACCATTCAAACTCTGATGAAAGCAGTATCGGTTGACGAGATTCCTGTTAAACTATATCTACAGGCGATTGATTCACTCAACCAAAACTGGGACTTAAAAAATATTCGCAATCCTTTCATTAAAAAATCTAAGAAGAAATCAATTGGTACCCGGACAAGGAAATCTTCAGTCAAGAAAAAAAGCAGGAAAAGGCGTCCCAGGATAAAAGTAAATGGAATTGTATGGGATCAGGCTAAACCTTACGCCATCCTGAATGGGGAAGTATATGGAGTTGGCGATGAACTTAAGGGTTATACCATTCAATCTATCTCGGATACCATAGTCGTTCTATACAATGCTAAGGATTTATTTTCTGTAAAATATGAAAGGGAGTAAAATACAGTGTTAATCCGCTATTCGGTCCAAAAAAGTATTGTAATAAGTTTGATTATTATTTTAGGTCTATTACCTACTCATTTTATTGCTGGACAAGACGATCAGTCGGATTTGATTTCAGTATCAGTAAAGGATGTAAAATTAGAGAAGGTATTGCGTATTCTTAGTGAAAAAAGCGGGATGAAATTTATTTCCGATCCGGCGGTGAGGGAAAGACAAATCACCCTTGATTTGAAAGCTGTGACCGCGATGGAAGCATTGTCAATACTGACCCAATTATATGACTTGGGATTTCAACAATTAAGCAAATCCAATAAGTATGTTGTTGCAGATATTGGGGATATCCTGGTGCAGACCCAGTTAGGTTTTTATGCTTGTGAGTTTGCACGGGCAAGTGATTTAGCCGTTACCATTGCTAAGATTGTTACCCCTGGTATTGGGAGTATTTTTGCTGACAGCCGCACGAATACCATCATTTTCCAGGATACCCCCTCGCAGATCATTGAAATAGAACGGTTAGTGAAAAAACTGGACCAACCGACACGACAGGTCTACATCAAAAGTGCTATTGTGGAAGTATCGATCACCAAGGAACATGAACGGGGTATCCAGTGGTTTACCAAAGATAATAATGTAGTGGCTGGTACAAACTTCGGATTAAAAAATATTCCGACGCTGATTTCGTCTGAACCCGAGCTTCCAAGTTTTACCGCTGGGCTTGGAATCGGTATTATTGATTATAATATCGATGTAGCAATCCATTTATTATCAAGAGTAAATGACCTCAATATACTTTCCACACCCTATCTGATAACGTTGGATAATCAGAGCGCAGTAATTGAGGTGGGAGATCAAATCCCATATCCTGTATTGAATGAATTCGGGGTAACTTCGTATGAATTTAAAGATGCCACTATCCGTCTGAAAATACTGCCCCATATTAATAATGATTCAACCATTACAGTGTTAATAGAACCACAGGCTAATTTCCAACAGGGATTCACCCCTGATGGGATTCCCATCATTGCTAAACGAAGTGCGAAAACACAGGTGGTAGTAAAGAGTGGTCAGACAGTAGTTATAGGGGGATTAATGCGTGAAACGGACGTGATAACGCATACTAAAGTTCCTATTCTGGGATCCATTCCCATAATTGGTGAATTATTTAAATTCACGCAGATCAAAAAACAAAAGACGGAGCTCGTCGTATTACTGACTCCCAAAATTGTTGATATCTATTCACCGGAAATGAATGTTAGTGAAAATTCTGAATTATCTGAAGAAATTAGGGAGATAATAGAATGAGGATGGAAACAAACACAAAAGTGTACAAAGCACCTGCAATTTTAATTATCGATGATGAAGAGAGTATCTGCGAATTTTTTACCGATCTGTTCGAGGTATATGAAGTCGAAGTTGATACGGAAATGAGCGGGACATCCGGTTTACAGCGGGCGCTAAAGAAACGCTATGATTTGATTTTCCTGGATGTTATGTTGGACGATATGAATGGAATTGATGTATTAAAAGCAATTAAACTGAATAATGCTGATACCAAGGTGGTTATGATATCAGCTTATCTAACCGAAGAGGTAATTGAAAAAGCTCTCAAAATGGGGGCAGATGGATACTTGTACAAACCGGTGGCACTCAGAGATATTGTCTCTATAACATTTCGCTTCATCGAACCGGCACGATTAACTGGAAAAAGCGGAAATGATAATAATTCTAAAAGCATTTATGAAGCGTAGATTCACTATCTGTCATTACCTGCTATTTATTGAATTAGAATGATATCATGACAAAAATAATCAATGTATTGCTGGTTGAGGGTGATCCTCTAACTCATAAACAAATCAGGTATTTTTTCGATACATTACCCTACACTTTAATAGAAGTTGCCGATTCCGGGAAAACAGGAATCCAAAAAGCTTTCACGATCAAACCGGATCTTATCTTAATGGACGTAATATTGGAAACGCCCCACGCTGGGATCGACGCTGCTAAGACAATAAAAGCGGAAATAGATATTCCAATTGTTTTCCTGACCGCTTCCCGGGAGTACGAAACCTTGATTAAAGCGTTACAGACGAATCCTTATGGGTATTTAGTGAAACCCATTAATCGGGAATCGCTTCAATCAACCATCGAAATCTCGTTATTAAGGCATCGCTATGAAAAGAAGTTAATACAGTATCAGCAAGCACTCGAGGAATCAGAAGCGATGTTCCGAGGAATTTTCTCCGCCATGGGAAATGGATATTATCGACTTTCCAAAAAGGGAAAAATAATACTTGTAAACCCCGCTATGGTGACAATGTTAGGATACACCTCTGAAAATCAATTGATCGGGAAAAACTTTACTGAGTTGGGATGTATTGATACAGATTCTCGAAACAGGTTTTTTGAAAATCTGAGACAGAATGGAGAAATTTCGTTATTCGAATCAGTGTGGACGACCCATACGAATCGGGTAATAAACATAATCGAAAACGCACACGCTGTTTATGATGACAAAAGCACATTGCTCTATTATGAAGGCACAATTCAAAATATTACCCGCATTAAAGAATTAGAAATCCAATTACGCCATTCGCAAAAAATGGAAGTCATTGGAACCTTAAGTGGCCGCATTGCTCATGAGATAAACAATCGTATGACAACTATTTTAGGATATGCCGATCTATGCGTATTACGACTTAAGCCTGAGGAGAAACTTCATAAATATGCTAAGGTTATCCAGAAAAATGCCAGAATCACTGCCGATGTTATGCGACAACTACTAAACCTAAGTCGCAAATCAAAGAATCAACCTTTTGAATTCGATTTGAATCACCACCTTAAAACTAGGGAAGAGATTATTATACCAATATTAGGTAAAAATATTGAATTAAAATTTAAATTAAATCCTCAACCTACAAATGTCTATGCTGATCCGCAGCAGATAGAACATGTAATAATCAATTTAGTGATTAATGCGCGTGATTCAATGCCTGAGGGGGGAAAGCTCACGATTGAAACATCCAATCAAATTATTGGCAGTGATTCTAAATGGAAATCCGAAATACCTCCTGGCTCCTATTCATCACTTACAATCTCCGATACCGGTACCGGAATACCAAATCATGTAATCCCCAATATATTTGATCCCCTTTTTACAACTAAAGACCCATCAGTTGGAACCGGATTAGGACTCTCGATTGTGAAGGGTATTATTCAGGAAAATCATGGATTTATTTCGGTGAATAGTAAAGAGGGGAAAGGAACAACCTTTCACTTACTTATTCCTGCTACTCGTGAGATATCGCAGCAGCTTAGATAAACAACTGTCCCTTCCAAAAACTAGATCCGGATTAACATATTTGTATTTTTACAACGGTGTAAACGGTATAATCATTCAGTTTATGGGTTATATTACAATGAAAAGAATAACAAAATAACACTTCAAACTGTTGGTGAGGTCGGTGGTGTGGCTAACTATCTCTTAGTGGGGGATACACACTATATGACCGGATTGAAGAAGTTAATTTTAAGTTAGATAAACAGATTCCTCAGGTTTATATTCAAAAGATTGAATTGTCATTTGAAAAATAAATCTTGTCCGTGGACTCTGCGAGAAACTTGGAAATGGATTTAGAATGGCAAAAAAGAAAATACTGATATGTATATTACCAAACTGATAAATCCGAAGACATTGGTAGAAAAACTCAATGCTATATTGGCGTAAGATAAAGGATTTGTATAACTTAGGCTAAGTCGCAGGGAAATAGAATTAGGAATGCGGAATGAAAAATTAAAAATGCTTGCCCTACCAGCCCTCACTATTCGCCTGCCAGCCACCCACGGAGTGGGGCAGGCTGGGGAACAGCCTAGCGGGGAAAGCACGAATTACGGATCACGTTTAGCGTTTCACGTCTTTACTCCTCACGATGATCATCCGTCAGGTGACGGATCAGTCAGTATTTAGAACTGAGCTATAGGACTCTATCAATGGATCTCGCCTTTATAATTGTTTTTGGATTAATGGTAGGTAGTTTTCTTAATGTCTGTATTTACCGGATACCTCGTGGAGAGTCTATCGTTTTTCCACGTTCTCATTGTCCAAAATGTAATTATCAACTCAAGGCATGGGAAAATATTCCCGTGTTAAGTTTTATACTTCTTGGAGGTCGATGCAATTCCTGTAAAACTAGAATCTCCTATCAGTATATAATTGTAGAAGTTTTAACAGCTCTGATCTTTATACTCATGTATGACCGATTTGGATTGACTGGGGAGTTTGTAGTTTCAGTTTTCTTATTATCTCTGCTAGTGATTATAACTTTTATCGATTTAGATCACCAGATAATCCCAAATAAACTGCTCCTCGTTTGTCTGATTCCTACAGCTTATATTCTGATATTGGATAGTTTAAAGGGACCTGGTATTTTTTCAGGAATATTGAGCCACATTTGGGGCGCTTTAGGATTGGGTTTAGGTTTTCTATTTATTGGCCTTTTTGGTGAATTTATTTTTAAAAAAGAAAGTATGGGAATGGGTGATGTGAAATATGCGGCATTAATTGGACTTATCCTCGGGTGGCAAAAAGGACTGTTAGCATCTGCAATTGCTTTTTTTTCGGCTACAATTTTATTAATTATATTTTTACTTTTAGGTAAAGTATCCTTGGGTCAGAGAGTTCCTTTTGGTCCTTTTTTGAGCCTTGGCGTGTTTGTAACCATTTTATGGGGGTCAAATATCATTCATTGGTATTTGAAGTTTTTGTATTAGGAGGCTAAAAACGTGGCTATTTAAAAAAAGAGACTCGGCGAAATTCTAATTGATTCTGGAAAAATTGATCAGAAATAGTTAGATGATGCTCTATAATATAGTCACCTGCACAATACTTATTTGGGTAGAGCGGTTGTTGCTAAGGGTCTTCTTACGGAAGATGAACTCATGGATTCCTTAGGCGGCCAAATGGATAAGGTTCTTTCATCGGGAATTCGATAGGTATGCTTGAAATATATAAGCAAATCATTAAGGTTGCTCAGATGGATTTCACGGTTTTGATTTTTGGGGAGAGTGGAAGCGGGAAGGAATTGGTCGCAAGAACCATTCATGAGCTTTCTTTCAGAAAAGATCACCGGTTTATTCCCCTGAACTGTGCAGCAATACCGTTCGATTCCTCTGCCTGAATGGAAGAAAGGATATTCAAAAAATGAGATGGCGTCAACGAAATGCTCTGTTACGATGAACACCGTATCGCTCAGCAGCTTTGCACACACTTTCTCCCTCTTCTAGGGACGTGGCAAACTCCAACCAGCGATCTTTGTGACGTAATCTGTGGCCAAGGGCGTCCCAGTCAGAAAATTGAATGTACGCCTGCATTCTGCACATCGGCAACGTGGTAGACCGTGACTCTTATCCCAATGTATTACATGATCATTCCTACAATGAGGACAAATCAGATTGGTCTCCTTGGCTTCCCTAAGCATTTCGCGTACTCCGCTCTTGTCATCAAATGCCTTGATACTATCTTTCACTTTGCACGCTGAGTAGGAGTCGACCTCGGAAGCGAAAATAAGAGTCTTGAAAAATCCTTTGTGTTCATTAGATTGCTCCTTCACAGTTTATGCGGAAAACTTATCTATCCGTCGTCGAGTAACAACACTTATTGGTGAAAGAGCCTAATTCTTTTAACGATTGTACCAATAGCTATATAAATCCAATCGTTATCTGACAACTAAATTGATCTCCGAAGTTTCGGAGTAGCATGATCCCAAAACTTCGGGAATGCCGATTATATGGATAGAATCGCTAAATTTTTGTGATAATAATGATTATTATTTGGAATCAGTTGAAAAATTCTAATATAGATTTTACTTTATGCTGAATATATAGCTGTCTTTTATTTCTGGAATAATTCAACCCTACTACGACCGAGTTTCTTTGCCAAGTATACGGCTTTATCGGCTGCGTCTATTAATTGATTTGCAGTCTTCCCGTGGGTTGGGTACTCAGAAACTCCTGCACTAAAAGATATTTTTATTTTATTACCCTCGTAATTGAGAAGTATCTGATTCTTTAATTTGCTTAATATATTTTCTAATGTTTTCTTTATGCCTTCAATCTGGGCACGTTCCATTATTAAAACGAACTCTTCACCTCCCCAACGCGCAAAAATATCAGTGCTTCTTATTTGAGAACGGATATATTCTGTAAAGGCAATGAGACTTAAATCCCCGCAGTTGTGACCATATGTGTCGTTGATGGCTTTGAAATGATCTAAGTCCAATAAAGTAAGGATGAATTTATCTCCATGCCTATCATGAAGTTTCATCTGTCTATGTAACTCTCGCTGAAAAAAGCGACGATTGTAAATTTTGGTAAGTGGATCGAGATATATTGCTGCTTCTACATTTTGTTGTCTTAAAATAACAGAATTAACTTTGGCTAATAATTCATCTTTTTTAATTGGTTTGGTTACATAATTATCTACTCCCCCCCTGTATGCTTTCACTTTATCAGGTAAATTTTCCATGACTGAAACAAATATAAACGGGATTAAACGGAGTTGTGGATTATTCTTCAATGCTTCTAGAATTTTATATCCGTTGGGTTCCATTATGATATCACAAAGAATTACGTTTGGAGAATCTTGCAAAATAAACTCTTCAACGTCTTCCATGTTCTCGAATTTATTTTGAACTGAAACTTTGTACCCCTCTTTTATTAAGTAATGTTCCATTAAACCTGCTACCTTTGGTTCATCTTCGAGGATTAATATTTTTATCTCTTTTTTATCCATTTATGTTATCTCATGATTGCATTAATAAAATGATACCTGGATTCAAGTAGTAAGTGCAACTTGTTGATTCTTTTCGAAAAATACCTGGTTTGGTGTTTTGAACCCAAGTCTTTTTCTGGGGCGGTTATTTAATCTTTGCATGGTATGTATTATTTCATCATCGGTTATTGTTCTAAAGTCTCGATCCTTTGGAAAATATTG